>CAWJHZ010000008.1:0-106926 GCA_963842845.1 uncultured Chloroflexia bacterium
CGCAGGCCAACAGGGAAACTCGGGAGGAACGCGGCGGTCCAAGCGGCAGGCATATTGACAAATCGTGTAGAGGTGGTAGGCTTAGGCACGAAACGACCCCGCCTCACCAACTCCTACAGACAACCTCGCCCGTGGAGGGAAGACCATGATCAGTCGCCTCACTTCCAGACGGATTGCTATTGCCCTCCTCACACTCGTCTCGTTCATCCTCATCGCAACTGTGGCCTTGGAAGACGGGCATGCGCCGCTGGCCTCTGCGAACCCGGGCGGACCGGTCAGGGGTCAGGCAGGCGACCTCTGGGCAGACGCGGTCCTGGGCCAACCCGATTTCAGGGAAATCAACCCTGGCCCGATTGTGCCGGACAAGGTGGCCATCGCCCATGGGGTTATCATGGATAGGGCGCAGAATAAGTTCTACGTCTTGGACGGCGGCGACAATCGCATCCTCGGTTTCGATGCCGCCTGCCTGAATCGAGACCCCAATCACGACCCGCCGTGCTCTGCCAACAAGGTTCTCGGTCAGCCCGACCTGAACTCCGCAGCTTGCAACGGCGACTCTGGATACCAGAGCTTCCCCGATAGAGCGCCGCCATCTGCCAGCTCCCTCTGCAGCCTTCAGGAATGGCCGATAAGCCCTGGCGAGAGCGGTTCCGGCTCCAGCATGGCGATCAACAGCCAGGGTGACCTCTTCGTTACCGACTTCTGGAACAACCGCGTCCTCAGATACAACAACCCCTACGGCACCAACACCGCCCGCGGCGAAGGCGACAGCGTTGCCGACGACGTGTGGGGCCAAAACGACTTCACCCACAACTCGCCCAACAAGGGCAACTCGACGCCGGACGCGACGTCGTTTCACTTCAATTGGGGCGATTCCAACAACTGGACCGCCGGCGTGGACATCGGACCGGACGGCTCCCTGTGGGTGGTCGACAATGGCAACAACCGCGTGTTGCGTTTCCCCGTGGGCACCGATGGCAACCCTTCCCATACCGCCGACCTTGTCCTCGGCCAGCCCGGTTTCACCTCAAGCGCCCCAGGGACGGCCCTAAACCAAATGCATGATCCCAACGCCGTACGCGTAATGCTGGTCAACGGCGAGCAGTGGGTCTACGTGGGCGAACACAACAATGCCCGCGTCGATATCTTCAAGCCGTCGTTCTACAACGGCAAATCCGCGAGCATCACGAAGTCCATCGGCCCGCAAGCCCTTGCTGTTACGGGCGTGGAAATCGACCCGGCTGGGCAGGGCATCTGGGTCATCGACCAGGGAGACGAAACGCTGCAACTCTGGGACAAAGACCTGAGCAGCGCTCAGCCAATCACATCGATCACCGATGCAGCCTTGCATGACCCCTCGGGCTCACTCGGCTTCGACAATCAGGGGGACATCTTCGTCTCAGTACGAGGTGGCTATATTCCCGGGCACGATTGGGTGGAGGATGTGGTGGTGTTCCGCAAGCAGACAGATGGCACATACTCTCAGCCGCCGGTGCGCCTGTTCGACAACGATACGCCACGAGCCACCGCGCGAGACTCTACGGGCTGGGTTGACGGCGTCCAGTGGACCAAGAGCCCTTCGAATAGTCTCGGCGTCAGCAGCCAGCTCTTCTCGGCCGAACATGGGCGTCTCATATTCTGGAACAACCCCAACCCGGCAACGATGCAGAACTACCAGGCTGCAAATGGCTATCTCAACTGGCGCGTAAACAACAATTCGCAGAATGCTATTGACCCCGCTGGCGGATTCTCCAGTTTCAACTACGAATGCTGTACCGCGGTTGCCGCGAGTGGGGGCTACCTCTGGGTCGGCCTGTATACGGGTGGTGATGATCGCCAGCGCGTCCTCGTCTATGCGCTGCCCGTCAAAAGCGGGGACTTTCCGGTCAGGGAGATTACTTTCCCCATAGGCCTCGTCTCTGGAAGTGGAAACATCGACAATCCTAGCTTTTACGGCGAGCTCTGGGGCCTCGCGCCCACCAGCGATAGTCAGTTTCTCTGGATCAGCCAGGTCGATGGCAGTCGCGTCTTCCGTGTGCGAAACCCGCTGACGGCTCCGCTCGTCGACGTCGTTCTCGGCCAGACGAGCTCGACCGGTACTCAGTGCAACCGCGGCCTCAAGAACGCCCAGGACCCCGGCGTAACCGGAAACATGCTCTGCGATCCGGGTTCGCTTGCGCTCGACAGGTTTGGCGATCTGTACGTCTCGGACGACGCGCTTGAAATCGTCGGCAACATGCGGCTGCTCGAGTTCGACGCCGCCAACTTCCCGTCCGATAACAGCCAGGTCATCTACGCAAGTGACAGCGATCCGCGGACCTTCGCGTCAAAGGTGTTCTGGACCGCGACCACGTCACCGGCAGGGTTCAGGCCGGCATTCGACTCCCAGAACGAGATGGTGCTCGGCTACGACCCTTATTGGCGAAGAACCCCGGTGCGCACGGAGTCGTCGCGGAACCCTGGGCGTGGGGGCCCGGCTGGTTCCCGGGCATTTATCGCAATCCGCTCGACCCGTCATCAACCACGCCCGACGATTTTCTCAAGGACTACTACTCCCTCGCGATGTCCGCTTCCTTCGACGATCAAGACAACCTGTACGTCGGCGACAACAACCGGGCCCGGATACTGGTTTACAAGAAACCGTTGGCCACCCCCCTTGCGGTCGGTGGCGTAGCCGAGCTGCAACCCTCCGATTCTTGAGCCGCAAGGCAACAAAACCAACCCCCACCCGGGGAACGCGCTCGTTTTCGGCGGGCTGGCGGTAGCAGGAGCACTGCTCGCGGCGGCGACCGATCGATTCATCCACAAGCGCTCAAAAGAACAGAGCCGATAAGGAGACCGGCGCAAGTGTCGCAACCAACGTCGCTTGCCAGCCCATTCCCTCCAGCGCGCCCGCCTCGAACGATACGCCGATGCCCCTTCACGGCAAAGGCGATGTACCCAAGCACGCGGGTGCCCCCCGTCAGATTGACAAATAGCGTGAATGAAGTACACTATCGGGCAGGACGGAGCGCCCGCCTCCTCTCGATTCCCCGGCAACTATCGGCAAACCGAGGCCGTTGATGGACGAACACCACGGTTCGACTCCGTTCACCATTCTTGTCGTGCTGGCGCTTGCAGCGCGTGAATGAAGTAGACTATCGGCAAGACAGAGCGCCCGCCTCCCTCTGGATTCCCCGGCAACGATCGGCAAACCGAGGCCGTTGATGGACGAACACCACGGTTCGAATCCGTTCACTATCCTTGTCGTGCTGGCGCTTACATCATGTATCGTCGCTCTCGGGCTTTTCCATACGAAGTCGACCTCAGGTGCCATCGCTGACCCAGCGCCTCAGCCATCGCCCGTATCCACTGACGGCACACCCACGCCTAATCCGCCACCCCTGCAATCGCCTGTAGCCGCTGACGGCACATCCACACCTAATCCGCCGCCCGCAGACAATAGGACCCTTGCTCCGCCGGGCCTTTTCCGTCACCCCAAGCTTCAGTCCGCCCTGGGACGCCTGTCCGACGTAGCCATCAGCGCGGGCGGGCCGGTGCAGCCTGCCGATTTGCCGGCCGACCTTGGCGGCCTCGTTCGCGGCGGTCTAATGCACCTCGATTCGGAAGGCAAGCAAGTTCAGGTGTACGTCGAAGCAGACCAGGTAGACCTTACCTTCTTGAAGACTCTGCAGGATGCAGGCGTCACAGTGCAAACGGTCGAAAGCAAGTCAGGGATCGTCCAGGGAATGGCCCCGGTTGACAAACTGGACGCCATAGCCGGCCTCGGAGCGGTCAACGAGGTGAGACTGCCTGACTACGGGTTTGTGGAGAGCGGTTCAGCGATGACGCAGGGGGACGCCGTAATTCGGGCGGACTTGGTCAGGAACACGCTCGGCGTAACCGGCGCCGGAGTGCGGGTGGGCGTGATCTCGGATGGCGTGGACGGCATGACCGACGCCCAGGCCAGCGGCGATCTTCCGCCATCCGTCGAAATCAGAACCTGCAACGCGCTCACCAAGGGCGGCGATTGGTGGATATTCGGCTATCCCGGTCAAGGCGGGTCCGAGGGTACCGCAATGATGGAGATCATCCATGACATCGCCCCCGACGCCGAGCTGTGGTTCGGGTACTTTTGCGGCCCGGGGGGAGGCTGCACGGGATTGGACTTCGACTGGACCGTGAACTGCCTTGCACAGCACACCGACGTGGTTGTCGACGACATAGGTTTCTTCAATGCCGGCCCCTACGACGGAAGCAGCTATATCTCAACCAACACGTCGACTGCCTTGAACGATCCTCTGAATCCCATAAGGCAGTACTCCACGGCCGCGGGGAACATGGCTCTGCAGCACTACGAGGGCGAGTTCACGGACTACGGCGGGTCCTATGCCGGCTGGCACGAGTTTCAGATGACAGGCGACACTACCGAGGCTCGCGGCTCACAACCGTCTCCCTTTGATTCGATCTGGATGGAAACGGACGATACGACTACGATCGCGCTTGAGTGGGACGACCCCTGGGGAGCGTCTTCCAACGACTACAACCTCTACCTCTATTCCGAGGGGCCGAACGGTCAACCAACCGGCACACCGGTCGCCTCAAGCGAGCAGGTCCAGGACGGCAACGCCAATCCCGAGGAGCATTTAGGATACGAAAACATCGGTCCAGCCGGCTACTTCGATATCGCAGTAGTGAAGCGCTCCGGATTACCCCGTAATCTCGACCTGTTCATTAACCCAACGGTCCGTCGTTTGCTGCCGGGAACCAGCGCGTATCACAACTTCAACACCACTCAGAGCAGCATAGTATGCGAGAACGACGCTGGAGGCGGCGTGATTTCTGTCGGCGCGATTGCCGCCTCTGATCCCGGGAACGACACGATCGAAACGTTCAGCAGCCGCGGACCGACGGAAGATGGCCGTACGAAGCCAGACATCACGGGAATCGACGGCGTGCACGTGACGGGCTCAGGCGGCTTCGGGAAGACGTTCTTCGGGACGTCTGCCGCCGCGCCCCACGTCGCCGGTGTCGCCGCGCTGCTGCTGCAATGCAGGCCGGACCTCAAGGCGGGAGAGCCCGGCGACAACCCACTGGCAGATCGCATGACGCTTCGCAACCTCATTCTGAACAATGCGGTCGATCTCGGTAACCCCGGCATGGATAACACCTTCGGCGCCGGCCGTCTCGACGCCTACGCCGCCGCCGTCGCCGCGGGAGGCATATGCCAGCCTCCGGATACCGATCACGACGGTGTGCCCGACATATCCGACAACTGTCCGAACGTCTACAACCCGGACCAGCTCAACACGGACGCCAAACCAATCGACAACGGCCCATACGTCCCGGGCGACGACATGACCGTCCCCAATGGAGATGGGCTCGGCGACGCCTGCGACCCGGACATAGACAATGACATGATGCTAAACACCGGCACGAGCCCGCTGGGCGTACCGGGCGAGGACGTCGGCTGTGGTTCCGGGCCGACAGATCCGACGAAGATGGACACCGACGGCGACACGGTAGTCGACGGCTACGAATGCCTCGTCGGCACCGACCCCAACAACGCGGCGAGCAAGCCGAAGCTTGGCGTGAATGATAGCGACAAGGACGGCCTGCCCGACAACATCGAAGCGCTCCTCGGCACCGACCCCCATAATCCGGACACGGATGGTGACGGCATCACTGACGGCGTCGAGGTCAAGGGTTGGGGCACGTCGCCGTTGATGAAAGACACAGACTCCGACGGCTGCCCCGACAACGTCGAGATCGCAGACGTCAACGGCGACAAGCGTGTCAACGTGGTCGATCTGCTAATCGAAGCCAAGGCAGCCTTTCATCTGATACCCTACAACGCTGACCTCGACCTCAACAAGGACGGGAAACTGAACAGTATCGACATGTTGATCGTCTCCAAGCAGTCGGGCCAGGCGTGCAACTGACTGCTAAGGGGGAACCGGGTACTGGGCCGTGCCGTCCGGGTAGACGGCCACGCGGGCCTCGCGCGGAAAGCGCTCCCGCAGATGCGGCATCACCTGCGACCAGTCCTTCGCCCAGATGACGCTGCCAGGGTCGAGGACCAGGTCTGTGCAGGTCAGGTCCGGCTGCGGGTTGAGGACGATAACGCGGAACTGCTGAGGAAGGCCGCCGTGCGTCGTGTACTGCCTGCCGCCGTACTCCTTGCCGAACCGACGCATCAGGTAATGCACGACCTGTCCACGCGGACAGTCCATGATGAGGACGATGTCGCTGCCTGACGGCTTGACGGAACGCAGCGCAATCGCCAGCGCGATCATCGCCTCGTTCGGCTTGGCGTGAGCGTTGGTGACGACGATATCGGCCTCGCGCACGACCTCAGTTGCGTAGACCTCCTTCGCCCGGCCCACGCCCTCATGGTGCGCCAGCACCGGGTCACCGACCATCAGGTCCGTCACCTCGCAGCGGCCGTTGAACAGCGCATCCACCGTTATGTCTAGTCCGGCCAGTCGCGCGGCATCCTCCGTCTCCTGTCGCATCGGATTTTCGCCCCAGTTGCCCAGGCCGATCGTCTCCTGCGCTCTGCCGTCAATCGAGTGATGGAAGCGATCAACGCTGTCGATGTGAGCGATACCCGGCAGGATGAGCTTGCCGCCGCCACCGAAGCCGGCCTGCGGGTGAGGCAGGATGCAGCCGATGCCAATCTTCAGGTCGCAGGACATGACCTCGCGGTTGACCGCGAGCGCCGTGCCCAGCCGCGTCGCGCCGACCGAAACGCAGTTTTCATAAGGGTTGTGCTGGAAGACGAAGTACCTCTCCAGTATCTCCTGGCCCAGCTTCGCGCGCAGCGCGCCGTTATCGTGCGCCCCGTGCGTGCCGGAGGCGACGACAAAGCGCACCTGCTCGTCGGCGATCCCCGCCTGACGCAGCTCTTCCAGGACGTAAGGCGCAATCTGGTAGATCGGCGTCGGTCGCGTGATGTCGTCGAAGATGACGACGACTTCCCTCTTCCCGCGCGCAAGATCGCGGATGCGTGGCGCGCCGATAGGCTTGGCGAAGGCCTTGCGGATCGCCTTGCCGTCCAGCGCCGGGCGCTCCCAGCCGCGCGAGGGGCAAAAGTGGACGTCCCAGTCGTCGGGGAAGGCCAGCTCGCGCTCGCCGCCGCCGTCCCAGATCAATTCTGGCACTTTCAGCTTCATCCGTGGCTCCTCCGGCATCGATCGTCTGAAGTAATGGTACACGGGGCAGCGACCAGTACGGAAGATGACAGGAAAGCGGCCGCGACGCGAAGAGGTCAGCGCCCCTTGAACTCGTACGGCTCTCCCTTGAGATAGGCCTTCATCGCCTCGCGGGCGTCCTCGCTGCGAAGCGCCTTGTTGAAGGCTTCCCACTCGATCTGGAGGCCGTCTTCCAGTGGCACGTCGCGCCCTTCGTAGACGCAGCGCTTGATCAGGCCCTGCGCGATAGGCGAGCCGCGGGCCAGCCTCTGAGCCAGCGCCATCACGGCCGGCATGAAGTCGGCGGCGGGCACCGCCTTGTGGACGAGCCCGATTCGCTCCGCCTCCTCAGCGCCGACCACTTTGCCCAGCAGCATCATCTCCAGCGCCTTCGCCCCGCCGACTGTCCGGGGCAGCCGCTGCGTGCCGCCGCCTCCGGGTATTATGCCCACGTTCACCTCCGGCTGGCCGATGCCGAAGTCGCCGATGGCCATGATGCGCAGGTCACAGGCGAGTGCGAACTCGCAGCCGCCGCCTCCACACTGCCCGTTGATGGCGGCTATGATCGGCTTCGGCAGCCTCTGCAGGCGTAGCATCAGATGATGAAACGGCATATCCGGGGCCCTCACTGGCTCGGCCGGCGCCTTCCTGCCGGGAATCTCCGACAGCTCAGAGACGTCGTAGTGGGTGATGAAAATACCATCGATGCCGCCGGTGAAGACGACGGCCCGCACCGAGTCGTCGGCCTCGAGTTCCTGTACAAGCGCCTCCAGCTCTCGCACCGTGCGGCTGTTCATCAGGTTGCGCGGCGGATTGCGAATAGCGCAGACGGCGACCTTGTTCTCCCTGCGCACCTCGAGCTGCTCGAATTCCATCGTTGTCTCCTTCCGATTCGTCGCGTTATCGGTCGCGCCTCAGTATAGTGCATTTGACCCTACGAGGCGCGACGAGGGCTCCGCCGAAGAGGGTTGCCGGATGCGTCGTCTCCGGCTAGAATGACCTGCAGATGCGGAAGCGGAGGCGCAGGGATGCGGAACATCGCAAGCGGGAACTCTCTCCCAGCGAGGCGGACCGGCCGTGTCGGCCTCTCCCCACGTTTTCCACGATTCGTCGCGTTGCTACTGGTTGGCGTTGCGCTCGCTTTCGCCCTTCTCAGCAGCGGCTGCACCGTTCAGACGCAGGTCGAGAACGCCATCGGTCAGGGCGTCAACCAGATCCGCGCCCAGGCGGGCCTTCCGCCCCTGACCGCCGACCCGCAGCTTGCCGCCATCGCCCGCGACCGCGCGCAGGACATGGCGACCCTCAACTACTTCTCCCATTCGCCGCCGGACGGTTGCCCCGCACGCTGTCTGATGCAGCGGGCTGGCATCACTCCCGGCTGGACCGGCGAGATAATGGCCTGGGACGATGCCCCGTCGGCTTCGACGGCGGACATGGCCCTCTCCATGTGGCGCAACAGCCCGACGCATATGACAGTCATCACCGGCCGCTGCTTCACGCGAATGGGCGCGGGCGCGGCATTCACCCAGGACGGCAAGAACTACTTCGTCGTCGTCTTCGAAGGCGATTCGGCCGGTTGCACCCAATAGCGGCGCCCGACTACGGGAATGAACCTCCATGTTCTGTCCACAGTGCGCCATCCAGATGGCGGATAGCGCCACCTTCTGTCGAAAGTGCGGCACGCCGATGCGCGAGGGCGCCACGCGGCCGGTCGCGGCGGGGCCACTGCGGCGGTTGCGGCGTTCTTCGGCCTCAAGCGGAGCGCATACTAGAGGAGCGACGTGGTGCCGCCCCGATGCGCAGAGCGCATCGCGCAACCTGAACGCGACCAGCGCACCTTACACTGCCGTCACGAAGGCGACATGGAGAATCGACGTAACATCACGAGTCGCTGCCAGTAGCTGCGTGGTTTCGTGGCCGTTCGGGTTGCCGAACGGCCCAATCCAACCCGTCATCCGCAAACGCTGCAGGTTTCAACCTGCAGAATTGTGAACTTCTCCCCTCACGCAGATAGGAGCCAGGAACAACCCCGGGAGCAAGCGACTACGAGCCGGACTCCGCCTTCAGGTCCGACTCCACCATCATCTCCACCAGCCCCTCGAACGACACCGCCGGCTTCCAGCCCAGCTTCGTCCGCGCCTTCGTCGAGTCCGCGCACAGGTGGTCCACCTCCGCCGGCCGGATGAACTTCGGGTCGCTGCGCACGTAGTCGCGCCAATCGAGGCCAAGCCGTTTGAACGCCAGCTCCGCGAACTCACTGATCCGGTGGCACCCGCCGCTGCCGATGACGTAGTCATCCGCTTCCGGCGCCTGCAGCATCATGTGCATCGCGCGGACGTAGTCCCCGGCGTAGCCCCAGTCGCGCTCGGCGTCGAGGTTGCCGAGAAGGAGCTCGTGCTGCTTGCCCAGCTTGATGCGGACCGCTGCCTGCGTGATCTTCCGCGTCACGAACTCCGGCCCCCGTCGCGGCGACTCGTGGTTGAAGAGGATGCCGCTACAGGCGAAGATGCCGTAGCTCTCGCGATAGTTAACCGTTATGTAATGTCCGTAGACCTTGGCGACGCCGTAGGGGCTGCGCGGCCGGAAGCCAGTGTTCTCGTTCTGCGGCGTCTCCGCGACGCGTCCGAACATCTCGCTGCTCGACGCCTGGTAGAACCTGATGCCGCTGGCGCTCCCCGTGCGCGACGGGCTGGCGCCCGTTATGATGCGGATCGCCTCCAGCATCCGCAGCACGCCGAGGCCCGTTATCTCGCCGGTAAGCTCGGGCTGGTTCCAGGAGAGCGGCACGAAGCTTATCGCCGCCAGGTTGTAGATCTCGTCCGGCTGCACCTTCTGGACGGCGCTGATTAGCGACGTCTGATCCAGCAGGTCGCCGAGCTCGATCTCCACGTCCGGCAGCGTCTGCTCGACGACGAGGCGCTTGGGGTTGTTCTGGCCGCGGATGAGGCCGTAGACCTGGTAGCCCTGGGAGAGCAGGTGTTCAGCGAGGTAGTAGCCGTCCTGGCCGGTGATGCCGGTGATGAGCGCTGTTGGCACGGAGCAACCTCCTTGCGGCGGCGTGCCTCTCCGCGCTGCGATTGGGCGGGAGGCCTGCCTTATTCTAGCGGCGCTCGCCCGAGGTGTCGAGGCTCTGACGGCTGGAAGCGGGCGAAGCGAAGGCGTATCATCCGTAAGAAAAGCGCAGGGGAAACGTCAGCGAATCGTCCAGCTTTCAGCCCGGCGAGCCGCTAGCCTGGAGTCCAGGAGGCAGGCCATGACAAGACCTTTTCTACTTCTCGCCGCGCTCACGTCGCTGACGCTGCTCGTATCCGCTGCCTGCAATCAGCAGTCCGACAAGCCGCAGCCTACCGGCACCCCTTCTCCCGTGCCCGCCAGTCCGACTCCCGCGCCAACCTCCGCGGCCGTCCCGGGTGCCCCCAGAGGCTCGCTCATCTACCTATCCTCCTACGGTTATTCGCCCAATCTGTACTCCATCCGCCCCGATGGAAGCGGCCTGACTCAGCTCACCGACTCGCCTGAGGCAGACCGCCTCGGCGGCTTTTCACCCGACGGCAAGCTGCTCGCTTTTTCCAGCCGTTTCCGGGATGACGGTCAGCCGAACGGCCTCTACGTCATGTCGTCGGACGGGTCGAACGTGCGCCTGGTGGCGGCCGACGCGCAGTCAGGAGACTATGCTAGCGATCCGCGTACGGCGGAGTTCGTCTCATGGAGCTCGCGGGGGCGGATTCTTTACGTTCAGGCTGGTCATCAGGTGTACGGGGATTATTGGACAAGCAACGCAGACGGTTCCGACGCCGCCCCCATTTCCGAGAAAAACGCGTGCGGGAATCCAGTCGACTGGTCGCCGGACGGCCAGAATCTGGTTCTTTGCCAGTGCAGCTTTGATCCACATGCCCCTGACGCCTTCAGTTCTTGCTCCCTGTCGGTCGTTGACGCCCACGGTGGATTAGTACGCACTCTTATACAGGGCTCTCCGACCATGTTACAGTCCCCAACGTGGTCACCCAACGGGAACGAGATTCTCTTTGTGAATGGTGACGAACGCAGCAGTCTTCCGAGCACCAGCCTTTCGATAATTGACGCCGATGGCAGCAATCTCCGCACACTGCCCCAAGACGTCGCCAAAGCTCAGTGGTCCCCCGACGGTTCACAGATTCTTTCGATGACGTCGAACGAGATCGTGGCGGTCTCACCGACCGACGGGAGCGCCCGAACGATCGCGAACGTTCACGCCTTATCCATAGCACCTGACGGCTCAAAGGCCATCGCCACGAAAGGTGATGAGATTGATATCGTCTCACTGGCGGACGCGAGCAGCCGCACCGTGGCAAGCACCACCAACTTTGTCGAGGACCCTTCCTGGTCACCGGACAGCGATAAGATTGCCTACACTTCCAGAGTGCCCATGACCTTTGAGTCTACGCTGTGTGTGGTGGACACCGGTGACGGAGAATCAAGGGACCTCGCCTTTCCGGTTGACAACACTGGCATCACGTGGTCTCCAGACAGCGAGCAGACCGTGTTCGCATCGAGCACAAAGCGGCGAGCCGGTGTCTGGTGGATCTCACCGGACGGCTCAGAACGGGGCCGGCTCGACAAGCTGTCCACGCAGAATACGCCTCCCAACCAACCAACGGTGACTGGGGTCACTGGAAGCTGCATCAACGGCCCGGACCAATTCTCCTGCCTGTCGCCGGACGGCAACAGCGAAGCGTTCATGTCCGGCAGCAACACGTTAACGGTAAAAGATCTCGCTAGCGGCGCGTCGAGCACTATCGACATCGAAGGTTCTCAACAGTGGGACGCTTCGCCGGTCTGGTCTAACGACGGCACGAAGATCGCGGTCCAAGGAGGCGATTCAGGGAAGTGGAGGCTTTACATTGTCGACGTACCGACAGCCACAGCGTGGTCCGTTGCAGAGGACGCAAGAGCCGGCGAATCCTATCCGCCCGTCGCTTGGTCCCCCGACGATTCCTGGGTCTACTACGTCAAGACCTCGAATGGGTTTGTCTACCGCGTGAGAACCGACGGCACGGGCCAGCAGCAACTGACGGACATGCGCGTTGATCGACTGTACGGCTTCGTTCCCTGACGCCGCCGCATTGCCTCGTTTGACAGGCAGGCCGATTGCTGCTATAAATACGTCTGCATCGAAAGAAGACTCTCTTCCCCTCAGTTCGACAGCGGAGGCTTTACCGTGGAATGGAATAGCTACCGGGAGCGGTCTCAGATGTATGGAGCGGCGATCTGCGGCGGCAGCATCATCGCCGGGCTCGTCTTCCTCGTCGGCGTGCTGCGCAAGAGCTACTGGGCTCTGGCGATGCCCGTAATCGTCGGCTTCCTGGGCGCGCTCTACGTCGCCTTCTGGATCGGCCGCGCCCTCATCACAACGCCGCTGGAGCCGCCTGCGCCGGAGTGAAGGCCTGACGGTTCGCGAGCACCTCTTCATATAGCGCCACCGTCTTGCGGGCGGTCTCCCGCCACGTGAAGCGCTGCACCATTCGCTCCCTTCCCGCCGCGCCCATTCGCGCCCGCATCTCCGCGTCCGCCATCACCCGTCGAATCGCCTCGGCCAGCGCGTGCGCGTCCGCGGGCGGCACCAGCCAGCCCGTCTCGCCGTGCTCGACGACCTCCGGCAACGCCCCCGCCGTCGTGGAGACAACCGGCGTCCCGCAGGCCTGCGCTTCCGCCGCCGGCAGCCCGAACCCCTCGTAAACCGACGGCGACACGAGTATCTGCGCCCGATTATAAAGCCGAACCAACTGCTCCGTGCTCACGCGGCCGGTAAACGTGACCTTGGCCCCCAGCCCGTAGCGCCGGACCAGCCGCGGCACAAGCTCCAGCGCCCCCTTCGCCTTGTCGACGAACGTCAGGTGAAGGTCCTCGTCGCGCAGCAGGCGCATCGCTTCGATGAGGTAGCGCGCGCCCTTGTTGCGGTCGTCGGAGTTGCCGACGAAGAGGATCTCGTTCGGATTCTTCTCGACGTCGTCCAGCGGCCGGAACACCTCGGTGTCGACGCCGTCGTGGATCACCTCGATTTGCTGCGCCGGCAGCCCGAACGCCTCCCGCACCGACGCGGCGGACTTGTGCGAGCCGGTGATAATGCGGTCCAGCCGCCGCGCCACAACATGCTGCATCCAGAAGGGGTAGAAGATGATCCAGCGGACCTTCTCGCGAGGGGTCCTCGCCTGGATGACGGCATTGCGGCGGTCGAGGTCCAGCGGGTGATGCACGTTGGCGACGACAGGCAGGCCGCACATGTGCGTCAGCAGCGTCCCGTAGCCGAGCACCTGCACGTCGTGGATGATGTCGAAGCGGCGCTCTGGCTGTATCTCGCGCAGCCGGTCGAAGGCGCGGATGCTGAACGCGGACATGCCCGAGAACATTCCCGCGCGAGAGGTGACCATCTCGTAGAAGTTCAGCGGACGCAGGAAGTCGCGCGGATGGCTGCGACGCCGGAAGTGGTCGCCGAACGTCCCGTACACGTCGAAAAGGCTGAACGTCTCGATCCCCTCCATCGTGACGCCGGGCGCGATGTCCGGGTACGGCGGGCCCACCATTACGTGCACCTCGTGGCCCAGCGCCGCCACTTCCCTCGTGACATTGGAGAGATAGACGCCCTGACCCCCGGAGCTCATCTTGCCCTGGTGGAGAAGGAAACAGACCCTCATGCCCGCCGCCTCTCCACCGCCTCACGACGGACGTCCTCGTAGACCTGCGCCATGCGCTCCGCGGTCCGGCGCCAGGTGAAGTTCTTGAGGACGCGCTCGCGGCCGGCCTGTCCCATCCGATGGCAAAGCTCCGGGTCGGCGAGAAGACGGCGCAACGCCTGCGCAAGCGCGTCGGCGTCGGCCGGCGGCACCAGAACGCCCGTAACGCCGTCTTCGATAATCTCCGAAAGGGCGCCGGCGCGCGTCGCGACCACCGGGACGCCGCAGGCCATCGCCTCCACGGCGGGAAGCCCGAAGCCCTCGTGCAGTGACGGCGAAACGAGTATCTGATTGCGGTTGTATAGTCGCACGAGCTCCTCTATCGATACCCGCGGCAGGATCTGGATGTGGCCGTAGAGCCGGTACTGCTTCATCGCCCGCTGGACTGTCTTCAGGTGCGACGCCGGCCGGTGGTCGACGAAAGTGACCTTGAACTCCTGGCGATGCCGCAGCGTGTGCAGAGCGTCGAGAAGGTAGCGCGCGCCCTTGTTGCGGTCCTCGGAGTCGCCGACGAAAAGGATGCTGTTCGGCTCCTTCTCCACGTTCTCCAGCGGCCGGAAAGCGTCGGTGTCGGCTCCGTAGTGGATGACTTGCAGCTTGCCAGGTGCCAGGTGGACCTCGTTCTGTATGGTCACCGCTGAGTTCTCCGAGCAGGTGATAATCCTGTCCAGGCGGCGGGCCGTGTAGTCCTGCATCACCCACGGGTACCAGAGGAAAGCCAGCGCCTTCTCGTAGACGTTCTTCACCTGCAGCAGCCGGTTACGACGGTCGATGGTCAGCGGGTGGTGGATGCTGGCGACGACCGGCAGCCCTCTCGCCTTCATGAGGAGGATACCGTAGCTGAGCGTCTGGTTGTCGTGCACCATGTCGAACGGCTGCTCCCGCGACAGCTCGTTCAGCTTCTTGTAAGCGCGCAGGCTGAAGGTGAACAGCAGCGAGCCGAGAGAAATCCGCGTCGAGGCCATCTCGTAGAAGTTGAAGGGATTGAAGAACAAGGCCGGGTTCGTGCGAAAGCGGTACTCGTTGACGTCGTCCATCAGGTCCCAGACGCGGAACGTCTTCAGCCGGTGCATGTGGACCGCGGGGTCCGCCTCCGGGTACGGCCGCCCGGCGATGACGTGCACCTCGTGGCCGAGGCGCGTCAGCTCGCGGCCCAGGTAGTACGTGAATACGCCCTGGCCGCCGGAGGATGGATTGCCCTGGTAGACGATGAACGCTATTCGCACCGTATCGCCTCCCCGGATTTGCGCGCATATAGTACGGCGCTTTTCGGCAGGAAGAGGTTGCCGGCGCTTTCCAGGCGCGCCAGCATCCGCGAGCCGCCCGCCGACCTGGCGTCGAGAAAGCCCTTCCAGGCCGCCGAGGCGCTGCGTCGCGCCCCTCCTTCGCCCGCGCCGAGCCGGAGCAGCCAGTACGGCGTCTCCAGCGAGTGGCGAAAGCGCTGCGCGTATACTTCGAAGCCGTTCTCTCGCAGAAGTCGCGCCATCTCGCCGCGACGGTAGCGACGCACGTGCTCGCCGGCGGGCGTTCGCTGGAGCGATGCGACAGACCAGACCAGCCACTCCGAACGCCCGTCGGGCACGCTGACGGCGATGGTGCCGCCGGGCCGCAGGACACGGCTGAGCTCCGTGAGAAGCGCTCGGTCGTCAGGAACGTGCTCGAACACCTCGGTGCAAATGATGCGGTCGACCGATTCGTCCGCCAGCGGCAGCCGGGTGCCGTCGCCGACAACGGCGTTGGCGCGGGCGCGCAGCATCCCCTCGCACGCCAGACAGTAAGCGAAGAACTTGAGCGCCATCAGCTCGTCGACGTCGCGGTCGACGCCGACGACCAGGCATTCCTTCTGGCAGGCACGCACGACGTGGCGGCCGGTGCCGCAACCGACGTCGAGAAGGCGGTCGCCGGCGCGCAGGCCCAACAAATCGAGGTCGACGGTGTCGAGTCGCGACATGGCGCCGTTGCCGTTGTGGCCGTTCGCACGATAGCGATAGGCCGGCGGCCGCGGCACGCGCGGCGTCCTGTCCGAAAGCGCCTTCAGCTTAGTCGAGAGGCTTTCTTGCATAGAAGACAAGGTCCTTGCCCAACACCGGGTTAACGAGCGCTTCCAGCGACTCCAGCAGGCGCAGGCGGCGCCGGTACTGCCACTGCATCAGCTTCTGCAGGCTCTTGGTAAACACGAAGTTCTCGTTGCGGATGCCGAATGCGCAGCGGAAGAACCAGTAGACGGTCTGGACCGTATGGCGCAGCCGCTGCGCGTAGATATCAAGGCCGTTCTCCGTCAGCGCCGCCGCCATCTCGCCCGGGCGGTAGAATCGGATGTGCCCGCCCAGCGAGTGCCAGTAGCCCCATGAGATGGTCCAGAAGACTATCTCCGGCCAGTAGTTCGGAATGCTGATAGCGATGAGTCCGCCCGGCTTCAGAACGCGCACCAACTCGCGGATGCCGGCCTTGTCGTCCGGGATGTGCTCCAGCACCTCCGTGCAGACGATCTTGTCGAAGACGCCGTCGCGGAAGGGCAGGTTCTGCGCATCCACGGCGATCAGGTCGGGCCGCCCGACGATCTCGTGCGCCGCGATCTGATATTTGAGCAGGCTCTGCGCCTTCCGGAGGTCGCTCATGCTGAGGTCGACGCCGACGGCGCGACACGGCCAGTGACAGGCTTCGCTGGTATGACGGCCCTCGCCGCAACCGACGTCGAGGACGAGGTCGCCGGCGTGGATCGGGAGGTGCCGGCGGAAGTCAACGCTGACGATGTTGTCCGACGTGGCTCATCCCCTCCGCTTGGCTATTGCCTCCTCGTACACCGCGAGGACCTGCTCCGCGTTCGTACGCCAGTTGAAACGCTCGATGATGCTCTGGCGGGCCGCCTTCCCCAGCCGCCGCCTGAGATCCTCGTTCTCGAGGAGCATGCGAATGCCTTCGGCCAGCGCCGGCCCGTCGGCGGGAGCTACCAGCCAGCCGGTCCTGCCGTGCTCCATCACCTCCGGGAAGGCCGGCGCCGTCGTCGCGATAACCGCTTTCTCGCAGGCCATCGCCTCGGCGGCGGGCAGGCCGAACCCCTCGTACAGCGACGGCGAGGCGAGAATGGTGGCGCGATTGTAAAGCTCCAGCAGCTCTTCGTTGGAGACGCGCCCGATGAAGGTAACCTGGGTGCTGAGGCCGTAGCGCCGCACGAGCTCCGGCGCCAGCTTCAGGCTCTTGCGGTCGTTGTCAACGATGATCAGGTGGAAGGGCACTTGCTGGTCGCGCAGGATGCGCAGCGCGTCGAAAAGGTAGACGGCGCCCTTGTTGCGGTCCTCGGAGTTAGTGTTGAAGAGGATGGTGTTCGGCGATTCGGGAATCTCCGGCAAGGGACGAAAGCGCTCGGTGTCGATGCCGTTGTAGACGCAGATCATGAGGTCGCGCGGCACGTGGAACATGCGCTCGATGGCGCGGGTCGTGTTCTGCGAGACCGTGATGATGCGGTCCATGCGTCGCGCGGTCACTTCCTGCATGATCCAGGGGAACCACAGATAGCGACGCGCCATCTCGTAGATGGAATGCGACTGGAGGATGCTGTTGCGCAGGTCGACGGAGAGCGGGTGATGGATGGTCGCGACGGTCGGCAGGCCCAGCGACTTCATCATGAGAATGCCGTAGCTAAGCGTCTGATTGTCGTGGACGATGTCGAACTGCGTCTCCGGCATCAACTCTTTGATCTTGACGTAGGCGCGCACGCTAAAGGTCAGGAGAAGCGAGGAGAGCGCGATGCGTGTCGACGCGAACTCGTAGAAGTTGACGGGATGGAAGTGAGTGAGCGGATGGCGCTCGTGCATGAAGTCGCGGCGATTGTGGTAGAGGCTCCAGTAGCTCTCGGTCTTGACGTTGTGAAGAGTGACGGCCTCGTCGACTTGCGGGTACGGCGGCCCGGCGATGACATGCACTTCGTGGCCCATTCGGGCGAGCTCGCGCGTGAGGTAGTACGTATAGATCCCCTGCCCGCCGGAGAACATATTCCCCTGGTACATGATGAAAGCAATCTTCATCCGTTGCTCCTGGGCTTCGCGCCAAGGGGATATTCGGGCGAATCAGGCGCGGGGAAGCCGCACTCCCGTATCTTACAGGACGGCGTTGCGCCCAGTCCAGCTTGCGAAGGGGACGCTTCTACCTGCCCGAGGCGGGGGCCTTGGCGTCGCCCGGGGCCGCCACAGCCTGACCGGCCAGCGCGCGGACGTACTGCAGCTCGTTGAAGGCGCGGTCAGCGAGATCGGGATCGCCGCTCAGGATGAGCCCGGCGATGCGCTGTCGGAAGGCGTTGGCGTCGGCAGTCTTCTTCGTTTCGTCGTCCACGTTCGTATCCTTTCCAGGGAGATCGACGGCGGCGATGGCGTCCCAGAGCGCCGGACAGTCGCTCTCGATGTGCTCGAAGCTCCACCAGGACAGCATCGTCGCGCCGCGTTCGAGGGCGGCCTTCGCCCAGCGCGTCAGCTCGTCCGGCGTCACCGAGCCGTAGGCGCCGCCGGCGGGCGCTAGCGGCAGCTCGACAAGTCCTTCCGCCGCAAAGGCGTCGTAGCAGAGCGCGATGGCCTGCTCCGGCGACACCTGCATTGCGTTGTGGTACGCCTGCGGCATGACAGCCTGGCAGTGCCGCTGGAACGCGCGATAGGGCAGGGAACGGTGGTAGTCGGGCTGCGGCAGTGGCGCGTAGAGGAGCGGGAAATCGGCGCCAACGGCGGCGCGGAGCTGCGACAGATAGCGTTCCGCAGTAGCCGCGGGATCGGCGGGCTGGCGCTCGTACTCCGCCTCGACGTCGATGACGTAGAGGTCGGGCCCTCGATACGCTGCGCTCGGCCGCTCCGTGATGAACCGCGCCGCGACGCCCGCCTCCTCCGACGCCGTGTACTTGAGATCGCCGTAGATGACCGTCGGGCTATCGCAGCCGTAGACGTAGCCCCAGAGGCCGGCCATGAGGCCTTCCTCCTGCAGCGACTGGACGATCTCCGAGACGGGACGCCCCTGGTCGAACGCGTGGCCGCCGTCGTCGCTCTTGACGATGGCGCCGTGGCAGCCGGCGTCCTTCAGCCTGCGGGCGATAGCGATGGCATCGCCGTCGAGGCAGCGTCGCCAGTTCCACACCCAGACCCATTTGCCGCACAGCATGTCGACGATTCTAACCGGGTTAAGTGCGGACCGCGACGACTTCGTGTCACCCGCGTTGGGTCTCCATGGCACCTTCGTGACAGCAGTGCAATGTGCGATGATCGCGTTCTTGCCTGCCTGCCGGTAGGCAGGTTGCGCTCGCCCGTCTGGGCTCCTCGCGGAGCCTGCCCGTCCGGGCTCGTCGCGCCGACCCCGCGCAGTGCAGTTCGAGTGGTGAGAACAAGAACAACACCCTTTCTGCCTGTTTGCGGACCCTCACCAGTGCTTTCCGAGGCGAATGGAGCGTACAATAAGAACAGTAAGCGCTTGTTGAATCAAGGAGGGCCTTCGGGTGAAAATCGCTCTTCTAGTCATCCTCGCGGTTGGCTTTCTGGGCGCCGCGATCGCCTCGATCGTTCTGTTCCCCCGGCAGAAGGCCACCCCCGTCCAGCTTCCCTCAGCCGAGGTGCGCGAATATCAGGGTGAGAAGCTGTCATCGATAAACGACTTCTACGAGAACTCCATTAAAGGCCCCCAGTACGTGGACAAGGACACGTACCGGCTGCAGATCAGCGGACTCGTCGCAAACCCGGGTAGCTACACCTACGACCAGGTTGTAGGCAACCACACACCCTACCAGAAAGTGGTAACGCTGAACTGCGTCGACGGGTGGAGCGTGAAGATACTGTGGGAGGGTGTGCGCGTGCAAGACCTGATCGACGAGGCGCAGCCCTCGCCGGACGCTCGCGTGCTCATCTTCTCCGCCGCCGACGGCTACACGACCTCCCTCCCAATCGAGTACTTCCGCGACAACAACATCATCATGGCCTACAAGATGAACGGCGTGACCATCCCACCCGAGCGTGGATTCCCGTTCATGCTCGTCGCTGAAAGCAAGTGGGGCTACAAGTGGGCGAAGTGGATCACGGGGATCGAATTCTCCAGTGACACCTCGTACACGGGCTACTGGGAAGACCGTGGCTACTCGAACATCGGCGACCTCAACCAATCCTTCCTTCAGTAAGCGGGACATCGAAATCTACATCCTGCTCAAGAAGGCGATACGCTGGCTGCTGCTCGCCGCGGTGGCGCTATACCTTGTCAGCGGTCTCGGCATCAGCCATTACAGGACGGTCGAGAATCTCACCTTCGGCCTGCTAACGAAAGACCTTGCTTTCCGCCTTCATGATTCGCTGCTGGCGCCCTTCATAGCGCTTCTCGTTCTCCACGTAGGCCTCCCACCGCTTATGCGCCTTCTCCGCCGGCTTTAGCGCTGGCCCGAGGGTAAGAAGCGTCGCCGCCGAGGCAGCGTCGCCAGTTCCAGACCCACACCCACTTGCCGGACAGCATGCCGACGATTCTAGCGCCGTCCCGCCCCGTTTCCAAGGCAGAAGTGACGCCCCGACGCAAGCCATGACGGAACAGTCCGTGTTCCCCCTGATCCATGGGGAATCAGATTGACAATGTAATCTGCAGCGTTATAATGCTGAACTGGTTGCTCGTTCTTGAAATCCCCGCTGTCTAGCATTCTCGCCAACAGGAGACTCAAATGGGAACTCGCAGCCTGACAATCTCAACGTAATCGTCGTGGTGTTGCTTGCCCTCTATTTCAGCGCCAACGGCCGTTGCCTTTTCTAGGGGTCACCCTCATGCGGCGTCTGTCCTCGTCATCAACTTGTTTCTCGGCTGGACGCTCAAGTTTGGCTGGGTTGTGGCCTTAGCGAGACAAGGCCGGCAACCGGATCCTGGTCTTCTCCGTGAACGGCAAAGTGTCCGTCAGCGGCTTTCAGGATCGAAGGCAGTGGCATACCCCTGAGGTGAGGTTCTGTGACAGAACATTCGTAGTCGAGGGAACGCGATAACTGGGGTTCTCTTGCGTCTGAATTCGCGACATCACCCGCAATACAAAGGCGTGCAGAGTCAAGAACTTGCGGACGCGCTGAACATGTCGGGCGCGGAAAGACTTAACAGAACTAGCGTGTTTCGGTCTTATCGCCTCGACGCTCACGACGGAACGGTGGCGCTGCTTAAGGCTGTTGCTGGGTCCGCGACCGCTGCGCTTGATGCAGGCATAACCGCGAACAGCGGCTACGTCAAGGTGCTTACGCGCAATGGGACGGCTCCGTTCGACTTTTTCCGAGTCGGGAAGATCACCCCTCGCGGGAGATTAGAGCTGGAGCGGACGCTCAGGCCGATGCCGAGGCAAAGCAACGCAAGGCTCAGCTGATGCTGAGGTGGAAAACGGAAGCTTAGAGGCGAATGAATTAAAGCTGCGCGACGCAAAGCCTTCAGGACATTGCTAAACTTAAGCAACACAAAGCGCCGAGCCGGCGTCAACTCCCAGTGTCCGACCCGTACGTGGATGCCGTGGGATCGCCGTCGGATTCGATTCCCAGGACTGGGAGTACATTTCAACGTCAGGAGCAGTCTTCGGTGCTGTCTATGGATGTCTTCGGGTACAAGTGGAAAAGCGACTACTATGACGCGGACAAGCTGAAATCGTTGGCGGCGTAATGAGCTGACGCAGTTCACGAAGGCCCTCAGACGTTGCGACAAGTACTTTCCCCATCTTGGAGGCTGCTGCCCCCTACCTTGGAGTTCACGCTGCTTAAAGCAGGCGATGGCGAGCACGACTTTAATAAGATTGCGCGTTCAATCATCGTGCCGACATCGGCGTCTTCGAGACGTCGGCCTTAACCCCAACGTAATGATAGAGATGGGAGTGGCACTGACATGGGGATCGAGTGCTTCCCATTCACTTGATCCCGCCAGAGATACGATTGACCTCACGAGAAGTAGCCGGGATAGAGGCACAACTACTATTAAAACGATGTGGGCTCATATCCGCGTAGAGCTTGTGAGGTCTGACAGCAAGAACGCGCCGGGACGGCAACGTCCGCGTAGCGCACAGCTATAGGACGATGCTCATGCCTCCGTTCACGCAAAAGCCTAGCGCACAGCAGCTCCTCGAACAGGCCATGAATGACGCCGCGACACGCGCTGCGAACTCTACGAACCAACTTGTAACTGCGTAAGCGTCCACGCAACCCCAACAGCCAGCGCGATATCTCGTGTGCAGGAGAATAATTGCCGGGTGCTGTCAGAGACGATGACAAACATGGGGCCATGCTATCGTGATAGTGGCTTGGGACGACCCTGACCACTTTGGATCCGTTGTGGCGATGGTTAGACGTGGCTGCCACGCGGAAGAAACGGATGTGCTCTCCTTTTCGACAGCTATGGGTCCACATTCTTGGCAATAACGCGTGCAAGCACCGTAACAGAGAACCAGCCCCCGACTTGGAGCTTTGCACTTCACGAGTACATATTCATCGCCGTGCAAGCCCCGGAGGAAGACCGCGTTTTCAGTTCCGGCGGAGAGGCAATCATCGCCGGACACAAGTCATCCAGCGGAGATATCCTCTTTGTTCTTAAAGTTTGGAGCTGGTTTGCTCTGGTCTACTGAACTCATCCTTACCCAGTTCGCTGCGGCATTCTGGCCGCACCCCGAGACCCCAACACCCCGTAGGTAACTCCCCCGATTTGCCGACCCCTCGGAGGCGGTTTACAATAGCCTGTACCTGATGCCCGGATTTGCGGACGGGAGTCGCCCGGCAATGCTCGAACTTCCCATGGCGCTCAAAGGCCTCATCCTCAGCGGCGGCCAGGGCAGCCGCCTGCGCCCCTTCACCTACACCGGCGCCAAGCAGCTCGTCCCCATCGCCAACAAGCCCATCCTCTTCTACGCCATCGAGAACCTCGTCGAATGCGGCGTCAAGGACATCGGCATCGTCGTCGGCGAAACGAAGGACCAGGTGCGAGCCGCCGTCCGCGACGGCAGTCGATTCGGCGTTCGCGTCACCTACATCGAGCAGGAAGCGCCGCTGGGCATCGCCCACGCCGTCAAGATCGCGCAGGATTTCCTCGGCGACGACCCCTTCGTCCTCTTCCTCGGCGACAACTTCCTCCGCGACGGCATCGTCCCCTTCGTCGACCGCTTCTGCCGCTGCGACCCGCTGCCCGCGGGCCAGATACTGCTCTATCCCGTCAAGAACCCGCAGGACTTCGGCGTCGCGGAGCTGCGCGACGGCCGCCTCCTGCGCGTCGTCGAGAAGCCGAAGGACCCGCCCTCGAACCTGGCCGTCATCGGCATCTACCTGTTCGACCGCACGGTCTTCCAGGCCGTGAACGCCATCAAGCCCTCGGCGCGCGGCGAGCTGGAGATAACGGATACGATCCAGTACCTCGTCGACAA
This sequence comes from uncultured Chloroflexia bacterium, assembly GCA_963842845.1. Classification (GTDB taxonomy): domain Bacteria; phylum Chloroflexota; class Dehalococcoidia; order DSTF01; family JALHUB01; genus JALHUB01. The sequence continues at coordinate 23,256 of CAWJHZ010000008.1, forward strand.
CGGCCACGACGTCCGCTGCGAGGTCGCCGGCGGCTGCTGGATCGATACCGGCAAGATGAGCGACCTCCTCGAAGCGAACCGCATGATACTCGAACGCATCGAGCCCACCACCGCCGGCAGCGTCGACGACGCGTCGCGCGTGGAGGGACGCGTCGTCCTCGAAAAGGGCTGCCAGATCGTCAACAGCGTCGTCCGCGGCCCGACGATAATCGGCGAGCGGACCCGCGTCGTCAACTCCTACGTCGGCCCCTTCACCTCCGTCTACTACGACTGTCTCGTCGAAGACGCGGAGATCGAGCAGAGCGTGGTGATGGAGAACACGGTCATCTCCGGCATCGGCGCCCGCATCCAGGACAGCCTTATCGGCCGCAACGTCGACCTCCGCGGCGCCGACGGCAAGCCCCGAAGCTGCACGCTCGTCCTCGGCGACTTCAGCCGCGTGCGAATCCCTTAGGAGCGACCATGCGCAGGATTCTCGTCACGGGCGGCGCCGGCTTCATCGGCAGCCACTTCATCCGCCACATCCTGACGAAATACGTCGCCTACGAGGTCGTCAACCTGGACAAGCTGACCTATGCCGGCAACCCCGACAACCTGCTCGACGTCGAGGGCGGCCCACTCGCGAAGCGCTACCGCTTCGTGAAGGGCGACATCTGCGACGCCGAGCTTGTCGGACGCCTCGTCGCCGAGGTCGACGCCGTCGTCAACTTCGCCGCGGAAAGCCACGTCGACCGCTCGCTCCTCGAGCCCGCGCCCTTCATCCAGACCGACGTCTACGGCACCTATTGCCTGCTCTCCGCCGTCGCCGCTGCCGGCGGCCGCATAGAGCGCGTCCTCCACATCTCCACCGACGAGGTCTACGGCGAAGTGCCGGCGCCCCTTCGCTCGAAGGAGACTGACCCGCTCCATCCGCGCAGCCCCTACTCCGCGAGCAAGGCCGGCGGCGACATGCAGTGCATCGCCTTCATCGAGACGCACCACCTGCCAATCGTCATGGCCCGGCCCTGCAACAACATCGGCCCCAACCAGTACCCGGAGAAGATGGCGCCGCTCTTCATCTCCAACGCCCTGGACGACCAGCCGCTGCCCGTCTACGGCGACGGCCGCCAGGTGCGCGACTGGCTGTTCGTGAAGGACAACTGCGAAGCGCTTGACCTGCTGCTGCACGAAGGCGCGCCCGGCGAGATCTACAACATCGGCGCCGGCAACGAGCGCCCGAACATGGACGTCGTCGAGGCGATTCTCGACCGCCTGGGCAAGCCGCGCAGCCTCATCCGCTTCGTCGACGACCGCCCGGGCCACGACCGCCGCTACGCCCTCGACTTCGACAAGGTCCGCGCCCTCGGCTGGTCGCCGCGCCACGATTTCGCCGCCTGCATCAACGAGACCGTCGACTGGTACGTCGCCAACCGGCGCTGGTGGGAGAAGATCAAGTCTGGCGCCTTCCGCGCCTACTACGACCGGCAGTACGCCGCCCGCCTGGCCTCCTCCAGCAGCGCTCCGCCCGCCTGACATGCGCATCTTCGTCACCGGCAACCGCGGCCAGCTCGGACGGGAGCTGATGCTTGCCTTTCCGAACGACGAAATCGCCGGCGCTGACCTTCCGGAGCTGGACATCGCCGACGAAGAGTCGACGCGGCGGACAATCGAAGCCGGAGCCTGCCCGTCTGGGCGACCCGATGTCGTCATCCACGCCGCCGCCCTCACCGACACCCGCCTCTGCGAGGACGATCCCGACCTCGCCCTTCGTGTCAACGGCCTCGGCACGCGCAACGTCGCCCTCGCTTGCCGCGAGCTGGGCGCCGCGCTCGTCTACATCAGCACCAACGAAGTCTTCGACGGCCTTAAGGGCGAACCTTATGTCGAGTCGGACGCGCCGAACCCGATCAACGCCTACGGCCGCTCCAAGCTGGAGGGCGAGGGGCAGGCGCAAGCAATCGTCGACCGCCTCTACATCGTTCGGACGTCCTGGTTGTACGGAGGTGCCCCCCTGGGCGCCGGAGCCCGTTTGGGCGGAGGCGGACGCGATTTCCCATCGAAGGTGCTGGCCGCCGCGTCGCAGCAGCCGCAGCTAACGATGGTGACGGACGAAATCGCGACGCCCACGCTCGCCCGCGACCTGGCGGAGGCGATTGCGCAGCTCGTCGCCACCGGCGTCTACGGCGTCTACCACTTCACCAACGCCGGCGAGTGCTCCCGCTTCGACTGGGCGCGAGAGGTGTTGCGACTCGCCGGCCGCAGCGACGTCGCCCTCAAGCCGACCACGTTGGCGGAGTACAACCCGTACCCGCCGAAGCCGCCGTACACCGTCCTCCGCAACGACGCCGTCGAACACTCGCCTCGGAGAGCCGAAGGCTCGCCTGGGAGAGGCGCCCGCCTCGGCATCACCCTCCGCTCCTGGCAACTCGCCCTCTCCGCCCACTTCCCGCCGTCACGTCTTTAGGGGCGCATCGCGATGCGCCCGCCTCTGGAGCATGCGCCCTCGCTAGTTCATTCGATCTACGATCAGTTTGGTCAGGCGGACAGCTTCATCCTGACGGCCGACACTTCCATAACGGGCGACCGTTTCGCTGACGAGGGCATTGCCCTTCCTTGCCATGACGAATGTGAAGACACCCGAGACGGTGCGGCCGCCCCTGCGAGCAGTGAAATCCACGTTGGCGCCCACTGATTCGTCGCCGATGGGAGGGAAATCGAACAGTTGTCCACGTCCAGCATCTACGCCCTCGCACTCGGTGCTGGTCGAAGCCAAGGTGTCGGCAGCGTACTTGAACATAGCAACGGCGCCTCCAGCGTCTTGAAAGAGGTCGGCTTGGGAAAGGATGAGAAAAGTCGGGTCACTTGAACCTCCGGAGGCGTTGTCATACTCGTTGATGTACTCAGCCACCCAGCGGCTTGCGTCCATCTCCGACGCTTGTTTGGCTGGATCGCACGCAGCATTGATGACCTGGTCACGGGTTTGCGGTCCGGACTTTGCAGAATTCAGAAAGAGGTCTGGGTATTGATCGCCGAGGTCAGCCGGCGTAAGAACCATGTTTGCACCGAAAACACAGGCACAAGCAAGCATTCCGAGAATGGCCATGAATAACGCTAGGTACCTGCGCATCTTCAACCTCCGTGTTCGGTCGTTTGGCTCGGCTGCGTTCGAGTCCCTCGGTTCATCGACGGGCCCAGAATAGGATCATACGCACGGCTTCGTCAAGAGACACGGCGCGAGGGAAAGTGCCAACAATCTCTTGGAAATCGCCCTTCGAACCCGTACTCTGTCCGTGGCCACCTGCGGAAAGAGGGAGTGCAGAGGGATTCCTCCCTCTGCCGGGGGTTTCAGGGGGTGTCCCCCTGACATTCCTGATAAACACTTCTGGGTGGGCGGGTGGGAAAGAAAGCCAATCTCGGCCAGACGCGGCAGCAAGGCCTGCCTCCAGCGAAAGGAAGCACCCCCCGTCACGCGGAGGCCGCCGCCCCGGTGCCGTCGAAGACTCGCCTCGGAGGACCGAAGCCTCGCGCCGCCCCGGCGCCCCCAAGGGCAACCTTAACGCCCTCAAGACCGGACGTCGCTCCAGGCAGATCGCGGCCCTCACCGAGGCCATCCTCGCCAACCCCGACCTGCTGCGCCTCCTCCTCAAGCTGCGCCAACTCGACATCCAGCGCAACCAGGCGCTCCGCGACGGCCTCCGCGAAGTCGCCCAACGCCGTACGCGACGGTCAATTACACAAACGCGCCCTTAACAGATTCGGGAATATGCGTCTTTTTACAAACAAATTCAATCAGAGTGCGCCAGCCACCCGTAGGGGCAGGCCCCCGTGCCTGCCCGCCTGCTTCGGATAACCGCCCCTCGCCTGTAGCTTCCGACCCGTCGATGGTAAGATGCATTCCACATGCCCGACACGTCCGACCCGCAGCGCCCCTCCGTGGGCATCGTCGTCGTCAACTACAACGGCGCCGCCTTCATCCGCCCCTTCGCCGACTCGCTGGCCGCCGTCGACTACCCGGCGAGGCGCGTCGTCATCGTCGACAACGCCTCGACGGACGCCTCCGGCGATGAGCTCCAGCGCCTCCTGCCGGACGCCGTCCTCCTGCGCGCCCCGGAGAACCTGGGCACCGCCGGCGGCAACAACATCGGCGTCCGCTACTGCCTCGACGAAGGCCTCAACCGGGTCCTCATCCTCAACAACGACACCGTCCTGACGCCTGACTTCCTCTCGAAGCTCGTCACCTTCGCCAACGACCGGACCATCGCCGTGCCCAAGATCCTCTACCGCGATGACCCCCATCTCATAAGCACCCACGCCGGCGACTTCGACTGGCGCTTCGGCCTGTTCCGGCGCACCTTCCACGGCAAGCCCGACGGCCCGGCCACGAACCACCCGCGCGACCTCCAGACGGCCAGCTTCTGCTGTGCCCTGGTGCCCGCGGCTGCCTTCCGCGCGGTCGGCCTGCTGGACGAGCGCTTCTTCATGTACTACGAGGAGACCGACTGGCTGAGGCGCGCTCTGGCCACCAGCTTCCGCCTCCGCTACGACCCCGAGGCGGTCATCTACCACATGGAGAGCGCGTCGAGCGGCGGCGGCTGGATGACGCCGTTCAAGCACTACTACGCCACCCGCAACCGGCTCTACCTAGTGCGCAAGAACTCGTCGTCGCGGCTCTGGTTCGCGCTGTTCACGCTCTACTTCCTATCGACGCGGCTCGCCTATCTCGCCAGGTACGCCGTCAAGCGCGACCGGCGGATGGCGAAGGCGCTGGCGCTCGGCGTGCTAGACTACTACCGCGGACGGATGGGCCGCACTCTCGAAGCCGGCGATCTCTAGGAGACGTTGATGCGCATCGCCTACGACGCCACGTCGATACCGCGCCTGATGGCTGGCGCCGGCGTCTACACCGACAACCTCCTGCGCGCCCTCGCCCGCGTCGACGGCGATAACGAGTACATCGTCTTCGCCCGCACCGACGCCTTCGACGCCTTGCAGCGCAAGCGGCCGCCCTTCCGCGTCGTTCACGTCGGCGCGCGCTCCCGGGCGGTGCGGCTGGTCTGGGAGCAGTTCGTCCTGCCGGCACAGCTACGCGCGCAGGCCATCGACGTCGTCCATTCGCCGCATCACACCTCGCCGCTAATTAACGTGGGCGGTCGACGCGTCGTCACCTTCCACGACCTGACGTTCTTCATCCTGCCGGAGCGCTACCCGCGGCGACGGCGCTACTACTTCCGCGCCGTGAGCTGGGCCTCGGCGAAGGCGGCAAGCCTGCTCATCTGCCCGTCGCTGGCCGTCCGCGACGACATCGTCCGCATCCTGCACGCGCCGCCCGACAAGGTGCGACCCATCGCCGAAGCGGCGGCGCCCGCCTTCCGCGTCTTCGACGACCCGGCGCCGGTCGAGCAGCTCCGACGCAAGTACCTGCTGCCGGACCGCTTCATCCTCAGCGTCGGCAGCCTGGAGCCGGGAAAGAACCGCACGACGCTGCTCAACGCCTTCGCGGAGCTGCGGCGTCGCGGCGTGGAGTACAAGCTGGTCGTGGCCGGACAGCGGGCCTGGAAGTATGACGCCGACTTCCATCTGGCAGAGGAGCTCGGGCTCAAGGGCCAGGTCGTCTTCACCGGCTACGTTTCGCCGGAGGAGATGCCGGCGCTCTACAACGCCGCCGACGCGTTCGCCTTCCCATCGCTGTACGAGGGCTTCGGGTTGCCAGTGCTGGAGGCAATGGCCTGCGGCGTGCCGGTCGTCACGTCCAACGTATCGTCGCTGCCCGAAGTTGCCGGCGACGCGGCGCTCCTGACCGATCCCCGTGATGCCACGGCACTCTGCGACGCGCTCGAACGCATCCTGAAGGACGGCTCCCTGCAGACGGAGTTGCGGCGTCGCGGCCTGGAGCGGGCGGCGACGTTTAGCTGGGAGAAGGCGGCGCGGGAAACCATCGGCGTGTACAAAGGGGCGCTGGCGAAAGGCTGAGCTTGGACATCTCCATCGTCATCGTCAGCTACAACGGGCGCGAGCACCTGCGGCGTTGCCTCGCCTCGCTGCTGGCTCATCCGCCGGCCGCCGAGCGGGAGGTCATCGTCGTCGACAACGACTCCGCCGACGGGAGTGCGGACATGGTCGCCTCGGACTTCCCCGGCGTCCGCCTGCTGCGAATGCGGCGTAACCTGGGCTTTGCCGCCGGGGCGAATCGCGGCATCAAGGAAGCAACGGGCGAGGCGATTGTCCTCCTCAACCCGGACTCCGAGATCGAGACCGATCCTTTTGCGCCACTGCTGGCCTACCTGCGCGAGCACGACGACGTCGGCATCGTCGCGCCGCGGCTGCTCAACCCCGACGGCTCCCTTCAGCTCTCCTGCCGTCGTTTCCCGACCTTTTCTGTCGCGCTGTTCAATCGCTACTCGCTGCTGACGCGCCTCTTCCCGCACAATCGCTATTCGCGGCAGTATCTGCTGAACGACTGGCAGCACGACAGCGTCAGCGAGGTCGACTGGGTGTCCGGCGCCTGCTTGATGGTCCGGCGGTCGTTGCTGGAGCGCATCGGCCTCCTCGACGAGGGCTACTTTATGTACATCGAGGACGTGGACCTCTGCCAGCGGCTGCACCGTGCGGGCGCGAAGATCGTCTACTATCCGGCGGTATCAGTGGTTCACCACATTGGGCAAAGCAGTCGCACGCTGCCCAGCCGCAGCATCATGGCGCGACACCGCAGCATGTGGCACTACTACAGGAAATACCTGCGGCAGAACGCTGTCGTCGACGTCGCCGTCGCCGGGGGCATCGCGACGCGCTGCGCCTATCTGCTGACGGCGAACCAACTGAAGCGGGCGGTGAATCGCGCGGAGAGCGAGGCGGACTAGCGACCGCTCCCGTCGCTGGAATCGAGCGGCTTCGGGCCAGGCAGGCTGATTCGGTGCCGCAACCAGATGACGGAGTGGCTGTTCCACAGGGTCACCAGGTAGCCCAGTTTCGCCAGCACCAGCGTCAGCACGGCGGCGAACCCGAGAAGGATGGCCGCTTCGACAGCGAAGATGTCGATGCCGTGCATCGCGATTGCCGCTCCAGCGAACAGCATGCTCATGGCGTAAATGACCACCAGCAACCCCCGCGGCCCAAAACCTGCGCTCTCCAGCCGATTGTGGATGTGGTCGGCGTCACGGCCAAAGGGGTGCTTGCGGTCGAGGGCGCGCCGGACGGCGGCGAGCACAGTGTCGAGGATCGGAAAGCCCAAGGCTATAACCGGCACGCTGAAGAAGAAGGCGCCGGTCACGCCGGTCGCGCCGCGAATCGAGAGCGATCCGAGCAAGAAGCCGAGCAGCAGCGCGCCCGAGTCGCCGAGGTAGCTGTTGGCCGGCGGCAGGTTGAACGGGATGAAGCCCAGGCCGGCGCCGGCGATTACGACCAGCAGCAGCGCCACGGCCGGATGGTTAGAGCTCGAAGCGATGTAGGCGAGGGGCGCCGCCGCCAGCAGAACCACGCCCGTCGCCAGGCCGTCGCGCCCGTCGATGAGGTTGATGGCGTTGGTGAAGAAGACGATCCACAGAACGGTCAGCACCGGCGCCATGAAGCCGAGGGTCAGCTCCGGCCCCCAGGGGAACGCCAGCTTGTCGATGCTGTAGCCGGCGGCGTATACGGCGGAAGCAGCGACGATCTGGACGAGAAACTTCGGCTTGTATCCCAGCGGTCGCCAGTCGTCGACCAGGCCGACGGCGAAGATGAGGGCGGCGGCCGCCAGGAATTTCAGGAAATCGCCGGACTTGGGCGAAAAATACTCCGACGCCCTGGACGAGACAGCGGAGGCGATAAACGGCGTCGAGGCGAAGGCGACGAACACAGCGACGCCGCCCCAGCAGGGCCTCTCGCCGGCGCCGTGGTTCACGCGGAAGACGCCGGGAACAGGCATGCGATGGGAGTAAGTCTGCAGCGCGAGCGCGACCAGCAGGGCTATGCCGCCCGCGAGCAGCAGAGTCAGCGGGTAGACGTTCAACGACCCTTGCGCCTCCTGCGCGCCCCTATATTACCACCTCGGCCGCCAGTTCTCTACGAGAAAACGCGGAACTCTTACGCCCACCTAACCGATTTTCGCCCTGTTCTGCGATACTGGAGGCGAGAGACAGCTGCGTCCGCCAAGGATGAAGGACATGAAGATTCGCGCCGTTATCTTAGACCTCGGCTACACGATGTGGGATGTCGACTACGGGGGCGAGCCGGAGGCGTACGGCCGGCTGCGTCGCCGTCTGGTCGAAGAGCTCGGCGAGCCCGTCCCTCCGGCGAACGTCCTGCGCGACGCCGTCGCTGCCGTGTTCCTCCGCGAGGGCCAAGCGTACGACGGCGGCAAGCTGGAGCAGAAGCCCACTGAGCAGGTTTTCAGGGAGGCGTTTGAGGCGCTCGGCCTCGACGTGCCGGAGCCGCTACGGGAGATGGCGGAAGAGACGCTCTCTTACGGCATCCGCTACACCGTCGAGCCGGACACCGTTGAGACCCTGTGCGCCCTCAAGCAGCGCGGGCTGCGGGTGGGCGTCGTCTCCAACACTTACCAGTCGAGCCGTTCTCTGGCGAAGAGCTTGCGACGTTTCGGGCTCCTCGGCAGCATCGACGCGCTCGTCGTTTCGTCGGAAGTCGGCTGGGGGAAGCCGCATCCGGCCATCTTCGAGGAGGCACTGCGTCGCCTGGGCGTTCAGCCCGAGGAAGCTGTCTTCGTCGGCGACACCGTCTTGGCCGACATCAAGGGATCGCAAGCGCTGGGCATGAAGGCGGTGCTGACGTGGGAGTATCGACAGGAGGACCCGGGCGACGCGAAGCCGGACCTTGTCGTCGACAAGCTGTGTCAGGTGGTCAAATACGTAGATCGCTTGAACGCCGAGGGCTGACGCTTGTACACAAGCTCGCCGGCGACGAAAGTCATCTCGATACCCAGTCCCGGCGACAGCACGACAAGGTCGGCATCGTAGCCCGGCGCAATTCTGCCCTTCCGGTCCGCCATGCCGATGACTATCGCGGGATTTAGCGTGGCTATCCGAATCGCCTCCGCCTCGCTCACGGGCAGCCACTTGACCGCGTTCCGCACCATCGTATCCATCGTCGCCGCGCTGCCAGCAAGCCTGCCGTCGGCTCGGCGCGCGACGCCGCCTTTCACTTCGACTGGTGCCCCCTGCAACTCGAACTCGCCATCCCCGATTCCGGCGAGCGGGATGGCATCAGTGACGAGCACGATCTTCTCGATGCCTTTGAGTCGCAGCAGCATCTCCATCGCGGACGCGTGGACGTGCACGCCGTCCGCGATCAGCTCGACGGTCACATCGTCGGCCATAAGAGCAGCCGCAAGGCAGCCAGGCTCTCGCTGGTGGAAGGGACGCATAGCGTTGAAGCAATGGGTGACGTGTCGTACGCCTAGCGAGAAGGCGCGCATAGCTTCGTCGTACGTCGAGTCGCTGTGCCCGAGGGCAACGGCGACGCCGGCTCCGACTGCTCCAGCGATTACGTCGGCCGCGCCCGGCAACTCCGGCGCAACGGTCATCATCCGCAGGCGGCCCCTCGCGGCCAGAAGGTAGTCGCGCAGTTCGGCCACGTCAGCCGGGCGCAGGACGTTGGGGTCAAGCGCGCCGCATCGCAAAGGGCTCAGGAACGGCCCTTCCAGGTTGATACCCAGCGGGTTCGCGCCTTTGCAGTCGTCGAGGGCCGCGGCCGCCGACTCGACATGCTGGACGAACCGCCGTTGCTCATCGGGCAGCAGCGTGACGAGGAAGCCGGTAACACCGCTTGGCGCCGCCCAGCGCGAGTACTCGCGAATCTGCCCGCTGTCGCCCTCGGCAAGCGAGAAGCCGCCACCGCCGTGCACGTGCAGGTCGATGAAGCCAGGCGCGACGGTGAAGCCCCGCAAGTCCCACGCCGGGACGCCGTCGGGCGGAGGGCCCACGCCAGCGTGGAGTATGCGTCCCTCAGCGAAAACGACGGTGCCGTCTGCGAACTCGGTCTCAGGTGTGATGACGCGGACGTGCGCGAAAGCCTGGGATGCGGCGCGGCTCTTCGGCATCGCTCTCGACGCCTCGCTACCAGTTACGATAGCGGTTGGCGATGGGCAGGCGTCGGTCGCGGCCGAACGCGCGCGGGGTGATCTTGACGCCGGGCGGCGCCTGGCGACGCTTATACTCGTTGCGGTCGACCATCGTCATGACGCGCTTGACGGTCTCTTCGTCGAAGCCTGCGGCCAAGAGGTCAGCCATGCTCTTGTCCTCCTCGACGTACGCCGTGAGGATCGGATCTAGCAACTCATAAGGGGGCAGAGTGTCGGTGTCCGCCTGGTTCGGCTTCAACTCCGCCGACGGCACTTTCTCAAGTACTTCCGGCGGGATGGCCGACTCTCCCTGGCAAGCGTTGCGGTACTCCGCCAGCTTGTAGACCAGCGTCTTCGGCACATCCTTGATGACCGCGAACCCGCCGGCCATGTCGCCGTAGAGCGTAGAGTAGCCGGTCGCCATCTCGCTCTTGTTGCCCGTCGTCAACACCAGCCAGCCGAACTTGTTCGAAAGTCCCATTAGAATGTTGCCGCGAATTCGCGTCTGAATGTTCTCTTCCGCAAGGCCGAACTCCGTGCCGGCGAATGACTCCGAGAACATGTTCTCGTAGGCACTGAACGCCTCCTCGATCGGAATCGTGATCAGGCGAATGCCCAGCCGCTTGGCCAGCTTATCCGCGTCGCTGCGACTGCCCGGCGACGAGAACCGCGAGGGCATGGAGACGCCCATGACGTTCTCCGGCCCCAACGCATCGACGGCGATGGCCGCGACCAGGCTGGAATCGACGCCGCCGGAAAGCCCTAAAACGACCTTGCTGAAGCCATTCTTGCGAACGTAATCGCGCGTGCCGACGACGAGAGCCGCGTAGACCTCCGCAACGCCCTCCAGCGGCTCGACTTGTCGCTCGGGCAGCGGCGGCTTGTCGACGACAAACGGTGCAGAGGAGATGTGGACTCTTTCGGGAACAGCACCACCCCCTACGACCCCCTTGCGACGCCGCGGGGCGTGAAGCCGCGCCTTCATCACCGCATCCATGTCGAGGTCGCAGACCAGCAGGTCCTCCTCGAACGAGCAGGCGCGGCCGACAATCTCGCCTTCCGACCCAAAGACCATGCTGTTGCCGTCGAACACTAGCTCGTCCTGGCCGCCGACAATGTTGTTGTAGCAGAGCATCGCCGCGGCGTCGCTGGCGCGGGTCGAAAGCATGCGTTCGCGGAAGAAACGCTTGCCGGCCTGGAACGGCGACGCGCTGATATTCGCGATGACCTGCGCGCCGGCATACGCCTGCGCTTGCGCCGGGCCTTCCGGGTACCAGATGTCTTCGCAAACGTTGACGCCGACTACCACGCCGGCGATCTCGTGGACAGCGATCCGCCTTCCCGGCTCGAAGTAACGGTCCTCATCGAAGACGCCGTAATTCGGCAAGTACTGCTTGCGGAAAACGTCGACGAGCTTGCCGTCATGGACGATCGCCGCCGCGTCGTAGATGTCCTGCTCGGAATCGACGAACCCGACGACCAGCGTGATGCCGGCACTCCCCTTCACGACCTGGCCGAGGGCGTCCAGGTTGTCGCGGACGAACTGTGGCCGCAGGAGAAGGTCCTCCGGCGGATAGCCCGGAATCGCCAGCTCGGGGAAGGTGAGCAGGTCGACGGCGAGGGAGCGCGCCCGCCCGACGCAGCCGAGTATCCTCGCCACGTTACCCTTGAAGTCACCGACGGTGACGTTGATCTGAGCGAGGCCAACGCGCAGACTCGGCATGTCCCTCTCTCCTCAAGTCCCTGTCCTGAGATTAGCCTGTTCGGATTGAGCGGGTCAAGGCGCATGCCTTCTCCGAATTTGACTGCTACTATCATTTGACATAGACTATCACTAGCATTACGGAGAAAGGCGATGCAATGACGGTTTCTGACGACATCCGGCAGTTGGAGAGTTACCCACGAAGGTGGTGGATCCTTGGCGTCCTCTGCCTGAGCGTCGTCATCATCGGGATGGACAACTTCATCCTGAACGTTGCGCTCCCCACCCTCGTGCGCAGCCTCGACGCATCCGAGACACAGCTTCAGTGGATGGTCGACTCCTACATTCTGCTGTTCGCGGCACTTCTCCTGACGATGGGCAGCCTGGGCGATCGCTTCGGCCGACGCTCCGTTCTCCAGATCGGGCTCGTCATCTTCGGTGTCGGGTCCTGTTTCTCCGCGTTCTCCCAATCGTCGAACATGCTGATCATGTCGCGTGCCTTCATGGGCATCGGTGCCGCGGCGATTATGCCGTCCACGCTTTCCATCCTCACCAACGTCTTCCCGCAGGAAGAACGCGTCCGCGCCATCGGCATCTGGGCCGGCGCGTCTGCTATGGGGCTCGCTTTCGGCCCGATTCTCGGGGGCTGGCTGCTGGAAAACTTCTTCTGGGGGTCCGTGTTCCTGATCAACGTGCCGATAGCCGTCTTCGCGCTGGTAGCCGGCCAGATCATCCTGCCGAACGGTCGCGACCCGGCCGCGCCCCGCCTGGACCCACTTGGGGCCGCGCTATCGGTCGTTGGGCTGATCTCTCTGGTTTACGGGATAATCGAAGTGCCGACGAAGGGCTGGACGTCCGGAGAGATCATCGCCGCCTTCGCACTCGCAGCGGTCGTCCTGACGTTGTTCGCCGCCTGGGAGATCCGTATCGACCACCCGATGCTGAACCTCCGCTTCTTCCGGAACCGCAGCTTCACGGCGGCAAACGCGACCACTACGCTCACTTTCTTCGCCCTTTCCTCGGCGTTGTTCTTTGTGACGCAGTACTTCCAGTTCGTCTTAGGCTACTCGCCGCTGCAGACCGGCATTCGCCTTCTGCCGATGGTGGTGACCATGCTAATAATGTCCCCGATATCCCCTCGCATCGCCGAGCGCTTTGGCAACAAGCCTTCAGTGGCCGGCGGCATGGCGATCACCGCCGTGACGATGTTCTACTTCTCGAAGACGACCGCCGACTCCGGCTATAGCACCATCCTGATTTCTCTCGTCTTCATGGCCGTCGGCATGTTCCTGGCGATGGTGCCAGCCACGAACTCGATCATGAGCTCGCTGCCACCGGGCAAGGCTGGCGTTGGCTCTGCCATGAACGATACCACGCGGCAGGTAGGTGGTGCGCTGGGCGTCGCGGTGCTGGGAAGCATTCTGACGTCCAGCTACCGTTCGACAATCGCCTCGTCGTTGGCCGCGCTCCCGCCGAGCGCCCTAGCGACCGCGAAGAGCTCGGTTGGCGGCGCCATTGCCGTCGGCAATGCCGTCGGCGGCCCCCAGGGCGATGCCATCGCGAACGTGGCGAAGGACGCATTTGTTCGCGGCATGAGCCATGGTCTGGAGGTCGGAGCGGCCTTCATCCTGGCGAGTGCAATCGTTTCGCTGATATGGCTGCCTAACCGGGTCATTCCGGCGGAAGAGCCGGAGGTGTCGCATGGCGAGCCAGAATTTGGGGATAGAGACGAAGATGCTACCCCAGCCTAACGATTTCGTAGTCGGTCTGAGGGAGCGCAAGAAGGCGAAAACGCGCGCCGCAATTCAGCAGGAGGCGCTGCGGCTCTTCCGGAGGCAGGGCTACGCGGCAACGACGGTGGAGCAGATTGCGGCGGCGGCTGAGGTCTCGCCGAGCACGTTCTTCCGTTATTTTCCGACGAAAGAGGACGTCGTACTGTTCGACATACTGGACCCGCTCTTCATCGCGTCATTCCGGACGCAGCCGCTGGAGCTGAATCCCTTGCAAGCCCTTCGCGCTGCTCTCGGAGAGGTAAGGCGAGCCCTCACCACCGAGGAGATGGCGCAACAGCACGAGCGCGCGCTGCTATTCTTCTCCGTGCCCGAGCTCCGCTCCGCCTGGGTAGCTCAGATTTCGGATGGAGCCAAGATGCTCGCCGAGCTGATTGGGGACCGCTTGGGCTGCAGCCCAGACGATTTTGCCGTATGCAACTTCTCTGGGGCTATCGTCGGGGTCGCAGTGGCAGCTATGCTGCGCATCGCCGACGACCGAAGCGCCAACCTGCTCGAGCTCGTCGACAGGAGCTTCGCGCACCTGGAGGCCGGGTTGCCGTTGGAAGGATCTCTCGGTAGTTAGCGGGCCGCGATGGGCGTGTAGGGACGCGAGTCGTGTCCTTCGTAAATCTGCGTCGGTCGGAAAATGCGATTGTCGCTGAGCTGCTCCGCCCAGTGCGCCACCCAGCCAGCAACGCGTGAGACAGCAAAGACCGGCGTGAACAGGTCGACCGGTATCCCCATGAGGTCGTAGACAATGCCGGAGTAGAAGTCGACGTTCGGCCAGATGCCGCGCCCGCCCAGATGCTCGGCCGCCACCTTCTCCACCTCGACCGCGACATCGTACAGAGGCGTGCAGCCAAACTTGTCGAATAGGGGCACGCAAAGGCCTTTCAGAATGGTCGCCCGGGGGTCCATCGTCTTGTACTCGCGGTGGCCCATGCCGAAGATCACTTCCTTATCGGCAATCTTTTCCTCAATCGCCCTTCGGGCATTGTCGACCGAGCCGATCTCCTGAAGCATGCGCAGCACACGCTCGTTGGCACCGCCGTGCAGCGGGCCGCTCAGCGAGGCGATGGCCGCCGCAACTGTGCTATACGGGTCCGCCAGCGTCGAGCAAGCGACCATCGACGTGAAGGTGGAAGCGTTGACAGTGTGCTCGATGTGTAGGATCAGACAGACATCGAAGATCTTCTCGACCAGCGGGTCCGGAAGCTCACCGTTGATCATGTAAAGGAAGTTAGCTGAGTGACTCAGATCGTCCAGCGGCGGAATCGGGTCCCTGCCCTGGCGGACGTTTTGGAAGGCCGCGAGGATCGTCGGCACCTGGGCGATGAGCCGGACGGTCGCCTGATGGTTGTTCTCCGGGTCGTCCGTGGTGCGAGGGTAGAAGAGGCCCATGGCCGCTACCCCCGTCTGGAGCGCGGACATCGGATGCGCCGTTTTGGGGAAGAGCTTGATCAGGTCAAGAATCGTCGGCTCAACGGTACGGTGCTCCGCAAGCTCGTTCTTGAAGGCATCGAGCTGGCGGGCGCTGGGCAGATCGCCCTTGAGCGTTAGATAGGCAGTCTCCTCATACGTGCTGTGCTTGGCGAGGTCCTGGATCGTGTAGCCGCGCAGCTTAAGTATGCCGCGCTGCCCATCGATATCGCTTATCCGTGACTTGGTGACCGGAACGCCGGCCAACCCGGGGATGTATTCGTGCTGCTCAATCCTCGTGGTCATCGTCATTCTCCCCAGCAGTGGATGACAGACCCATCACCCTCCTGATACCGCACACTCGAATCCAGTGAAGCGTCTCCCATCCTAGTGAATGTGAATAGTATCACATATCGGCTGAAAACGCGATAGCGGCAGCGGCCCGATTGCCGCCGCCTGCCCCTACTCTTCGATCTTCTCGATGCGGAAATGGAGCGATCCGGCCGGCGCGGCCACCTCCACCTCCTCGCCCTCCCGGCGGGTAACTAGCGCGCGTCCCATCGGTGAATCGATAGAAATCTTTCCCTCGGCAGCGTTTACCTCGCGGGGACTGACAACGGTATAGCGAAGACTCGCGCCGGACTTCAGATTGCGAAGGTGCACAGTGGCTCCGATCTCCACCTCCGACCTCGGCCGGCCCAGCTTTTCGACGAGTACGTGGTTGTGGAGCGCCGCTTCGATATCGCGGATGCGCGACTCCAGGTGGCCCTGTTGGTCACGCAGGGCGTCGAGCGGCGCGTTCTCGCGAAAGTCCTTGTCGGACATGGCGCGCTGAAGCTCCGAAGCCAGGAGCGGCCGTCGCGAGCGCAGCTCCTCCAACTCGGACTCTAGCGCTGCGATGCCCTCGGGCGTGAGCGTTTCCGGCGCGCGCTCCACCCGGCGACGTGGCCTAACCGGTGCCTTTGCCTGCTTTGGCGGCCGTATCTGCACAGCCATGTTCGCGGGCGTGAATCCCTTTTTCTTCGCGAAGGTCAGAAATGAACGCACCGGCTCCAGCTTGCGCGCAGTGTCGGCGAGCGTTATTCCCAGGCTATCGGGATACTTGGAGACTTCGTGGCCATTCAACTCGGATAGGCGGCGTTCCGTGCCGTACCAGCGCACGAAGCGATGGACCTCCGGCTGGACATCCTTTCGCTCCTCTGCCGGCAGACCGGCGAGGAACATCTCCGCTGCCTCCCGCAGAGTCGGCGATTCTTCCGAAATCTTGGTGCCCCCTTTGGTTCTCGATTTTAGGCAGCTTCAGAGAGGGTGTCAAATTCACGGCGAGCCGAGTGCTATAATCGGCCGGATTCTCTCGCGAGGGTGCGGCATGTCGAAAGGCTTGATGGAGAGGTCTCGCGTGCTCCGCTTCGAGTTGAGCGACGGGCAGTTAGGGACGTTCGAACGCTACGCTGACCTGTTGCTGTCTTCGGAGAAGCGCGCCAGCGTCACTGCGTTGCGCACGAGAGAACGCATCGAACAGCGCCATTTCCTGGAATCGCTGGCGCTCGCCCGCGCGCTACTCGACAGGGGCATTCTTGACGATGCGAAGACATCGAAGGTGATCGACGTCGGCACCGGCGCGGGCATCCCCGGCCTGCCGCTGAAAATACTGCTGCCGCGGCTTCGACTCACAGCCCTCGACGCACGACAGCGCACTACTGCCTTCCTCGCCGGGCTGCTCGAGGCGCTGGCGATCACCGACGTCGAGATTGTCACGGCGCGGGCGGAGGACGCTGGCCGCGACCCGTCGTATCGCGAGCAGTTCGACATGGTGCTGGCGCGGGCGCTGGCGCCGCTGCCGGTCCTGCTGGAGCTGACGCTGCCCTTCCTGCGCGTTGGAGGATACCTGGGGGCTCCGAAGGGAAGCGGCGCGTTGCGGGAGATTGACGCGGCGCGGCGCGCGCTGGAATTGCTCGGTGGCGTTGTCGTGTCGAGCGAGTCGCTGAACGTGCCGGGCGGCCTCGCGACGCAGCGGCTGGTCATCGTGGAGAAGGACGCCCCGACGCCCTCGCGCTATCCCCGTCGTGCAGGAATCCCCACAAAAAGGCCCCTTTGACAAAGTAATTGCTACTGTGCTAATACGGGTTAGGGTTTTCCCGAGTTCCCGTCGTTGGGAGCGCCTTGGAATCCTTGCTGGAGGGAGGTCGCCAGCGAAAGGAGGGGAGTTGCGCATCTGAGCGTAGCCGTACCGGCGACACGCGTCGCAGGACGCGACAAGCGCGAAAGGCAAGGAGAGCAACATGAACATGAACGTTACTCAAGCAGACATGCAGGGCATGATGAACCGCCTCATGCGGCTCGCCCGCCTCGATACTACGGTGTTCGACGAAGTGCGCCTCGACCCGGGCGCCACCGTGCCCGCTGTCGTCGTCGCGGTCGTTGCGACGTTCCTTGCCGGCGTTGGAGGCTGGCTTTGGTGGACTATGACCCAGGGCTACGGCGATGGGGGCAAGGTGCTCTTCCAATCCCTCATCCTGGGCAGCGTTTTTTCGATCGCGCTGTGGGTGGCGTGGCTGCTCATCGTCTATGTGCTGCTCACGCAGGTGTTCCGCGCGCAGGCCGACGTGCAACAGCTCGTGCGGGTCATGGGTCTGGCCGCGGCGCCCCTTGCGCTGTCGGTACTGATGTTCATTCCCGCCCTTGACTTCGGTATCGGCTTGGCGTCGATTGCTTTGCTGTTTGGTCTGACGACAATAGCGGTTCAGTCGGCGACAAACGCTTCGCCGGGCGTCGTTCTGGTCTGCAACTTGGCCGGGTTCGCCGTTTGGGCGATCGTGCTGGGATTGCTGGTTACGAGCAGCAACTTCTTCGCGCCGGGGTTCTTCCTGATGGACGCGGCAAACGAGGCGCTGAAGTCGCTGGCCAACTTCAACTTCAAGCTGGGCCCGTAGCGGCGGGCTCAGGCGACGGCACCTGCCTGCCTGAGCGAAGCGATCTCGTCAACGCTCAGCCCCACTTGCGCCAGCACTTCGTCCGTGTGCTGGCCGGGATAGGGCGTGGTTGTGCGCACGCGGCCGGGCGTTTCCGAGAACTTCGTTGCTATTCCCACTTGACGCACGTTCCCTAGCGTCGGGTGCTCCACTTCGACCACCATGCCGCGCTGTGCGTTATGCGGGTCGGCGACGGCTTCGGCCAGCGTCTGGACCGGCGTTACGCAGGCATCGACGCCCTTCAGTAGCTCGAACCACTCGTCGCGCGTCTTCGTCAGAAAGCGCTCGCGAAGGCGGCGGAAGATCTCGTCATGGTGCGCGACGTCGTACTGGAGCGGGGCGAGTTCGTCGCAGCCGAGGGCGTGACACAGGTTGGCGAAGAAGTGCGCTTCCAGGCAGCCGACGGCCAGCCAGCCACCGTCCTTTGCCTGGTAGACGTTGTAGTAGGGCACGCCGCCGTTGAGCATGCCTTCGCCGCGACGCTCCACCTTGCCGCTCGCCAGGTACTGCGAGAGCGCAGCAGCGAGCAGGTACATGACGCCGTCGGACATGGCGATGTCGAGGCGCTGGCCGCGGCCGGTCTTGTCGCGGGCCAGGAGCGCGGCGAGGATGGCATAGGCGGCGTGCAGCCCGCCGGCGGCGTAGTCGGCGACGACGTTAAGGGGGATTGCCGGCGGCTCGCCCGGCCAGCCGACCATGTCGAGCATGCCAGCGATAGCGATGTAGTTGATGTCGTGGCCGGGCAGCGTCGAATAGGGGCCATCCTGGCCGTAGCCGGAGAGAGAGCAGTAGACGAGTCGCGGGTTGACGGCGGCCAGGGCGTCGTAGTCAACGGCGAGACGGTTGACGACGCCGGGTCGGAAGCCTTCGAGGACGACGTCGGCGGTGGCGGCGAGCCGGTAGAAGACCTGTCGCGCGGCGTCCTGACGCAGGTCGAGGATGATGCTTCGCTTGTTGCGCCCGAGGGCGTTGTAGGCGGCGCCGCGCTCGAGGACTTCGGCGTCGATGACCTGCTCGACGCGGAGGCTGGAACGCATGGTGTCGGGCGGCGCTTCGACGACGATGACGTCGGCACCGAGGTCGCCGAGGAGCATGGTGCAGAAGGGGCCGGGCGCCAGGCGGGAGAGGTCAAGGACGCGTATTCCTTCGAGCGGCATCATGGCTGCGGGCCTCCGGGGGTCGGATTCGGGTTGCGAGGCGATGATGGGGCAGGCGGCGACCGGTGTCAAGCGAGCGGCTTTGATTGACCAATTGAATTCAACTGTTTTTTCGCGTTCTTTCCAGATTCGATGTGCGGACACTCAGATTCAAGATACTGCTCTAATTTGCGTCGAATTACGGCGGATAGCCGGGCATTCTGGAGGAGTTTAGCGCTGACGATCATCAGGGCCTGGAAGCGGACGCGCTCGCGGTGCTTGTGTCGCATGATGGCGCGGAGAACGGGTCGAATCTCGTCGTTAGCGGCCATCGCGTCGATGGCGGCCCTGAACTGTCGGGAGTACTTGCCGGTCTTGAGGGCGTTGAGGTTGCCCTTCGGGGCTCCTCTCCCAGGCGAGCCTTCGGCGGCGCCGGTGCGGCGTCCTCCGCTCGACATTGTATGAGTCCTTTCGCTCGGCAGCGGGCCTTGCTGCCGCACCTGGCCGAGATTGGCTTTCCTTCCCACCCGCCCGCCCAGAAGTGTTTAACAGGAATCTCAGGGGACACCCCCTAAACCCCCGCCAAAGGGGCTCTGCCCCTCTGGACTCCCCTGAACTTGGTTGGTGGGAGCGGTCAGGGAAGTCTTAAAGGGGACACCCCCTCCATAGGCGGGCAGGCTTTGAAACCCTCCTCCAGAGGCGGACCTTCGGCGCCAAAGGGGCTCCGCCCCTCTGGACTCCTGGCGCCAGATGAGCAGGTGGCGCCGATATCAGAATACTTGTTCGCAAGGGGGATGCCAAGGGATTTGTGACACAGGCGGTGTGCTCCGCGGCCCGCTAACCAACGACGTCGCTTCCCACCCACCCGCCCACGGATGTTTATCAAGAATGCCAAGGGGACACCCCCTGCCTACCGGCAGGCAGGCCTGGAACCCCCGCCGGCGAACGCGGAGGGGTCCACATGGCGTGCGAGGGTAAAGGGCTGCGTCCTTCTGGCTTCCAGCTATAGGTGCCAGACGCACAGCGGAGAGAGGGACATCCCGTGTCCCCCCTCCAAAGGTTGCGCCCTTGGACTCCCGGGAGAGTGACTGCGGCTTGCGATGGCGACGGTTCTTCGCTAAACTGGACGTTCGGGAGTGGGGCTGTAGCTCAATCGGGAGAGCGATTGCCTGGCAGGCAATAGGTAGGGGGTTCGAATCCCCCCAGCTCCACCAGTTTCATATCTGCGAAGTGCCGCGAACGGAGCAGCCCTCCGTTCCTGTGGGCGGGGGGTTTTCGATGATCAATCGCGGGAGAGGTCATGGACGTTACCGACCAACTGGCGATCTTCCTGAGAATGGTGCTGGCAGCGATGCTCGGCGGTTTCATCGGCATCGAACGGGAGCTGCGCGGTTATCCGGCCGGCGTCCGAACGATGGCGCTGGTGGCGCTGGGCGCATCGCTGTTCACGGAGATATCGATAGTAACCAGCGGCGAAGACCGCATCGCGGCCGGCATCGTGACGGGCGTAGGCTTCCTGGGCGCCGGCGTCATCTTCCGCGAAGGCTACACGATCAAGGGGATAACGACGGCGGCAACGGTGTGGTCGGCGGCGGCGGTCGGGATGGCGGTGGGAAGACACCTTTACTGGGCGGCGATCCTCGGATCGGTGCTCATCTTCCTGCTGCTGGAGGCGAGGCCGGTCGTGAAGGCAATCGACGACTTCCTGCAGAGGCACGTGCCGCTGCTGATTGAGCATGAGCCCGAAGAAGAGCCGAAGAGGAACCACAATGACGGAAGATAGGTATTATCCGCCGGATATCGAGGGGAAGTGGCAGGCACGCTGGGAAGCCGACGAGCTCTATCGCACGCCGGACGACGACCCGCGTCCAAAATGGTACGCGCTCACGATGTTCCCTTATACCTCCGGCGACCTGCACGTCGGCCACTGGTACGCGATGGCGCCCTCCGACGTTCAGGCGCGCTACAAGCGAATGCGCGGCTACAACGTCCTCTTCCCGATGGGCTTCGACTCGTTTGGACTGCCGGCCGAGAACGCGGCGATCAAGCTGCAGACCCACCCTTACGCCTGGACGGCCCGCAACATCGAGAACATGCGGCGGCAACTCAAGTCGATGGGGGCGATATTCGACTGGTCGCGCGAGGTCGTCACGTCGGACCCCGAGTACTACAAGTGGACGCAGTGGTGGTTCTTGCAACTCTACAAGAACGGCCTGGCGTATCGAGCGGAGGCGCCGGCCAACTGGTGCCCTTCCTGTCAGACCGTGCTCGCCAACGAGCAGGTCCTGCCGGACGGGACGTGCGAGCGCTGCCACACGCCGGTGACGCGTCGGAACCTGGCGCAGTGGTTCTTCCGCATCACGCGCTACGCCGACGATCTGCTGGATTTCAGCGAAATCGACTGGCCGGAGCGGATCGAGGCGATGCAACGGAACTGGATCGGCCGCAGCGAGGGGACGACGATCGCCTTCGGGCTGGAATCGCCGGAGGTCGACAACAACCAGGTCCGCGTCTTCACGACCCGGCCGGACACGATCTACGGCGTTACCTTCATGGTCATGGCGCCGGAGCACCCGCTGGTGCCGCACATAACGACGCCGGAACATCGCGCGGAGGTGAACGACTACGTCGAGAGGAGCCGTCGGGCCACGGAGATCGAGCGGCTGTCGACGGAGCGCGAGAAGACGGGCGTCTTCACGGGCGCGTACTGCACGAACCTGCTGAACGGCGAGAAGGTGCCGATCCTCATCGCCGACTACGTGCTGCTGACCTACGGCACGGGCATCGTGATGGGCGTTCCGGCGCACGACCAGCGCGACTTCGAGTTCGCGCAGAAGTACGACATCCCGATCCGCGTCGTCATCGCCCCGCGCGACTGGAACGGCGAGCCGCTGTCGGAGGCGTACATCGAGCCCGGCGTGATGGTGAACTCAGGTCCCTTCGACGGCCTGCCGAACGAGGAAGGGAAGGCGGCGGTGACGAAGCACCTGCAGGAGCAAGGCTGGGGCGGGCCGACCGTCAACTATCGCATTCGCGACTGGCTACTGTCGCGGCAGCGGTACTGGGGCGCGCCGATCCCGATCATCCACTGCGAGAAGCACGGCGAGGTGCCGGTGCCGGAGAAGGACCTGCCGGTACTGCTGCCGCAGGACGCCGAGTTCAAGCCGACAGGCGAGTCGCCGCTGGCGCGTCACCAGGGTTTCGTGAACGCGGCGTGTCCGATCTGCGGCGAGCCGTCGCGGCGGGAGACGGACACGATGGACACGTTCGTCTGCTCGAGCTGGTACATGTATCGGTACGCCGATCCACACAATCGGGAGGAGGTCGTTTCGCCGGAGCTGGCGCGCAAGTGGCTGCCGGTCGACCAGTACACGGGCGGCGCGGAGCATGCCGTCATGCACTTGCTCTACTCACGCTTCTTCGCTCGGGCGGCGCGCGACCTGGGCGTCATCGACTTTCGGGAGCCGTTCACGCGCCTGTTCAACCAGGGGACGATAATCGCGGGCAAGGCGAAGATGAGCAAGTCGCGCGGCAACGTTGTGGCGCCGGACGACTACGTGTCGCGGCAGGGCGCCGACGCGGTGCGCGTCTACCTGATGTTCATCGGACCGTGGGACCAGGGCGGTGAATGGGACGACTCCGGCCTGGCGGGCATCTCTCGCTGGCTGAATCGCGTCTGGAACCTGGCGCTGTCGCCGACGGAGACGACGCGGCAGGCGGATGCCCAGACGGGCAGAGCGTCGCAGGTGCGGGAGCTGCGCCGGATGACGCACAAGACGATACGTCGGGTGACGGAGGACGTGGAGCGATTCCGCTTCAACACGATGGTGGCGGCGATGATGGAGTACACGAACTACCTGGCGCGGCTCAAGGAGAGCGGTCCTGTCGACGAGGCGGGCTGGCGGGAGGCGATGACGTCGTTGATGCTGCTGCTCGCGCCGTCGGCGCCGCATCTGGCGGAGGAGCTGTGGGAGCGCACGGGCAACGCGTACAGCATCCACAACCAGCGCTGGCCGGAGTGGGACGCGGAGCTGGCGGCGGAGGAGGAGATAACGCTGGTGGTGCAGGTGAATGGTAAGGTGCGCGACCGCATCCAGGCGCCGGCGGACGTGAGCGAGGAGCGGGCGAAGGAGATGGCGCTGTCGAGCGCGAAGGTGCAGCCGTACGTTGATGTTCGGCGTGTCGAGCGCGTAATCTACGTTGCGGGTCGACTCGTCAACGTTGTAGTAAGGCACGGGTAGCCGTGAAGCAAGCGCAGTTGAACGGGCACATCACCTCAAGTAAGGTAGTCCTCTTTCTAGGCGCGGGGGCTTCAGCGCCACTCGGCTATCCTCCGATGGCGCCGTTCATGGACATGTTAGAGGAGACACTTGGAGGCGCAGAACGAGCACTACTGAGCAACATTTATTCTCACTATCCTTTCGGCGACGGTGCGCCGGGTCGAGACCTAGAGGTAGTGCGCGAGCATCTCCAAAAATATCTAACGTTCTTCAAACTCATCCGGTCGGACCCAAACTTCGTGCAGATGTCGCTCATGAACCCGGAATCGCCATACGATCAGTCACTACTAATAGAGGACGTGGTGACGCGAATTGACAACAACATCCGGGACCTCATATTCGATCGTTATGGAACCCAACCTGAGGCGTCGGAGGTTGCCGCGCTCTGCGGCCCCCTGCTGGCTATGGTCCGAGACCTGCTTCAGCAACCAGTTCTGCCTGTGTTCACCACGAATTATGATCCGGCGATTGAAACCTATGCCAGCGAAACCGGTATTCCGCTAGAGTTCGGTTTCACGATGAAGACGGCCAGGTGCTCTTGGAACCCCGACACTTTCCATAGTTACCTGCCCCCCGCGAACGGTCCGGGCCTCGTTCTCTTCAAGCTGCACGGCTCGGTTACCTGGTACCGCGACGCGCGAGGGTTCAAGTACGTTCAGGAGGCACAGGAAGGGCTGCGCGGAAATGAGAACATGGTCATTTACCCTGGTGACACGAAGGTGGGCATGCTTAGCGAACCGTATTTCACATGCTATACCTATCTGCGCCATTGCCTGAGGAACGCCACCCATGCGGTCGTTATAGGATACAGCTTCAGAGACCCCATCCTGCAGTTGCTGTTTAGAGAGGCGCGACTGCTGAACCCGGAGCTCCGTTTCGTGGTCGTCAACGGCCGACAGCCAAACGGCGCTGGCGAACGGCTAAAGGAGGTTGTGGGCGAGCCGTTGGTGCTCATTCCGCAACCATTTGAGGCCGGCGAGGACGCACCCTACCTGCAGGAGCTCAGCGCGGTGTTCGCTCCGGCGCCGTCGGCATCCCTGGAGTGGATAGGGAAAACCGAGGATCTCGTTGGCCCCGGGCCCGGAGCATACGAACCGAATGGGCTGCTTGATGGTATATTCAAGCTGTCGATCGAGTCTAGGAAGAAGACATCCATCGAGCGCATCGACTTGTATAGGGTCGACTGGGCGGGCAACGAGCTTGGTGAACGCTGGACCACTGCCCCAGGCGAGCCAACCTGGGCGCTCGGGGTCTTCAACGAGTCAAGTGAGCGCCTAGGTGGGCTGGTGGTCTCGGACAAGAAGGCAGTCGTCGTGAAGCTCGCCGCCTCCGACAACCCCCAAGGCGAGACGTGGTTCGCTCCGGGAGAGCGATTCAGAAATCGTTGTCCGCCAAGCCAAGGGGGCGCCTGCCGTGACTGCGGTGAGTATACCTTAGCACCCAGCCGGGCATGACCGCGCGGCGGCCACTAGCGGACGCGCTCTTGCGCCTTGTTCTCCATGCTGTCGACGCCGGCGCGCACGCTGCCCAGGAACGCCGATAGCTGCGACTCCAGCTTCTTCAGCATCTCCAGCGTGTAGCGGTCCGCCTCCTCCATCTGCTGCGCTGCCACGGTCTCTGCCGCACCGAAGCGCGTCCGGATCCGGTCCTCAGTGTCGTGCAGCATCGACTCCGCCTGGCGCTCCGCTTCCTGGATGATCTCCGCCGCCTTCGCTTCCGCCGCTTTCACCAGCCCGTTGTCCGTCAGGCGCGATTCGACGTCCTGCTGCGCCTGCGTCACCAGATGCTGCGATTCTTCTCGCGCCTTCAGCAGCAACTCGTCCTTCTGCGCAAGGAGCTCCTGCGCCTCCTGCAACTCCATCGGAGCGGCCACACGCATCTGGTCGATCAAATCGAGGAGCTTGCGGCGGTCGATGGCGACTCGGCCGCCGATGGGCAGCTTCGTGCCTTCGCCAACGAGCTCTTCCAGACGGTCGATGAGATAGAGGATGTCGATGGGTCAACCTCCGCGCGAAACAGGCCTTGCTATGCCGAAGATCTTTTCGGTCAAGGCCTGACACACGTGCGCCGGCACCAGGTCCGCGACGTTGTAGCCGAGGCGCGCCACCTCTCGAATTCGTGTGCCGCTGATGAACAGGTGGTCGAGGCTGGCCATGAGATAGATGGATTCGATCTCCGGCGCGATCTTCTTGTTCATCAGGGCCATGTCGAACTCGGTCTCGAAGCCGGTCACGGCGCGGATCCCCCGCACGAGCACCGTTGCGCCCTGCTCGCGGGCAAACGCGACCGTCAGCCCGCTGAACGGCTCGACGCTGACGGACGGCAGTTCGCGAACCGCCTCCCGGAACAAGTCCACCCGCTCCCCGGTAGAGAAAAGCACGTCGTGGTCTTTCATGTCGAAAACTGCCACGACGACACGGTCGAACATGGACGCAGCGCGGCGCACGATATCGAGGTGGCCGTTCGTTACGGGATCGAACCGGCCCGGGTACATGGCGATAACCACTAGCTGCCTCCTGAACGATAGACGGAGATTACCGTATCTCCGTGCCGCCGGCTCGTCGCCAGGGTGAGACTGCCGAGGGCGCCGGGCGGCGTCTTGCGCTTTGAATGTTCCAACACGATGACTGTTCTTTGTCCTACCAGCGGAGAGACAGCGATGCTTTCCAGCACGCTGTCTGCCTTTTCGTCCTGGTAGGGCGGATCAGCCAAAATGAGGCTATACTCGCCGCTCAGTTTCGTCAAGACCCTTTCCGCCGGCAGGCAGAAAACGGCTGCCTTCTCGACGAAGCCCGACGCCTCCAGGTTCTCGTGGACCAGATGGCAGAAACGCGACTCCTTCTCGACGAAGTCGCACCAGCCGGCTCCTCGACTCAGCGCCTCGACGCCAAGCGCACCGGTGCCGGCATAAAGGTCGAGCACGCGCGCCAGGTCGGCGTCCATGGACTGCAAGATGTCGAACATGGCGCCGCGCACCAGGTCGGAGGTTGCACGGAGGCCGCGCTCGCTGCCGCCTTTCAGCCGCCTGCCCCTGGCCGCACCGGCAATCACACGCACGGCTGCGCTCTTTCTCCTAACGCTGCCTTCGAACGGAAAATCAGAGGTCGCGGTCGCAATCAGGACCCGACCGTCAGGACGAGGCGCTGGCCTATGCGGGCCACGCCGTCGCTGATGATGAGGGTGAGATGGTACTGGCCGGGTTGGTCGGGCGCCACCCAGGTGACCTCGCCCGTGGCTTTGTTCTCCAACTGGCCGCCATCGGCTTCCCACTGGGGGACGAGGAGCGACCCGTTCGGCTTGGCCAGCGACGCCCTGCCGCTATCGAGGAAGTCGCCGATGACCGGCCAGATGTCCGCGCCGCCGACGGAGTCGGAGACGTCTTCGATGGCGATGCCGCCGAGGTTAAAGCTCTGCGCCAGTTCCAGCTTGAAGGCGATGCTGAACGCGTTCTCCAGCCAGACGGTGCGGGCGCCGCCCAGTCCCGGGTAGACGAAGGAAACGGCTTCGGCCTGGGCGTCCCAACCGATGCCGGTTGCGCCGTCCGCGGTGTCGATGTTCGTGGCCTTCACATCGACCGATTCGCCGGGGCTAATGGAGTCGGTCTTGTCCGCCGACAGGACGCTGCCGGTCGCCAGCGCTTCCAGTCCCGTGAGGGAACTAATGCCTTCACCACCCTTTTCGACGCTGTAGGGGTTGATTCGCAGAACGAGCTTCGCCGGCGCGACCTTGCTGTCGTCGATCAGGTACTGGAGCGCCTGCTGGGTATTCTTGTAGTACACGGACGGGTCCGTCTCCGGGCTGAGCTCAATCAGGTCGGCAACCTGCGAGAGGCGCGTCCAGTCGTAGGCGCCGGTGTCCCAGTCCGCTCCCTGCTGCTCGGGCATGGGCGCCGTCACCGTGAGGGTGAGTTTCCGCAGGTGGAGCTGATCGGAGAGATTGCTGAGGAACTCGCTGAAAGCGTCCTTTCGCAGCGAGTCGATGGAGCCGTAATCGATCTCGACGCCGTCGTAGTGTCCTGCCTCGACCATCGCGAGGATGGCGTCGACGTGCGAGGCGCGGAGGTCGGGCGAAGCCATGATGGCGTCGACGGCAGCCGCACCGTCGGAGCCGCTGGCGCGAATGCACGGGCGCACGGGCAGGCCGGCCGGCAGCGACGCGGTGGTGGGGCCGCCGGAGAGCGAGCCGTCGGCCTGGGGCGAGAAGTCGACCGGGTCGACGACCGAGAGGTCCTGCGCGGCGGGAGCGCTGAGCTGGCCGCCGGCGGGCAGGTAGCCGATGAGCTGACGCGCGGAATCGCCACGTCGCAGGATCACGATGTTGGCGGGGATATCGTTCACCTTGGCTTCGACTACGTTGCCGTTGGGGCCGAGGGTCGCGTCGCCCAGCCGCTGCCAGGCGCCCTTCTGCTGAGTGTACGCGGAGAGGTTGCGACCGTCGGTCATCGTATCCGGAAGCTGCAGAGTGATCGTTGCCGGCCCCTCGATTTTGCCGGAGACGGAGACGTCGTAGAAGGCGCTCACAGCCTCGAGGCCGTTCGGCAGTTGGGGCATGCTCTTTCGGGCTGTTGTCTTTATGTTGGGCGTGCTACCGCTGCCGCCACCACCGCCGCGACCCAGCAGCGAGATTGGCGGGAGTACAAGCACGAGGAGAAGCGCTCCCAGCGCGAGCATCGCCAGGAGTACGACGCGGCCTCTGCCGGGGATGCCAGGGACGGTCGGGCCGGGCGTCGAATGCGGGCGCAACAGGTCGTCGAAGGGGCCGCGGTCGTCCGGCGGCGCGCCGAAAGGCCCTCCTTGATTGCTTTCGTTCATTGCGTGGCTCTCTGGCGCTCTTGCGGCGTCACTTCAACTTTCATTTGCTTGCCGTCCCGATCGAGCACAACGGGGATAGTCTGCCCGGGCGTCAGCCGGCTGAAGGCGTTGATGAACGGCATGTCCTGGTTCACGTCGGTGTCGCCCATTCGCAGTATTATGTCGCCCTGCTGTATACGGGCGTCCACGGCCGGCGCTCCGGGGGGATGGCTGTCTTGCTCCATGAAGCCTGCTTACGGTTGCGTCCAGGGTTGACTCTGGTCATTCTAACACGACGCCTTCCCCCTCTCAACCACAGTCGGAAGGGGAAGCTTTACAAAGAGGAACGGCTTCTCCTATAATGATTGCCAGCACAGGGGGATAACGACTGAGGGCGATGCCTCTCAGTCTCTTTTTTGAATCTGTTTCAGGAGCGTAGAGATGCCCGATAAGCCAGTTCCTTTGACGAGAGAAGGTCTGGCCAAGCTGGAGAAAGAGCTCGAACACCTGCGGACGGTCCGCCGCCAGGAGGTGGCGGAGCGCATTCACGCCGCCAAAGAGCTGGCCAGCACCCAGAACAACGCCGAGTACGAAGACGCCAAGAATGAGCAGGCGTTCGTCGAGGGACGCATCCTGACGCTCGAGAAGATCATCCAGAACGCGGAGCTCATCGACGAGGAGCAGGCCCATCGCTCCAAGAAGGTGCGGCTGGGCTCTCATGTGACCGTCCAAACCGCGAAGGGGACGAAGGAGACGTACGTCATCGTCGGGAGCGCCGAGGCGGAGCCCAAGGAAGGCCGCATTAGCAACGAATCGCCGGTGGGGCGCGCGCTTATCGGCAAGGGCGTCGGCGACGCGGTGCACGTGGAGGCGCCGGCCGGCGCAATTCGGCTCACCATCACCGGCATATCCTGAACAATTTGTCGAATGCCGGACGCGGCGGGCGGAGCCGAAAGCAGGGGCCGCCCGCCTCTTGATATGCCCACTTCGGGGGAAGACGATGTCTCTTCGGGATGAGCAAAGCTTCGAGCTGAGACGCGAGAAGCTGGACCGGCTGCGGGTCCGCGGCATCGATCCCTATCCGCCGCGCTTTCACCGCACGCACACCGCCGAGGCTGCGTCGCAGGCGTTCCTGCAATGGGAGAAGGCGGGCTCCGCGGGCGACGCGCCTGCCGTCACTATCGCCGGGCGCATGACGGCTCTGCGCGACATGGGAAAGGCAACCTTCATCGACCTGCGCGACGGCTCCGGCAAGATGCAGGTCTATCTGAAGAGCAACGTCGTCGGCGAGAAGGCGTACGGCGTGCTGCACGACCTCGACCTGGGCGATTTCGTCGGCGTGAGCGGGCGTCTGTTTCGCACACGCGCCGGCGAGATAAGCGTCGAGGCGGCGGAGTACGTGCTGCTCGCGAAGTCGCTGCAGCCGCTGCCGGAGAAGTTCCACGGGCTGGTCGACACGGAGACGCGTTATCGCCAGCGCTACCTCGACCTCATCGCGAATGAGGACGTGCGACGGCTATTCGCGCTGCGCAGCGCCATCATCGACGCTATCCGCCGCTTCATGGTGGGGCGCGGCTTCATGGAGGTCGAGACGCCGGTGCTGATGGCGGAGGCCGGCGGCGCGGCGGCGAACCCCTTCGTGACGCATCACGAGGCGCTGGACCGCGACCTGTACCTGCGCATCGCGATGGAGCTGCACCTCAAGCGGCTCATCGTCGGCGGCTTCGACCGCGTGTTCGAGATCGGGCGCGTCTTCCGCAACGAGGGGATTTCGACAAAGCACAACCCCGAGTTCACGATGATGGAGTCTTACGAGGCCTACGCGGACTACAACGACGTGGCGGCGATGGTCGAGGAGCTGGTCTCCCGGGTAGCGATGGAGACGCTGGGCACGACGCAGGTCCCGTTCGAAGAGGAGACGATAGAGCTGAAGCCACCCTGGCGCCGGCTGACGGTGCACGACGCCCTCAAGCAGTACGCGGAGGTGGACCTGGAGCACTACCGTCGTGACGAGGCGAGCCTGCGAGACCTGATCCGTCGAATGGGCATCGAGACGGCGCCGGACGCAAGCTGGGCGAAGCTAGTCGACGAGCTGCTGTCCGCGCGGGTTGAGCCGCAGCTTATCCAGCCGACGTTCCTGATGGATTATCCGGCGCCGCTTTCGCCGCTGGCAAAGCGCAAGCCGGACAACACGGAGCTTGTCGAGCGTTTCGAGCCTTTCGCCGCCGGGCTGGAGATGGGCAACGCTTACACGGAGCTGAACGACCCGCTCGATCAGCGGCAACGCTTCCTGGAGCAGGCGCGTCGCAAGGCGGCCGGCGAGAGCGAGGTGGAGATGCTGGACGAAGACTTTCTGCTGGCGCTGGAGCACGGCATGCCACCGGCGGGAGGTCTGGGCATCGGCATCGACCGGCTGGTGATGCTGCTGAGCGGGCGTCGCTCCATCCGCGAGGTCATTCTCTTCCCGCAGCTTCGGAGCAAGGAGTAGCGGTGGGAATGTACCAGGCGGTCATCTTCGACATGGACGGCGTGCTCGCGGACAGCGAGCCTCTCTATCATCAGGGCCTGAACGAAGTTCTGCGCGACTTCGGCCTGTTGATCACTGAAGAGCAGCACGAATCCCTGCTCGGCATGACGGTGCCGGCGACCTGGGATGCGATATTCGAGTGGTATTCGCCGCCCGCCGGCTACGACGAGTGCGTGGACCGCTACGACAAAGCGATGGTCCGGCTTCTCAGCCAACCGCGGTCGCCGCTGCCCGGCGTGCGCGAGCTGCTGTCGGAGTTGAGGCAACGGGGCGTTCCGCGCGCGCTGGCGTCGTCGTCGTTGCCGAACTGGGTCGAGGCGCTGCTGAAGTCGACGGGCCTCGATGGCTGTTTCGACGTCCTGGTTTCGAGCACGTCGGTCGAGAATGGCAAGCCGGCGCCGGACATCTTCCTTTACACCGCAGCGAAGCTCGGGGTTGCGCCGGAGCGATGCGTGGTGCTGGAGGACAGTCGAACCGGCGTACTGGCGGCG
Organism: uncultured Chloroflexia bacterium; assembly: GCA_963842845.1. Classification (GTDB taxonomy): domain Bacteria; phylum Chloroflexota; class Dehalococcoidia; order DSTF01; family JALHUB01; genus JALHUB01. The sequence continues at coordinate 54,375 of CAWJHZ010000008.1, forward strand.
AAGGCGGCCGGGACGTTCGCGGTGCAGGTACGGGCAGCGTCGACGGCGCTGCCGCCGCTGGCCGAGGCGGACCTGGTGCTGGAGAGGCTGTCGGATTTTCCGCTGTCGCTGCTTGGCTAGCCGTCGCGGCGCTGCCGGTTCTATGAGACGCCAATTCGCAAAGGAGCGCTTTGCGTGGTCGAAGAACATGCGTCCATCTTAAACAGCGTGGCAGCGGCAGCTTGCGGCACCGTCACCGCCACGTTGTTCGCCGACCCCCTCGAACCGACTCGACGCGACAGGGCTGCGGCTGCTAGAATCGCCTCTTGATGGAGAAGCACTTCACCGTCACAGGCTTCGTCGTCCACGGGAACAGAACGCTTCTCCTCTGGCATCCGCTGCTGAAGATGTGGGTGCCACCCGGCGGCCACGTCGAGCCGAACGAAGACCCGCAGGAGGCGGTGTTGCGCGAAATCCGCGAGGAGACGGGCCTGGACGCGCGTCCGATCGCCAGCGACGAACGGCTGGGCGTGCCATATCCGCGTGAGCTGGCGGCACCGGTGACGATACTGGTCGAAGACAGCCCGGAGCCGGACAGGCCGCACCAGCACGTCGACCTCATCTACTTTTGCATGGCCGTCGGTGAGCCGCCGGAGCTGCGACGGGACGAGAGCCACCTGACGTGGGTGGACGAGACGCAGCTTCGCGAGAACGAGCAGTTGAGCGCGGGCGACGGCGTCGGCGCCGCGGTACCGGAGGACGTACGCCTGCTGGCGTTGCGGGCGATCGAGCGAGGACGTCAGACGGAAGGATGATGCGTTGCTGAGCCTTCAGTTCGTGCGCGAGAACCCGGAAATTGTCCGCAAGGCGCTGCGAGACCGCGGCAGCGAAGAGGCGGTCCTGAACGGACTGATGCGCCTCGACGCCGAGCGTCGCGAGCTGCTCGTGGAGTCGGAGGCACTGCGAGCGGAGCGGAACGAGCTGGGCAAGCGCATCGGCGCGACCAAGGACGCTGCGGAGCGCCAGCGGCTTATCGACGATATGCGGACGAAGTCGGAACGAATCGACGCGCTGGAGCCGCCGGTAAAGACGTCGGAAGAACGGACGCGGGCGCTGCTGCTGGAGCTGCCGAACATCCCGCACCCCGACACGCCTATCGGCGGTGGCGAAGAGGAGAACGTCGTCATTCGGACGGAGGAGCGGCGGCCGTTCGAGCTCGACTTCGAGCCGCGGCCACACTGGGAGATCGGCGAGCGGCTGGGCATCATCGACTTCGAGCGCGGGGTGAAGCTGTCGGGATCGCGCTTCTACGTGCTCAAGGGGGCCGGCGCGCGGCTGGAGCGGGCGCTCATCGCCTGGATGCTGGACCTGCACACCGAGCAGGGCTACACGGAGGTCTATCCGCCCTTCGTCGTCAAGGAGGAGTGTCTCTGGGGCGCCGGCCAGCTCCCGAAGTTCCGCGACAACCTTTACCACGACGCGGAGGACGATCTCTGGCTGGTGCCGACGGCGGAGGTGCCGCTGACGAACCTGCACCGCGACGAGATCCTGGAGCCGGACGCCCTGCCGCTACGGTACGTCGCGTACACGCCCTGCTTTCGGCGGGAGAAGATGAGCGCCGGCCGCGACGTGCGCGGCATCAAGCGCGGCCACCAGTTCGACAAGGTGGAGATGTATAAGCTGTGCGCGCCCGGAGAGTCGGACGGGGAGCTGGAGCGGCTGCTCGGCGATGCGGAGGACGACTTGTCGCCGGCTGGGGCTGGCGCATCGCGTGAAGATGCTGTGCACGGGCGACCTGGGGTTCTCGGCGACAAAGGCGTACGACGTCGAGGTGTGGGCGCCGGGTTGCGGCGAATGGCTGGAGGTGAGCACGTGCTCTAACTGCGGCGATTTTCAGGCGCGTCGCACGGGGCTTCGATTTCGCCGCGAGCGGGGCGCGAAGGCAGAGTTACGTGCATACGCTTAACGGCTCCGGGCTCGGGCTACCGCGGACGCTTGCGGCGGTGCTGGAAAGCTATCAGCAGCGCGACGGATCGGTAGTCGTGCCGGAGGCGCTGAGGCCGCACATGGGCGGGCTGGAACTTATCCGCTTGGTCGGCTAGACGCTAGCCTTTGACGCCACGTCGTGTCATATTGCCTCGATGCCGGGCCTGCCACGACCCGCACTTGATCTGCGTGGCGAACTGGTCGACGGTCATCGCGGGAAGCGTCATGAGTTGGAGCGTGCCGCGAGAGCCGAGCTCGACGGAGATCTGAGCGATCACGTCAATGTTCGGCGCTTCGATGACGTTCACGAAGTCGTAGGGGCCGAGGGTAGCGTACTGGGCGAGCACTTTGCCGCCCATCGACTCGACCTCTTTGTTGACTTCTTTGATGCGTTCGGGGCGTGCCTTTATAGTCTTGCGGCCCTCATCTGTGAGGTTGCTGAGCATTATGTAGAGCGCCATTTGCCCTCTCCTTCCCTGGCCAGGTTTTCGCGCTGTCTTTTTCTTCATCATAGTTGCAGCGAATCGCCTCTACAAGGCCCGCTAGGGCGACTTCCGCTCTCCGCTGCGGGTGGGGTGACGCGCGTCGAGCGACAGATGCCAAGAGGGGCGACCGGCTGGCCGCCCCTCATTTATGGTCGAAAGTGCTTCTTGCTATCTACGGCGTCTGCTCGTACGCCTTACGTAGGCCGCGCCGGTTAGTGCAGTCGCGCCGAGCAAGCAAGTCAGCGCTATTGGCACCAACGGCAGGCTGCCGCCATCGCTCGAGGCGTCGCCTGTGGCCGGTGGGGCTATCTGTGGGGCGCCGCCGCCGCTGGGCATAGCCGTCGCCGTGGGCGATGGAGCGATGCTGGGAGCGGCAGTTGGCGTCGTGGTCACCGTGGGAATGACCGTCGCGGTGGGTGTCGCTGTGTGGCGATGGCGTAACGGGCCCTGGGGCGTGGCAGCAACGGTCGGTTGTTCGTCTGGGAGCGCTGAAAAGAGCGAGGCAGCGGTTGCAGAACGGCCGACAGTGGCGCTGATGGTGGCGACCGACCCGAGAATCACCAGGGCTAGAACGGAGAGGGGTTTCTTTGGTATCACGTTGACCTCCTTGTCCCGCGGTTCGACGGTGAGTCGGCGCTTCTTTGCGCCTTACTTCCCACATGGGATGGGTTCTGTGCGGGATAATAGCCCCTGCAGGCAGAAAGAGCAATAGCGAAGGCCCTTTATCCGTTCTTGACCACGAACCGCAAGAATGCTCCTCGATATCTTGTTTTCTTTGCTTGCTACTTTTTATGCTTGGATTTATAATTTAATTGGCCTGTGGACTATAATAATGGTAGTGGTCAGTGGAGCCGGCTAGCCGGGCCGTTTCCACAGGTTCAGCCGGAGGAAGAGGTGCTGCTGTGGGTAGGCTGATTCTAAGAAGGAGAACCGGCGAGAGCCTGTCTGTAGGCGATGACATCAACATTCAGGTGGTCTCTGCGCACGGAACGGGCCGAGAGGCCTGCGTTGTCAGGTTTAAGATTGGCGAGGAGTTAGTAGTGGATGTGACGAAGGAAGGCCGTCACATCAAGTTCATGATCGAGGCGCCGGAGTCGCTGATCATCTTGCGGGATGAGTTGACGCGACGAAGCGTCGAACACACGAACGGGGCGCCGGTGGAGCCGCACCCGGTCGAAGACGCGAGCAAGGTGCCGGTAGAGCCGCATCCGTTCCGTCATCCCAGCCACTAAACGCTGACAACGTGTATCAAATGCCCTCGTCGTTGAGCGAGGGCATTTGTTTGTATTCGTTGACCCCGATTTCGGCGTTGCCTTATACTGGCGACTGGCACCGGGAGGGGTGGCCGAGCGGCTTAAGGCGGCGGTCTTGAAAACCGCTGTCGCCTCAGGGCGACCGGGGGTTCGAATCCCTCCCCCTCCGCCAGGATACGCAACGGAAATGGAGGCTGGGGTTCGGCCAGACGGCCAAGAATCCCTCCCCCTCCGCCAATTGGCCGTGAAACGGAATTCGCGCCCTCCGACCAGGGAACGAGTCGACACAGATGAAGGTCCACGAGTACCAGGCGAAGCGCATCCTTGCCGATTTCGGCGTTTCGGTGCCGCGCGGCGGCGTTGCGACGACGCCGGCTGAGGCGCGACGTGTCGCCGAGGAGCTGGCCGGGCCGGTCGTCGTCAAGGCGCAGGTGCACGCCGGCGGACGCGGCAAGGGCGGCGGAATCGCTCTCGCCGACACTCCGAAACAGGCGGAAGAAGCGGCAGCGCGGATAATCGGCATGACGCTGGTGACGCCGCAGACGGGCCCCGAAGGCCGGCTGGTGCGAAGCGTCCTCATCGAAGAGCAGATGAAGGCGGAGCGCGAGCTCTACCTGAGCGTCATCATCGACAACGCCGCAGCCAGCCCGGTCGTGATGGCCAGCTCCGTCGGCGGGATGGAGATCGAGGAGGTGGCGGCGAGCTCGCCGCAGCTCATCCAGCGAGTGCGAGTTGACGCCGCGGTCGGGCTTCAGCCTTTCCAAGCGCGGCAGCTTGCGTTCGCCCTCGGACTCGCCGGCGATTTGCTGCGGCCGTCGACGGCGCTCATGTCCGGCCTCTACAAGGCGTTTGCCGCCTGCGACTGCTCGCTGGCGGAGATCAACCCGCTCGTCGTCACTGCTGACAGGCGCGTCGTTGCGCTGGACGCCAAGGTGAACTTCGACGACAACGCCCTGTTCCGGCATCCGGAGATCGTCGAGCTACGCGACCTCGGCGAGGAGGACCCGCTGGAAGTGCAGGCGCAGGAGCTGGGCGTCAACAATTATGTCAAGCTTGCCGGCAACATCGGCTGCGTCGTGAACGGCGCCGGACTGGCGATGTCGACGATGGACGCGATCAAGCTGGCGGGCGGCGAGCCTGCCAACTTCCTCGACATCGGAACGGTAAACGACGTGGCACGGGTGGTGAACGCCTTCAAGATCCTGACGGCGGACGCCAACGTGAAGGCTATTCTTATCAACATCTTCGGCGGGATGGCGCGGGTGGACGTGATTGCGCAGGGCGTCGTCGACGCGCAGAAGCAGATGAAGATCAGCGCGCCGGTCGTCGTGCGGCTGGCGGGCACGAACGTCGAGGACGGGGAGCGGATTCTGGCGGCGAATGGGGGCGGGCTTATCCGCGCGCAGGGACTCGGCGAGGCGGCGGAGAAGGCGGTAGCGGCGGCGAAGCAGTCAGCAGGGTAACCCACCCGCGGCCTGAAAGCCGCGCGATTCGGATGGGGTTGGACGGTTCTGAGGGTTGAAACGGTAACTATCCCCTTCGCGTAGGTAGACGGAAGCGGTATAATAGGCGTCGGAGGAGGCGCCCATTGACAGTCTGCATTGCGGCCATCTGCGATTTCCTTGGGACACCATTTGTCCTCGTCAGTTCCGACCGAATGATTACCGCGGGCGATATCCAGTATGAACCATGGCAGACGAAAAGCTTTCAGCTTGGACCGAAGATTGTCGCGCTAATTGCTGGCGACCTCGTTCCCCAAAGTGCCATATGCAAGGCGACATTCCTGGAGTTCCAGGGGAAGGGAAACGCCTCAGTCCTCGATGTCGCGAAGGGATATGCGGGCCATCTCGTGAAGCATCTACGGGAGCGCAATGTTGGGGAACTTCTAAGCCCGATTGGTCTCAGCCTCAAGGACTTCCACAAGAATCTAGCCAAGGGAAACACCGAATTCGTCAAGGAGACGTTGGAGCGATTCTACTCATCGGAACTTGGGACAGAGACCATTATTGCTGGGACGGACGCACTTGGCCCGCACATCTACAAGGTTATCGACCCTACAGGCGAAGTCGAAACCCATGATGATGTCGGATTCGCTGCTATCGGAGAGGGTGCAGGACACGCGGAATCCCAATTTATGCAAATGGCTTACTCAAGGACGTGGGTTGTTCCGTGGGCTCTGTTTCTCACCTACTTGGCGATGCGACGTTCTCAGATAGCGCCCAGCGTTGGCAAGGAGATCGACCTATACATGATCGGCCCCCAAAACATCGCGCCGCTCACGGCGGATCCTTTCTTCGGGACGCTCACGGGAGCATACAACGCTTATGAGGCACAAGAGCGGGCAGCGCGAGCGACCGCATTCAAAGTCGTGGCTGATACTTTTGCGGAGTTGTTGAAGAGTGGTAAAGAAGAAGAGCCCCCACAAGCCGAAACCAAGGCAGACGATAACCAAGAGGGAGTTTCAGGCGGCGCTGAAGAAGGTGAGCCGCCGCGCACCTAAGCCTTCGCCACCTGATGAAGCATCGTCTGAAACATAGGGTCGTCGTCGCTTCGGTGGCTGTACCGGAAGGCGTATTCGTCGAGGTAGGACTGTAGATGCTTTCGGCTGACAGAATGGTAGACACCGGAAATCCCGCGCTTCACGAGGCTCCAGAAGCCCTCAATCGTATTCGTGTGGATGTCCCCGTTAACGTAGATTCTGGCGTCATGTTGGATACGCCGATGGTCGTAACCTCGGTGCCTAAGCCCAGCAAACTCGCGCCCTTCATCAGTGTAGACAACGGCGGTAGGAATGACATGCTTTCCAATGAGCGCGGCACTCGACTTAGCACGAGGTCCGCCGACGTGCGCTGTCTTGACACGGCCATTGCGTTCTACCGCCCCGAAGACAGCGGTCTTGTTGTCGATGTAGCCACGACCCATACCTCGCCGCTTCCCGCCGATGTAGGTGTGGTCAACTTCGACCGTTCCGCAGAGTCTTCCGCCGTCCTCATTCAGCAACAGTCGGATTCTGTTGAACATGCGCCAAGCCGTCTTATAGGTGACGCCAATCTCGCGCTCCAGTTGCTTCGCCGAGATGCCACCGCGAGTAGAGGCCATGAGAAAGACGGCGTGAAACCAAGCACGAAGCGGTGTTCGCGAGTTCTCAAAGATAGTCCCTGCCATCGGATGCTCGTGGTGTCCGCAGCGGTCGCACGAGTAAGACGGGCGGCTCTTCATTCGGTGATGCTTGGTGACTTCGCCGCAGAGCTTGCAGAAGATGCCATCGGGATACAGGTAGTTTCTCAGCCACTCAAGGCAGGACTCATCGTCGGGGAAGTCTCTCTCGAAGTCGCGGATTGTGTATTTCTGCATCGCTATCACCTACCTTCTAGGCATAGCATAACATGAATGAATACCTACGTCAAGGGGATAGTTACCGTTGAAACCCTCAGCCTTAGGGGATGGGGCGCTGGACACAGGCTGTGGGGTTCATCCCGAAGAGGTAAAACTCTAGTGACGCTAGAAAAGTAGGTCATGTCAATTCTTGTTGGTTCTAAGACGCGAGTGCTCGTCCAGGGCATTACGGGCCGGGAGGGCAGCTTCCAGACGCGTCGCTGCATTGACTACGGGACGAAGGTGGTCGCCGGCGTTACTCCGGGTCGCGGCGGCGAGACGGCGGAAGGCGTGCGCGTCTTCAACACGGTGCGCGATGCGGTGGCGGAGACGGGCGCCAACTGCAGCCTCATCTTCGTACCAGCGCCAGGCGCGGCTGACGCTATCCTCGAGGCGAACGACGCGGGAATGGCGGTCATCGTCTGCATCACGGAGGGTGTGCCGACGCTGGACATGGTGACGGTGAGGCGGCAGCTTCGCGGCAGTAAGGTGCGACTCATCGGCCCGAATTGTCCGGGAGTGATTACGCCCGGCCAGTGCAAGGTCGGTATCATGCCCGGGGACGTCTTCATGCCCGGCAACGTCGGCGTCGTCTCTCGTAGCGGCACGCTGGTGTACGAGGCGGTGGCGCAATTGAGCGAGCGCGGGATCGGCCAGTCGACCTGCGTGGGCATCGGCGGCGACCCGATCGTCGGCACGAGCCTGAAGGACGTGCTGACGGCGTTCCAGGCGGACGAGGGCACATCCGCGGTCGTGCTCATCGGCGAGATCGGCGGCGGGTTCGAGCAGGAGGCGGCGGCGTACATCAAGTCGGATATGACACCTGGACAGGGGGGCAAGCCGGTCATCGCGTTCATCGCGGGGAGCACGGCGCCGCCGGGGCGTCGCATGGGACACGCCGGAGCAATAATCGCTGGCAACACGGGCACGGCGCAGGCAAAAAAGGAAGCGCTTGCGGCGGCGGGCGCCATTATCTGCGAGAGCCCGGCGGAGATCGGCTGGACGGCGGAGAAGGTGCTTCGCCGGCGTCGTTGAAAAAGCAGGCCAGAGGAAGGAGCCGATCATGGACAAGCGAGAGGAGCTCGCGGCCAGATTCATCGCCCACCTCCAGAACAAGCGTTACGGCGAGGCGGCGACGATGCTTTCCGACAACGCGATCCTGAGCGTCCCCGATATGGCGCAGCTACAGGGGAGGGAGACGATCGTGGCGGCGATGCGCATCGGCGCCGAGAGCGGCCGCGGCCTGGACCGGGTGGGTTTCAGCGCCCCAAAGCCCGGGCCGGAGGGCGAGATCATCGTGGCGGGAATCGCGCCTGGGGGCTTGCTGCGCCTGGTGGCGATGGCGCTGCGAAAGACGCAGAAGGTGACGGTATCGCTGCGATTCGATGACAAGGACCTGGTTAACGCCATGACGATAGCGATGGGCTAGGCCTGTTGCGTCGCTCTTCAGCGAGCGGACCGGTAGCTCGCTAGATGGCCGTCGGCTGGCGCGACGAGAAGGTGTAGAGCTTGGCCGGGCGGTGCGCGCCCAGCACCATCGCCCGACCCGTCGGCTGCACGATGCCCAGGGCGAGCACCCGCTTTCGGAAGTTCCGCTTGTCCACTTCCTTCCCCAGGATAGACTGGTAGACGGCCTGAAGCTGGCTGAGCGTGAAGTACTGCGGCAGCAGGCTGTAGGCGACGTTCGTGTACTCCATCTTGCTGCGCAGGCGTCGGAGCGCGTAGTCGAGCACCGATTCGTTGTCGAAGGCAAGCGGCGGCAGGTCGTTTAGCGAGAACCAGGCGGTCGGCCACTCCTGGCGACGGGGCAGGCTGACGCTGTCGTGGTCGACGAGGGCGAAGTAGCCGATGGCGACGGCGCCGCCTTCCGCCGAGGGGTCGAGGTCGCCGAAGGTGTATAGCTGCTCCAGGTAGACGTCGCGGACGCCTGTCTCTCCGACCAGCTTGCGCGTCGCCGCCTGGTCCAGCGTCTCGCCGGCCTCCAGGCGACCGCCCGGAATGGCCCACTGCCCCTCGTAGGGCGGCACGCCGCGACGGATGAGCAGCACCTTGAGGTCGCTCTCGACGACCGTGAAGATGACGACAAAGACGGCGACGACTGGCGTCCGCTTTGGCGTCGGTGTGGGAGCCGACTTTAGCCCTTCGCGCTTCCCGGCCATCAGTCCGCCTCCGAGCAAACGCTGCCGGACAGCGACCACGGACCGGCCCTCTCGATGCGCACGCGCACGAGGTCGCCGGGGTGGAAGTCGCCGCTGAAGTGCACCAGCTTGTCGCTGCGGGTCCGGCCGCTCCAGCGGCCCTTCGCCTCCGCCTCGACGAGGACCTCCTCGATGCGGCCGACGAGCGCGGCGTTGGTCTCTCCGGCGATGCGCCGCTGCAACGCCTCAACGGCCTGGAGCCGAGCCTGCTTAGTCGCGACGAGTACGTCGTCTTCCAAGCGGCGCGCGGCGATGGTGCCGGGCCGCGGCGAGTAGGCGGCGACGTGAACTTTGTCGAAGCGCAGGCGCTCCAGCAGGTCAAACGTGCGTTGGAACTGAGCGTCGCTCTCGCCGCAGAAGCCGACAATGACGTCGGTCGATATCGATGCGTTGGGAATGCGCCGCCGGATGCCCGCGACGACCTCTTCGTACTCGTCAGCCTTGTAGCCGCGGCGCATGCGGGAGAGCACGTCATCGTCACCGGACTGGAGCGGGAGGCTGAAGCATTCGCACGCCTTCGGCAGGTCGGCGACGGCTTCGACGATGCGGTCGGTTACGTCGGTTGGGTAGGAAGTCAGGAAGCGGATGCGCTCCAGCCCGTCGATGGCGTGGAGGTCGCGCATGAGGTCGGCGAGGTCAGGCGAATCCGGCAGGTCGCGGCCGTACGCTTCGACCGACTGCCCCAGCAGCGTCACCTCGCGAACGCCGCCCTCGACCAGATGGCGCACTTCGGCGCGGACGTCTTCAATCGAACGGCTGCGCTCGCGGCCGCGGCGATAGGGGACGATGCAGTAGGTGCAGAACTTGTTGCAACCGTAGACGACGGGCACGAAGGCAGTGGGGCCACCGGCGAAGGGGAAGACGCCGTCCCAGAACTGCGACGGCGCGCAGCCTTCGGGCAGGCCGTTGATGCCAGCGGCGGCGGCGATGTCGGCGAAGGCCTGCGGCGTCGCGAAGGCGTCGACGTAGGGGAAGCGGCGTCGCAGATCGTCCAGTTGCGGCCCGACCATGCAGCCGGTGAGGACGATCTTGACGGCACCGTTCTTCGCCTTCAATCGCTTCGCTTCGGCAAGGCGCCCGGCGGCGCGCTGCTCGGCGTGCTCGCGGACGGCGCAGGTGTTGACGACGAGCAGGTCGGCGTCCTCCGGCGAAGCCGCAACCTGGTGGCCAAGACGGTCGAGGCCGGCGGCGAGCTTGGCGGAGTCGGCTTTGTTCATCTGACAGCCGAAGGTCCAAAGGTAGTAGCGCATGTCGATTCCTGATAAAGATGGCCCGGTGAGGGGGCCTCGGTCTCAGTGCTGGCGGAGGGAATGGGATTCGCCCGGACGGGTCCACCAAGGCGGAAACCCATGACCCCTGTCTTCCACAGATGACCGGCTGGCGGAGGGAATGGGATTCGCCCGGACGGGTCCACCAAGGCGGAAACCCACGACCCCAGTTCCCCAAGAATGACCGACTGGCGGAGGGAATGGGATTCGAACCCATGACCCCAGTTTCCCAGGGTAACCGCTTAGCAGGCGGCCGCACTAGACCACTATGCGATCCCTCCGCGAGGTCGATGTTAGCATGGGCCGCCCCGCCTTTCAAGCTGAAGGGCGCGGCTGCAGCCAAAGCGGAGGCTAGGCGGGCTGAAGGGTCGCGCTGCCCACCTCGGTCCCGACAGCGGCGCCGGAGGCCGCAAGCGTGAGACGCAGGCCCACGGCGAGGGACAGCGGCGGGCCCCAGCCGGTCGCCTGAAGCTTCGTCGAGTCGATGAGGGAGCAATCGACGTCGCCGGCGCGACGCGGCAGGTGGCGCAGGCTGACCGTCCGGCTCGTCAGCGCGGCTAGCTCCTCGACAAGGGCGATGATGCTCGTCGCCCGGCCGCCGGCGACGTTCCAGACGCCGGTCAAGCCGTCTTCCAGCGCCCGGATGGCCGCGTTCACAACGTCGGAAACGTGGACGAAGTCGCGAACCTGGGCACCACCGCCATGCAGGTCCAGCGGCGCGCCGGCGGCAAGCTTTTCGAGGAAGATGGCGACGACGCCGCCCTCCGCATCGGAGCGCTGGCCGGGGCCGTAGACGTTGGAGAGGCGCAGGACAGCGCAGGGGATGCGGCCGCACAGGAGAAGGCGTTCGGCCTCTTGCTTGTGACGTCCGTAGAAGCTGCGGGGCGCCGGGGGCGTCTCTTCGGTTGCGGCCGCGGTCGATTCGCCGTAAATGGCCCCGCCCGAGGAGGCGAAAACGATCTGTTTTACACCCCATGCTTCAGCCACGGCTGCCAGACGCCTTGTTCCCAGGACGTTTATCTCGCGGTCCAAGCCCGGCTCCTTCATGGAGCGCTCGACGCTGGTTTGGGCGGCGCAGTGGACCACCGCGTCGAACCGTCGGCCACCGAAGATACGCTGGAGGTCCGACTCCGAGCGCACGTCGCCGAGGTGGAAGCGCGCGCCGGCGGGAACACGGCCCGGATTGCTGACGCTCAGGTTGTCCAACACCTCGACGCGGCGGCCAGACGCGAGGAGGGCGGTGGCGATATGGGAGCCGATGAATCCGGCGCCACCGGTGACCAGGACGCTCTGCGAGTCGTGGCGGAATAGTTTGGGGATCATGGCGTAGCCTCCGCTTGCGGACAGTCGGAAAGATAGGGCTGGACGGAAAGGAGCTGATCGAGGCGGACGAAGGTGTAGCCTTCGTCGCGGAGCCCCTGGATGATGCCGGGCAAGGCCTGGAGAGTCGCTGAGCGGTCGACGCCCTGGTTCGTGTCGTTGCCATCGTGGAGGAGGACGATGGAGCCGGGCTTCACGCCGTCGAGGACGCGCTTGACGATGGTCTCCGGCGCCGGGTTCTCCCAGTCGGCGGGCTGCACGTCCCAATCGACCGCGCGCATTCCCTTCGACGCGACGGCATGCAACTGCCAGGGCGTGTGGAAGCCGTTCGGCGGACGGAACAGCGCCGGACAGACGCCGGCCGCCTTCGCGATGGCCGTCTCAGCCTTCGAAAGCTCACCGTAGCGCAGCTCAAGGAGGGCGTCACGCTTGCGGTGCTCGTACGAGTGGTTACCCACGAGATGCCCCTCCTGCACTTCCGTTCGCACCACGTCGGGCGCGGCATCGGCGTTGGCGCCGACGACGAAGAAGGTCGCTTTCACGTCGTATTGAGCCAGCACGTCGAGGATCTGGTTCGTCCACGGCGGATTCGGGCCGTCGTCGAACGTGAGCGCGACCAGCTTCTCCTGTCGCGGGCCGTGCGTCGTTATCGACCCGTAGACCTGCGACGACGGCGAGATGGCCCAGTAATAGGCCAAACCGGCGAGTCCGGCGACGAGGAGCAGCGGCAGACCGATTTTCCAAATCATCGCTCTCACTCACAGACCGTCCTCCGCAAGGACGCGGTCGACCTCTGATGGCGCGCCGGCTCGCCGTGGCGCAAGCGCCAGAGAGAAGGCTAACGCCGCCAGCGCCAGCAGGGCGAAGAGGGCGCCCGCCATCCGAAGCACCGCCTCTACGTCGCCGGCGTCGGTCACGTAGCCGCCGAGCGCCGGGCCGATGGAGTGGCCAAGCCCTTCGACGGCCATGAACCAGGAGAGCAGGGTGCCCTGGCCGGCCTTATGCGACAGATCCATCGACGTGGCGGTTATTGAAGGGAGAGCGACGCCGAGCCCCATCCCGGCGACCACCGCGACGACGGCCACAACGGCGGGCGTCTTTGCGCCGGCAAGGACCAGGAACGCCGGCGCGGCGATGAGATAGCCAACGGTCAGCACGCGTCCGCGCCCGAAGCGGTCGGCGAGAACGCCGCCGACGGCGACAGAGGCCGCAGCGGTGAGCGCGCCCGGCGCCAGGATCAGCGCCTCCGAGCGCAGCGATACGCCGAGGAAGTCGCGGCCGTAGGAGCGGAAGACGGCCAGCAGCGCGCCGGCGGCAACCGCCTGGAGCAGAACGATCAGCGAGAAGGCCAGTCGCTGCGGCTGCAGCACGTCGCGGGCCACCGTTCGCAGCGAGCCTTTCGCCGGCGCCGTCGCCGCGTGGGTCGTCGCTTGTTCGGGGCGACTGCGCATCGCGAAGACGAAGGCGACGCCTATGACGCCGAACGCGAGCGCCGCCGCCGCGACGTAGGGGAAGCCGGGCGGCAGCAGGAAGCCAAGGCCCAACCCCGTCGCCAGAGCAAGGCCGGTGGTGAGCATCATTGCCGAGGTGAGGCGAGCGCGCTCCGACTCGTCGAAGGAGCCGCTGGCAAGGGCGAAGAGGGCGGGCCAGAGGACGGCGGCGCCTGTTCCATAGACAGCGGCCGCCGGAAAGACGGCAAGCGGCATCGACGCGGCCGGCAGCAGCAACGCCTGGCCGGCAAGGATGAGGATGAGTCCGTAGAGGAGTCCCTGCTTGCGACCGGCGTGGTCGATCAGGCGGCCGGCGAAGAGCTGAGCGGCCAGCTTGGCGGCGCCATAGGCGGCCAGGGCGTAGCCGGGCCAGGCGGCGCTAACGCCGTGCTGCTCCGGCAGGTACGACTGGATAGCGACGAGGAAGACAAAGGCGAAGGCGCCGTCGACGAGCAGCGTTATCAGCAGATAGGGCCGCGCCCGGCTCGACCGGACGAGCTGCCACCAGTCCAAGAGCAGCGTTCTCAGCGCTTTCATCTCACCACATCCCGCACTGATCGAGGCTGGACGGCTTCGCCTGGGCCGCGACGTAGGGTCGGACGTCGTAGACGGTGAACTTGCCCTGGGGATCGAGGTAGATGCTCTGCGCCGTGCCGGAGGAGACCAGGCCCTCCAGCACGGCCTGCTCGTTCGTGGGCGAGTTCGCCATGTAGGCGCCCTCAATCACGACGTAATCGACCTGCTTGAACGCCAGGAAGCAGGCGTACTGATCGTTGGTCCAGTTGCGACGGAACATGCTCTCGCTGAAGAACTCATTCGCCAGCACGGCGTCGTGGCGGATGAAGCGGTACATGCCGTCCTCGCGGTCGTTCGGCTCGACGACGCGGTAGGTCGCGCCGGGATGGAACTGCGGCGACTGGAAGTAGGCGGCGTAGATGTCGTCGCTGAAGTGGAGGGCGCCGTAGTAGCTGCCGTAGCTGATACGCAGCGGCCCGGTCGCAATCATGACGACAAGAGCAATGCCGGCGGCGAAAATCAGCATCGTCGGCCGGAAATAGCTGCGGAGCAGCGGGGCGAAGGCGGCGAAGAGGAACGGCGCCAAGAATATCGTGCCGCGACGGGGCAGGACATCCATGACGGAGAGGGTAACCGTCTTGAGGGAGTTCTCGCCGACGGACGGCGTTTGCAGCGTCATCCAGAAGATGGGGATGAGCGCGAGGCCGACCGGAACGGACATTAGCGCCAGCGGCCGCAGCTTCGCCCGGTCGACGATGAGGTACCAGAGCACGTAGCCGCCGACAGCGAATGTGCCCATTATCGGATGAGTGCTGATGGTCAGCCAGAGAAACAGTGCCGAAAGCAAGTGGCGTCGCTGGTCCATCGACCACATGAACAGGAAGAAGAAGAGCGCGCTCCAGAGCGTCGCGAACTGGAACGTGTAGACGGCGTCGATGAGGAACGGGTTCAGGACGAAGATAAGCATCAGCCAGGGATTGCGCATGACCGGATGGGCCTTGCCGACCGCCCAGACCGTGCCGAGCAGGGCGACTGCCATCATGGCTGTGACGGCCCAGTCACCCAAGACGCGGAACCCGACGGCGCCGGCCAAGAAGGGCACGAAACCGTAGGGGAAGGTGACGGCGCGCCCGCCGTCCAGCAAGGCGATGTGCAGCGGCAGTCGGGCGTGGTTGAAGATCTGGTCGCTGATGTACCAGATGTGCGCGTAGTTGTGGACGGAGTCGTCGCCGAGGAAGATGCGGTTGATCAGCAGATCGCCCGTCATGAACAGCAGCGCGAGCGGCGCAAACAACGTGACGACGTAGGACCAGCGCGGCATGTCCCTGGGCAGCGTGCGCCAGGCGATGAGCCGCCACCAGGCCCAGGGTATGGCCGCGATGTCGATGGCGAGGTCTTTGATGCGCGTGCGGGAGCGGAAAAGCGGCACGGGCACGAGCACGTCGTTGGCGACGCGGTAGCCGAGGCGCGGCAGGATGACGGCGACCTCGACGGTCTCGCTGTACTTGTAGCCGCGATAGTAGTCCAACGCCGCCAGCAGGGCGCCGAGGCGGAACACGCGGAAGCCAGACTCGACGTCGTAGAGCCGCTTGCCGGCCCACGCCGACGCCCAGAGCGACATCAGCCAGTTGCCCAGGCGCTTGTAGCGGGTGTAGGTGGAAAGGTCGCGGCGGGCGATGACGGCGTCGAAACCTTCGTCGAGACGGCTGAGGAGCGCTTCGATCTCCGCCGGCTCGTGCTGGCCATCGGCGTCGATCGTCAGGACGACGTCGTCGGCGCGCAGCTCGCCGGCCGCCAGCCGCTGCCCGAGGCGTCGGAAAGCGACGTAGTAGGCTTCGGACATGCCCTGGTTCTCTTTGAGGAAGACGGCGTGGGCGTTTTCGCGCGTTCGCGTCCAGTTGAAGACGAGCTCGCGGGTGTGGTCGCTGGAGCCGTCGTCGACCACGAGTATCTCGTCGACAAGGGGCTCCAGGCGGTCGAGGACGGAGGTAATGGTGGCTTCTTCGTTGTAGGCGGGCATGACCGCGATGAGACGCGGCTGCCGCATCCCTTCGGGGAGCGCGGTCTCGGAGACGGCGACGTCTCTCATCAGCTTCGGGCGGAGAGCTCTGCCCCTTCGGCGAGACTATCGATGATCCAGGGCACGGTCCGCCGCATGCCCTCCTCGAAGTCAATCTCCGGCTGCCAGCCAAGCTCGCGGCGCGCCTTCTCGCTCGATACCTCCCTACCGGCGTAGTCGCCGCCGCGCGCGGGCATGAACTCGATGGGACGCTGCGAGCCAGTCAGGCGCAGAACCGTCTCGGCGATCTGCAGGATTGTTATCTTCTCCGTGCCGTCGACGTTGTAGGCCTGATTCGCGGCCTTCTCATCGAGGGCGAGCACGTGAGCCCGCGCCAGGTCCTCGACGTAGACGAACTTGCGGTGCTGGCTGCCGTCGCCGGCGACCGTTAGCGCTTCGCCGGCCAGCGCCTTCCGCACGAAGATCGGGATGACGAGCGCAGGGCGCATGCGCGGGCCGTAAGGGATGCCGTAGCGAAGAATCGTGAACGGCACCTGGTAGGCGTTCCAGTAGTCGTGGCAAAGCATTTCCGCTGCGAGCTTCGACGACGTGTAGACGTGGCGGTTAGCGTCGGCGGCGAAAGGCGTCTCTTCGTCGACGACGGCGTTTTCGGGCGCCGCGGCCGACGAGTATACCCAGACCGTGCTCGCCAGGACGACGCGCTGCACACCATTTCGCCGCGCTGCTTCCAGGACATTCGCCGTGCCACCGACGTTCAGCTCGACGGCGCCGACGGGGTCGCGCGCGACGTCATTAACGTCGGCGACGGCGGCGAGATGGAGGAGGACGTCGCAGCCGGCGGTCGCTTCGACGAGCGACGGCAGGTCGCGGACGTCGGCGGGCGCATGGCCGGCGTCGGGGCGGTGCGGTGGACGGGGGTCGAGGGTGACGACGTTGTGACCGGCGGCGATCAGAGCGTCGACGACGTGCGAGCCGATGAAGCCGGAGCCGCCCGTAACGCCCGTGCGCACGGTCAGACCACCTTCTCCGTCGCCAGACGCGAGACGGCGGCCTGCAGCGACTGGAGGACGTAACGGGCGTCGTCTTCCGTCATTTTCGCGGAGACGGGCAGACAGATGTGGCGGGCGCAGAGGTCTTCCGCTCTGGGCAGCGGCCGGTCGGCGAAGGCGGCGAAGACGGGCTGCTTGTGGCAGGGCGTCTCGTAGACCTCGCCGCTCAGGCCGACGCCGTACTCTTCGCGCATCAGCTTCTTCAAGCCCGCGCGGTCGACACCGTCGAGAAGGGCGAGGTGCTTGTAGTAGTTGCATAGGGAGCCGGCGGGCGGGCGCACGGGAGTCACCACCGGCGCCATCGCTTTCAACCCTTCGTCGTAGATTGCGGCGACGGCGTTGCGGCGCTGGATGAACTCGTCGAGGCGGCGGAGCTGCGCCAGGCCGATGACGGCGTGGGGCTCGCTCATCCGCCAATTGTAGCCGAGGCGGACGTGGAAGTTGGTGGTGAAGCCTTCCTTCCCCTGGTCGCGGTAAATGAGCGCTTCGCGCTGAATCGCCTCGTCGTCCGTGACGAGGATGCCGCCCTCCCCGCTGGTCATCACCTTCGTCGGATAGAAGGAGAAGGCGGCGGCACGGCCGAAGGAGCCGGCGGGCCTGCCGTTGAGCTTGCAGCCGTGGGCATGCGCGGCGTCTTCGACCAACGGGACGCCGGCCTGCTCGCAGACACGCGCGATCTCGTCGATTCTTGGCGTTATGACGCCGCCGATGTGCACGATGACGACGGCGGCGGTCTGCGGGCCGATCAGCGTCCGCAAGTCATCGACGTCGAGGGCGAACGATTCCGGCTCGCAGTCGGCGAAGCGGATGCGGGCACCGGCATGGAGCGCGGCGCCGGCGGTGGCATAGAAGGTGTTGGTGGGAATGATGACTTCGCGCCCTTCGACGCCGACGGCGCGAAGGATGATCTCGAGGGCGCTGGTGCCGCTGTTGACGGCGACGGCGTATCGGACGCCGCAGCGCTCGGCGAACTGTTTCTCTAGCTCAGCGCCGTGGGGCCCGAGGGTGAGGCGACCGCTCGCGAGGCATTCGTCTATCCGCGCCAGGATCCACTCGCGGTCTTCAGGCGGGATATAGACCGACGCGGGTGGGACTTTCAGTTCCATCAGGACGAGAATAGCCGCCAACCACGGCCGTTTCATGAAGGGAAGATGAAGAAATCGGAGCGATGTGAGGGGCTAAACCGTCGGCAAGTCCGCGACGACGGTTGTGCCCTCGCCGGGGCGGCTGGACAGCGTGACCTCGCCGCCGTGGGCCTCCGCCACGTAGCGGGCGATGGCCAGGCCGAGGCCGGAGCCTTCGGAGCGAAGGGAGCGCGCTTTTTCGCCGCGGTAGAAGCGCTCGAAAACATTCGGCAAGTCGGCTTCGCTGACGCCGATTCCGCTGTCCTTGACCGTCAGCCGCGCCCGCTTTTCGCCCTGCTCCAGCCGCAGGTCGATCTCGGCCGCCGGCGGGGGTGTAGTCGGAGGCATTCTCAAGGAGGTTCCAGAGCATCTGCGCCAGCCGCTCGCGGTCGCCGCTGACCTGCGCGCCCTCCGCCACGTCGATCGATAGCTGATGGCGGCCGGCGTCGGTTGCCCGGAGTCGCGTCGCGGCGTCTTCGCAAAGGGCCGAGAGATCGACCGGGGCAACGGTCATTGCCTGCTTCTTGTCGCGGGAGAGCAGCAGGAGATCGGCGATAAGGCGGCTCATGGACTCCGCGTCGTCGTGCATCTCGGCCAGGCAGGCGGCGCGGTCGTCGTCGGAAAGGGCGGGCTCGTTGAGGACGTCGAGGTTAGTGCGCAGCACGGTCAGGGGGCGACGCAGCTCGTGGGAGGAATCGGCGAGAAAGGCCAGTTGACCTTCGAGCGTTCGTTCGACGCGCGTGATCATGGCGTTGAAGGTGGAGGTCAGCTCCTTTATCTCGCTGGCGCCTTTTTCGGGAAGACGACGGCTGAAATCGGCTGTTCGCTCGATGTCGCGCGCGAGTTGCGAAACGCGCCGCACGCCAAGCAGGGAGCGACCGGATAGAAAATAGACGAGAACGATGCCGCCGAGCGAGACGGCCAGGCCGCCAAAGATGGAGACGTTGCGGATCTCGTCGAGGGCGCCGTCAACCTCTTTCAGCGACTGGCCGATCTCGACGGTGCCCAGGAACTGGCCGTTATTGTAGAGCGGCTGATAGAGGATGCGCATCCGCTGATTCTGGGCGCGGCGCGACACGTAGCGCGGGCTCGTCGAGAGGCGACGGGCCGGCGGCAAGGTCGTGCCGGCGCTTTCGGAGTTATAGAGAATGTTGCCATCCGGCTGTCGCAGTTGCACGACTGCATCGAGTGAGGCGGCTTCGGCCAGTTGCGTCCGATTCGCGTCGACGTCCTGCGCGGTCAGGGGAGCGGAGAGCGACTGCAGGTTGGGCGTGACGAGCGCGGCCTGGGCGGTAAGCGTGTCGTCGACGCCGTCGTAGATGCGGCGGGCGGATATCAGATAGGCAGTGAAGCCGAAGGCTGCCAGCGCCAAGACGAGCAGGAAGCCGTATGCCAGGGTCAGACGCAGGCGAAGGGACATCTAATCTCCAAGCGCGTAGCCCACGCCGCGGATTGTCTTGATGATGCGCGGACGCCCACCGGCCTCCAGCTTCTCGCGCAGGTTACCGACGTGCACGTCGACGATGTTGGACTCGGCGCCCAGCCATTCTTCGCCGCGGAGGCTGGCGAGGATGTCCTCGCGCGTCAGGACGTGGCCGGGAGAGCGCATGAAGAGCTCCAGCAGACGGAACTCGGTAGCGGTGAGAGGCAGGGGGTCGCCGGCGCGCTGGGCCAACCAGCGCCGGGGCTCGAGCACTAGATCGCCGAAGACGACCTGTTGCGGCTCGCTTTCGGGGGTCGTCCGCCGCAGCAGGGCGCGCAGACGGGCCACGAGCTCCTGGAGATCGAACGGCTTCACGAGGTAGTCGTCGGCGCCCGCGTCGAGGCCGGCGACGCGGTCGGGGACGGCGTCACGGGCGGTCAGCATGAGGATCGGGCAGGTGTAGCGGTCGCGGACGAAGCGGCAGAGGCTGAGGCCATCCATTCCAGGCATGACGATATCGAGGACGATGACGTCCGGGCGGCGCGACTGGAGCCGGGAGAGGGCTTCGTCGGCATTCGAGGCGGCTTCGACCTGGAAGGAGCGCAGGGCCAAGCCGCGGCGCAGAGCGCCCAGCAGCCTCTCGTCGTCGTCGACGAGGAGCACTACAGGCTGGTCGTCGGCTTCGCGGGACTTTCCTGTCGCCATCGCTGTCCGCCTCCGCTTGAAGCGCCCGCTTTCATCGATTCTAGCAGCGTCGGACGAAGGACGCCAAGCCGAGCTCGCATCCTGGAGAAGGCCGGCGGTCAGAAGCGCGGGAAGGCAACGGAGAGCTTCGCCAGCGTCGGATGGTCCACCGTGAAGCGCAGCTCCAGGAGGTAGAGGATCTTGCCGATGTCACGGAGCGCCTCTACCGGGTTCTCGCGCCCTTCGAACGTCCGCGCAAGCTCTTCCCGCACATCCTTCAGGTAGTCTTCCTCCGAGCTGGCGTTGACCGTCTCTTCGAGAAGGCTGAGGAGCTCCTGATACCCCTCCTTGTCGAGCCAGATGCCGTCGCAGGCGGGGCAGACGTCGATGGCGACGTTCGATTTGTCGTAGTGTACGGTAGTCATGGAAGCGCCGTCTCGGGGGCAGGAGTAGCGGTCCTGTTGCGCGGCGCGGAACTTCTCCATGTCTCGCCAGAGGTCGAGGTGAATCCATTCGTAGTCGCGGCCGGCCTGCCGGTCTTTGAGCACGCGCAGCTCGCCTTTATCGAACCACATGCCCTCGCAGTTAGGGCAGCGGTCGATGTGGATGCCGCCGACGTCGACGGCTTCGAGTTCGTGATGGCATTGGGGGCAGTGCATGGGGTCTCCTGACCAGTCGCCACGCGGGCGAAATGAACGCGCTCCTCTCCGGCAATGTTGGGCCAGCGACGCTAACCTGTCAAGTGCGGCACATTCCACAGGACAGGAAGTTGCGTTCTTCGGGCAGAGATAGCTAAACTAGGGGAACTCCGTAAAGGACTGCGTGACAACGCTCACAATAATCAAGAAGGGGGCTGGTCTATGACAGACGTAGGGATTCCTGAGGAATACAAGGACATCATCAAGGGAGCTGTCGGAGGGGTCATCGGCTTCATCGAGAGTGATGTCCTGCCACTGGAAGAACAGCTTAAGGAGTACTTGCACGACGAGCGAAAGCTTTTCGGCGAGGACGGGCTGCTAGCCCCGCCGGTACGCGAGGCGCGTGACGAGATCCGTCGCAAGTCAGCGAAGGCCGGATTCTACAGCATGATGGCGCCGGAGAGCGTCGGCGGCGGCGGCCTGCCCTGGTCGGTGGGGCCGTTCCTGCTGGAGGCCATTAACCGCAAGTACGGGCCGGGGCGCATCTTCATCAGTTGGGCGAACGGTTTCCTGAGCACGCCGGTAATGGCCAGCTTCGTCGATGGTCCTTCGCACCTGTTCTTGCAGGCGGGCCCGGCGATTCGTTCCGAGGTGCTGCCGGCGGTCCTGGCCGGCGAGAAGACGGTCTGCTTCGGCGCCACCGAGCCGGGCGCCGGCTCCGACCTGTGGGGGCTAAGGACGAAGGCGCGCCGGGACGGCGACGAATGGGTTGTCAACGGCAGTAAGGCGTGGATAACGAACGCTCCTTACTGCGACTACGCGGCTGTCTTCGCTATCACGGACGAAGCGGCGTTCGCGGCGCACAAGGGTGGTCTCACGGCCTTCATGCTCGACGCCAAGGGCCCGGGGTTCACGAAGGACCGGCCGGAGCGCATCATGGGCCACCTCTCCAGCGACTGCGGCGGCTTCACGATGGAGGATGTCCGCGTTCGAAGTGACTTTATGATCGGCAACGAGAACGGCGCTTTCCAGATAGCGATGTTCGGCATCTCCGAGGGCCGGATGGGCATGGCGGGCGTCTGCCTGGGTCTGGCCGAGTGGGCGCTGGACCAGGCGCTTTCGTACTCGAAGGAGCGCAAGACGTTCGGCGTGCCGCTGGCGGAGCACGAGGCGCTCCAGTTCATGATGGCCGACATGGCGATTGAAATCTTCGCCACCAAGTACGCCATGATCCAGACAGCGAGGATGCTCGACGCGAACGAGCTTCCGGTCAAGGAAGTGTGCATAACGAAGGCGCTTGCAATCGAGATGTGCCAGCGCGCCTTCGACAAGGCGATCCAGATCCACGGCGGAATGGGCCTGTCCAGCGAGCTGGCGCTCGAGGAGGGATTCCGCATCGCCCGCGAGGCGCGCATACCGGACGGGACGTCGGAGATTCAGCGACGCACCATCTTCCGTCAGCTCGCCCGCGGCGACACGAATTTCTAGACTGCGGCAAAAGCAGTTATCATGTAGCCGGTGGCAGTTCCTGTCGCCGGCTACGTCTTTCAAGCGAACCGCAGGGAGGCGGCAGATGGCCGACCGAGGCGACTCCGGCTGGGAGTACGTCGTTATCTCGCACAGCCACTGGGACCGCGAGTGGTACGTGCCGTTCCAGTCGTACCGCATCCGCCTCGTCCGGCTGATGGACGCGGTCCTGGAGATTCTGTCGTCGAATCCCGACTACAAGCACTTCATGACCGACGGCCAGACGGCGCCGGTGGAGGACTACCTGGCGATCCGGCCCGACCGGCGAAAGCTTGTCGAGCGATTGGTCCGCGAGGGGCGCCTGCTTATCGGGCCGTGGTACGTGGCACCGGACGAGTTCCTCCCGCATGCTGAATCGCTGATCCGCAATCTGCAGCGCGGCATTCGCGTCGCGCGGGATTTCGGCGGGGTCATGCGCGTCGGCTACCAGCCCGACGCCTTCGGACACAGCGCACATCTGCCAGCGATCCTGCGCGGCTTCGGCTTCGAGTCGGCGGTCGTCTGGCGCGGCGTCGACGAGCGGGCGCGCAAGACAGAGTTCCGCTGGCGCTCGCCGGACGGGAGCAGCGTCCTCGCGCTCTACCTCCCGCTCGGCTACGGGTTCGCCTGGCCGCTGCCGCCGGAACCGCAGCAGGTTGCGGAGCGAGTCGATTTCTTTCGACAGTCGCTGGCGCCACCGGCCGCAACGCGCTACCTCGCCATCATGAACGGCAACGACCACGCGCCGCCGCAGCCGGACCTGCCGGCGCTCCTCGACGGGGCGAACGCGGACCTGCGGGATGGCCGGATTGTCCAGAGCAGTCTGCCGCAATTGCTGGCGGAGATCGCGGCCGAGGTAGAGGAGAAGCGGCTGCGGCTTCCGGTCTACGACGGCGAGATGCGGAGCAGCCAGCGCTCGCCGCTTCTGCCAGGCTCGATTTCGGCGCGAATGTGGGTGAAGCAGCGCAGCCAGCGCTGCGAGGAGGCGCTCATCGCCGCCGCGGAGCCGCTTTCCGCCTGGTGCGCTCTGCTGCGGGCGAGGCTTGTCGACAAGTGGCGCGAGCCGTCGCTTCCGTGGGGCCCGATTACGGGCTATCCCGTCGCCTGGCCGTCGGTCGCCGGGCTTCTGCGGGAGGCATGGCGACAGTTGCTGATGAACCAGCAGCACGACCCGCTTGTACGGGGCCGGTGCCGATTCGATCTACGGCGAGGTGGCGCATCGCTTCGACGCCTGCGAGCAGATTGCGGGCGACCTGGCGCGCCGGATGCTCACGTGCCTTGCGGCGCAGGTGGACGCGGGCGGGAGGCAGAGCGTCGTCGTCTTCAACCCGCTGAACGGCCCGCGCAACGACTTCGTCACGTTCGATTGGCGGCTGGAGGACGGCGAGGAAGTGCCACAGACCGTCGTGGACGCGAAGGGGCGCCGGCACGCCTGCCAGATCGTCTCGGGGCCGGATGGTGAGGCGCTACCTTTTTCGCCGCCGCGGTCGCTGAAGGTCGGCTTCCTGGCGAGGGACGTCCCGGCTTACGGCTACCGGTGTTTCCGACTGGAGTTAGGTACGGCATCCGATGCCGCGGCAGTTGCGGGCGGAAATGCTATCGAAAACGAGATCTTCGCCGTTTCGGCGGACGCGATCGACGGCTGCATTACGCTGCGGAACAAGCGAAGCGGACGGGTCTATCGCGGGCTCAATCGCTTCGTCGATGGCGGCGACTGCGGCGACGAGTACAATCACTGCTCGCCACAGCGGGACAGCATCATGGACCGGCCTGTCGCGCCGCCGGCAATCGCGGTCGTCGAGAGCGGCCCTGCCCGCTGGACGCTGGCCGTCGACATGGCGTACAGGCTGCCGGACGGGCTGACCAAGAACAGGAAGTCGAGAGCGCGGAGGAGCGTGGTCTGCCGCATTCGCAGCCTGGTCCGGCTGTACCCGGGAGTAGCGCGAGTTGAGTTCGAGACGCAGATCGACAACCAGGCGCGCGACCACCGCCTGCGCGTGCACTTCCCGACCGGCGTACAGAGCGCGGTGTCCCACGCCGAGCAGCATTTCGGCGTCGTCAGCCGGCCCATCGGCGTGCCGGAAGCGGACGGGAGCTGGGTGGAGCAGCCGGCGGGCACACAGCCGCAGAAGACGTTCGTCGACGTGAACGACGGCGCGAGCGGCCTGCTGGTGGCGAATCGCGGCCTGCCGGAGTACGAGGCTCTGCCGAGCGCGGACGGCGTGACGCTTGCTCTCACTCTGCTGCGCTGCGTCGGCTGGCTGTCGCGGCCCGACCTGTCGCCGCGGACGGGGCCGGCCGGACCGACGATGGAAACGCCGGACGCCCAGTGCCCGGGTCGGCACGTCTTCGAGTACGCCGTCGTGCCGCACAATGGCGGCTGGGAGGACGTGATGGAGGAGGCGCACCGCTTCGCGCGGCCGCTCCAGGCTGCCGTCTCGTCGGGACGAGGCGTTCTGCCAGCGGCGGCAAGCCTTGTCGAAGTGGAGCCGGTCGGACTCGTCGTCTCGGCGATCAAGGCAGCGGAGGACGGCAGCGGCATGGTTGTCCGCGTATACAACGCCACGGACAGGACGGTGCGCGGCAGGGTGCGATTCGTCGAGCCGCACGGTCGCGCGGACGTGGTGAACCTGAACGAGGAGCCGATGAGCGACGCGACGGTCGAGGACGGCTGGGTGCGGCTGCAATTGCGCCGGAATGAGGTGGTGAGCCTGCTGTTTCAGCGCGGCGCTCGGGGAGTGAACAGATGCGTCGCGGGGCTTTTTCGACGGCGCGAGGAGCGAAGCGACGAGCGCAACAAGAGCGCGATCAGCGCACGCGGCACGGCCATCACGAAGGGTCGATGGCGGGCCAACGCGGGAGCGGTTTAGCTCGTCCTCGGCGGCGTAACGCCACGAAGATACGCCATGCTCGGATACCGGTCGCCGACGAAAGCGCCCTTCGGCGCAACTTCTTCGATGCGTCGCAGGTCCGATTCGGATAGCTTTATGTCAAGCGCCGCGACGTTCTCCTCCAGGTAACGGCGCTTCTTCGTGCCGGGAATCGGAACCACGTCCTCGCCGCGCGAGTGCACCCACGCGAGGGCGAGTTGCGCCGCGGTTACGCGCTTCTCCGCCGCCAGATCGCGCAATCGCTCGAGAATCTCCGCGTTGTGCTGGAAGTTCTCGCCCTGGAAGCGCGGCAACGCGTGGCGAAAGTCACCGGGAAGGTCTTCGGGACGCGAGAAATGATCGCTGAAAAAGCCGCGGCCGAGCGGACTGTAGGGCACGATGCCGATGCCCAGCTCGCGCGCGGCCGGCAGCACGGCGTCCTCGATGTCACGGGTCCACAGCGACCACTCGCTCTGGAGAGCGCTAATAGGAGCCGTCGCCTGAGCGCGGCGCAGCGTCTCCGGCGCCACCTCAGACAGGCCGAGGAAGCGCACCTTGCCCTCCGCCACGACCTCCGCCATGGCGCCGACGGTGTCCTCGATAGGGACTTTGGGGTCGGCGCGGTGCAGGTAATAGAGGTCGATGTGGTCGGTGGCGAGGCGTCGCAGGGAGGCTTCGCAGGCCTGGCGGACGTATGCCGGGTCGGCGCGCAGGCCGCGGTAAGAGGGATCCCCGGTGCGGACGATGCCGAACTTCGTCGCGAGGACGACGTCCTGGCGGCGACCGGCGATGGCGCGGCCGACCAGTTCCTCGTTCTTGAAGGGACCGTACATGTCCGCGGTGTCGAGGAAGTTCACGCCGAGCTCGAGGGCGCGGTGAATTGTGGCGATGGACTCGTCGTCGTCCGTGGGCCCGTAGAACTCCGACATGCCCATGCAGCCGAGTCCCTGCGCTGAGACGACTAGCCCCTGGCTACCCAGCCGTCGCTTTTCCATTTGTTCCCCCCTGTCTAGCAAGACTCGCTTTTCCGCTACGGCGGCACTCATTGTACGCGATCGGGCGGGTGATGAACATGAGCGCTCGTGGTTGTTGTTTCCAGATTATGCGCAGTGGTAAGCTATATGCGAAGTCAGTTTGGTCGAGGCGAAAATGGATATCGGACCTCCAGAGATACTTCTAATACTGGCGATCGTAATCATAGTCTTCGGGGTCGGCAAGCTGCCCGAAGTCGGTAGCGCGCTCGGAAAGAGCATCCGCGAGTTCCGCACTGCTAGTCGCGAGGACGACAGCATGCCAAGGCTTGACGAGCCAAAGGCGGAGCCGGCCGCGCCACAGCCAGGGACCGTGAGTTGCTCCGCCTGCGGTACTCTCAACATGGCGGCGGCCCGATTCTGCATGAACTGCGGCCGGTCCATGGCTGTGCCAGCGCAGTCGGAGGGCGCCACTTGCTCCGCCTGTGGCGCTCCCAACATCGCGGCGGTCCGGTTCTGCACGAACTGCGGCCGGCCTATGACGCCAGTCGCCGGCGCCTAGCCCCGCCGACAAGCTTCTCGTCCTCTTTCGAGCCCTATCCTCCTGCTTTCTCCAGCAGCTTTCGCAGGATGCTGAGCTGTTCGTCGTTAACGTCGTAGAGGTGCGACCAGGCGCGATGGTCCGCTTCATCCTTTATTTGATCGCGTTCCGCTGAGCGGTTCGAAGCCGTAAGCATCGTCGGCACGAATAGCGACTGCATGATTCCCCCCAAAACGAAGAAGAGGAAGGCATAGGGGAACGGGTCGAAGCCGCTGTCATGCTGGAGCACGCTCTGCCAGAACGACCAGCCCGCCAGGAGGAGGCAGAGAACGTAAAAGAATGCCATTGTGCCAGCAAGACCGACGATGTGATCGGCCAGCCAGCCGTTGAGTCGGCCGACCAGCGGGCGCTCCCGGCGCATCGTCTCGATGATCCGCTGAGGATGGACGAGAGGCGAGACCTCTTCTGTGAAGGTCTTCGACCGTGGCCTTGATCTCGTCTGCCGTACGGTAGGGATGGAGATGGGTCGTCCTCATTGCAACCTCCTGCTGCTCGAAGTGCGATAGGCGCATATCCTGGCGCTCGTAGCACCAAAGTAGCAGCAAGGCGGCGCGATCTCAACCCTTGGCCCGGGAGGAAGAGGCGCGGCAGAGCAGGCTCCAGGCGGGGAAGCTGCCCGGCCGCGCCCCCGATTTCTACGGAGTCGCCGCGTACCAGAGGTTCAGCAGTCCCTGGCCATTCGCCTAGCCCGGCGCGGTGTCACCAACGAAGGTGTAGAGGGGCATCCCCTTGTACATCGCCTGCATCGAACCGTCCGGAAAGCTGAAGCTGCCGAGTTGACCGGACAACCCCGATGGCGTGACGACCGAGCCTGTCACCAGAAGCGGGGGCCAGTTGGCGGCAATGGCTGCCGGGACGGAGCTCTGGCCGCTGTTCGGGACGTCGTCCTTGTACGTATACAGCGTCTTGCCGCTGGGATCGGTGAGGACGCTGCCGAGCGAGGTCACCTGCCCGATCTTGACCGTGGTCGCGGTGGCGCTTGCGGTGCCGGTCACGGCAGGAGTGATGGCGCCGACGGTCGGAGTTGTTGCGCTCGGCGGCTTCGTGGCGGTCGCAGCGCTCGGAGGCTTGGTGGCGGTCGCGGCCGTCATCGCCGA
This sequence comes from uncultured Chloroflexia bacterium, assembly GCA_963842845.1. GTDB lineage: Bacteria > Chloroflexota > Dehalococcoidia > DSTF01 > JALHUB01 > JALHUB01. The sequence goes on from CAWJHZ010000008.1 coordinate 82,228, forward strand.
AGCCGTCGCCGTCTTGTCGGCGCTGCTTGTCCCACCGCCGCAGCCCGTCGCGAGGACCGCCGTCGCGATGGAGAGCACGGCTGCTACGGCCAGGAATGTTCGAGCCCGAAGCAAGATGTTGTTCATGGATCCCTCCTTATCGTTAGGCCTCGTCCTGAGGCCTTATTACGGGTTCGGCCAGGCGGCGAGCGTCGCCGTGAGGTCGATGTGACCGCTCCCGCGCACGACGTGCAGGGTTATCTTGTCGCCGGGCGCGTAGTTGTGGTCGACGTAGTTAATCAGGTCGTCCGACGAGTTGATTTGCTGACTGTCGACGCCGACGATCACGTCTCCGCCTTTCGGCGTTAGCAATGGATTCGGCCCCGTGCCGGCGGCCTTGAGCCCGGCCTGGTCAGCGGGTCCACCGGAGTCGACCGAGACCACATACGCGCCCTGGTTCACCGTCAGACCCAGCGTCTTCGCCACGTTCTGCGTAACGGTGATGGTGCCGGCCCCCAGCCGCGGGTGAACGATCGTCTTGCCGGCGAGCATGTCGGGGAGGTGGTCCTTAGCATTCTGGACAGGGATGACGTAGCCGACGCCGACGTTCACGTCCTGTCCGCTCGGATTTTCGATAGCCGTGTTGATGCCGATGACGTTACCGCTCAGGTCCACAAGCGGCCCACCGGAGTTGCCCGGGTTGATGGCCGCATCAGTCTGGAAGAGATCCACGAGAGGCTTGCTCGACTGGGTCGCCAGCGTCCTGTCATCGCCGCTGACGATGCCTTCTGTGACGCTGAGTATCAGCCCGAAAGGATTGCCGATGGCGATCACCGACTCACCGACCTGTACCGCGTTCGAGTCGCCGAGAGTGGCCGTCGTCAGGTTGATGCCAGGGAAGTTGCCTTTGACGACCGCAAGGTCGTCCGCAGGGTCGGTCCCCACTACCTGAGCGACCACGCCTGCCTGGTCAGAGAGCGTAATGGCGAGCTGAGTGGCGCCCTGTATAACGTGGAAGTTGGTCAGGACGTCGCCGCTGGAGTCGATGACGATACCGGAGCCGAGCGACTCCACCTGCTGCCCGCTAGAGGTCGAGATGCCAGTAACCTGCACAACCGCCGGACTTACTTTGGCGTAGACAGGTATGATATCGCCTTCGTTTCCGGCGGGCGCGCTGGCGACCGGGCGAGGCGGCGGCGGCGTGAGCGTGATAGGCGCGGTCGTGCTCTGCGCGCTCGACGAGCCGGAGGAGCAAGCTGTCGCCGCGAGCGCGAGTAGGGACAAGCCAATCACGGCCGGCACGAACAGGAAGAGATGATTCCTCCATGACACGCGGACCTTCATTCTTTGGAACTCCTTTCTTGGGACCAGCGTCGCCGTCGCGAGAAGCAACGCTTTGTCTCTTCATAGCTTAAAGCTGTGCTGCCTGTGTGATCGGCTGTGGCTGCGCCGTGAAGGAACGATGAAGATCGCGGTCGCCATACGGAAGGACGTCAATAACCCTCAACGACCGGTCGGACGAGGGACCGGGCTATTGCGGGAGGTACTTTCTGGCAGCGGGTTCGAGGTCGATCTTGAGGGCGAGGAGCAGGCAGGCGACCATGTTCCAGTAGCCGCAGACGAGTGTCAGCTCAACGACGTCGTCTTCGCCGAGCTGGTTGCGGACCGCCTCGAAGATCTCGTCGGGCACGTCGCGGCTGGTCACGACGTCTTCGGCGTAGGCAACGACAGCGCGCTCCAGGCTGCTGAACTTCTCGTTGTCCCGCCAGGCGGAAAGTCCTTCGATCTGCGCCGCGGTGACGCCGGCCTTCATCGCAAGCGGCACGTGATGCGCCCATTCGTAGTCGGCGCCGCTGATCTGAGCGATGCGGAGGATAGCGAGCTCGCGCAGGTTCGGCGGCAGGTGGCCGCGGACGAGGAGAGAACTGCCCAAACGCATGAAGTCGCGCAATGCGGCCGGGCAGCGGGCGACAGCGCGGTAGACGTTCAGTATCTCTTCGCCACTCTGCCTCATCTGCTCCAGGACGTCATGCGCATCGCCTTTCGCCTGCGAGGTGGTTGCGTAGCTGATGCGGGCCATGATCCCTCCTTGGCCGGTTCTCGAACGGCGGGTCAGTCGACGGCGCCGGGTATGAACTCCGGCGGACGCACGGCGCGGAGCTTGAGCGAGCCGTACGGGCAGCCGACAACGCAGGCGCCACAGCCGAAGCACTTCGTCGCCTCGACGGCGGCTTTCAGGTCGTGGCTCTCGTCGCGGTACATTGTAACAGCATCGAACTGGCAGCGCTCGAGGCAGTCCTGGCAGCCGCTGCACGACTCCAGGTCATCGACGTAGGCTTCGTAGCGGCTCTTCTCCCACCAGTCGGCGACGGGCATGTCGGTCACGTCGAGCGAGACCCATTCTTCGCAGCAGTCGCGACAGCAGTTACAACTGGTGTTGACGTCCAGCATCTCGGCCTTGTTCGCCCAGCGGTGGACGAGGCCATCGTCTTCGATCTCGTCGCAGAGGGCGATGGCCTGGTCGAGGGTCAGGCGGCGTCCTGTGCCGCGGTGAATGACGTATTCCGCGCCGCGGCCGAACTGGAGGCAGTGCGACGTCTCGGTCTCGACAGTGTGGGCGCAGAGCTCGCCGGCGGAGCTGGTGCGCAATCGACAGGAGCAGGGAACGACGGCGATGACGTCTTGCGCCTTCAGTATTTCATAGTAGTCTTCGCAGGGCAGGACGTCGGGCAGGCCTTCCAGCGCCCGGCGCGCAGGGATGACGCGGCTGATGTGGCCGGGGACGATCCGAAACATGGCGCCGAGGCGGACGAACATTTCCTCGGTGCAAAAGTCCTGCCATTCCTTGAAGAACGCGCGATCCTTCTCGAAGTCCAGGTTCTGGTTGCCAAGGGTGGCGTCGTGGAGCTGGATGATGTGGCGGGCGAAGCGATAGTAGTCGCGTTTGTCGAAGGCGCCGCGCGGGAAGACGACGCCAGCGCAGTAGAGGGCGTCGAACTGGCGCCGAGCTTCTTCCTCAGGGACGCCCACTTTCTGTGCGACCTCCTCGACGGAGCCGGGCAAGGCTTCGACGAGCGCCGCCTGTTCGGGCGTCATGAGCGATTCGAGGATGGAGCGCAGCAAGACGGAGCCCGGGAAGCCGAGCCTGCCTGCCAGCGCCTCGTAGGCGTCGCTGGTAGTCATATTAACGTGTCTCCCCAACCGGACGGGGCTGTCGGGGGAAGCGGCGAGCCCGCTCCTCCTGGGACCGACGCCCACGGGTCCGCCGCGCATTGTCGAATCAAGTCTAGCACGGGCCTTGGTCAAAGAAACAAGGGCTTTGCAGAGGCGTCGAGGCTCGCGTAGGCTAGCCGACAGGCTGGTAAGCGGCCTGGTTCTCGAAGATGCGACGGGGGTTGTCGCGGGTCATGAGGTCGATCTGCGCCTGGCTGACGCCCGCCTCCAGCAGGGCCGGGATGATGTGGTCGCTGATGTGGAAGTAGTTCCAGTTGGGCAAGAACCGCTCAAGCAACTCGGGCTTGTAGCCGTCGAAGTACACCATCGCGTCATGGGAGAGGACCATTCGCTCGGCGCAGCCCATCTCGCAGAGCTTGACCACGGTGGCGATGCGCTTGTCGTCGGGGAGGAAGAAGTCGATGCCGAAGCGGTCCATTCCAAGGTAGGAGCCGCGGTCGAGCAGCTTCGTCAGGTAGTCGAGGTCGTCGCTGTCGCCGCTGTGGCCGATGATGACGCGCCGCAGGTCGACGCCCTCAGCAGCGAAGAGGTCTTGCTGCTCCAGGCCGCGCTTCGTGGCTGCGTGCGTGTGGGTGGTGATGGGGACGCCGGTGCGAAGATGCGCGCGCGCTACCGCCCGCAGCGCCTTCTCGACGCCGGGCGTGACGCCGGGCTCGTCGGTGGCGCACTTGAGAATCGCCGCCTTGACGTCCGTCCCCTGAATGCCGTCCCTGATGTCGCTGACGAGAAGGTCCGCTATGGCGTCCACATCGCGAAACATAAAAAGGAGCGGCAGCTCGTTGAAGTAGTAGAGACCCGTAGCGGCGATGACCTGGATACCCGCTTCCTTGACGACCGGCAGCAGTCGCGGGACGTCGCGGCCGACGCCGAGGACCGTGGCATCGATGATGGTATCGACGCCGCTTGCTTTCAGCGCGGTGAGCGCCTCGACGGCCTTGGCCAACTCTGCCTGCTCGTCCCAGACCTGCGGGAAGTTCCTGGCGACGCCCTCCGACTGCCCGATTACGTGCTCGTGCATGAGGGTGAAGCCGAGCGCGGCCGCGCTTATGGGGCCGGTGAACGTCTCGACCATCGGCTCGCCTATTGCGGTCTTGTCCATCGTCGAGGCCAGGGCCATGGTAGGTCCTCCTTGCGCGATCGCTAGTCCTTCGGCTGGACGCCGGCCATCTCCAGGGCAAGATCGCGATAGTACTTCAGCGGCGATTCGACGAGGATCATCATGCGTTGCGCCTCCATGGAGCCTTCCGCGTGGACCGTCGTCACTTCGTGGTGGGCGCTGTCGGCGGAGGCGAAGACGTTGTGAGTGAGCTGCAGCATCCGCATGCGCTCCTCGGTCGAGTACTTGGGCGACGCGCCGAGGTAGTGCTCCAGATAGTCGTGGATGTCCGGGTTCTGCCAGTCGAGATAGGTCGGCATCGTCGTGATGATGCCGCCGGCGATGTCCTGGACCGTCTTCACGATCTCGTGGAAGTTATTGGCGAAGTGCAGTTTCGCCATGTTGGTGACTAGCGGGTTAGGGACGCAGATCTCGCCGTAGTAGACGGGCGACTTGATGGCGGCCGTCCCCAGCGCTTTCAACGTCTCGACGTAGGCGATGACTTCGGACAGCTTGCCGCGGATGTGGCCCACCTTGTCGAGGCCGTTCACTTCCGCCATGGCCACGGCGACGCCGGCCATCACCTCGACTGCCGGTATCTTGTAAGAGACCGCGGTGAAGCGGTGGTAGGTGGCGAAGGTGTAGGCCAGCAGCATGGAGAACTGCCACTCGCCGCAGAGGAAGACGCGGTCCCAGGGAACGAATACGTTGTCGAAGACGATCATCGCCTCGATGAGGCCGCGGGTCGGCCGGTTCGACGGAAACTCCGCCGGCGAGCGCTCGCCGGGGCCGGGCCGGCAGATGAGGTGAACGCCCTTCGTCGCCACGGGAACGGCGAAGGAGACGGCGTACTCCGCCTCGTTCTCGCGCATCTGACGCGTCGGGACGACGAGGAGCTCGTTGGCCGCGGGCGCGCCGGTGATGTGGATCTTGGCGCCCTTGACGATGATGCCGTCCTTATTCTGGTCGACGACGCGCACGTAGTAGTCGGGGTGGATCTGCGCTGAGGGCACCTTGCTGCGGTCGCCCTTGACGTCGGTGACAGCGCCGCAGAGCATGAGGTCCTCCTGACGCAAGTGCTCCAGATAGGAGCGCGCCCGCTCTTTATACTCCAGCTTTCCCATCTGCTCGGCGGTCGCCATGATGGCGTTCAGGCAGTCGGTGCCGATGTCTTTGCCGAAGGGCAGCCCGCCGGTGAGCCGGATGGACTTCTGGATCATCTGCATGCGCAGGTCGATGTCCTGAGGAGTCTTCGGCGTGGCGAAGTAGCGGCTTATCGGCTCGCCGGTCTCCGGGTGCTCGGTGACGAAGAGCTCGCGCACAGCGGGGTCTTTGGATTCGGTGAGCACGAAGTCGCCAGCGGCGGTATCGGTGCCGATCTTGAGGATGGGATGAGTGGTTACGTCCTCCACCTTCTCGCCGAAGATGTATACGCTGCGGCCGTCGCGAAGGCTCTGCCTGTACTCGTCAGAAGTTCGGATTGCCATCTTTCGATCTCCCCTGATCCCAATTCGGTCGCCGAGACTGGAAGGTCTCGGTTACGGTAGCCGTTAAGGGCCACGTTCAAACCAGTAGTTCGAATGGGCCAACGATAGTCTCTCCCCCTATAGGGGTCAAGGAGCGTAGCCCAACATTCGTAGCCAAAGCGTCAGGATGCCGTCGGCGAAACGTCAGGATCCGCGCCACATACGGTCGTACGATGAAGCAGAGACGGAGGGGATTTGGCCGGCGGGCAGCCACTATTGGCGAATTGGCTTGATAGAGTGATAATTGAGCTAGTAGCAACAGGATGACCAACCCAACCGACCAGCGCCCTCTAACGTACGAACTGCCGCCGATACGGCCTCCCAGCGAGGCGCGGTCGCTGCTGATCCGCGTCATGCGGGGCTGTCCGTGGAACTACTGCACGTTCTGCGCCGTGTACAAGGACCTCCCGCGAAAGGGCATGCTCCGATCCGTCGAAGAGGTGAAGGGCGATATCGACGCGCTGGCGGCGGCCGCCGGGGAGATGCGCGGGCAGGGCCACACCGTCGCGCCGCGCACCGCCTTCCTGGCCGATTCCAACGCCATCATCGTGAAGACAGAAGCGCTCGTGGAGATCATCCTGCACGTGCGAGAGCGCTTCCCTTCGCTGGAACGCATCACTTCGTATGCCCGCGCCAAGACGGTCCTCAAGAAGGAAGCGTCGGAGCTGCAAAGGCTGCGCGACGCCGGCCTCACCCGCCTGCATATGGGGCTGGAGAGCGGCGACGACGAGGTGCTGGCGCGCGTTAAGAAGGGCGCCACTTCGCGGGAGATGACGGACGCCGGCAGGAAGGCGATGGAGGCGGGGTTCGAGCTGTCGGAGTACGTTATGCCCGGCCTCGGCGGCTGGCAGTTGACGGAGCAGCACGCCCGCAATACTGCGGCGGTTCTGAACGCCACGAATCCGAGCTACGTTCGCGTCCGGCCGCTGATGCTGACGCCGGGGACGCCCCTGTACGAGCAGTACGTGGCCGGCGAGTTCGCGCCAATGACACCAATCGACATGCTGGATGAACTACGAGGAATGGTGCAGCGGCTGGAGTTGAGCGGCAACATCTGCTTTGATCACGTCGCCAACGTGCCGATATTCCGGCCGGACTGGGAAGGCTACCGCCTGCCGGACGAGAAGGAGCACCTGATTTCGCTGATGGACGAGGCGCTGGCATCGTGGAAGACGGCCGGCGAGGCCCGATCGCAAAAGTAAGGGTCGGCCCGCATATGTTGGGAGCGAGAGATACGGGAAAATAGTGGCTAGCGCCGCAGGGCGGGCCGAAGCTCAGGGAAAACACACGCGAGGGATCGCCGTGAGAGACCGCTTTTGCAGCCTGCTGATGGTCGCCTGGGCCGTTAGCTCGACTCTGCCAGGCTCGCCGACCAGCGGGCCGGCTCCCGTGGAGCAGGTGTGCAGCGCCGCCAATGTGGGCGCGGCCGACGTGACGTTTAGCTGGCCGTCGGCTCCGGGCGCTCAGGAGGTGTGGGTCGATCTTTCGCCCTACTCCCTGGGGCTGGACGCCGGCGTCTTCACCGGCGTGGGGCCCTTCGCCTCGAACGTGACCTCTTACACGTGGCAGGGTATCCCCGCCAACACGCAGTACTACTATCGCGTCAACGCCCGCTACGCCGACGGCTGGCATGCGCTCAAGCTCGGCAGCTTCGTGTCCGGCCAGTGCGGCGCGCCGAGCGTACCGCTGCAGTCGACGACGCAAGACTGCAGCGCGACCTCGCCGACGAGCGTCAGCATCAATTTCGCCTGGTCGCCGTCCCTCATTCCCGGCGCGACCCAGTGGCTCGACCTCAGCATCTATGACAACGACTTCGCGGGCGGGACGTTCCTGGGCAAGGGGCCGCTGCCGGCCGGCCAATCGACGTACACGTGGGAGGGCTTGCCGCCCGGACTCACGTATTACTGGCGCGTGAACACGCAGGCCCCGAGCGGGTGGGTGGGCACTGCAACGGGGTCGGTAAGCGCAATCCGTTGCGGCACGCCAGCGCCAGCGAGCCCCGATCTTCTCCAGCTTCGCGATAGCCTGGCCGCCGCCGTTGCCGACTCCGGCATCGACGCCGCGGTGGCGGTAACGGACCTGCAGACCGGGGAGTCGATAGACGTCCGGGGCGACGTGCCGCGCTATGCCGGTTGTACGCTGAACTGGTTCGTGCTGCTCTCGAACGTAATTGACGTCCAGAATGGGCTGACGCCGGAGAGCGACGTCGGCGACCTGATAGCCCGGACGATCTATGGCAGCAATCCTTTCACGGCGCACGACCTGCTTATCAGGACAGGCGGCGACGTGCTCGGCGGCACGCTGAAGGTAGACGATCTGATCGCGCGGCTGGGGCTGAAGGACACGTTCTTCGATCACCCGCCCGGCTACGAGGACTGGTTCTCGCTGCGCGGGCAGCTAAACACCATTACCGCAAACGACATTAATCGCGCTCTGGCCATCTTCTACCACGGAGGGGTCGTCGACCCGCCGTGGCGTGACTACCTGCTGCAAAAGATGACGGGCGTAAAGCCCGGGCTCCAGTACTTGATCCCCGCCGGCGTCGGAGATGGGGTCGTCTCGCACAAGAACGGCTTTAGCTGGATGCCGGGCGGCTACATCGATAACGACATCGGCATCGTGCAGTTCGACAGCAGCGCCGGGACGCGCGCCTACGCCATCTCCTTCTACACGCAGGATGTGCCAGTGGAGTACCAGGACATTCCACTCGGGCAGTCGGTCTCGCGGATGGTCTGGGACTTCTTTTCCAGCCGCTATCCCTGAGCTTCCGCTCGGTCGCCAGACCGACTGAGCCGCGCGAAAATCAAATTACGCCCCCCTTACGCTATCCGCTACTTTACGGTCGTGTTATGATCGCCGCCGAGGGTAATGGGTGGCATGAGGCTTGGATTCCACGTATTGCTTGCGGTCGCGGCGGCGTTTTCGCTGGCGGCGCTGCCGGCGTGCGGCGGTTCCAAGAGCAACCAGGCTGCTTCTCCGACCAGCCAGGGGGTCTCTCAACCAAAGTGGCTTCGATTCGATGGCGGGCCGCCGTCGGACACCGAAAAATCACTGTGGCTAGCCCCGCAGGAGCTGGCAAACAAAGCCGATCTCTCGCTCGTATTGCCTAACTACCTGCCGAACGGTATCAACCAGAGGTTCCTACGCGATGACATCGTCCCCGCCTCGGGGGGCGCTTCCGGCTCAGAGACACACGTCTTTTTGATCTCTGACTATGGCACGACCGCGCCGACCATCGCGATCTACGAAAGCAAGCCAAAGACGGCGCAAGAGACGGGCCAGTGCGACCCGAAGGACTGCCAGACGTCCGACATCAGCGGAACGTCAGTCACCTGCCGCATCATCATTCCCAGTCCGGGCGTGGTCGTGAGCCAGCCGCCGCCGCCGACGGCGACGCCGCCCGAGTTGAACCCGCGCCTGCGCTGTGAATGGCAGACCGACCAGGGGTGGTTCCAGGTTGAGTTCGGGTGGACGCTTGCGGAAGCGGCTCCGGACGGCGTGCCGGCGGACCTGCGGGCGGACGCAATGCAAGTCGTCACTTCAATGCTCGAGAACCCCTTCACGATCACTCCGGGCAACTGATCCGGCTTGCCCAGCGGAAGCTTCGCGACGATAATTGGCGCGGGCGGCCAGCCCTTCGAACACCACCTCGTCGAAGCGTCAGGGAGGACGGATGAAGAGCCACACAAACTACCTCTGGTTCAACACGCAGTCGCGACGGGACTTGATCAACATCACCGAGCAGGTTGAGGCAACACTGCGCGATTCCGGCGTGCAGGAGGGCCTCTGTCTCGTCAGCGCAATGCACATCACCGCGGCGATCTGGGTGAACGATAACGAGCCGGGCCTATGGCAGGACTTCGCCGACTGGGTGGAGAAGCTGGCGCCCTTCCGGCCGGACTATCGCCATCATCGCACCGGCGAGGACAACGGCGACGCCCACCTCAAGCGCACGCTCGTCGGGCAACAGGTCGTGCTGCCGGTGACGAAGGGGCGGCTCGACCTTGGGCCGTGGGAGCAGGTGTTCTACGCGGAGTTCGACGGTCGCCGGCGCAAGCGGGTGATCGTGAAGATTATCGGCGAGTAGGAGAAGGCGATGATTTACGTGGAAGAGACGCTGAACCTGGAGCCGCCGAGCCCGGAGACGCTGGACGCGTTCGTGGCGCTGGCGCAGGAGAGCCTGCCAGCTTTGGAGCGAATCGGCTTTCGTTTGGCCGCGGCCTGGTACAACGACATTGAGTCGTTCTGCCAGGTAACGCAGGTCCTGGAGTTCGAGAACATGGCCGCGTACGAGGAGTTCCGCGCTCGCTCGCAGCACGCGGAACCGTGGCTCGCCTACGCTGCGCGCGTCGAGGAGCTGGCACCGAGGCGTCGAACGCGCCTTCTAGAGCCGCTGGGCCCGATACCGCCGGAACGGTTGCACGAGGCCTGGAAGGAGACGGCGGAATCGCCGCTGGGGACGTATTCGATTGCCATCATGGAGGTGGCGCCAGGCCGGATGTCTCAGCTTATCGCCGGAATGCAGGCAGTGGCCGCTAATCTGCCGATGGTCGCGACCTGGCGGACCATCGTTGGCAACCAGAACGAGGTGACAGACGTCTGGAAGGGGCCGGTGCGCCTGGGCGGCTACAAGCCTTCGGACGAGAGGACGAACGCGTTCTTCCGCGCTGTGCGGCAGAACGCGCCGGTGGAGCGGATGTTCCCGGTGTTCACGCTGCCCTATTCGCCGCTCCGCTAGCCGGTCGATCGTAACCTACGACGGCACGGTCCGGCAGACGTTCTCCAGCCGGCCGATTCGCTCGATCTCGACCGCGATCCGGTCGCCGTCCTTCAGGAAGGCGGGCGGCTTGCGGAAGACGCCGACGCCGCTGGGCGTGCCGGTCATCAGGACGTCGCCGGGAAGCAGGGTGAAGGCGCGGCTGGCGAAGGCGATGAGCTCCGCTACCCCGAACACCATCTCGCCGGTCGACGAGTCCTGCATCACCTCGCCGTTGAGCAGCGTTTGAATTGCTAGCGACTGCGGGTCGCCGAGCTCGTCCGGCGTAACGAGGACGGGTCCGAGAGGGCAGAAGGTGTCCAGGCTCTTGCCGCGCACCCACTGCCGGTCGCCGAACTGCAGGTCGCGGGCGCTGACGTCGTTGCCGCAGGTGTAGCCGCCGACGAAGGAGAGAGCGTCCTTCTCCGTCACGTTGCGGCACTTCTTCCCGATCACTACTGCAAGCTCCGCCTCATAGTCGACCTGTCGGGTCAGAGACGGGTCCCAGGTTATCGCGTCGCCGGGGCCGATGACCGACGTGGGGAACTTGGCGAAGATGAGCGGCCTCTCCGGCACGGGCACACCCTGCTCGCGGGCGTGGTCTCGATAGTTCAGGCCGATGGCGACGATTTTGGGCGGGGCGGGAACCGGCGCCATCAGCTCGATGTCGTGGAGCTTGACCAACGCTCCGCGCGCGACGAGTCCGTCCGCCTGACCGTCGCGGACCGCGCGCTCGACGGCGGCGAGGAGCTGTCGCGCGGCGTCGAGCGCCGGGTCACCGCCGCGCAGGAGGTCCATCATGTCGCGGGCCTCGGACAGGCCGTCGACGCCCAGCTCCGTCGCCCCCGCCAAGTCCGCGACGTAGCCGCCTGCCTCGATGCCTGTTCTCGTGATGCCCTCTCGCCGGAAAGTCAGCAGCCGCATCGATTCCTCCTTCCCCAATTACAACGCAGGAGCGGCGGCCCGTCAACCGGCCCTTCCGCCGATTGCGCATTGGCCACGGCGCCGAAGTAGAATAGTGCTCACCGCCAAGGCGAAGCCTGCGGAAGGAGAACGCAGCTATGGAGCCTCGACTCATCGGGAGGACCGCCCTCATCACCGGCGCGGGGTCAGGGATTGGCGCAGCCTGCGCACGGCGCCTCGCGACGGAGGGCGCGAAGGTCGCCGCGGTTGACATCAGCGAGAAGGATGCCGCAGCCACGGCGGCGAGCGTCAACAGTTCCGGTGGCGAGGCGATCGCGCTCGTCGCCGACGTGACGCAGGCGACGCAGGTGGAGGCCGCTTTCGCGGAGACGCAGCGTCGTTTCGGCCGCCTCGACGTCGTGCTGGCTAACGCGGGGGTCACGCCCCGGCTGCTGCCAGTGGGCGATTGTCCGGAAGAGTCGTGGCGCCGGGTGCTCGACGTCAACCTGACCGGAGTCTTCCTGACCGTGAAGGCCGCACTGCCAACCATGAGACGCCAGAAGCGGGGCGTGCTGCTTGCCACGGCGAGCATGGCCGGCATCGTTTCCAGCCCCGTCGGCATCGAGTACAATGTCTCGAAGACCGGCGTGATCATGCTCATGCGTCATGTCGCGCACGTGTACGGCCCGTTCGGCATTCGTTCCGTCGCGATCTGCCCCGGCTGGGTGGATACGCCGTTCCTGAAACCGCTGTGGGACGCGTTTGGCCCGCCGGGGCGCGCCGCCCTGCGTGCGTCTTCTCCGCTCGGCCGAATGGCAACGCCTGAGGACATTGCGGCGTCGGTGGCGTTCCTGGCAAGCGACGAGGCTTCGTTTATCTCCGGCGTCGCTTTCCCGATCGACGGCGCCACGATGGCGGGCAGCCCCATCGCCAATGGAGCGCTGGTGCGAGGATACCTGGCGCTGCGGTCGGGGATCCGCCGGCTACAGGGGAAGCCGCAGGTCAAGCTGTTTCCGTAGGTGCCGGCGGGCCATCTGTCGCCGCTGCCCTCTGCCAGACGCCCTTATCCCGATGACTCTGCCGCTGCTGCTATAATTATTCGCAGAGGTTGTCTTAGTGGAACGACTTTATCGCAGCTCAACGCAGCGCATCCTCGGCGGCGTTTGCGGCGGTCTAGGCGAGTACTTCGACATCGACCCGACGGTTGTGCGCATCATCTACGCCATCGTCACGGTCGCTACCGCCGTGGTCATCGGCGCCGTCCTCTACTTGCTGCTGTGGCTCATCATCCCGGCCGAGGCGTCGTTGGGGAAGAGCACGCGCGAGTCGTTGCGCGAGAACGTCGACGACATGGCGTCATCGGCCAGGCAGATAGGCAACGAAGTACAGGCGACCTTTCGAGGCGTGTCGTCGGAGGAGCCGCGACGGCTGGAGCCGGCCGCGCTGGCGGGACTGCTGCTGATAATCCTCGGCGTTCTCTTCCTTTTCGGCAACCTCGATCTGCTCGGCTGGCTGCACTGGTCGAGGCTGTGGCCGCTGATCATCATCGTCATCGGGGTCCTGCTGCTGGTCAGGCGGCGCTAGCCTCTCCGGATTGCTCGGGGCGCGTCGATTAGATATCCTCAGATCACTTCCCTTTATTTCTAGCGGAGAAATGAATTGGTGCGAAGTCCCTTTCTGACAACTCTTGAACAGAGGCCGCTTCTTTGCGACGGCGCTATAGGCACGTTGCTGCGGGAGCGCGGCGTCCCCGGCGACGCTTGCCTGGAAGCGCTCAACCTCGACGACCCGGGCATCGTGCTCCAGGTGCACAGCGACTACGTAGACGCCGGCGCCGACATCATCGAGACGAACACGTTCGGCGCCAACAGCCTGAAGCTGGCGCACTTCGGCCTGGCGGAAAGGCTACCTCAAGTGAACCGGCGCGCCGTCGAGATAGCACGCCAGGCGCAGTCGCAGACCAGCCGGCCGGTCTTCATCGCCGGCGCGGTAGGCCCGCTGGACGTTGGGCTGCCGGGGGCGGAGAGCGTGACGCTAAAGAAGGCGTACCGCGTCTTCCGCGAGCAGATCGAGGCGCTGCTGGAAGCCGGCGTGGACCTCGTCGCTATCGAGACGTTCCCGACGCTGGCCGAGGCAAAGGAGGCATTGCGGGCGGCGCGAGAGTCGGGAGGAGACGTGCCAGTGATGGTCCAGCTATCATTCCAGCGCGACGGCCGCACGTGGGCCGGCGAGGAGCCCGGCGAGACGGCGCTGGCCCTGCGGGACCTGGGCGCGAACGTCGTCGGCGTCAACTGCGTGCCGGGCCCGCAGCTCGCGCTCGATATCGTCAAGCGAATGGCGGTGGCGAAGCCGGCGAAGCTTTCGGCACAGCCGAACGCCGGTCAGCCGCAGGTCCGGCAGCAGTCGATAGTCTACCCAGGAACGCCGAAGTCCTTCGCTGAGTACGCCTCGAAGTTCATCGAGGCCGGCGCGTCGATCATCGGCGGCTGCTGCGGGACAACGCCGGAGCATATTGCGGCGATGAACCAGGCGCTGTCCGGAGAAACGGCGACCGTGCCGGCGATTCCGGCGTCGCGGCGAGCGCGCATCGTCATCACCGAACGGGAGCCGTCGACGGGGCCAGAGCCGCAGACGCTGCGCGAGAAGCTGGCGGCGCGTCGCTTCGTCGTCACGGTGGAAGTCGACCCTCCGCGGGGCCTCAACGTCCAGCCCATCCTAGAGAGCGCGGCGCGGTTGAAGGAGGCGGGCGTCGACTGCCTGAACATCGGCGACAGCCCCATGGCGCGCACGCATATGAGCGCGATAGCGATGGCGGTGATGCTGAAGCAGCAGGTGGGGATTGAGACGATCGTCCACTGCACGACACGCGACCGGAACCTTATCGCGCTGGAAGCGGACCTCATCGGCGCGCATGGGCTGGGTCTGCGCAATATCCTTTGCCTGCGCGGCGACCCACCGCGCGGCCCCGGCTACTCCCGTGCAATCGGCGTCTGGGACATCGGATCGATAGGGCTGATCCGCGTCTTGAAGGGGATGAACGAGGGCGTCGATTCGTCCGGCGGGAGTATCGGCCAGCCGGCGTCATTCTTTGTCGGCGCGGCGGGCAATCCGATGGGCCAGGTCGAGCTCGAGATGAAGAACACACGTCGCAAACAGGAGGCGGGCGCCGATTTCCTGCTCACGCAGCCAATATTCGACGCGGAGGCAGCGGCGGAGTACTTGGAAGCGGTCAAGGAGTTCAACCTGCCGGTCATCCTGGGCATCATGCCTTTGTACAGCCAGCGCCACGCCGAGTTTATCCACCACGAGTTGGCCGGCGTGACGCTGCCGGACGCAATTCGGGAGCGGATGCGCCTGGCCGGCGAGAACGGACTCGCCGAGGGCATGGCGATAGCGCGGGAGTTGCTGGAGCAGGTACGCGGCAAGGTGGAGGGCGTCTGCATAATGCCGTCGTTCGGCCGGTTCGACGTTGCGGCGGAGCTTGCCGCTTCGGTTCAGAGATAGGGCTGGTTCAGGCCAAGGGAGGAAATCATGGCAACGAAAGAAGACGTATCAGAGGCGTTGATGCTCAGCGTGCAACGCGCCGAGAAGATAGCGGCAAACCTGAGCGAGGCGGACCTGGCGAAGCCGGTCTACAGCGCGGAGGGGCCGGAGTGGACGGTGAAGGACGTGTTCGCGCACCTGGCGTCGATGGGTATGTCGCCGGTGTTCTTTATCGGCATGGCGCAGCGAGCGGCTTCCGGCAGCGGAGGCGGGGGCGGCATGGGCGCCGACTTCGATGTCAACGCCTTCAACAAGCAGCAGGTGGAGGCGCGAAAGGACAAGTCGGTCTTCGAGCTGGTCGCGGAGCTCCGGCAGGGCCACGAAAAGGGAGTTGAACTCATCGGCGCGACGCCGGATGAAGTGCTGCAGAAGGAGATGCCGAATCCGTTCGCCGGTGGCATGTCGACAACTCTGGACATGATTCAGGGGTCCTGCGGCGACCACGAGGCGCAGCACCTGATGGACGTCGCGCGGGTTGTGCGGGCCTGAGACGGCGCGACTTCAGAGCAGCGACCTGGCACGTCTGAGCGATCAGGCGATCACCAGTTCGGCTTGTTGATATTTGCCTGTGCCGCCGCTATAATGGCCACAAAATCCATCGGTTTGCTACCACTACCTTCAGGCGAAGCTGCCATGAGATTGCGTACGAGTTCCGGTGCATGGGTATATCTTGGGCGGATGCCCAAGGGAGGCGACTGTCATATGCGTCGTCGGTACGCTTTGACTGATTACGCTCTCATCGACTAAGGAAAGGAAGACCGATGCCAGAATACGGACCGGACACCATCGCCATCCACGCCGGCCAGGAGAGCCCTGACCCAGCTACCGGCGCGCGGGCTGTGCCCATCTACCAGACGACGTCGTTCGTCTTCCGCGATACGGAGCACGCCGCCAGTCTTTTCGCGCTCTCGGAAGTGGGGAACATCTACAGCCGGATCATGAATCCGACGAACGACGTCTTCGAGCGTCGGGTCGCCGCGATGGAGGGCGGAACGGGCGCGCTCGCCGTGTCGTCCGGCCAGGCGGCGCAGGCGCTGGCGCTGCTTTCGATAACGCAGGTCGGCGACGAGATCGTCGCGGGCAACAACCTTTACGGCGGGACCTACCAGCAGCTCCACTACATGTTCCCGAAGCTGGGGCGGAAGGCCGTCTTCGTCGATTCGTCGAATCCGGAGGAGTTCAAGCGCGCCATCACGCCCCGGACGCGGGCGGTGTATGCCGAGACCATCGGCAACCCGAAGCTGGACGTGCCGGACTTCGAGAGAATCGCGGCGATCGCTCACGAGGCGGGCGTTCCGTTCGTCGTCGACAACACCGTCGGAATCGGCCTTGTCCGGCCTATCGAGTACGGCGCCGACATACTAACCCTGTCCGCGACGAAGTACATCGGCGGGCACGGCACATCCATCGGCGGCGTCATCGTCGATTCCGGCAGGTTCGACTGGAGCAACGGCAAGTTCCCGGAGTTCACGGAGCCCGACCCCAGCTATCACGGACTGGTCTTCTGGGACACGTTTGGCAGCCATCCGGGGATGGGGAATGTGGCGTTCGTATTCAAGACGCGTGTACAATGGCAGCGGGACCTGGGCGCAGCGCTGAGCCCCTTCAACTCGTTCCTGTTCCTGCAGGGGCTGGAGACGTTGCCGCTGCGCCAGCGGAAGCACTCCGAGAACGCGCTTGCCCTGGCGAGGTTCCTGGACGAGCATCGGCTCGTCGGCTGGGTCAACTACCCTGGGCTGCCGGAGCACCCGAGCCACGAGGTGGCGACCAGGTACCTGAAGGGCGGCTTCGGCGCGCTGCTCGGCTTCGGCATCAAGGGAGGTCTGGAGGCCGGCAAGCGGTTTATCGAGTCGGTGCAGCTTCTTTCGCACCTGGCGAACATCGGCGACACGAAGACGCTTGTCATCCATCCGGCTTCGACGACGCACCAGCAGTTGACGCGAGAGGAGCAGGAGGCGACGGGCGTCACGCAGGACTACATCCGGATAGCGGTCGGCCTGGAGAACATCGAGGATATCGAGGCCGACATAGACCAGGCTTTGAGGAAAGCAGCAGGCTAGTAGATGCCACAAGAGCAGCCATCGGGACGCTCGTCGGCTCAGGACGTCGCTTCGGTCAAACCGGGCGGCGTTGCTGACCCCGGCGTGATCGGCGTCGTCGAGACGCGCTACTTCACGTTCGCGGAGCTGACGCTGGAGAGCGGCGAGAAGCTGGGGCCGATCACTCTCGCCTACGAGACGTACGGCGAACTGAACGACGCGAAGTCCAACGCCGTGCTGGTCGTCCACGCGCTTTCCGGCGATGCGCACGCGGCGGGTGTGGCGGCGGACGACGGGCGCCTGGGCTGGTGGGACAACCTGATCGGACCGGGCAAGGGGTTCGACACGGATAAGTACTTCGTCATTTGCCCGAACGTCGTCGGCGGCTGCAAGGGATCGACCGGGCCTTCCTCGGTGGACCCGGCGTCGGGCAAGCCGTACGGCCTCGACTTCCCCTTCGTGACGATTGGGGACATTGTGAACGCGCAGACCCGGCTCCTAGACCACCTGGGCATCGAGCGGCTGCTTACGGTCGCCGGCGGATCGATGGGCGGGATGCAGGTGCTGGAGTGGATGGTGTCGCGACCGGAGCGCATATTGAGCGCCATCCCCATCGCAACGGCCGTCAAGCACTCGCCGCAGCAGATCGCGTTCAACGAGGTGGGCCGGCAGGCGATAATGGCCGACCCCAACTGGCGCAACGGCGATTACTACGATGCGGCTCCGCCCGCGGCAGGGCTAGCGGTGGCGCGGATGATCGGCCACATCACCTACATGAGCGATGAGTCGATGGCTGAGAAGTTCGGGCGGCGCTTTACGGGCGAAAAGCCGTTCTTCAACTTCAGCCCCGACTTCGAGGTGGAAGGATATCTCCAGTACCGCGGCCGCAGCTTCGTCGACCGGTTCGACGCCAACTCTTATCTATACATCACGAAGGCGATCGACATGTTCGACGCCTCGGGCGGCAAGAACCTGGGCGATACGCTGAAGGGCAGCGACACGAAGGTGCTGGTCATCGCTTTCAAGTCGGACTGGCTCTACCCGGCGTACCAGTCGCAGGAGATCGTTCGCGCCTGCAAGCGCGCCGGCCTTGATGCGACGTACTGCGAGATCGCCTCGTCGTACGGCCACGACGCGTTCCTGCTGGAAGCAGACGAGGAGACCCACCTGATCCGCCACTTCCTGGAAAGGGTCTACCGTGACCGCGCCGGACAGTAGGGCCGTCGACCAGGCTTCGACATCACTGAGCCTCGAGCACCGGCTGATTCTGGAGCTCGTTCCGGTCGGGTCGTTGGTGCTTGACCTCGGCTGCGGCGACGGCGAGCTGCTGTCTGCGCTGGTGCGAGAGCGGAAGGCGCGCGCCCAGGGCATCGAGATCGACGAGCAGGCGATCTACCGCTGCGTCGCGATGGGGCTGAGCGTGCTGCACGGCGACATCGATACGGGGCTTCCGGAGTATGGCGATAAGTCCTTCGACTTCGTGGTGTTGAACCAGAGCCTGCAGCAGGTGAAGAGCCCGGACACGGTGCTCCAGGAGGCGCTGCGGGTGGGGAAGTGGGTCATACTAGGCTTTCCGAACTTTGCGCACGTATCGGCGCGGTTCCAGCTCTTCTTCCGCGGCCGAACGCCGATAACGCCCTCGCTGCCGTATGAGTGGCACGACACCCCGAACTTACATTTCCTCAGCATTTCGGACTTCGTGGAGTACTGCCGGCGCAGGAAGATCAAGATCAACCGGTCGGTGTTCGTGGGGCGCAAGCGGCGAGTGAGGCTGTTCCCCAACCTGTTCGCCTTGTCGGGGATATTTCTCCTCTCGCGCTAGGCTCAACCGGCGTGGAGTCGGCGCCGCAGAGTTCGCCAGCGCAACGCTACGTCTCGGGCTGCAGCATCGGTGCGCGCGCTGAGCCCCTACTAGCCGCCCGCCAGAGATAGGCGTAGGAAACGAACGAGAGAGCGATAAAGCCCAGGGCTATTAGTTGCGCCAACCTCAGCCCCAGGAGAGGCTCGTTGTCCACCCTCAGGAAGCTGACGCCAAAGCGCAGAACGGAATAGAGAAGGGCATAGGTTGTGAAGATCACTCCGTCTCTCTTCGACGCCCGCCAAAGGAGCAAGAGCACGCCGAAGATCAGCAGATCGTCGATGAGCTCGTAGGCGGTAGCAGGCTGCCGCGGCCCCAACCCGAAGCTTGGGCTGTTGACGTTTGTGTACACCACGGCCCACGGAAGGTGTGTGGGCATGCCAATGTGCTCGCCGTTGGTAACGCACCCCATGCGGCCAATCGCCTGTCCCAGGATGACGCCGACGGCGCCGGCGTCGAGACCTTTCCAGATGGGCAGTCGCTTCCACAGGCCGTACGCCAAGCCGCCGGCAATTCCGCCGATGATCCCTCCGTAGATAGAGATGCCGCCCTGGTTGATACGGAAGGCATTCCAGATGTTGCCATCAAGCTGCCCCCAGTTCTCAGCGTCGAACAGCGCTCGGGCGCCGACGATTCCGCAAATGACGGCCGCCATGGCGACGCCGTACGAGTCGTCGTCGACGAAGCCTTTGCGCCGCGCCATCATCGTTCCGACGTAGACGCCGGCGGCGATGCCCAGGGCGATGAACACGCCATGCCAGGCGAGCATCAGCCCGCCGATTTGCGCGATGTTCGGGTCAATTCCGATCTTGATTGTCAGCAACTCCACCACGTCCACACCTCTCAATTTGCGCTAGATCTTCGGCGCCGCCGAATTCTGAAGCTGGAAGAGCCACGTCGTCAAATAGCGCTCGCCGGTGTCCGGCAGGATGACGACGATGAGGTTGCCGGCGTTCTCCGGCCGCTTCGCCACTTGCTTCGCCGCCCAGGCCGCGGCGCCCGACGATATGCCGACAAGGACGCCCTCCTCGCGGGCAAGCCGCCTGGCGGTATCGCCGGCATCGTCGTTCGACACCTGGAGCACCTCGTCGACGAGGTCCATCCGCAGAACTTCCGGCACGAAGCCGGCGCCGATGCCCTGTATCTTGTGCGGACCGGGCTTGCCGCCGGAAAGCACAGGTGAGGCCATTGGCTCCACGGCTATCGCCTGGAAGGACGGCTTCCGCTGCTTGATGACTTCGGCCACGCCCGTTATCGTGCCGCCGGTGCCAACGCCGGCCACCAGGATGTCGACCTTGCCATCCGTGTCGCGCCAGATCTCCTCCGCTGTCGTCCGGCGATGCATCGCGGGATTAGCCGGGTTCTTGAACTGCTGCGGCATGAAGGCGCCGGGCGTTTGGGCGACCAGCTCCTCGGCCCTGGCGATGGCGCCGGCCATCCCCTTTGCGCCATCCGTCAGCACGAGCTCGGCGCCGAAGGCGGCCAGAAGCTGACGGCGCTCGATGGACATTGTGTCGGGCATGGTCAGGACCAGCCGGTAGCCCCGGGCCGCGCAGACGAGGGCCAGCCCGATCCCCGTGTTGCCGCTCGTCGGCTCCACGATGACGCTGCCCTTCTTGATGCGTCCCTGCTCTTCGGCGGCCTGGATCATCGAAAGGCCAATGCGGTCCTTGACGCTGCCGCCGGGGTTGAACGACTCTAGCTTCGCGACTATCGTCGCGCCCGTGCCCTGCGACAGCTTGGCCAGCTTCACCAGCGGCGTGGCGCCGATGAGCTGCGTTATGTCCTCAGCGATCTTTGTCATGGTTCCCTCCTGAGACGGATTGTGCTTGAACGCCGAAGCCGGCGTCAAGGAACTCGTAGCGGCCCCGGCAGGCGGGGCAATCGGGCGATGGCCCACCGACGGCCAGTCGCTCGAACTCGCCGGACCAGAGATCGACGGTCAGGAGTCCGGGCGTCGCCTGGCCCAGAAGGACCTTGATGGCCTCGGCCGCTTGCAGGGCGCCGACGACCATGGGCACGGCGTTAAAGATGCCTACTGTGTCGGAGGTAACGCGCGTTTCCCGCGGCGGCAGGGACGAGAAAAGACAGCGAATGCAGGGCGTGCGACCAGGCAGGATGGCCACCGTCATGCCGACGGAAGAGACCGCCGCGCCGTAGACCCAGGGAATGCGCAGCTTCAGTGCAACGTCGTTGATGAGATAGCGGCCCTCCAGGCTGTCGAGGCCATCGACGATGACGTCCGCCCCTTCGACCAGCTTCTCGACGTTGCGGGGGTTGACGTCGGCGACGACGCCCTCCACGTCGATCGATGAGTTGGCGGCCTTCAAGTGGCGCTCTGCGGCGACGGCCTTCGGGGTCCGCTGCTTCACGTCCTCCTCGTCGAAAAGGACCTGGCGATGCAGGTTGTGGTATTCGAGCACGTCGCGGTCGACGATGCGAAGGCGGCCGACACCGGCGCGCGCGAGAGCGCTGGCGGCGGTGCTGCCGAGACCGCCGCAGCCCACGACGACGACGCTGCTTTGGCCAAGCTTTTTCTGCCCGGCCTCACCGATGCCGTGGAAGAGGATGTGCCTGCTATACCTGTCCACGCTGTCCATGTATCGTGACCGACTCGCGGGTTTCGCTATCAGATACTGTACGTCAACGCAGCGGGCGCGTCCTTTTTCCGCTGCCGCTCACACAGGTCTTCGAGACTAACCGATCCCAAGAATCCTTCGATTACATCGCCGAGCTCGGTCCACAGGTCGCGCGCGGTGCAATTCACGTGGCGAGGGCAGAGCTCCGGCTTGTCGACGCACTCGACAGGCAATAGAGACCCCTCGAGGGAATGCAGTATCTCCAAGATTGTGATCTGCGACGGCGAACGGGTGAGGGCAACGCCTCCACTGGCGCCACGGACCGTCCTCAAGAGACCCTCCGCCTCCAATCGCGCTACGAGTTGCTCAAGGTACTTCTTGGATATCTCCTGTCGTTCGGCCACGTCCTTGAGGTGGATGAGGCCCTCATGGGAATGCAAAGCCACGTCCAGCATCGCCCTCGTGCCGTATCTACCTCTTGTGGAGACTCGCATTTCCGTCGCTGACACTAAGTCTATTCACTTACTTGCCTTATTATAGCCCGCGAATGGCTCGTGTCAACCTCAGCGGGTGAAGCTGCCGAAGCATCGTTGCGAGTGTGGCCAGAAACGGCCGAAAGACAAACGTGACGCGCCATCATGTCGATAGGAGCAATCAGTGAGGTCGGCCGGCGGCGGCGAAGTGCGAGTTCCAGTAGTCCTCGCCGAGCGACACTTCGCGGACGATGTCCCCGTTGTCGGTGGCCATAATGACGCCGCCACCACCGGCGTAGATGCCGACGTGCGTGATCCCGCCTGCCGAGGTCGTGCCCGCGAAGAAGACGAGGTCGCCGGGCTCCATCTCGTCGCGCGAGACGGGCGTCGCCCAGTTGTACTGGTCCGCGGCCGACCGCGGCACGTCAACGCCAAGCTGTGAGTAGACCCAGTAGACGAGGCCGCTGCAGTCGAAGCTGTTGGGGCCGGCACTATCCGCGGCGTAGGGCAAGCCAATCCGAGATCGCGCCAGGTCAACCGCTCGCGTCCCGAGGTCGGATGAGTCCTCCGGCGCTGGAAGAGGCACGGGCGCCGGACGCGGTGCCGCTGTCGGTGGCGACGGCGTCGATACCGGCGGCGCAGGCGTGGCGGTCGCGGCGGGCGCGGGCGGGGTGCCGCCGGGGATGAAGATCGTCTGGCCGACGGTAAGGCTGTCCGCGTCAGTGAGGACGTTGGCAGGGAAGGCAATGATTGCCTGGACGTCGACGCTGAAGGCGGCGGCGATGTCGCTCAAGGTATCGCCGGGCTGGACATCGTAGATGATGCCATCGGTTGCCGGCAGGCGAAGCTGCTGGCCGAGCGAAAGCGAATCGGCGCTCTCGAGGTCGTTGTTCCACAGGATGGTCTCGGAGGAGATGCCGAACCGCGACGCGAGCCCGCTCACGGTGTCGCCGTCCTGGACGACGTAGGTGGTGAAGATGGGTGCCGGCGTGGGTTGAGGCGTCGGCTGGACCGTCGCGGGACTGAGGCCGGCTGCTTGCATCAACGCTTCATCGTTTAAGGGCAGAGGACTCGCGGTGGGCGACGGTCGTACGAGAGGCCCCGCGTCGTCGTTGGAGTGCGCGGTGATGACCGTAAGCGGCAGCAGCGCGGCATGCAGGACCGAATCCTCTCGCTCCGCCGTCACCGAGTCGGTCGTCGCGACGGGCGTTACGTCGATGCGCGCGGTTGTGTCGCTGTTCAGGTTGAGATGGCGGGAGAAGAGAGTGGCGGAGAGAACGGCCATTCCGACAAGGCCGAAGATGAGAAGATGCAGGCAAGGCCTGTACTTCCGGCGGAATCGGGCGACCGGATGCTGCGGGAGGTTTCGCGTCTCCAGACGGCTTCCGGGCCCAGGAGTACGCGGGCCGAGCGTGCCTTTGATGCTCCTCGCCTCCTACTAGAAGCGGAACGGCCCGTTTGGCTCCCCCGTCGCGCGGGCCTGCCGTCCTGTCGGGTTCCGTAGAGCGGGCCTGAGAGTCCTGGGGCCGCTCTTTCCACGCTTGAGAGATTGTCGCCCACTTGCCGCACGTTGTCAAGTCCAGCGCGAAGGACTCGACGCAGTAGCTTCTTGGGAGAAGATGTGGGGGAGAAGGCGGACTTTGAATCTGGTCGGGGCGGTGGGATTCGAACCCACGACCTCCTGAACCCCATTCAGGTGCGCTACCGGGCTGCGCTACACCCCGACCCGCCTTATCCTATCAGAAGCAGGACACCGCTACAAGCGCTCGCGCTAGCCGCCAAGCCATCGGCCGAGGATCACCATCAGGAGCCCTACTGAGGCTACGAGCCCGTACTCGGTCGCGACCGGTCGAGACAGGTGGCCGGTGAGATGGTGCTGCGCAATGCCGCTGGCAACGTAGAAGAAGAGCAGCAGGAACACTGCCGCCAGAAAGCCCCCCAGCGGCACGAAGTACAGTGCCCAACGCGCTTCGGCGACGACGAAACCAATCGTGACGGCGAATCCGAGCGAACGCAGGCTCCTTCGCCCCACGGGCGGCGGCATCAGCTCCGTCTCGCGCAGTACCTCTGCGGCCAGCACCGTTGTCAGGAGGCCAGCGCAGATCGCCGCCGGCACAAGGCCAACGCCATAGCTGTACATGACGGCGTACAGGCCGAACGCGGCCAGATAGCTGCCGATGTTGAGAATGAAGCGCCCCGTCCCGTAAAGCTCGCTGTGAATGTCCAGCGAGAGGCATTCGCCATACAGGACGCCGCCCATCATCACGCCGGCGACGAGTGCGGCAAGGAGCTTCCAGTAGCCGCTGACCGTCTCTTGCAGAAAGAAGCCGGCCGAAAGGGAGAACACCGCTGGCACCAAAAGATATGGCGCCGTGTCCAGGGCGCCGCGGAGCGATCCGCCCGCGTAGGCTCGCACGACGCCATCGCTTCCGAGGCCGACGATGAGCGTGGTGAGCAGCAGCCAAAGCGGCCGCGTTGGCTCAAGCGTCAGGAACAGAGCCACGCCCAGCGCATAGATTCCGCCAACGATCGGAATGCGGCCGGCCGGCGGGATAGCAACTCGGTCCAGGAGGCCCGCGGCGCCTCCGACCGGCGCTTCACCGTCCAAGGATGGCTCCCTCCTTGCTCCCCCCAACGATTGCTGCACTGCTTTAGCGGGGGCCGTCGAAGTGACAGCGCAGGCATTCTAGCCGTTGTCGCCTCGGGGTGTCAA
>CAWJHZ010000009.1:0-19257 GCA_963842845.1 uncultured Chloroflexia bacterium
CACGCCGACCGACACGCCGACTGACACGGCGACGCCGACGATCACGCCGACCGACACGCCGACTGACACGGCGACGCCGACGTTCACGCCGACCGACACGCCGACCGACACGCCGACGTTCACGCCGACCGACACGCCGACTGACACGGCGACGCCGACGTTCACGCCGACCGACACGCCGACCGACACGCCGACTGACACGGCGACGCCGACGCCGACCAACACGCCGGTTCCGCCGACGCCGACGTTCACTTACACGCCGACGGCGACGAACACGTGGACGCCGACGCCGACCAACACGCCGGTTCCGCCGACGCCGACGTTCACTTACACGCCGACGGCGACGAGCACGTGGACGCCGACGCCGACCAACACGCCGGTTCCGCCGACGCCGACGTTCACGCCGACGGCGACGAACACCTGGACGCCGACGGCGACGAACGGGCCGACAGCGACGAATACGGCGACGCCGACCAACACCTACACACCTGTGCCCACAGCCACGGGGACGCCTCACACGCCCACGTCAACCTTCACGCCGACGCGCACGCCGACGCGCACCGCCACGCCTACCGTGACGCCAACGCCGACGCGAACCGCGACGCCCACAGCGACGCGTATGCCGACCCGAACGCCAACACCTACAATGACGCGCACACCGACCCGAACGCCGACGCGGACGGCGACGCCTACAATAACGCGCACGCCGACCCGTACCCCCACGCCGACGGCGACGCCGATTCTCTATTGCGGCGACGTGACGGGTGACGGCAGGGTAACGGTCATTGACCTTCTCGTGGAGTCTGCCGCCATCAACCGCCACAGCACGAACCCGCTCTACGATGTGAACCACGATGGCAAGGTCAACAATGCCGATCTGCAGATGATCGCCCAGCAGCTTGGTCGTCGCTGCACCCGCTAAGGGAAGCGCTCCGGCAACAAGTCGCGACGCAAGAACTGAGGAAGAGGGGTTCCGGCTGGAACCCCTCTCCTTTGCCCATCGAACGACAAAGACGCGGCCCAGATGAAGCCAGCTCTCGCCGCACAACGGGGAGAGCGTGCAGACGGCTTCGGCCTGTAGCTAGCTCGTCAACTGGTGAGGAAGTAGGTGTTGCAGACTTCGTCCAAGACGGCCGGCGTCACGACGGCGCGACTCGCGTCGTCGTAGCGCGCCGCATCGACGATCGCTTCGATGAGGTCGCGCGGGTGGCAACCGCGAAGCTCGCGCTGGTATGGCTCATACCAGCGTTCGAGCAGGTAATCTATCGTCCCGTCCTTGTGCTCGACCTGCCGTTCGCGGCACACTTGCGCGAAGATCGTCCGGAACTCCTCGGGCGTTGGGTCTGGGATCTCCACCTTGTAGCGGATCCGTCGCAGGAACGCCTCATCGGCAAGGGCCTCCGGCGGCAGGTTCGTCGAAAAGAAGGGGATGACGTCGAAGGGGACCTCGATGATCTGCCCCGTGTGCAGCGACAGGTGGTCCACGCCGCCTTCCAGGGCGACGATCCAGCGGTTCAGCAACTCCACGGCCGGTATTTGCTGCCGGCC
Organism: uncultured Chloroflexia bacterium; assembly: GCA_963842845.1. Classification (GTDB taxonomy): domain Bacteria; phylum Chloroflexota; class Dehalococcoidia; order DSTF01; family JALHUB01; genus JALHUB01. Next base: position 1,549 of record CAWJHZ010000009.1, read on the forward strand.
AAAATCGTCGATGACCAGGATGCCGCCGTTCGCTTTGAGCTGTAGCGGCGCTTCGTAAACCTTGGAGCGTTCGTCGAGAACGAGCTCCAGCCCTTGGCGTGTTAGCTCTCCACCGGCCAGCACCGCCGGCCGTCGGATAATCGCCCAGCGACGGTCGTGGCGCCGCCGTCTGAGGTCGCCCGGCTGCTCCTCATAGTCGAAGCGTTCATGCTTCGAAGGGTCGAACAGGCGGACGATGTGGCCGTACACCTCGAGCGCGTAGGGAACGGCGATATAGCCGGCCAGGGCCTGACCCAGCAGGTGGGCGATTGTCGTCTTGCCGTTGCCGGAAGGCCCATAGATCAGCGTCGGCCGGCCGGAGAAGATGGCCCGCCCGACGCGATTGCGAGTGGAATCGCTGAGTACGAGCTGCGATAGCGCCTGCTTCACGACATCGGCGGTGAAGCCGCTGCCGCCTGCCGACTGGCGCCGCACCTGGCCGATGTAGTCCCTTAAGGGCACAGGCGCCGGCCCGACGTAAGCATTGCGCTCAAAGGCCGTGGCCGAACGTTCCAGTCCCCTGGCGCTGAGCCGATACCGATATGTGGCATGAGTCTGCCCTTCGCTGGCGACGATCTCGCACAGGCTGTCGCGCGTAAGCTGCGTCAGGACTTCCTGAACAACGGGCACCGAGACAGCCAGCGTCTCCGCGAGCTCGCCTGCTGTTGGATGAGCGCTGTAGTAAAGAGTCTTCAGCGCCAGCTCGCCGGCGAAGCCTGCCTCCAGTCCGGTGTCCTGCAGGAAGGCGGGTTCCAGCGGGAGCAGGTCATCGAGTTCCCCCGCTTTCAGTGTCTGAGAGACTTGATGCATATTTATTCGTGCCTTTCCGAATTCGTTGAGCCGACGTGATCCGCTGTCAAGAAACTGGGCGGCGCCGTGGGCGGCTCAACCGCAGCTTCCGTCTCGGTCCGATGCGGTTCGTCCTCTATGCGTTTGCGCAGGAGGTCTGGGCGCGCTTGCGCCAGCAACGCTAATTGCTCCGCCGACGCCCCGGCGACCTCACCCTTCGAATACAGCGTCCGCATGATCAAATATGCCCGTGCGATGAGAAACGGTTCGGCCTCCGGATCGAGTCGCAGCAGCTGGAAGAGGTCGATTGCGTTGTGTTGAGGCTTGCCGAATAAGTGGGCCAGTGTCGATCGCTTTTTCTTCTGCGCCTGAAAGCGTTTGGCGCGCTCCTGTCGCAGCTCTAGGACCCGGGGGACCGTCTCATCATAGGCTTCGCGCTTCTGCGGGTCGACGAGGACCGAGTAGGCTGCGTTCAGGGCGTCCAGATCGCGCTGGGCAGCCTTCCTGGAGGGCAATTCCTGTTGAAGACTCCTTGCCAGGCACCAGTAGGCCTCAGCCACCAACTCCTGCGGCGCGTCGGGATCTATCCGAAGGAGACGATAGTAGTCGACGACTCCTCCAGAGGAGCCACCTCTTTCGGCGTGCCCCTGAGCCTCCACGCCTTAGCCCCTCTTCTAGCTGCCGAAGGCCTTGTATAGTTCGAGTACAACCGGCCCGAGGATGACCACAAACAGGGAGGGAAGGATGAAGAAAACGAGCGGGAAGACCATCTTGCTGGGTGCGCGGCGCGCCTCCTCTTCGGCGTGCTGCCGGCGCCGGCGCCTCATGTCCGACGCTTGGACCCGCAAGGCACTGCCCAGGCTGGTACCAAGCTCTTCCGTCTGGATGATCGTGTTCGCGAACGTCTGCAGATCAGCGACGCCGGTCCGCTCGCCCATGTCGTGCAGCGCCTCGCGACGCGTTTTCCCCATCGCAACCTCGCGCAGCATCGTCGCAAACTCGTCGGACACTGGGCCTCCCAGCTTGTCAGCCACCCGCTGGAAGGCGGCGTCGAGCCCCAGGCCGGCCTCGACACAGGTCGTCATCAGGTCAAACGCGTCGGGCAGGCCACGCCAGACGAGAAGCTTGCGACGATTGACGCGTCGCCGCAGCCAGAGGAAGGGTAGCAGCGCGCCCATCAGCGCGAACAGAGGGATCAGCAGTACGCTCCTGCCGGAAAGCGAATGTCCGCCGGCGGACCAGAGGATCAGCCCGCAGGTGCCCGGCAGCAGCACGCCAAGGAAGATTACCAGACTGAAGAAGGTGACCAGGGACATTGGCTCGCCGGCGATCACGAGCTGCTTTCGCATCCGCGCAACAAATGCCGGTGGAAGCACGCCGATGAACCCCCTAGCAATCCCGTCTATCACCGGCAGCACGACGCGATGCTCGAATGGCACGTCACGGAGGCTCAACGACTGCGCGTTTGTCTCCGCCAGCGTGCGCAGACGAGCGTCCAGCTTCACGGTCGATTCTTGGACGCGCCAGACCACAACGGTGCCAACCGCGAGGAGTACGAAGACGAAACTCAAAATGGTCAGAACCATGTTCTCACCTAGATCTCAATAGTCGTGATCCGTCGGATCGTCAGGAAACCGAGGAGTTGCAGAGTAATGGCAATCCCGAGCATCACCAGCCCGGCGGGCTCAGTCCACAGATTTGACATAAGACTCGGGCTGAGAAGGAAAAAGATTACGCCCAGTATCACCGGCCACACCGCCAGGACTGACGCGGCGAAGCGCTGCTGGGCTGTCATAACCTTGATTTCGCCGCGGATGCGGTCTCGTTCGCGGATCGTTTCGGCAACATTGTCGAGGACTTCGGACAGATTGCCGCCGCTGCTGCGCTGGATAAGGATGGCCGTTACCACCATGTCGAGGTCGTAGCTCGCAATTCGGGCGCTCATTGCGACTAGCGAGTCCTCCAGGCTCGCGCCCAGGCGCACATCCGCGACCAAACGTGAGAATTCCTCGGAAAGCGGTGGCTCCAGGCGTTGGGCCGCCGCATCGATCGCCTGAAGCATAGCGAAGCCGGCGCGGATGGAGTTGGCAATGTGGCTCAATGCCTCGACGAGTTGCCGGTCGATGCGACCCAGGCGGCGGCGTTTCCTAATCTTTACGTAGAACGCCGGCAGCATGTATCCAACGAGCGCCAGGACAACACCGACAACCAGTCCTATCAGGTTGTGCACCCCGAGCAGTGAAATCACCAGCAACGTGCCGCCGGTGAAGAGGCGAATCAGCAGGTACTCGCCGACCCGCAGACGGAGGTGCGCCTGCTCCAGATCTAGCGCTGCCTTATCCGCCCAGACGCTCGTGTCGAGGACGCGTCGGAGGGCGGGAATCGAGGAACTGCCCCGTCGCAGCAGCGCCTCTTCCGCCTCCGTTTGAGCGGTCCGCCCCCGGAGGGAGCGCAGGCGCGCTTCCTCTTCGCCGCTCACGTTCATGACGTAGAAACCGGCGCCGGCGCAGAGCAGCGCGACAACTATGAGCGCGACCGCAAGTCCCGCAATCATGGCGATCTACTTCCTCAATCCGGTCGGAACGCCCAGGTCCAGATTAATACCGCTCTTCGCGAAACGGTCTACGAACGTCGGCATTATGCCTGTCGGCTCAAGATTCCCGAAGAGGCGGCCCTCGGCGTCCACACCCTTCTGGTCGAATCGGAACAGGTCTTGCATGGTGACGATCTGCGACTCCATGCCGGTGATCTCGCTCACCAGCGTGACGTGGCGGCGTCCGTCGGCGGAGCGACTAAGGTGCACCATAAGATGGAACGCAGAGGCCATTTGCTCGCGGATCGCGCGCACCGGCAGGTCCAGACCGGCCATCAGCACCATGTTCTCGATTCGGGCCAGGGCGTCGCGCGTCGAGTTGGCATGCACCGTTGTCATCGATCCCTCGTGGCCGGTGTTCATCGCCTGCATCATATCGAATGCTTCCGCGCCGCGCACCTCGCCGACGATGATTCGGTCGGGGCGCATGCGCAGGGCATTGCGGAACAGCTCGCGCTGCGTGACCTCGTTCTTACCCTCGATGTTGGGCGGCCGCGCCTCCGCGCAGATGACGTGGCTCTGCTGGAGCTTCAGTTCGATCGGGTCTTCGATTGTGACGATGCGCTCGCTGCTGGGGATAAAGGAAGAAACTGCGTTCAGCAGTGTGGTCTTGCCTGTGCCGGAGCCGCCCGAAATCACCAGGTTCATCCGTAGACGCACGCAGGCCTGAAGGAAGTCCGCCAGCGGCTGAGTAATCGTGCCATTGGCGACGAGGTCACTCATAGTGTACCGGTCCGGACGGAACTTGCGTATCGTAAGTACGGGACTCTTCGGCACCAGCGGGGGAATGATGACGTTCACGCGCGAGCCGTCGGGGAGGCGCGCGTCCACGAACGGCGATTGCTCGTCGACTCGACGCCCCAAAGGCGAGATGATCCGGTCGATGATGCGCATGATGTGCGCTTTGTCGCGGAAACGCACGTCCGACAGGTAAATCACGCCGTCGCGCTCGTAGTAGACTTCGTCAGGCGAGTTCACCATGACTTCTGAGATGGAGCCGTCCTCGACGAGCGGCTCGATGGGTCCCAGGCCGATCGCTTCGTTCAGGACCTGCCGTACGACGCGCTCCGCCTGCTCGCCGAATACTCCCGGCGCAATCTGCGCCAGGAGCGCGCGCGCCGTGACCTGCACGGCGTCCCGCGCTTCTTCCGGATCGAGCTTCTCGACGGCCTCCAGGTCGATCTCGCGGATCAGGTTCTGGTGGACGGCCGTGACGAGATCGAATTCCTCCGTCGAAAGGCGCTCGGCGTCTTCGTCCATCGTTCGCATCGTTCTTGTGATTTCGTCTAGGTCTTTCATCACGCCTGGCTCTCCTTTGTGGTGGTGCTGCGCTGATGCTCACCTTCCCGGCCCACGAGGACCCTCAGGCGACCGAAGAGACCCTGGCGCGCCGGCTGAATGCCGACTATCGTCTTCGCAAGGTCTGTGAGGCTGCGAGCGCCGACCGCTGACGGATGCCGCAGCACCGCCGGCTCTCCCACCTGTGAGTCGCCGCGCACTCTCTGGTCGAAGGGCACCTGCCAGAAGACCTGGTGGCCCAGCACCTCTTGAATGGTGGTGGCCCGGACGCCGTCGCGCGTCGCCAGGTCGTTTGTCACGATTCGCACGCGCTCCTCTGGGTACGACGCCGAACGCAGGGCCTCTAGCGCTCGCAGGGAGTCGCGCACGCTCGCGAACTCAGTCGTCACGACCCAGAGCACGAGCGACGCGGCCTGGAGAGCGACCAGCGTCAGGTCGTTGAGGATGCCCACGGTGTCGATGACGACGATATCATGGCTCTTGGAGAGCAAATCGATTACCTTGCGGAACTCGTCGGCTTTCACGGCTCGCCAGGCCATCGTCTGCGACGGCGCTGCCAGGACGTTGAGGCCGCTGGAATGCTGCATTAGGTACTTGGGAAGTGTGTCGCGGGTAACGGTTGATAGATCGCGCGCAAGGTCGACGACGCTACGCTCCGGCTGGATATCAAGCATGCCGCAGACGTCGCCGAAGCCGTTGTCGCCGTCTACCAGCACTACCGACTGGCCCGTCTGCTGCACGAGCGCCGCCGCCAGGTTCACGGACACGGTCGTCTTTCCCACGCCGCCCTTGGCGCCGAAGACAGTGATTACCGTTCCCTGAGGCCCCCACGATGCCGTTTGGCCGCGCAGCCGCATCTGCCGTCGCTCTTCCGACTCCAGCACCGACGCTATCGATTGGCCCACGTCCTCCCTGCTCACCGGTGCCGTAAGGAAGTCGCGCGCTCCCGCCAGCATCGCCCGACGCGCCATGTCGATGTCGCGCGAGGCGGAGTAGACGACGACCGGTGTCTCCGGCAGGGCATTGAGAAGCGACTCTACCGTCTGCATGGAGCGCATGACCGGCTCGCGCATGCCCAGAAGCACCACGTCCGGCTTCAGCTCCACAGCCATCGACACCGCCTCGGTGCCGAATCCGGCCTCGCCGGCAATCACAAAGCTCGACTGCTTGACCGCCCGCTTCATGTCATAGCGGGCCTTTGAGTCCTGATCGACGATTAACACTGCGGGAATCTTCGCCATAAATCGTTACTCCTAGGGAGATGGGACCCTGGCAACGGCGCCATAAGGAACAAGATTTGTCTCGGGCGGCGTTACTGTCGCGCGGTCGCCGAAGGAGCGTAGCGAAAGCGCCAGGCTGCCCTCCACCTCCGCGAGCTCCAGGAGCTGCGCCTGGTCCTCCGTGACCGCCAGCGTCACCGTGCGAGCGTCGGGGTTCGGCTTGGCGTCCGAAGGCCGCTCGCCCAGGGTGCCCGACGTGTCGGGCGTGGCCGTCACGCTCGTCTGCGGTGGGATCGCTTCTTGCGCCTTCTGCGCCACGGCCAGCACCTCTACGCTCTGGACCAGCGTCACGGCCTTGTCGACCCCAACGAGGTCCTTGCCAAAAATGGCGATGACGTCCACCAGGTCGCCCGGCAGGATCATGCCGCCGGCGCCGGTCTGCTCCGATACGGTGATGGCGAAGGCGCGCGTCCCGGTCGGAAGCACGGATGACAACCCCTCGTTGGTCACGTTACTCGTCACGCCGATCTTCTGCGCCGTCACCTGCTCGTTCGCGGCCAGCGGGTAGCGCGTGACCTGGCCGACGATGGCGTCTGTCGACGTGTAGCCGTCGGCCAGGGCGGTGTCCTTAGGCACGTCAGCCAGCTTCAGCATGCCGCCGTCGAGCGTCATGCGCGCCGGTATGTCCTCCGCGGCGACGACGACGCGGGTGGTGTCGCTGCTGTTGCCGGAGACGCTCTGATTGCTGTTGCTATGCGTCAGCGCCACGATTGCCAGGATGGCGGCGACGGCGGCGAAGAGCAGGGCAAGCAGCAACAGCCCGCGCCCGGACCCCTTAGTCATGTTCTGGATTGTTCTTGCCATGCTCCTGTCCTCCAGCTATTGAGTGAGTGAGCGCCCGACTATCGCCCAGGCGATGGCCTGGAACGTCTTCATGAGGCCGCTGACGTCTGTCTCGTAATAGTGGTCATTCGTGCCCGTCGCTGACGAGGCGATACATTTGGCGAGGTTGCGGTCATAGTTCTCGTGGTTCTGCCGACTGCTCCCGGAGCCCACTAGCCCCCGGGTGCAGGTGGTTCCGTTGTCTGTGCTGGTGTTGCCGAAGCCGACGACGTAGATCGTCACACCCTCTGCCTTCAGCTTGTCGGCCTCTGTCAGGGTCAGTTGGTCCAGTTCGTTGATCCGCGCGTCATAGTCGCTCCCGTAGTTCGTGCTGTCCTGGACGTAGTCCGGGTGCGTGGGTCGGCAGACGCCGGAGCCGTCCGTTGGCGACCCGTTGCTGTCGGTAATGGACAACGGAAATGTGTTAGGCGCTGGGTTAGCAAGGTGCCGGTTTGCTGTCGGCAGTGAGTTCGGAGCTGGCAGGTTAGCCTGAGCATAGTCGGTATACGAATTATCGCCGTCGGTCAGCACAACCAGCGCTTTTTGCGCGCCCGTTTGCGACCCGCTGCCGTTAAGTATCTGCTCGCCGCGGAACAGACCCAGGCAGACGTTCGTCCCCGGAAAGCCGCCGTCGGCCTGAAGCGCGTTGATGCTCGTGGTTAAGGCCACGTTGTCGGTGGAGAGCGCCGACGTGCTGGCCAGCGCCACGCAGCCGCGTTTCTTGTCCGACTCGCTCAACGGGTTGATGTTGACCGTCCCACTGTTGTAGCAGCCGCGGAAGGGCGCGAATCCGATGTGAGTGGTGGAGGCGTGAGACGGGAGCAGGTAATTCGTGAAGTTGGTCGCCGCTAGCTTCGCCTGGGCGATCGGATTGCCGCTCATCGTCCCCGTGTCGTCCATGACCAATACGGCGTCCAGCGGGATGGCTTGCACGGTCACTCCCGCTGCCGACCCGAAACCCACGACGCTTCCCGGTACATTGAAAAAGGATGAGAACAATTGAGTCGTTGACTTTTGGACCGTGACGCTGATGGAATTGCAGCCTTCCGTAGTGAGCCATTTGGTGGGGTCTTCGTTGGGGAGAGGACATGCGTGGGAGGGGCTGCAGTAATCCTGCTGGCCCTGGCAGATTCCGTTCAGCGTCGAATCCGTGTTCGTGCAACTGAGGTGCACATCCACTGAAACACCTCCGCCCGTTGCATTCGGGTCGTACCCGTTGCGAGCCGCCCACGTACATGCATCCTCGATTGCTTGCGCCTCGTCCACCTTCCACCAAGAAGTCTGCAGGCCAGGGTTGAACGGATCCGCGACGAGGTCCGTTCGGGTGGCGTGTCTGAGGAGGCTCTGCGACCCGGCCAGGGCCGCCAGGTCCGCAGCCCGCTCCACGCCCTGACGCTCGCTTAGCCAGAGACCGAAGTCGATGGTGATGGCACCAATAGCCATCAGAACGGAGAATACGCCAACAAACATAAGGAGGAGTTGGCTGCGCTCTTCGTTGAACCGTCTGAGTAGCTTCATTGGTTCTGGCATGGGGGCGGAGTGCCTGAATCTCCCGGCCCGGCCACCTGCTGCTCAAGACGAGAGCTGCCCGTGACCGTCATATCGATCTGGCCGAGGGCGCCGCCTCCGAGCAGACCGCTAAAAATGGGCTGGAGAATGAACAGGTTGTACTTATAGTTGACAGTCACGTCAACGGCGTCCCCGACATTTGTGTTCGAGCCGTCGCCGTTCACGTCCTGATAGACTACGTAAACGCAGCTACTGTCGATGATGTTTTGTGCCTGGGCAACCGTTTGGCTCTTGACGAAGTTCACGTCGCCGTTCACGGCCCCGTAGCGGGCGCCATCGCGGACGGCGTGCTGGAGAAGGATCCGGTGGTCCAGAGCGATGCCGAAGTCAACGATCACGAAAAGAAACACGCATATGATCGGCATAATGAATGCAAACTCGATTATTGTTTGGGCGCGCTGGGATTGGGCAAACCCTACACCCCACTTGATGCGTCTCACGCTGCCTCTCCTGCCCGCTGAGTTAGGACTTTGGGGGGCGGAAACCGCATCCGCCCCCCAACCGCATGGTTTGCTAGAAGGGGGCCGAGCAGGTGGTTGCGCTGTTAAAGTCGATGCAGTTGCCAATGCCCTTGATCATGTTCGTGAGGTCACCCGACAGCGCTGTCGTAACCCCGAGGATGGCGATCACGATCAACCCGCCGAGCATGGCGTACTCAAGCATGTCCTGGCCCCGCTCGCCGCTGAGCAACGTCTTCAGCGTCAGCAGCTTCACCATCAATTTGTCCAGCATTCTTTGTCTCTCTCCTTTCGGTTGCTGTAAGAACGAACGCTAGTACGGCCACGCGGCCGCTGCGTTGGGTCCGTGTCCTTGGTCGCGGGCATCACCCCCTTTGCAACCAGGAGAGACAAAGGCATCATCAGCCCGTTTTCGCCCCGGATTCAGCGTTTCGCCCTATTGCGAGTGCTCAACCCCGAAGCTATACTGGGCTCGCAACCTGGGGGCCCCTGCGCTCCTGTTGCCCCGGTCCCGTCGGCTTGCCCCGGCGGGACCTCCGTGTATCTATTTGCCGCTAAAGAACGTGCACCGGCGTTCGACGATGGTCATTCCTACAGCGATGGCCATAAGGCCGACGCCGGCGCTTACCGACTATGCAAGTGATAACACTACACCAAGGGCGCTGCTAAAAGGGGATTGGCGGGGGTTCCTTCCCCCCTTCTTGCAGAACTGCCACCAATAGAGATTAACGGATTTACTTTACAGACGTTACGGCCGCTTTGTCAAGTATCTACGTCGGAAACAATCTATGCAGGTTCGCGGCAGATTCGTAGTAGCCTCATCGTGCGGAGGCAGGCCTGCATTCTGGGAGAAAGCCGGGGTTTTTGCCGCTCCGTCGCCTAGCCTGTATCATACGGTGCGTCTGAAGATCGGAGCGCGCCTGACATGACTCAGCCTCCCTCACCGCCCGCGCCAGCTATCGCGCGGCCTTCCCTGCGACGCCGGGTGCCCATCGCCTGGGTCCAGCTCGTGATGGTGGTCTCCCTGCTCACGATACTCTCGCTGCTGAGGGAAGTCGACCCCGACTTCTGGTGGCACCTGCGCACCGGACAGCTAATCGTCCAATCCGGCATCCCCCGTCACGACCCGTTCTCCTGGACCGCGGCCGGTAAGGCCTGGGTGACGCACGAATGGCTGTCGGAGGTATTCATCTACGGTATCGAATCCGTGGTCGGCTATATCGGCAACGCGCTTATCTTCGGCGTCCTCCCTGGCGCGGCGCTGCTCGTCATGTTCGCTCTCGGCCGGCGCCTGGGCTCCGGCACGAAGCTGATGGTGCTCCTGATGCTGCCGGCAATCTTCGTCATGCCTCGCTTCGTCGCTGTGCGGCCGCAGGAGTTCACCTGGCTACTCTTCGCCGTCTTCGTCTACATCCTCCAGCGTCGAGAGGAAGGCGACGCTCTGCCGTTGTGGGTCCTCCCGCCGCTGATGGCGCTATGGGTCAACCTGCACCTCGGCTTCGTTTATGGGCTGATGGTCGTGGCTGTCTGGACAGCCTTGCAGATCATCCGTTGGCTGCGGAGGCGTGCCACCGACCTGCGGGCGCCGCTGCTGGTCGCCGGCGGCTGCCTCCTCGCGACGCTCGCCAACCCGAACGGGCCGGAAATCCTTATCTATCCGATGCACTACCTGCAAGGCGGTGCTGAGCGCTCGGTTATTGTCGAATGGCAGCGGCCGGACTTCTCGCAGCTCGTCAACATCCCGATCACGTTGACGCTTGTCCTGCTCGCCTTGTCGCTGCCCTGGCAAAGGCGACGGCCTTTCCTCGCCGTGATATCGCTGATTGCTGTCGTCATCAGCGTCCAGGCCATGCGGAACGTGCCCTTCGCCGTCCTGCTCTTGCTGCCCGTCGTCGCGTCTGCCGTGGCGGACCACTGGCCCGCTGCCGGTCTTCTCGGCGACTCCCGCACGACGCTGCGCACGCCGTTTGCAGTAGCGCTCATCGCCGCGCTGGCGTTCTGTGCGCTCGTCGTTGGCCCGTCGTTCGGCCATGCTATGGCTGGCTTCAGCCCGAGCACCGCAGGCTATCCTTCTGAGGGTGTCACCTTCATCAAGAACAACTACTCGGGCGCTCGTCTTTTCAACGACTACGGCTGGGGCGGCTACGTTATCGACCGCCTCTATCCCAATACGCCGGTCTTCATCGACGGTCGCGAGGAGTTCTACGGCAGCAAGATCTTCGGCGACTACATCCACATCCTGCGCGTGGACGACGGCTGGGACGACTTGCTCGCGCAATACGGCGTCGAAGTGGCGCTGGTGCAGCGCGACTCGAAGCTCGCGAAGGCGATGAGCGTTGCGAGCGACTGGCAGGAGGAGTTCACTGGGCCCGTGGAATCGGTTTTCGTCCGCCGCTAGGGCGCCGGAGGCCCCGCCTTCGGTGCCCACTCGAAGCGCAGCCGGTGCGGCCCGATGATGCCGTCACTAGGATCAACCTACTCCTTTAGACAGGTTTATATACTGTGACTTACGCTCGGGAAGAGAGGCGAAACATCGCCGCTTCCGTTCGACAGATTGCGCCAGCACCGCCCGCGAATCTCGGGGCGCAGTGGAAAGTCTGCGCGGCCCTGCTTGCCGCATGGCTGACCGTACTTGCATTCATCCTTCCCTACGACCCCGACGAGGCCGTTTACAAGATCATCGCGACGGGCATCGTCCACGGAAAGTGGCCGTACCACGACCTCTTCGATCATAAGCCTCCGCTGATCTATCTCTGGTATCTGCCTGGGGGGCTCGGCGCGAGCATCGAGTTCGAAGCGGGTTCTGGCGGCGCTGATGGTGGCCGCCACGGTCCCGGTAGTGGCGCTGCTGGCCAGGCGCTGGCTTTCGGGTCGACAGGCTTCGCTGGCGGTCGTTGCCTATACGCTGCTGATGGCAAACCCGTTCATGCTCGCCAAAGCCAACACAGAAGCATTTCTGCTCCTGCCGCTGCTGGCGTCGCTTGCCGTCGGGTCGCCGGTGCTTGCGGGCGCGCTGCTGGGGATTGCGGTTATGACGAAGCCGGTCGCCATCGTTTTCGCGCCCGTTCTTGTGCTGCTCTGGCGAAAGGATACTTGGCGCGTAGCGATAGGCGGCTCGCTGGTGTGTCTTGCTGTCTCGCTGCCGTTCCTGCCGATCTGGCGAGATTACTGGGATGCCAACGTATCGTTCAATCTAACTTACGGCCACAATCTTGGCTACGAGAACGGCTTGGCTTCACTGTTCATCCCCAATCTGGTCGTGCTCATCGGGGCGCTGCCGCTTTGGGCTTCCGCCCTGATCGGCTTGTTCTGGCAGCGCAGAGCGCTGCTCTGGCTCTGGCTGGCCTGTGGGGTCGTATCGGTGAAGGCCACCGGCCTTGATTGGGGGCACGAGTACGCCCTGCTCGTGCCGCCGGCAGCGCTGTTCGCCGCCATCGGGCTCGAACGCTCCCTCAAGCATCGCCTGGGGAGATTCGCCATGGGGCTCGCGGGAGGTTTGGTCGTGGCGGTTATCGTCGTTGTGTTGCCCTGGTCGGGCTCGGGACCGCAGCAGACGATGATTGATGCTATCCGGTCGGCAAAAGGAGAAGTCTACGTGTTGGGAGACAGGACGGCTATTTACACGTACGCCGGCCGCCAGCCGGAGCGACGCTTCTTCTACAGCGTGCCTCTCGTAGCCAGACGAGACTGGGGCGAGGCGATGAGGCAGCAGTTGATCGCCTGCCCGCCCGCCATGATCGTAATACCGAAACATAACGTCTTTCCGGTTGATTGGGAGGACGACATCAAGGCCATCTACATGACTCAGACGGAGTACGATGATGGTCTCGTGCTCACGCAGCCGAGGGTGCCGTGTGTGGGGAGAGATTCCCCTAGGTAGCTGTCACTTCCCACGCCCCCCGCGCGCGAACGCGAAGCGCTGCTGGCTATCGACGCACTAGCGTAGATCATGCTAGCGTTTGTGGGGGCAGGTTAATCTGGCCAGCGATCGAAACGAAGGCTGCAAGCGGGAGGCCCGCTACTAGCCTAGTGGTATGCTCGCTCCTCGTCGCCTCGAAGCGCAGCCGGTGCGGGTCGATGGCCGAGCGGGAGTTCTGTGCCGGTTTTGGGGTGTCCCCCAGGCGATCCATATCCTAGCGGCGGCCGAACGGGGGGTGGACGCCGTGGAGGGCCAACTGGTAAAGATGGAAGATGAACCCAAAGATCACGCCCCAGCCGAGCATGCCCATCAGGAGATCTCCGGGGCACACGCCAGGCAAGGCAAGCCAGGCTCCGATGCCGGTCCCCAAGGCTGCGCTCAGACCCACGCCAAAGCCGTTCATTCCATCTTGACTATCGGCAACTCTGCCTGTAACGGTTAGTCCGCCGGTCACAGCACGCCGCCGACGCCGGCTCGCTCGCCTGGGCGATGGTACACTTCACTCTTTCCCACCGACTCAAACCGCAGCCGGTGCGGGCCGATGACAATCTGGTCGACGTTTTCGAACGCAGTTTACCTTAGCGCCTTATGCCCGGCGGCCGTCATGTTGCGTCCGCCTGCGAGGTGGTGCAACTCAAGAGGGAAGTGCAGAGGCGTCAAAACAGGGCGACCAGGGAAGCAGTCCGTTTCCGCCGACTCTCTGGCATCCTAAGGCCAGCGCTGTCTCTAAGGTCTTCCAGGGCGCGGTGCCTATCTCCTGAGTCGACGCTTGGGTGGACGGCCTGGTCCCCTTCGCCTTCGCTCCTCGATCAACTCTCGTTTGACGTCATCAAGGGCGCGTCTCACCATAGCGGGCTGGCGAATTGTCCGAAAGCCCCGTTCCCACCTCGAGATGGTCATTACGTTCAGGCCGAGTCGGACAGCCAATTCTTTCTGAGACAATCCTTGCTCGCGTCGGAAGCGACGGACGTCATCGCCAGTTAGTTCGCTCAAGTGCCCGTCCGAAGACAAAACTAAGCCGTCGACCGAGGAAGCTCCAGTCTACGCCCTTGACACGTGGTATACCATTGGCCTATAATACAGCTACGGAAATACTGCGGGCGGTGGAGACTCTCAAGCCCATCAGGGTCTAGATCATGTTGGTTGCTCCCGATGCCCGCTGCGAGATCTGCGGCGCCTCTCGTAACCTGGAGGTCCATCATATCGAGCCGCGTCGTATGGGAGGATCCAGCCGGCCCGAAATCGAAGCTGCATCCAACAAGGCTGTCGTCTGCCGCTCATGCCACAGCCAGATCACTGAGCAACATTGGCGTCTGGAACGCACGCAAGACCAGCTGATTGTGACTGAGGTCGCGACGGACGCCGTGGTCGCTAGGCGCCTCTTTAGCCTCGACTTCAAGCCGGCGGAGTACTTTCAAGAGCTCAACCTCCTGGAATTGCGGCTCGATTCTCTCGTCCAGGGGATACCATACCTCAGCGACGAACAGCTTGTCGACCTCTTTCTCTACCTTCGCGGCTTCGACCAGCGCGCCTGGAAAGCGCAAGCCGCCATTCTGTGGGAGGCCAAGCAGCGCAGCGTCTACGGGGACCGAGCCTGGGAGGCAATGGGCAGTACCTTCGGGATCGGCTGGCGCCAGGCCTATAACCTAGCCCGGGTGTGGGACGTGTTCTTCCGGGAGGAGGATGACGAAGTTTGCAATCGAATGCAAAACTGCCCCCTCCAGGAGGTGACCTGGTACATCGTTGCCTCGCAGACCAACGATCCCCATTTCTGGCTGGCCTATGCCGATGACCAGAAGGCTCAGAAGCCTTCCTATTCTATTGCCGATTTCAAGGCAGATCTGGCCATCGCCGGCGGCGCTGTGGAGGACGAGGTCCTGGCAAAGTCGAAGCCCTGTTCGTGGCTGCAGATGTACTGCACGGAACGGGGAGAGACGGTGTCCCCGCAGATCTGCCGGGCCTGCAACCGCTATTGAGAGCGGCGATCAAGAAAGGAGAGATAGATGTACGGCTCCCGATATGAGGCGAAACTTGCTCTGTTTGCGGCGGGCAAGAGGCTAAGGAGGTTCCGGGGCATGGTGCGCAATCCCAAGGACAGCACTTGCGATGCTTGCGGCTCGGCCTTACCCAACCTTCTTTGGGGACTTCGAGACGTGGAGGAGCAGAGAGACTACTTCGTGGGAAGCAACTGCTTAGCTGGTCTCGCGCGTATGCTCGTAATTGAGAGGCCCTTCGTACGGGCCAATATCACTCAGGCTTATGAGCGAGCGAGGCTGAACCGGCTGCCGGGAATGAGTGCCGACGGCATCGGTGACCGCGCCCAACAGGCTAGTTGACTGGGGTGCGGGCTGTGGAACCTTCTGAACTAGAAGCCCGGGCGAAGGATTGAGCTGTTGCCGAGCGGGTCCGCCTCGTCAAGCTGGCGGGAACCAATCGCTACCTCGCGCGCAGCCGCACCGCCGAGCCGGGCTCCTACTTTAAGCTAGACGTCAGCCCCTGGGGCCACATTCGTTGCAGCTGTGCGGCTTACACGTATCGAGGGGTATGCAAGCACGCGATGGCCTTGAGGATGAGGCTGGCGAGAGAGAGGCAAGGACAATGAAGCTGTATGAACTGACCGATGCTTATCGCTCCGTCCTTGAAGAGCTCAGCGAAGCCTCTGGAGATGGCGAGGATGAGACTCGTTATCACGATCTGTTAAGTGGCCTTGGCGGCGCCTTTGACGAGAAGGTATTGAGCATCGCCAAGATCATTCGGTCCATGGAGGCTGACGTGACGGTTCTTGCCGCGGAGGTAGACAGGCTGCAAGGACGGAAGAGGCATCTTGCGGGCCGCGTAGACTGGTTGCAACGCTACCTGCTGAGTGAGATGGAGGCGATGGCGCGTGAAAAGGTGAGCGGGCCGACGCTAACGGTGTCCCTGGCCAAAGCTCCTCCCTCCTGTGATATCGTCTGTGCGGGTGACGTACCAGCGGAGTTCCGTCGGATCAAAGTCGAGATTGACCGTTCTCGGATTCTGGAGCACTTCAGGCAGACAGGTGAGGTGGTGCCGGGAACGACGATGGTCGTGGACCGGCGGTACGTTCGAATCTCCTAGACAAGAGCCTTCCCAAACGCCAGTCGTCCCTCGCAGAAGTCTCCCTTTCTCGCAATACTCAACGGGTGGGTGGCGAGGAGTCGGCTTGGCCTCGATCGCGAGGCCGGTCGCATTCACTTATCTTCCCCTGCTCTGCCTGGCTCCCAGATTCGTCTTGGCCTGCGGGTACGCATCTACACGGTTGACACTGGTCGTCTACGCGCTGCGCTGTCGACGAGAAGCCATTTTCGGTTCGACACGTTCACCGGGTAATATTTATGCGCCAGTGTTTGCTGTCGATAATGTCGATAAAGAAGGGTTGAACAGGCTAGTCCACCATTACCAGAGGAGGTGTTCATATGGCAAGGCGCGGACCAAAGACTGAAAGAGGGAAGGAAGCTGTGCGCCTTAATGCTATCCAGCATGGTGGGCTGTCTACCGTGGCCGTCATTCCCGGCTTAGAGCGGGAGGAGGATTGGCAAGCGCACCGCGTGGGCGTGCTGTCGAGCTTGACGCCAGTCGGCCACCTGGAGATGGCTTTGGCGGACAGGGTCGCTCTCCTGCTCTGGCGGCTGGCACGGATTGCCAGATACGAGTGCGGGAACATTGACTTCGCACAAAAGAGGATACCAGCGGATCTGCTCGAGGGGGGTTGGACGAACACGCAGTCAAGTATCCCGATGCCATCGCATCGTTAGTAGAGATGGAGCGTGATTATGCAGGCCTTGTCGATGGCTTGTTGGAGGCAGAAGACACGGCACCAATCTCTGGTGTATACGCTTGTCAGATCATGTTCGCTGCCGCCGATATAGCGCACGTTGACCTGAGGGGGATTGAGTTGCCAGCCCCCTTCGACGACCCTAGTTTCGACTGCGAGTCTTCCGATGCTTTGACGGTCGGCTCGGTACGCCGGGGGCTGGAGGCAATTGCTGCTCATGCCGGACAAGAAGTGAAAGACATATGGAATGAGGTCCGCCTGCAGGCCAAGGCGCTTCTGGCCGGGCAGACGCGCAAAGAGGAGAGCGTTTCGCGTGAGCGGGAGCGCCTGGTCCGGGAGCGTCTGCTACCCGACGAACCGAGCCTGGGCAAGGTGATTCGGTACGAGGGTCACCTCCATCGGCAGTTGCTTCAGACCCTGCACGAGTTGGAAGCCATTCAGGCGCGCCGGCAGGGTCTTCAGACTCCGTTGGCCCGTGTAGACGTGCAAGGACTGCCTGGAGAGTGAAATTTGCGAAACAAATTCATCAGGCTCTTAGTTCGAGGTTCTGGCCCGCGGATTCACCGCGATGCTGACTGTCACGTGAGCGAAGATACATCCGACGGTTGATGGCGAGCCCGCATTATTGGCCGAGTCTGAAAGGTCTTGACGACCCTCGTGCCACTTGCCGGGGAAACGATGACCTCCCTCGAGCTCGAGATCAGGCGACAGCCCTGAGGGGCAGTTTCGGGATGGAGAGTCGGTGTGGTTTGGCTGGAGCGGGGGGGGCATCGAAGGCAGCAAACGGAAAGCCCGCTACAATCGTGGTGTTATTCCTTGCTCCTCGTCGTCGCCTCGAACCGCAGCCGGTGCGGCCCGATGACGATCTCGTCGCCGTCCTCGAGCACCGCCCAAGAGACCTGCCGCTCTCCCACCTGCGTTACGAAGCGCGACCCTTCCAGGTGGTGCAGCATGAAATGCCCTTCCCGCAGCCAGACCCGTGCCTGCCGCCCGCCGACGCGACCGTCCGGGTTCGCAAGCCTAAGCGCGCAATCGGCGTCAGCGCCCAGGGTGACCGCCTCCTCGCCCAGCGGAACGCTCTTCCCCTTATCCGGGCCGTCGACGACTACGAGACGGGCCGTCGGTGGCGATTCGCCCTCCCAGGCGGC
>CAWJHZ010000010.1:0-167174 GCA_963842845.1 uncultured Chloroflexia bacterium
ACGAGGAGTGTCCGCATGCTGGGGACATCGCCTTTGCCGTGAGGAGGCATCGGCGTATCATTCCTCTCAAGCCTGCCGTTCGACCGTCGTGGCGGCCGGCTGCTGCGCCATGGTACAATTTAGAAAGCATCTAGCTGCTATTTGTCGTCTTCGTCAAAGCGTCGAAGGGAGCGGAGAGTGACAACAGAGGTGAAGGGGGGACTCAGCCTCCGCGCTGACGTCATCGACCGCGGGCTATGCGCCGGCTGCGGCGCCTGCGTCGGCATGTGCCCGTACCTGGTCGCCTATCGCGGCCGGATCGTCGCGCTCGACGACTGTGCCGTCGAGCAGGGGCGCTGCTACGGCTTCTGCCCGCGCACGGCAACCGACCTGGACGAGGCGAGCGAAGCGTCCTTCGGCGCCGCTTACAACGGCGGGCCGATCGGGCGGGTCGCGGAGGTGCTCATGGCACGCGCGGCCCGCGAAGACGTGCGCGAGAAGGCGCAGTACGGCGGCGCCGTCAGCGCCCTGGTTGCTTTCGCCATCGAGCACGGGATAATCGACAGCGCCGTCGTCACGAAGAGCGATGAGTCGCTGCTGCCGGCGGGCGTGCTGGCCCGCGACGCGTCGGAAGTGCTCTCGCACGCCGGCTCCAACTATGTCGCCGCGCCGACGCTCGCCGCCTTCAATCGGGAGGCGCAGCGCGAGGACGTGCGACGGGTCGGCGTCGTCGCCACGCCATGCCAGGCGCTGGCGCTGGCGAAGATGCGCGCCTCGCCGCTGGAGACTCGCAACAACGTGGACAAGCTGTCGCTCGTGGTCGGCCTGTTCTGCACGTGGGCGCTCGATTACAGCGCTTTCGCCGCCTTCCTCGCTGAAAGGACGCCGCTGGAGCGCGTTTCCAAGCTGGATATCCCGCCGCCGCCGGCCAACGTTCTCCAGGTCATCGCCGGCGCCGAAAAGCTCTCTATTTCGCTCGACGAAGTGCGCCGCTTCATCCGACCCTCTTGCAACGTCTGCCTGGACATGACGGCGGAGTTCGCCGACGTGGCGGTCGGCACCGCGGAAGGCATCGACGGCTGGAATACGCTCATCGTTCGCAGCGGACGCGGGAGCGAGCTGGTGGATGCGGCGCGGGTGGCCGGCGTCATCGAGACCGACGCTCTGCCTGAGGAGAACCTGAGTCACCTGAAGCGCGCGTCGCAGGGAAAGCGGAGGCGGGCGCTGGCGAATATCCGCGCGATGACGGGCAGCGATGACGACCTGCTCTACCTGGAGCTACGCCCGGAGACGCGACAGAAGCTTCTCGCGGACGGACCGGCGGAGAGTAAGTAACATGGCAAATCTTGCGACATTCGACGAAGGCACGCGACAGCTCTTGATGGGCAACGAGGCGATTGCGCGCGGGGCGCTGGAGGCGGGCATCGGCTTTGCCGCCGCTTATCCGGGCAACCCATCGTCAGAGATCATCGGCTCGCTGGCGGACGTGGCGAAGGACGCGGGCATCTACGTCGAGTGGTCGGTCAACGAGAAGGTCGCGCTCGAAGCCGCCGCAGCCGCCGCCTTCTCCGGCGTGCGATCGCTAGTCGCCATGAAGCACAACGGCCTCAACGTCGTCCTCGATTATCTGATGGGGCTAGCGCTGACCGGCACGAAGGCGGGCATCGTCCTCGTCACCTGCGACGATCCAGGCGCGCTCTCCAGCACTGAAGAAGAGGACTCGCGCATCGTCGCCAAGTGGGCGAACCTGCCGCTGCTGGAACCCGGCACCTTCCAGGAAGAGAAGGACATGACCCGCTGGGCGTACGAGCTGTCAGAAGAGATGAAGAGCGTTGTGCTGATCCGCGGCGTGACGCGCACCTCGCACGCGCGCGGCGACGTGGAGATCGGCGAGCGCCTGCCGCCGGCGAGGGACGCCCGTTTCGCGCCGTCGAACCCGGTCGAGTTCACGTCGGTGCCGGCGCCGTTCAAGCACATGCTGGCGAACAGGAAGATGGAGCGCGTGCGCGAGATCTTCGAGAGCTCGCCGTTCAACCGCTACGAGGGGCCGGAGGCGCCGGACCTGCTGATAGTGACGAGCGGCAGCGGCTGGTTCTACGCGCTGGAGGCTGTGAGGGCGCTGGAGCTGGAGAAGAGCGTCGGCATCCTCAAGCTGGCGACGACGTGGCCGCTTCCCGAGAAGCTTGTCCGCGAGCATCTGTCGCGGACGGCCGAAGTGCTGGTCGTCGAAGAGATCGACCCGTTCCTGGAGGGCAACCTGAAGGAACTCGTCGGCGAGGACCCGGCGGGCGTCGGGCCGGTGCGATTCTACGGCAAGCGGAGCGGGCACATTCCCGCGTTCGGCGAGATCAATCCGGATATCGTCACGGCGGCGCTGGTGCGAATCCTGGGCATCGAGTATCGCGCCGTCGAGCCGGAATACTCGGAGAAGGCGCTGGCGCTCACTTCGCCGTTCACTCACGGGCGGATCGTCGGCTTCTGCGCGGGCTGTCCGCATCGCGCGACGTTCTGGTCGATCAAGAACGCGCTCAAGCTGGACGGGCGCGACGGCTTCGTGAGCGGCGACATCGGCTGCTACTCGATGGCGGTCGGTCCGGCCGGCTACTTCCAGGTCAAGACGATGCAGGCGATGGGCTCCGGCACGGGGATGGCCTGCGGCTTCGGGAAGCTAGCGGAGTTCGGCTTCACGCAGCCGGTGCTGACGGTCTGCGGCGATTCGACATTTTATCACGCGACGATACCGGCGATTATCAGCGGCATCTACAATCGCGCCGATTTCACGCTTCTCGTTCTCGACAACAGTGCAACGGCGATGACGGGCTTCCAGCCGCATCCCGGCACGGGCCGCAGCGCGACGGGCGAGAACACGCCCACCGTCGACATTGCGACGATCTGTCGCGCTCTGGGCGTTCGCGTCGAAGAGACCGATCCGTTCGACTTGCAGGGCACGACGGATAAGCTGCTCGACCTCATGCGAGGCGAAGGCGTCCGCGTGATGATCGTCAAGCGGGAGTGCGCGCTGGTCCGCGCCCGCAAGGAGAAGCCGGCGTTCAAGATGCACGTCGACAGCGAGCGCTGCCTCGGCGAGAGCTGCGGCTGCTCGCGGCTGTGCATGCGCGTGTTCCAGTGCCCGGCGCTGACCTGGGACATATCTCAAGGCGTTGCCGGCATCGACGAGGTGCTCTGCGCCGGCTGCGGTGTTTGCGCGGATATCTGCCCGGCGGGAGCGATCATCAGGGAGCCGGCGTAATGATGGAGAAGGAACCGCTTAACATAATTATTACCGGCGTCGGCGGGCAGGGGAACGTTCTCCTGTCGCAGCTCGTCGGCAAGGTGCTCGTTCGCGGCGGTTTCCACACGACGATAGGCGAGACGTATGGCGCGTCGCAGCGCGGCGGCGCGGTGATGAGCCATCTGCGGGTGTCGCGGCGGATGCAGTACGGGCCGCTGATCGGCGAAGGGCAGGCGGACGTGATCGTCGGGCTGGAGCCGATTGAGACGCTGCGTGTGCTGGCGCAGTACGGGAACGCCGACGTCACGGTCATCACGAACTCGCGGCCGGTATTCCCGGCGGCGGTGAGCAGCGGCGGCGCGAAGTACCCGACGGCGGACGAGATCGCGTCGGTGCTGGCCGAGCTGTCGAACCGATCCTGGGTGGTCGACGCGACGGACATCGCGCTTGAGCTGGGCCCGCCGATTCTGGCGAACGTGGTGATGATGGGCACGCTGGTGGGCACCGGGATCCTGCCGGTCGGCGCGGAGGCGTTCGAGGCGGAGTTGCGCGAGAGCCTGCCTGCGGGTAGGGACGGTTCGTCGGCGGACCGTTTGGCCATGAACCTGGAAGCGTTCCGACGGGGGATGGCCGCGGTCGTTTCCTGATCGGGTTCGGAGCTGCGTCCGCCGGAGGCGGACGCAGACACCACGCCGCTAGAAGTAACGAATCCTCATGTTGCGTCGCAGCCCCATCGATCCTGCGAGACGGCAGTGCTAGGTACGATGATCGCGTTCCGGGTGCGCTCCTCGCTTCGCTCGTCGCGCCGAAATGCGCGCCCTCGCTTCGACCCCGCGTTAGCGTTCTGCCTTCGACTCGATGTATGATCCCGTCGATTTCGATGTAGGGGGCGGACGATGGCGCGAGGCGCGTTCCAGGGCGTCAAAGTCGTCGAGCTTGGCGGCATGGTCTCCGGGCCCTACTGTGGCAAGCTGCTCGCCGACATGGGCGCCGACGTCGTGAAGGTCGAAGAGCCGCCAGACGGCGATCCCGCGCGGCGCCGCGGCCCTTTCCCGAATGACACGCTGGACCCCGAACGAAGCGGCCTCTTCCTGAACTTGAACACGAGCAAGCGCGGCATCGCCCTCGACGTGGCTGCGCCGGCAGGTCACGACGTCCTGGCGCGGCTCGTCGCCTGGGCGGACGTACTTGTCGATAACCACGTGCTCCGGTGGCTCGAATCGGTCGGGCTCGACTGGGAGACGCTGCACCAGCGACACCCGAAGCTTGTCGTTACCTCCATCACGCCTTACGGTCGAACGGGCCCGCGCTCCGGTTGGAAGGGGACCGATCTCACCGGCTACCATAGCGGCGGCGTGGGCACACTGCTGCCGCCGCGCTCGCCGGATATCAGCCGCCCGCCCGTAAAGACCGGCGGCTACCCGACCGGCTACCACGCGGGACTGACGGCGGCGCTGGCGACCGCGGCTGCGCTTCTCGGCTGCGATGACGGTGACGGCAGCCTTATCGACATCTCCGAGCAGGAGAGCATCCTCTCGCTCATCCGCGGCGTCCTTGCCAACAACGTCCACCAGCGCGTCAGTTGGAGTCGTGTCACCGACCGACCGCCCTACATGGGACGCATGGAGTGCGCCGATGGCTACGTCGTCCTGTTCATCGTCGAGGACTCGCACTGGCGCGGCCTCGTCAATCTGATGGGCAACCCGGACTGGGCCTCCGGCAAAGAGTGGAACAGCTTCCCCTACCGGATGGGCCACCTGTTCGAAATCGGCGAGAAGATGGACGAATGGGCGAAGACCCAGAAGAAGGAAGACTTTCACCACCAGGGCTCCGCCAGGGGCTTCTCCGTCGGCACGATGTACAACGCCGAAGAGGTGCTCAACAACCGCCAGTACCTGGCGCGCGATTACTTCGTCGACGTGGAGCATCCGCAGGCCGGCAAGTTCCGATACGCCGGCTGGCCTTACAAGATGACGGCCTCGCCGCCGCGGGTCAGCCGCCCGGCGCCGCTGCTCGGCCAGCACAACGACGAAGTGCTGCGCGACATTCTCGGCTATTCCGATGGCGAATGCCGGGCGCTCCGCGAGTCCGACGCGATCTGGAAGGATGCCACGCCTTGAACCAGCAACGACTGCCACTGGAAGGCGTCCGCGTCGTCGACATGACCTGGGTGTGGGCAGGCCCCTTCTGCAGCATGCTGCTTGGCGCGCTTGGCGCCGAAGTCATCAAGATCGAGAGCCGCGACCGCCTCGACTTCTTCCGTCGCTACGTCATCTGGCCTCTCGCCGACGCCGCGCCGACCGATTTGGGCACCGAAGAATCGATGATGTTCCTCGTCGCTAACCAGAGC
Organism: uncultured Chloroflexia bacterium; assembly: GCA_963842845.1. Taxonomy (GTDB): domain Bacteria; phylum Chloroflexota; class Dehalococcoidia; order DSTF01; family JALHUB01; genus JALHUB01. Next base: position 5,562 of record CAWJHZ010000010.1, read on the forward strand.
AAGCTCAGCGTTACCCTCAACCTGGCGCGACCCGAAGGCATGCACCTCTTGAAGCGCTTGATAGCCGTCAGCGACGTGGTCGTCGAGAACATGCGGCCCGGCGCCATGGAGCGTATGGGGCTCGGCTACGAAGCGCTGTCCCAGATCAGACCTGGAATCATTATGCTCTCCTCCAGTGCCCGGGGTGGTGAAGGCCCGGAGGGTAGCTACGCCGGCTATGCCGCCGTCAATCACGCCGTCGGCGGCGGCGCCTATATAACCGGCTATCCTGACGGTCCGCCCGCTCACGCCGTCGGCGACGTCGACATTATGAACGCGACCGCGTCCGCCTTCGCAATCGTGGCCGCCCTTCGCCATCGCCGGCAAACAGGCGAAGGGCAGTTCATCGACTTCTCCCAGTGCGAAGGCGTCACCTCCCTCATCGGAGAGGTGCTGCTGGATTTTCAGATGACTGGTCGCGTCCCAGACCGCAAAGGCAACAGCGACGAGCTCATGGCACCGCACAACGTCTACCCCTGCTGGGGGATCGACCGCTGGCTGGCCATCGCCGTCGAGACCGACGCGGAGTTCGCGGCGCTCTGCGAGGTGATGGAGATGCCGCAGCTTGCTGCCGACTCTCGCTTCGCCGACACGGCGTCTCGCAAGCGCAACGAAGCGGAACTGGACGAGATCATCGCCGCCTGGACGCGACGTCAGGACCGAGACCACGCGGCGAATCGCCTCGGCGCCGCCGGCGTCGCAGCCGCGCCCGCCCGCGACGGCCAGGACCTCTTCCACGATCCGCACTTGCGTGAGCGAGGCGCCTTCATAGAGGTGGAGCGCCCCGACGGCAGCGGGAAGTACGATCTGGTGGGGATGCCCTGGAAGATGTCGAGCTGCGAACCGCAGTTGAAGCGCGCGCCCAAGCTCGGCGAGCACAACGCCTACGTGCTGGAGAACGTGCTGGGTCTGACGCCTTCGGATATCGAGCGACTTGAGCGCGAAGGCGTCATCGGCTGACGGGCCGGCGACGAGGGAAGGTGCATTTTGAGCGATGAAGAGCACTTCCGAAGGCTCGAGCGAATGTTCGCCTCCGCTCCGATCAACGAGTACTTTCGGCCGACAATGCGCGTTTCGGAAGGGCGTGCCGTCATAACGATAGAGGTGCGGCGCGACTTCTTCCACGCGGCAAACGCTGTCCACGCCGCCTTCTATTTCAAGGCGCTGGATGACGCCGCGTTCTTCGCCGTCAGTTCGCTGGTACCCGACGTATTCATGCTGACTGCGTCGCTGAACGCCAACTTGCTGCGTCCGGTCTCAGAGGGAGCGATCACGGCCGTCGGCGAGGTTGTCCACCGTTCGCGGCGGCTGTTCGTCGCTGAGTCGAAGCTTTCCGACTCTGGGGGCAAGGAGCTTGCCCGGGCGAGCGCCACTTTCATGCGCAGCGACATTCCGCTATCGGCTGAAATCGGCTACGTGTAGGGCGAGCTGTCGGCGATGCCGTCATCGCGCGGCATCTAAAGGGATACTCGTTTCCGGGTGCAACGAGCTACATCTGGGCTCGCGGGCTGTCCGAGCCGTGTGTCATATAGCAATCGCGGCAGTAAACCGGCCTTCCCTCCTTGGGCTCGAAGGGGACCGTCGTCTCTTTGCCGCAAGAGGCGCACACCGCCGGAAACATCTCCCGCGTTCGCACAGAGCTGCCGCCTGCCGCTCGCTCGCTGCGTCGCGCCGCGCGACAGGTCGGGCAGCGCTTCGGCTCTGTGTAGGATCTGCTGGCGAAGAACTCCTGCTCTTCCGCCGAGAAGATGAATTCCGATCCACAACCCTGGCACGTGAGAGTCTTTTCTTCGTATGGCACGCGATGACCTCCTTGACAAGCCGGCGCGGCTCGGTCATCGGCCCGCCTCGACGATGAGCCGAGGCCAAACAGCAGTACCGGATGTTTAGACCCCGACAGACTAGAACATTGAAAAAGAAATTGCAAGTACTTTCCTGAAAGCAAACTGAGCGGGGAATTCGCGACGGGCGGAGTTTCCGTTACTGCGACTTCTTGTGCAGCGTCGAAGAGAGAACTTCGCTGTAGCGAGGGTCGCGGGGGAAGTAGACTACGGCGTCCAGCGCCGGCAGACCCTCCGGCAGAGAACGGTCGGCCAGATAGCGTCCCCACTTCTCCCAGGCGCTGGTGTCCACCAGCTCGCGCAGGACTTGCGACGAGCTCAGCCCCTGGTAGGCGACCGGGAACCACCAGCGATGATGGTAGCGGGTTCCTTCCGTAAAGAGGGTCGGATCGATCTTGAGGTAGGAGTTGTCCTGCCATTTTGCCAGCACGACGCTGCCAGGTGGCGGCGTGTAGTCTTTGTTGATGTCCTGGATCGTCAGGTGATCGTACTTGCGCAGGTACCACGCCCAGGGCCAGGAGAAATCGTCGGTTGAGTCGATCACTATCGGCAGGTGGGTGCCTTCGCCGGAGGCGGCCGCCACCTTGTCGATGGCGTCTCGCACAACTGGGACGTCCGGCGACGTCTGCACGTAGTCGAGCATCTCGATCGGGGTGTCGCCGCGGTCGCGGGAAGCGAGCATGTTCGCGTTGTTGAGCACGTCCGGGTGGCCCCAGCTCGAAAGCACAGAGGCGCGTACGGTGAAGACCAGGAGCGCCGCGCCAAGGGCCGTTCCGGCGATGCGAAGGCCGGCCTGAGGGCTGAAGGAGCGCCCCGACCAGAGGACCGTCAGCAAAGCCGCGGCGACGAGCAGCCAGCCGGCTATGGCGGGCCCGCTCTCAGCGCCGGCGAGAGTGAACAGGCCGGCGGCAAGCGCTGTCGAGAGCGCCGCAAGGGCCAGCGGGGCCCAGCGTCGCAGCGGCGGTATCCCGACGCGCAGCTCGAGCCCGCTGATCAGGCGGCCGCTGGACCGTCCGGCAAGCAGCGCCAGCGGCAGCGCGATATGGACGTTCAGCCACGGCATCTTCTCGCCGGCGACGGTGAAGGCGAAGAGCGCGGAAAGCGTCCAGTAGAGGAGGAAGCGGGTCAGCGGGTCCATGGGCAGCACTAGCATGGCGGCGATTATCGTCACGAAGCCGGCTTCCGTGCGGTAGGGGCCGATGAGCGGCATGTGCGCGCCGACCATAGCCAGCGCGAAGACGATGCCGAGGGCGGCCAGCGCAATCAGTTTCTGCGAGCGCTTGCCTCGCAGAAAGCAGAAGATTACGGTCCCCAGCGCGAAGACCAGCGGCAGGAACTCGTAGACGGGCAACAGCATGAAATAGTAGTAGCCGGGCTCGCTGCCCAGGCCAACTCCCTGTTGCCCCAACCAGTAATCGAGCGAGCCCCAGGTGCCGGTCCAGAAGCCGTTGGCGTTGGTGAAGAACGAGGTGAAGAAGAAGATGAAGATGAGCCAGAATATGGCGGCGGCGGCCAGCCAGACCTGTCGACGCCAGAGGAGGCCGAAGAAGAAGGCGATGGCCAGCAGAGTCAGCACGGTCGCGTGCATGACAGGCACTTCGGCGGCCGGATTGGATGCGCCGCGGTCGCCGACGAAGGGTAGCTTCTCCACGGCGGCGGCAAAGAGCGGCAGCGCCAGGCAGCCGACGAGCATCATCAGGTGGCCGGCGCGCGGGAAGACTTCCAGTCGCAGGCGACGGCGCAGCGAGCCGAGAAACGGCCAGAAAGGTAGCAACAGGGGCGTGGCCGGCAAGAAGGCCGTGTAAACGGCGAAGCGTCGCAGTTGGGGAACGAGGCCGGTCGTAGGCGCCGGTGCGACGGGTCGCCCGACAGCCTCTCGTATCTTTGCCAGACGCCGGTTATACAATTGTCGCTTGCCGGCGTCGGAAAGCACAGAGAACGCCTGCTCAATGCTGCGGGCGCTCTCGCCGTGCTGCCCCCTCAGGAGGCGGCGATAGGCGCGCCGGATGTCCTTGGTCGACGCATCGTCTGCCAGGCCGAGCAGCTCGTAGTGGCTCGGCTGGCTGCTGTCGGGCGCGGCGTCTTCAAGCGCGTCGGGAGTTGCTTCGCCGAGGACCTGTGCTGCCAGCGCGCGCGCCGCCAGCAGGTTGAGGTAGACCATCAGCAGCGCGACGATGATGTAGGCGACTTCCTTGGTAGCGAAGGTGAGCGCCAGGAGCGCCGCAATCATATATAGATAGAGGCGTCGCGGCTGCTGAAGATAGCGCCAGATGCAGATGAACATCGCCAGGGTGAAAAAGGCGACGTAGATGTCCTCTCGGGCGAAGCGACTGAAGTAGAGGAGCGTCGGCGAGACCGCCAGCAGCAGCGCGGAGACGATAGCGCCCGTTCGGCCGAGATGGCCGCGAAGGAAGAACGGCAGGCCCACGAGCGCCGTGCCGAACAGGGCGGGCAGCACTCGGGCCGTGTAATCGCTGTCGCCAAAGAGGATGAACACCCCCGCGGTGCCCAGGAACTGGAAGGGGCCGTGCGTCAGGGGGTTGTGGATGTAGCCGCGACCGTCGGCGAGTTGCCAGGAAAAGCCAGCGGTGATCGCCTCGTCGCCGTGGAAGGTGCGGGCGCCCAGGTCCCAGAAACGGAGCAGCGCCGCGATGGCGAGGATGGCGACGAGGGCGACAAGCTCCCAGCGGACGTTGGGGAATCGCCGTCCGAAAGGCGGCTTGTCGAGGCGGCCACCGGTGCGGCCTTGAAGTCGGGCTGAGTTCGTGATTCCGGCCATCCCTGCCTCCTGCGCGCCGACCGAATAGGGGGTCTTGAGCGCAATACTCCTCTCGCAGCCCTCCGATTATCGGTGCCGCACACTACGTCGAGGCATAGGGAGAGCGCCTATTTCGGCAGATAGAGGCACGAATTCGCCTGGGAAATCGCCTTAAATCGCAAAATGGCTTTACTCAAGTGCAGCCGGATGATACCCTGCCACATGATGTCCGTTTCTGGTAACTGATCGGCGGGTTTTCTTGTGTTAAGGGAAAGCAGGTAGTAGACTTCAGGTCACGTCGGAGCAGATACGCCGCCGGCCCTTGCTACGGCCTAGCGGCGTTCTGTGGTGGCCGGTACGCCTGACGCAAGAAGCGCATTTCGCCGAACACACCTGGCGTTCTCAGAGGTCGGCTCCATGGACCAGTTCATACAGCAGTTTGCGACCGGTCTCTCGACCGGCAGCCTCTACGCAATCATCGCCCTCGCCCTGGTGCTAATCTATCGGTCGACCGGCATCGTGAACTTTGCCCAGGGCGAGATGGCGATGTTCATGACCTTCGTTGCCTGGTCCATCTGGAATTCGAACTCGAATTTCTGGCTAGCATTCTTCATTGCCCTTGTAATCGCCGGCGCGTTTGGGGCGCTGACAGAGATGACCATCATCCGGCCGGTCGAAATTGGCCCTGTGCTCAATCCCGTCATCGTTACCGTGGGACTCTTCACGGTTCTCCAAAGCGCGGCCTTGCGCGTCTGGCAGGGTGAGCCGAAGTTCTTCCCCACGCCGAGCGTATTCAAGGGAGCCCCCCTGAAGCTCGGACCGGCTGCTATCAGCCGCACCAACGTCGGCGTGTTCTGCATGGCGATAGTCATAATGTTGCTCATCTATTTCTTCTTCAACTACACGAAACTGGGACTGGCCATGCGAGCGACGGCGCAGAACCGGACCGCCGGGAGGCTAGTCGGCATACGCACGGGCCGAATGCTGGCGCTGGGCTGGGCCCTTTCCACGATGGTCGGCGCGGTGGCCGGCATACTGCTGGCGCCGGTGCTCTTCTTGTCGCCTAGCATGATGGATGGCGTGCTGCTGTTCGCTTTCGCTGCAGCCGTGCTCGGGGGGCTGGATAGCTCGGCGGGCGCTATCGTAGGCGGACTAACGATTGGCGTCGTTCAGAATATGGCCGGAACCTACATTCCCAACGGGTCCAGCATCGACATCACTGTCGCATTCGTCGTAATCATTGCCGTTCTGCTGGTCCGCCCGCACGGGATATTTGGCCGAAAGGTCGTCCAGAGAGTCTAATGGTCCGAACGATTCTTCGTCCAAAGCTGCTCTTCATGGTTCTCGTCCTGGCCCTTCTAGTAGTGTTCCCCTATCTGTACAGGGTCCCTGGTATGCCTTTCCTCAGCAGCTTCCGGAACTTCCAGGCAACGCGATTTGCCATCTGGCTCATTGTCCTCATGGGGCTGAACCTGCTAACCGGCTATAGCGGTCAGATATCCCTCGGCCACGCCGCGTTTGTGGCGGTGGGCGCCTACTTCGCGGCCATCCTGATGAAGGAATCGGGCGCTCCCGTGTTCCTGGCGGTGCTGGGGGCTGCCCTGCTGACGGGGGTCCTGGGCTTTCTCATCGGCGTCCCGGCGCTCAGGCTTTCCGGTCCCTATTTGGCTATTGCCACCCTTGCCCTCATCATCGTCCTGCCGCAGATCCTGAAACATCCATCCATCGACCAGTGGACCGGCGGTGTGAACGGTATCCGTGTGAGCTTTCCTCAGGTGCCCGCCAGTCTCGCCAACAACCTGAAGATGAACAGCGATCAGTGGCTCTACTACAATTGCATGGCTGCTGCCGTAATCATGACGGCGATGGCGTGGAGCCTGACGCGGAGCCGGTTTGGGCGCGCCTTCGTTGCCCTGCGCGACTCAGAGATCGGCGCTCAGCAGATGGGGATCAACGTTTCGCTCTACAAGATGACCGCTTTCGGCATCTCTTCTCTGTATGCGGGTGCCGGGGGCGCCCTTTACGTTTACCAGGCCGCGTACCTCGGTCCCACCTCATTCGACATCATCTTTTCGCTGACGCTCCTGGTGATGATCGTTATCGGCGGGCTGGCCTCTATCACCGGCACCATCTTTGCGGCGCTGATACTTACCTTCCGCGTCGACATCACGAACTTCGTTGTCGGCCACATACCCTACGGTTCGAGGGTCGGCATCGATCCTCTCCGCGGCGCCGTCTTTGGAGTCCTCCTCATCGTATCGGTCATCTTCACGCCGCGAGGCATCTCCGGGAACATCGAGAAACTGAAGCACGCGAATATAGGTGGCAAGTTCGCGGGGCTGCATAAACGATCGGACCGATTGTCGCAGCAGAAAGACGCTGAAACATCAAGCGATTGAAGCGGGAGGCTTCTATAAGGGCGCAGGCAGCGCCGAGCTTGGGCAGACCACGGGGCCATCCGTGTTTCGGCTGGCGTGCTTCAGCGAGCAATCCAACGAGGTCGCTGAAGCTCGCCAAATCAATCAGGCAAGGCGGGGAAATCGCCGCTGACGCTCCAGGTTAGACGGAGGTGAAAGGAATGTTCAAGTCTAGTCGTTTGGTCCTCCTTGTAATCGCGGCACTCATGGTCTTCGGGATGTCGTTTGTTGCCTGTGGGGGGAGCAGCAGCAACAACACCGCCAACAATGGAACCCCAAGCGGAGGCGCGAGCGCATTCCCTACGCCGGTCGCGGGGCCGGGCGTCGGCGATACCGTTGGCGTGACCGACACGTCGGTAAAGATCGGCACCCTTCTGCCCATCAGCAACACGACCGCTGCTGCCTGGGGTGTGCCGGAAGAGGCCGCCATGAAGGCCTGGTTCCAGTACGTTAACGACAATGGCGGTATCTACGGCCGGAAGATCGACCTGGATATCGGCGACAGCCAGTACACAGGGACGGTAGGAACCGAGACGGCAAGGAAGCTGGTGGAGCAAGACGGCATATTCGCCATGATGGGCACGATTGGCATCGAAGTTGAACTGGGCGTCATGCCCTATCTGCAGGACAAGGGCATCCCGGACATGTTCATCCAGGCGTCCGAGAGCGCGACTGTTGACCCCATCTCCTATCAGCGCTACCGCTGGCTCCCTGACTACACTAAAGAGGGCGATATCATCGGTAAGTACATCGGTGAGAACTACAAGGACCAGAAGGTCGGCATCCTCGCCCAGAACGACTCGTTCGGCAAGGCCGGTGAGGCGGGCGTGAAGCAGGGTCTAAGCGACGCTGGCTCCAATTCTGAGACTACGACTCAGTACTACGACGCCACGCAAAGCGACGTTACTGCCCAGATGCAGCGGCTGAAGGCTGATGGTGCGCAGGTGATCGCGCTCTACGCCCAGCCCGGGCAGGCGGCCGGAGCGATAACCCAGGCCCGGACGACGCTCAGCTGGGACGTCCCCTTCTTCATGACGGGCGTCAACGCAGCCCAGATCATGGGCGCGCTCGCCGGTTACAACAACATCCAGGGTGCGATCACAGTCTCCTTCGGCCCGCAGTCCGACGAGACAGATATTGCGGGAGTCCAGGACTTCGTGAACAACATGAAGAAGTACCAACCCGACGCGGCGATCAACAGCATTGCCTTCTCCGCCTACGCGCTCGCGCAGGCGATGACGGCGGTCCTGATCCAGACAGGGCCGGACCTCACCCGGACCAACTTCCTGAAGGCTGCTCAGTCGATCTGTAGGTGGGATAACGGAGCGGTGTGGACGCCCAAGAGCCTGTCGCCAACGGACCACGACTGGAACGAGTCGGAGGTGCTCGTGAAGGCCACTGGAACCTCGGCCGACGACTTCAAGTGGGTTCCTTTCGGCGATGTCATTGACTTCGAGACGACCCAAAACTGCACGGCGCCAACCGAGCCGGCCGACGCGAGCAAGCAACCGGGGTACGCGCCGCAGGGCATAGCCCAGTCCATGAGACCAACACCAACCAACTAGAATAATCGAATACAGGACTTGAGACAGGATACGGAGTCGCCGCTCGCTTGGCTAGCATGAACGCTGTAGCGGTCACTTCGTCGGAAAAGGAAGAAGATGTTGAGACGGCGGCGGCAGGTGCCGCCGCCGTCTCCTCTCTCTCGCCGCCCGAACACACATAGCGTTCAGGGGGCTGAACCGGAAACGGAGGTGAGAGGTGTGCGCGCGCTAAAGCGATATTCCCCACTCTTGCTGTCATCGCTGGTGCTTATCGTGCTCGCCCTGTCGGGATGCCAAAGCAAGGCTCCGCCAGCCAGTCCGGGCGTCGGCGAGACGGTCGGCGTCACCGACACCACGATCAAAATCGGCGCACTTCTCCCGATAAGCAACACTACTGCCGCCGCCTGGGGGATTCCCATCTCCCAAGGAGAGAAAGCCTTTTTCGATTATATTAACGACCAGGGCGGCATTTACGGCCGAAAGCTGGAACTCGATGTCGGCGACAGCCAGTACACCGGCCCCGTGGCCAGCGAGACGATCCGAAAGCTGGTCGAGCAGGACGGGATATTCGCTCTCCAGGGAAGCCTGGGCACGGAAGCCCACCTCGCGGTCTACAAGTACCTCGAGGAAAAAGACATCCCGGACATGTGGATCCTCACCGGCGACTCCATATGGACCGACCCGGTCGCGCACAACCGCTTCGGGTATCTGGTCGACTACACGGATGAAGGGCGCATTCTCGGCCGCTACATCGGCAATAACTTCAACGGGAAGAAGGTCGGCATCCTCATCCAAAACGATGGCTTCGGTCAGGAGGGTGAGAAGGGCCTGAAGATGGGCATCGCCGATACCGGCGCGACTATGACTTACGCCAACACTGAGCAATACGACGCGAGCCAGACCGACGTGAGCGCCCAGATATCGCGCCTGAAGGCTGACGGTGTTGACGTGGTCGCTTTCTACGGGATGCCGGCGCAGGCGGCGGGCGGAATCAAGTACGCGCGCGAGACGCTCGGCTGGGACGTGCCCTTCGTCATCACCGGTGTCGACGCCGTCGAAATCGTCGGGCAGCTCGCGGGGTACGACAACATAGAGGGCACCGTCACTGTTGTTTACGGCCATCAGGCGTTCGAGAGCGATTGGCCGGGGATTAAAGAGTACACTGACATCCTCGCCAAGTACGCGCCCGACGCGTCGATGAACAACCTGACGCTCACTGGTATGGCAATCGCGGATTCCACTGTGTCGGTGCTGCGACAGACGGGCAGGGACCTCACGCGAAGCGGATTCCTGGCAGCCGCCGAGTCGACCTGCGACTTCACCGCCCGCGCTTCTATCGCGCCGTCAAGCACGAGCCCGACAGACCACCGGCCGATCGAGGTCGAAGAGTATGTGCGAGCGACCGTCGACGAGTCGAACACAGCCCATCCTTTCACATGGCAGCCCTTCGGCGATGTGATGACGTTCGAATCGACGAAAGACTGCGTGACGCCGACACCGCCGGCCGACTTCGACTCGCAGCCTCACTGACGCGAGGCGCCGACAATCAAGCGGCTCGTTGAGACCTCCGAAAAAACCCAAATGAACGGGTAGTGGGTCAGTTCTGACCCACTACCAATGAACGGCGATGCGTGCGCCTAAGGAAAATGTGCTGTAGGATTGCTGCGCCGGCGGCGCTGGCCGTGCGCGTTGGCGCGCTGCAGGTGCGATAATGGCACCCTTGAGGTCGCTGCCGAGTGCGCAGTCCCCTCGTCTCAATACTCTATGCGTGGAGGTTCGAAAATGCGGTGGCTAAGAAAACTGGTCCGGATTGCGCTTGTACTCGGGGCGGCCACGATCGTGCTGGCGGTCGCGGCCTGCGGCAGCGGCGGCAACCCTTCGCCTTCGCCGGAGGCCAACACCACTCCTGACACGACCGGCGTCTCTGCCGGCGAGATCAAGTGGGGGACGACTTTCCCGCTGAGCCAGAATCCGGCGGCGGCCTACGCGCCTATCGCCTACGGCATGAAGGCGTTCTACGATTACATAAACGCTCAGGGTGGCGTGTACGGTCGCAAGATAACCCTCGACATCGGCGATGACCACTACGCTCCCGCCGACACGGTTGAGGTGACGCGAAGCCTGGTGGAGAACGACAACGTGTTCGGGATGGTCGGCAGCCTCGGCGACGCCACGCAACTTGCCGTCTACAAGTACCTGGAGGACAAAGGCATCCCGAACATGTTCCTCTCTACGGGTCTCTACGTGTGGACGCATCCGATCGCCAAGAGCCGCTTTGGCGGGAACCCCGACTACGTCACGGAAGGCAAGTTCCTTGCGCAGTACATATTGCAGAACTTCCCGGGCAAGAAGGTGGGCTTTCTGCTTCAGAATGACCAGTTGGGGATCGACGGCGAGACCGGCCTCAAGGACGGCCTGGCCGGAAGCGACGTCCAGATCATCGATGAGGAAAAGTACGAGGCGGTCGATGCCGACGTCTCCGCGCAGACTGAGCGTCTGAAGAACGCGGGCGCCGAGGTGATCGTTGCCTTCGCCATCCCGCCGCAGGCCGCTAATATGGTGAAGTCGGCGCGCGAGACGCTCAACTGGAACGTCCCCATCCTGGTCAGCGGCATCAATTGCAGCGATATCTTTATCCTCCTCGCCGGGGCGAAGGACGCCGAAGGGGTGATCAGTTTCACCTTCGGTCACCAGGCCTACGAGACGCAGCTTCCGGGCGTGCAGAAGTATGAGAAGATCTGGGCCAAGTTCGGAAACGGCGGAAGCCTGAGCAACTTCGAGCTGTACGGGATGTTCGTCGCCGAGCTCAACACGTACATCATGGAGTTGACCGGCCCTGACATAAGCCGCCAGTCCTTCCTTGACTCGGCCGAATCGGTCTGTCAGTTCATGTGCACCACCTGTCCCGGTTTCGGGCCCGTGAGCTTGAGCCCGACCGATCACCAGCCGACGGAGGTGCTGGTGTACAACGAGGTCATTAACGGCGCCTGGACGGCCATCAGCAATCCCGTCAGCTTCGAAACGACGAAGAGCTGTCAGCAACCAACGCTGCCGGCGGACTTCGCCTCGCAGCCGAAGGTGGGAGCGGACGCCGACTACGTAGAGACGCCTTAACGGCTAAAACGTCTATGAGCGAAGCGGGCGGGCAGCGATGTCCGCCCTCTTCTTCGCCAGCCGCAATAGTGCGACGCGTGCACGTGCGCTATCACCGGTGACAGCCATCCAGCCTTGCTCCGAGCGGCGGGGCCTCGACTGCAGTACAGCGGAGGACGTCACGGCTGGGAGCTGGGAAAATCCGGCGAAAAGCGTGCGTATTGGCGCGATGTGCTGTAGGATTCTGACACATTCATTTCGTGATGCCGACAGCTCGGCATTTCACCATCAAATGATAGGGGGAGATATGTTACCGACTAAGAGGTCGCGTTGGATCGTGTTGAGCGTGGCTGTGATTGCGGTAGTACTGTTCGTCACGGCATGCGGAGGGAGCGGGAACGGCAGCCAAACGCCGCCGGCGGGAGGGGGCACTCCCGATACTACGGGCGTGACCGACACGGAGATAAAGTTGGGCACCCATTACCCGCTGAGCGGGAACCCGGCGGCGGCCTACGCGCCTATCGCCTACGGCATGAAGGCGTTCTTCGACTACATCAACGCGCAGGGCGGCGTCTATGGTCGAAAGATCAACTTTATCATCGGCGATGATCACTACAACCCGCCGGACACGGTGGAAGTCGTCCACCAGTTGGTCGAGCAGGACGGTGTCTTCGGCATGATCAGCGGGTTGGGCGAAGAGACGCACCTGGCGGTCTACAAATACCTCGAAGATAAGGGCATCCCTGATATGTACCTGTCCACCGGCCTGGCTCTATGGACGGACCCGGTCGCCCACAATCGCTTCGGCGGCAACCCTGACTACGTGACAGAAGGCACGTACCTGGGCCAATGGATCGCCAAGACGTATCCGAACGCCAAGCTGGGCATTCTGGAGCAGAGCGACCAGCTCGGAGTGGACGGAGAGACGGGACTGCGCAAGGGTATCGAAGGGACCGGCGTTCAGATTACCGCCATCGAAAAGTACGACGTTGTTCAGTCTGACGTGACGGCGCAGACGCAGCGGTTAAAGAACGATGGCGTTGACGTGGTAGCCGTCTTCGCCATTCCGCCTCAGGCCGCCAGCCTGACCAAGGCGGCGCGGGAGACTCTGAATTGGCAAGTTCCGATAGTCGTTAGCGGCATCAACTGCAGCGACATTTTCGTTCTGCTGGCCACCGCCAAGGACGCGGAGGGCGTTGTGAGCTACACATTCGGGCGGCAGGCGTCCGAGACCCAAGACCCGGGCGTCCAGAAGTACGAGCAGATATGGAACAAGTTCCAGAACGGCGCCAGCGGCGCGATGAGCAGTTTCGAGCTCTACGGTATGTCCGTCGCCGAAGCGACGGTGTGGGACCTGGAGATGGCCGGCAAGGACCTCTCCCGACAGTCCTTCCTCGACGCTGCTGAGTCGATGTGCAAGGTCGAATGCACAACCTGTAACAACTTTGGGACCTGGAATACCAGTCCCACGGACCATAAGATCAACGAGACATTTATCATCAACGTGGTGAAGGACGGCCAATGGACGCCCATGGGTGAGACTACCAGCTTTGAATCGACGCCAAACTGCACGCCGAAGACGCCGCCGGCCGGCTTCGATCAGCAGCCCAAGCTGGGGTTCGACGCGCCCTATGTCGACACTCCCTAAGCCGGAAGTCGTTTGATAGCCAAGAGGGACAGGTAGCAATGCCCGCCCCTCTTGTCGTCTGGCCCTGTCATGGGCGTGAGCGTCAGGTGCCCCTGGTGTATCATTGCGTCACCGCGGACAAGCTTCGGCGTCTGGCGAGCGTTGAGACGGAGGTTGAACAATGTCACCTGGGAAGAGATTATGTTTCGTTGCCGCGGGCGCTTCTCTGCTTGCGATCACGTTGGCGGTGACGGCGTGCGGCGGAGGATCTTCCGACGTGTCGAGCGTGGCAACGACGGAAACGAACGGCCGGTCGGTAGTGCCGGTCCCGGGCCCGACGTTGACGGCGGAGGCGGTCGACGCCACCGGGGTGTCGGCCAACGAGATCAAGCTGGGCACTCACTTTCCTCTGAGCGGGAACCCGGCAGCCGCTTATGCCCCGATCGCCTACGGGATGAAGGCCTTCTTCGACTACATCAACGCTCAGGGGGGCATCTACGGTCGCAAGATCAACTTCATCATCGGCGACGACCACTATAATCCGCCGGACACGGTTGAAGTCGTCCATCAGTTGGTCGAGCAGGACAAAGTCTTCGCTATCGTCGGCGGCCTGGGGGAGGCGACTCACAGCGCGGTATGGAAGTATCTGGAGGACAAGGGCGTTCCGGACATGTTCCTGACTACCGGGCTAGACAAGTGGACCAACCCGACCGTGAGGACGCGCTTCGCCGGCAACCCCGACTACCAGACCGAGGGCACGATCCTGGGCCAGTACATCGTCAAGAACTATCCGAACGCTAGGGTGGGCGTTCTCAGGCAGAGCGATGAGCTGGGGCAGGAAGGGGAGAACGGGCTGCGAAAGGCGATAGAAGGCACAAACGTGACGATTGCCGACCTGGAGAACTATGATGTGATCCAGTCGGACGTGACCGCTCAGACGGAACGGCTGAAAAATGCCAACGTCGACGTGCTGATCGCGTACGCGATCCCTCCGCAGGCCGCCAGCATGGTGAAGGCCGCCCGCGAGACACTGAATTGGGACGTCCCGATCCTCGTCAGCGGCATCAATTGCAGCGATATCTTCATCCTCCTGGCCGGCGCCAAGGACGCTGAGGGCATCGTGAGCGTGGTCTTCGGCCCCATGGTTTCCCAAACGGACAATCCGGCCGTTCAGAAGTACACAAAGATCTGGGACAAGTTCGGCAACGGCGGCGCGTTGAGCAACTTCTCCTTCTACGGGATCAACGACGGCGAGATGATGGTGCATCTCCTGGAGATGGCCGGACCGAACCTGACACGCGGCTCCTTCCTCGATGCCGCCGAATCGCAATGCGACTTCGTGTGCTCGGGCTGCACCGACATTGGGCCCGAGAACATGAGCCCGAGCGATCACCGTCCGATCGAGGATGAGATGTACGCGCAGGTACAGAACGGGGCGTGGACGAAGATCAGTGATCCCATCGGGTTTGAGTCGACTCCGAAATGCACACCGCCGACGCCTCCGGCCGGTTTCGACCAGCAGCCGAAGGTTGGCGCCGACGCGCCGTACGTCGAGACGCCGTAAGATCAGCTTTCAGACGAGAGGGCGGGCAGCAGCGCCCGCCCTCTTCTCACGCCCCCCGGTCGGGGCCACCCTTGTCCGGCGCGGTTCACGGGCATTCGGCGTTTTGAAGTGGATCAGATGTACAATGAAGCTGAGGGCGGCGCAGGCTGCCTTCGGCGATCTCTTCGGCCTGAGCCGTCCGAGCGCCGAGGCCCGTGACGCCGTCCGGTCGGAAAGCGATTCACACGCGGCCGTAGGACGACGGCCTCCCCGAAGGCAGGATGCGCCCTCGCAGCTACTGGTTCATCGTTGCAGCCGCCTCGTTCGGCTTCTTCATGGCTATCCTCGACACGTCGATAGTCACGATCGCCATCCCGACCATCGAGCGGTCCCTCAAGACGAACATCGACAACGTCACCTGGGTGCTCAACGCATATAACCTTGTCTTCGCCGTGCTGCTCATCCCCGCCGGCCGCGTCGCCGACCGGTTTGGACGCAAGAAGCTGTTCATTGCCGGCCTCGTCATCTTCACTGTCTTTTCGCTGGCCTGCGGCTTTGCGCATCACATCGATCTGCTGATAGCGGCGCGCGCGTTTCAGGCCGTGGGCGGGGCGATCATGGTGCCGGTGAGCCTCGCCATCCTCGTTGTGGCCGTGCCGCCGGAGAAACGGGGAGCGGCCATCGGCATTTGGGGCGCGATAAACGGAATTGGCAGCGCCATCGGTCCCACCCTGGGTGGTCTTCTCACCCAATACTTGGGCTGGGAGTGGATATTCTTCATCAATGTGCCCATCGGCATAATCGCCGTGATTGCCTGTCTCTACCTAATCCCTGAGTCGAAAGATCCAGAGCAGAGCCAGAAGGTGGACTACCCCGGCGTCGTCTTCCTTTTCGTGTCTCTCTTCACGCTCACTCTTGCGCTGATCCGGGGCGAGACAAACGGCTGGTCTTCGCCGTTCATCCTCGGTCTGTTTGCGGCGTTCGCGATCACCAGCGTCCTCTTCATCGTGACCGAGAGCTTCGTAACGGACCCCCTTGTCGACCTGCGCATGTTGAGGCAGCGGACCTTCAGCGTCGCCAACGCGACCACGCTGTTGTTCGGGATCGGCTTCTTCGGCTCCCTTTTCCTTGGTATCCAGTACCTGACGGTCGTCCTGGGATACTCCGTACTCAAGGCTGCGCTTGCCATCACACCCTTCCCCGCCACGCTCGCGGTCGCGGCGCCGATTTCCGGACGCTTGAGCGATCGTATCGGCCCGCGGGGCGTCGTTCCGGCTGGCCTCTTCATCTTCGGTCTGGCAATGCTCTTCTACTCGCGTCTTCCCGCAGGCGCGACCTATCCGCATATCTTGTGGCGATTGGCGCTCGCGGGGTTGGGCACCGGCCTGGCCTTCCCGCCGCTGGCCTCCGCCGCCATGGGAGTGGTGTTCCGTGGCAAGCAGGGGGTAGGCGCCGGCGTCTTCAACGCGTCGCGCCAGATCGGCTTCACGGTTGGACTGGCCGTGCTGGTGGCGGTCTTCCTGGGAGCGCTGCACCCGCGTCTCAGCAACGCTCAGACGCAGGCGACCACCATTGTCCAGCAATCGAATCTGCCGGACCCAGTGAAGCAGGGGATCATCCAGGGGATTAACAACGCCGTCTCATCGAACTCAGCCGAAGCGGCGCAGGGTGGCGAGCAACAGGAGTTCGATCTGTACAGCATGGTCGCGCAGGCGGCCGGCCAGCAAGTGGCGGACGCGAACAAGGCGACGCTCGACGAGCTTTCGCAGCAGTTGCAGAGGATTTTCGCCGTTGCCGCGGCGCACTCCTTCGACCGTGCGTTCCTGGTGGGCTGGCTTATCGTCTGGCTGGCTGCCGGCACTGCTTTGCTGATGCCCTCGCCGCCGGCCGCCGGAAGGCGCGTCGCTCCCGGCACCGCCTGACGTCGCGAATCTTGCTCAGCCTCACGGCGGCTGTCGTGCGTGAAGCGAAGGCGAAGAACCGATAAGCCTTCGCCCTCCTGATTGTGAGACTACCAGTTGTTACAATGGGGCGAATGTGAAAAAAAGTTGGCAGCCCCACTTGACAAAGCGGGGAATCATAGTATACTCGCCTTAACTGGTGGCTCATAATCTTCCCCGCCTTTCGCAGCTAATGTCTGCCGTCGAGCCTTGTTGTGGCCCGTCGTTAGTTGCCTGTGGTAGGACGCCATGAGATCAATTAAGCTAAGCCTTCGCTCCCCGGCATTCTGGCCCGCGGGAATCGGTTTTTTTGCGCTCTTGGCCACGGCTATCTTCGCGCTGTTCGGCCCTCAGGGCGGCCGAGTCGAAGCCTACACGATCAACTCGGACAACGAGATTATGATCAACGCCAGTCAGGTGCAGGTTCAAGTTACCTGTGCCGACGCGTCGTTCAATAATCTCTTTGGCATGCAATACCCCACGAACGAGGACTTGTTCTACTGCAAGAGCTTTCAGGGCGTTCTGAACCTTGGGACCTTCGGTACCGGCGAGCTTGAGTTCCGAATCACGACGCCCCCACAATCCCCCGGTAACCAGCCTTACACCTGGTACACCGGACCCGCTAACCGCAACGTCGACAACTTCCAGCATGCCAAGCTGGTGCAAGAGTCCTCCACGGTGGTCAGAATCGAGTGGGAAGACTTGTACGGCGGCGGCGACCAGGACTTTAACGACTGCGAAGTTGACGTGACGATCAACGAACTGCCGACGGCCACTCCGACCGCCACGAACACTTCCATCCCGACCTCGACGTTCACCGCGACAGCAACGCCGACGAAGACGCCGATACCACCGACTTCCACGAACACGCCGACGGCGACGAACACACCGGTTCCACCGACGGCCACATTCACCAGCACGTCGACGCCGACGAAGACAAACACGCCGATTCCGCCGACGTCCACGTTCACCAATACGCCAACGGCGACGAGTACGAGCACGCCAACGTCTACCTTTACGCCTGTTCCACCGACGCCCACGTTTACCTACACGCCGACGGCGACCAACACCTGGACACCGACGCCTACGAACACGCCTGTCCCACCGACGCCCACGTTTACCTACACGCCGACGGCGACCAACACCTGGACGCCGACACCGACGAACACGCCTGTCCCACCGACGCCTACGTTCACCTACACGCCGACGGCGACCAACACCTGGACACCGACGCCGACGAACACGCCTGTCCCACCGACGCCTACGTTCACCTACACGCCAACGGCGACGAACACACCTGTCCCGCCGACGCCGACGGATACGTGGACTCCGACGGCGACGAACACTTACACACCGACGCCTACGAACACGCCTGTCCCGCCGACGCCGACGGACACCTGGACGGCGACGAACACTTACACACCGACGCCTACGAACACGCCTGTCCCGCCGACGCCGACGAATACGTGGACGCCAACGGCGACGAACACACCTGTCCCGCCGACGCCGACGGACACCTGGACGCCGACGAACACTTACACGCCGACGCCGACGGATACGTGGACTCCGACGGCGACGAACACTTACACACCGACGCCTACGAACACGCCTGTCCCGCCGACGCCGACCAACACGTTGACGCCGACACCTACGAGTACGCCTATCCCGCCGACTCCTACCTACACGCCGACGGCGACCAACACGTGGACGCCAACGCCGACGGGCACGGTTCTCGGCGGCGGTACCGTAACGGCGACTCCAACCAGCACCGCCACCCTGCCGCCAACATCGACCTCCGCCCCCACGTCGACCCCGTCAGCGACGCCGGGCACGCCGACGTCGTCACCAACGCCGGGCACGCCGCCGCCGCCTTCAGACCCGAGCATGATGAAGGACGCGCAGGTCAACGTTCCGGGCGTCCAGGACACCGCCAACCTGTGGGTGATGAAGGGCGGCTGTGTCGACGCGACCAAGGGCGAGGGCTGCCTGGAGGTCGATGAGTGGATCTACAACATTGCTGACGTGTGCAACCCGAACGACATCGGCTGCACCGTTCCTGAGGGCCTCGGCGCGTGGGAGCACGAGATCTTCTGGGACAAGCAGTTCGTCTCCATCTCGACGACTCCGGACAACGCCTGGCTCACCAGCCTGGGCCGCGTGATTCCGCCGAACGGCTGCTTCGTTACCATCGTGAACGAGAGCGACCTTCTTGAGGGCTGCGTGACCAAGGACACGAACCCGCCGACCGGCGCTCGGGGGCCGGAAGGGAACGGCCTGGTCGAACGGATCACCATCACGCCGAACGTGCAGAACCTGATGCAGGCCTACAGCATGCGGCCGACGAAGGACAACGGAATCGTAACCACGATCGCCGACAAGGACTGTGAGGTCACCGACACTCAGGGCGAGCAGATCCCGGGCACACTCCCCGGGCAGTTGACCGCAGTGTGCTCGAACGCGACCATCACGATCCGCATGCTTGAGGGTGACCTGAACCTCGACTGCAAGGTCGACGTGAAGGACGACCAGGCAGAGGCCTTCCGCTACGGCTCGACCACCGGTCTGCAGCTCTACGACCAGTGGTACGACCTGGAGCCGGCGTCAGCGGATGGCGACATTGATATCAAGGACCTGCAGTTCGTCTTCGGTCGCAACTACAGCACCTGCGAGAATCCCATACCCAACGATCAGGCTGTTCCTGTTCCGCCAATAGACCCATAACCTGCGAGAACCCAATCCCTAACGATCAGGCCACGCCCGGCCCTGGAGGGCCGTAATAGCCTCTATCGTTCGTCGCCAAGAAGGCGCCCAACGCGGTCTCCCACCTTCAGGTCAGAAATCCAGAAAAGCTCGCGCTAGCCCCATGCGCCTCCAGGGCCGGGTGGGCTGGACTGCTTGTCTATGAGCGCTTAAGGCGTCGATGCGGGGCCGGGCGACGGATGCTCGGACAGGACGAGCGGCTGCCGCGGCGACTGCGAGAAGTCGAAGTCCTGCAGCAGGTCGCCGAGCTGCGAGGCGTTCTCGCGGACGTCGGGGCGCGGGTCGGTGCGACCGTCGGTTGCCGGGTCGATCCGCTGACCGCTGAGGAACAGGTCTTCGATCAGCTTGACGTAGGCGTCGAAGCTGAGGGTCTGGTGGTCGATGTAGCCTTCCCTTGCGTAGGGGCTTATGACCAGGCCCGGGACCCGCAGCCCGTAGCCGTTCGCGTCGACGGTGGGCGGGACAACGTGATCATAAAAGCCGCCCCAGTCGTCCCAGGCAAGGAATATCGCTGTGCTGTCCCAGTCCGGACCCTGCATGATGGCGTTGATCAGGCCGGTGACGTAGGCCTGGCCGGCGCTGATCAGCGCCGGCGGGTGCTCGCTCACGCTGCCTTCGGGCGAAATCCAGGAGACGGCAGGAAGGGTGCCGTTCTGGGCGGCCGTGTAGAAGTTGTCGAGCGTCTGGATGTTGCCCAGTTGGCCGTCCTCCCGCACGGTGTCGAACCAGGCCAGCGGATTCCAGATGCCGGGCGTGCCGGCGCTCTGAGCCTTTGGGATGCAGATCATCTCGTCGTTCTCACAGTCAGGCTCGGTGCCCTGCGCGACGTAGTAGGCCCAGGACACGCCCGCGTTGTGGAGAAGATACGTCAGGTCGGTCCAGGCGTAGTCGGGGCGCTTGACGGAGCCGTTCGGCTGGAGCGGGTTGGCGGCGCGAAAGTCGGGCGGGATGTCCGGCGCTTCCAGCGCGCTCACGCAGCTCGACGGATCGTCGAATCGGCTGCACTTCGCCGACCATTCAGAGACCATGAACAGATGCGCCGGCAGGCTCCAGGAGGCGTTCGGCTCGAACATGGCGTCCTGGAGGACGAACTGCTCGGCGTAAGTCCAGTAGTTGGGGATTTCGCGGGCGTCGTGCCATCCCATCACGTCGGGCTGGACGCTGGGATTGGTGCACTCGGGGTTGTTCGGCGTGGAGGCGCAGTCGGACGCCCTAGCCTTCAGCTCTTGATCGATGAACCCGTCCATCTTGCCGCGGTCGATGTCCGCGACCGCGGCAGGCGCGCCGTGGGGCCCCCCTGCGTTCCCATCGTTCGGGTCGTGGTAGGGCGCCTGGCATTGGCCGTTGCGCGGATCCGGGGCGCAGACCGTCGGGACGCCGTTCGCCATCGGGATGCCGTTAGCGCCGGGGAAGGTGCCGAAGTAGGAGTCGAAGCTGCGGTTCTCCTGCATGATGATGACGACATGCTTGATTTTCGCTTGCGCCTGCGCCAGCGTCTGGGCCTGGGCAGCGACCGCTGTCGCCTGAGCCGTTGGAGTCGCGCTGGGCCCGCTCGATCCGGAGCAGGCGGCGAGCCAGAGACAGAGCGCGAGCGCTGGAATTGCTTTCAATCGCGAGAGTGCTGCGGATGACAGTTCCATTGGCCAGCCCCGATCCTACCCGACGACCAGCCGGCGAGATGATAGCGCGGCTGCACAAAGGCATCCCTTGTCAGGGAAGGGCAACCTTTCTCTTTATACGAGAAAGGGGTGATGGAGATGTGTTTCGTTAATCATTTTGAGTGAAGGAACAGTAAACATCAAGGCCCTTGCGTGAGCCGGCGAAGTGGGCAGTGAGGCGAAAAGGCGAGGCCTGTCGTATACTGGCGCCATGACACGCATCAGCGAAGGTCTGGCCCGGGCGAAGGCCGAAGGCCGGCTTGCCCTCGTCGCCTACGTCACCTGCGGCTTCCCGGACGCAGAATCGACGCCGTCGATCGTCGGGGCGCTCGTCGACGGCGGCGCCGACATGGTCGAGCTGGGTGTGCCTTTCAGCGACCCCATCGCTGACGGCGCGACCATCCAGAAAGCCTCCTTCCGCGCCCTCGAAGCGGGCATGACGGTCTCCGGCTGCCTCGGCGTCGCCGCTGAGATTCGACGCGGCGTGAAGGACGTTCCCCTCGTGCTCATGAGCTATGCCAACCCCATCCTCGCGTTCGGCAACGAAGCCTTCGTCGAGGAGGCAGCCGCGGCCGGCGTCGACGGGCTGATCGTCGTCGACCTGCCGCCGGAGGAAGGCGCGGACCTTCGGGCCAGCGCTCGCGAAGCCGGTCTCGACAACATTCTCCTCGTCGCGCCGGGCTCCGACGACGAGAGGATTCGACGCATCGCCGCCGAGGCATCGGGCTTCGTCTACTGCGTCAGCATCGCCGGCGTGACGGGTGCCAGGGCTGAGCTTCCCGCCGGCCTGCCCGATTTCCTTGCCCGCGTCCGACGCCACACCTCGCTGCCGCTTGCTGTCGGCTTCGGCGTCTCACGGCCGGAGCACCTGCGCTCGCTGCACGGCCTGGCCGACGCAGCGGTTGTCGGAAGCGCCGTCGTCGACGTTATCGATTCGTCGCCGCCGGGCGAAATCGAATCTCGCCTGAAACGATACGTGCGCGCGCTCGTTTCATATCGAGAGAGAAGCTCGGAGCGGGCTTGACAAGCGACCGCGGCGCTGTTATAGTGCTGGCAAATCGAATAGCGCATCGGCGAAGAGCAGGACTAGTACGTCGCTAAGCGAGACTCTCGCCTCAGGCGAGTCAGAGAGCCGGGACAGGTGAGAACCGGCGTCGGCGCAGCGATAGGAATGGACCTGGGAGCCGCAACCCCGAAACTCGTACAGCAGTAGGGGATGCCGGAGAGGGCACCGTTAGCAGAGCCCAGGGTATCGCTTTCTGAAACGGAAGGCCGTACCTGACAAGAGATGCCGCGGCATTGCCGCAGCAACTAGGGTGGCACCACGAGATTGCCCCTCGTCCCTATGACGAGGGGTTTTTTGTTTGCCCGGGAGGTGAGGAGATGGAACACGAACCATACCATCCGACGCTGGAGGAGGCGCGCGCGCTGGCCGGACGTGGCAACCTGTTGCCCGTATTCCGCGAGGTGACGGCGGACCTGGAGACGCCGGTCTCCGCCTACCTCAAGGTCGCGCGCGGGCGGCACTCGTTCCTGCTGGAGAGCGTCGAAGGCGGCGAGCGCCTGGGGCGCTACAGCTTCATCGGCACCGAGCCCTATCGCGTTCTGGCCCGCGATGCCGGCAGTCCCGTCGATCCCCTCTGCGAGATCGAGGACGAGCTGCGGCGCTTCGCGGTCGTGCCTCTGCCCGGGCTGCCGCGATTCCACGGCGGCGCCGTCGGCTACCTGGCGTATGAGGCCGCCCGCCACTTCGAACGCCTCCCTTCGCCGGACGCCGACCCGCAAGACTTGCCGGAAGCCGTGTTCATGTTCACCGACACCCTGCTGGTGTTCGACCACCTGCAGCACAAGATCAAGATTGTCAGCCACGCCCGCCTCGACGGCGATATCGACTCCGCTTACCGTCAGGCGACCTGGCGTATCGATGAGCTGGCGGAGCGCCTGGCCGGGCCGGTGCCGTCGACGAACAACGAGGCGACGGATGACGCGTCGACCGAGCCAGGCAGCGTCTCATCGAACGTGGGCCGCGAGCAGTTCATGGAGTCGGTGGAGCGGGCGCGGCAGTACATCATCGCCGGCGACGCGATCCAAATCGTGCTCTCGCAGCGACTGGTCCGCCCGACGCCGGCCTGCCCGTTCGAGGTCTATCGCGCGCTGCGGGCCATCAACCCTTCGCCCTACATGTACTACCTGCGCCTCGGCGATGCGCACGTCGTCGGCTCGTCGCCGGAGATGTTGGTGCGCGTCGAGGACGGGACCGTGACGACTCATCCGATCGCCGGCACGAGGCCGCGCGGCCGCGACGCTGCGGAGGATGCCGCGCTCGAGGCGGAGTTGCGCGCCGACGAGAAGGAACGCGCCGAACACACGATGCTCCTCGACCTCGGCCGAAACGATATCGGGCGCGTCAGCCAACCCGGCAGCGTCGAAGTCGGTCAGTGCATGGACGTTGAGCGATATTCGCACGTCATGCACCTCGTTTCCCACGTATCCGGCCGGCTGCGGGACGGCCTCACGTGTTTCGACGCCCTTCGCGCCTGCTTCCCCGCCGGCACCGTCTCCGGCGCACCGAAGATTCGAGCGATGGAGGTTATCGCCGAACTGGAACCGGACAGGCGCGGCCCCTACGCGGGCGCCGTCGGCTACTTCGACCTGCGCGGCAACCTCGACACCGCCATCACCATCCGCACTATCGTCATGAAGGGCGGCGTCGCCCACGTCCAAGTCGGTGCGGGCATCGTGTACGACAGCGTCCCGGCGCGTGAGTACGAGGAGACGCTGAACAAGGCGCAGGCGTTGCTGCGGGCCATCGAGCAGGCGGAAGCGAAGGTCGCGCCGTCCGTCCCCGTACGAGGCTACTGAAATGCTTCTTCTAATCGACAACTACGACAGCTTTACTTTCAACCTCTACCAGTACCTCTCCGAGCTGGGGGCACAGCCGCACGTTGTCCGAAATGACGCGGCGACGGTCGACGAAATCGAGGCGATGGCGCCGGAGCGGATCGTCATCTCGCCCGGGCCGGGCACGCCCAAGGAGGCGGGCATCAGCGTCGAAATCGTGCGGCGGTTCGCGGGCGTCGTGCCGGTACTGGGCGTCTGCCTCGGTCATCAGTGCATCGGCGAAGCCTTCGGCGCGACCGTCGACGGCGCGGGCGAGATCGTTCACGGCAAGCTCTCGGACATCCACCACGACGGCCGAGGCGTCTACCGCGACCTGCCGAACCCGTTTTCCGCAACCCGCTATCACTCCCTCGCCGTCCGCCGCGAAAGCGTCCCGGCCTGCCTCGAAATCAGCGCCTGGACGGAGAGTGGCCTCGTCATGGGCGTTCGGCACCGCGACCTGCCGGTGGAAGGAGTCCAGTTTCACCCGGAGTCGATCATGACGGCGGCGGGCAAGAGCCTGCTGCGCAACTTCCTGGAGGGGCCATCATGATTAGAGCAGCGATCTCGGCCGCGGTAGCGGCGCAAGACCTGACCGAGGGGCAAGCGGCAGGCGTAATGGAGCAGATCATGTCCGGCGAGGCGACCGACGCCCAGCTTGCCGCGTTCTTGACGGCGCTTCGCCTCAAGGGCGAGACCGTCGACGAGATAACCGGCATGGCGCGGGTCATGCGGGCGAAGGCCTTCCGCGTCGATTGCGACGGCGCCCTTCTCGATACCTGCGGCACCGGCGGCGACGCGAGCGGCACGTTTAACGTGAGCACAGCGGCGGCGTTCGTCGCGGCGGCGGCCGGCGCGAAGGTCGCGAAGCACGGCAATCGCGCCATGAGCAGCCGCTGCGGTTCTGCCGACGTCCTTGAGGCGCTGGGCGCGAAGATCGATCTCTCGCCCGAGGGCGCTTCGAAGTGTCTGGAGGAGACCGGCTTCTGCTTCATGTTCGCGCCGCGCTTCCATCCGGCCATGCGCTTCGCCGCCGGCCCGCGCCGCGAGATCGGCATTCGCACCGTCTTCAACATCCTCGGCCCGCTCTGCAATCCGGCCGGCGCGACCCGCCAGGTCCTCGGCGTCGCCGATGCCTCTCTGGGCGAGAAGATGGCACAGGTGCTGGCCCGCCTGGGCTGCGAGCGCGCCCTTATCGTCCACGGAGAAGACGGCCTCGACGAGCTTAGCCCGGCTACGTACTCGACCGTATGGCAGGTCGGCGGCGGAACAGTCAACCGCTCTCGTCTCGCGCCCGCCGATGCCGGTCTGTCGCCGCATCCGCTTTCCGCAGTCAAAGGCGGCAACTCGAAAGAGAACGCCGACATGCTGCGAGCCGTCCTGGGAGGCGAGCCCGGCGCTCTGCGCGACTTCACGCTCCTCAACGCCGCGGCCGGCCTCATCGCCTTCGACCTCACTGACGACCTCGTCGACGGCGTCGCGAGGGCGGCGAACGCCATCGACAGCGGCGAAGCCATGAACAAGCTCGAGCGCTTCGTTGAGGTAAGCAATGCGACCGGATAGCGCCTTGCCCGACATCCTCCAGCGGATCGTCGCCGCCAAGCGCGAAGAGCTGCTACGGCTGCGGGAGACGGCGCCGCTCGACCAATTGGAGGAGACGGCCGCTCGCACGCCGCCGGGCGCAAGCCTCGCGAAGGCGATTCGAGGCGCCAACGCGCGTCCCTGCCTCATCGCCGAAGTGAAGATGGCGTCTCCCTCCGCCGGAGGCCTCATGGACGACGAGACGCGCTCGCGCCTGCCCCTGCTCTACGCAGCAAACGGCGCCACCGCCATCTCCGTCCTCACTGAGCGCGACCACTTCCACGGCGACATCCGCCACCTGGTCGAGGCGAAGTCTCTGCTGCGATCGCGCCTCGCCGGCGCCGCGCCGCCGCTGCTGCGCAAAGACTTCCTGTTCGATCCCTACCACGTCTGGGAGTCGAAGGCCGCCGGCGCTGATACAATCCTGCTCATCGCCGCGATGCTTTCCGACGACCAGCTCTGCGCCCTCCTTTCGCTCGCCCGCGGGCTGGGCATCGAATGCCTCGTCGAAGCGCACGACAAGCGCGAAGTCGAGCGAGCGCTGACGGCAGGCGCGGAGATCATCGGCATCAACAACCGTGACCTGCGCACCTTCGACGTCGACCTCGCGACCACCGAGCGGCTGCGCCCGCTCATCCCGCGTGACCACGTCGTCGTCGCGGAGAGCGGCATTCACACCCGCGCCGACGCGCAGCGGCTGGCGGAGTGCGGCGTCGATGCCATGCTGGTCGGCGAGGCGCTGATCAGGGCCGGCGACGTCGCCGCCAAGATGCGGGAGCTCCTGCAATGACCTACGTGAAGATCTGCGGCTGCCGCTCGGTCGAGGAAGCGCTCGCCGCCCGCGACGCTGGCGCCGACTTCATCGGCCTTGTGTTCGCCGAGGGCCGTCGTCGTGTCTCCGTCGACACCGCCCGCCGGATCGCCGGCGCCCTGTGTGGCGACCGGCTCTCGATGACGACTGACCTAGACGCGTCGTGCGGCGTGGCGCACCGCCTGCAACGGCTGCTGTCGGCGCGGCGGCCCTTGCTTGTCGGCGTGTTCGAGGGGCAGAGCGCGGGTGAAGTGGAATCGATCGTAGAGAGGACCGGAATCGACGCCGTTCAGCTTCACGGACGGCCGCTCTCCAGTCCTTCGGTACGCGTTCCCATCATCCGGGCCGTCGAGGGCGAAGACGCTCTGGATGAGATGAGCGAATGGGACGATTCATCGCTTGTCCTGTTCGACGGCAGCCGCGGTCGGGGCAAGCGCGGCGATTGGGATTCACTGGCGGCCACCGCTTCGAAGATGCCCTTTATCCTTGCCGGCGGCCTGACGCCCGAGAACGTGGCCGAGGCGATCCGGCGCATCGGGCCCTGGGCGGTTGACGTGAGCAGCGGCGTCGAGACCGGCGGCCGCAAAGACGCACAGAAGATACAGGCGTTTATCGCCACCGCAAAGGAGGCAATCCATGACGTCTCTGCCTGACGAGCGAGGTCGCTTCGGCGAGTTCGGCGGCAAGTACGTGCCGGAGGTGCTCATAGGGCCGCTGGCGGAGCTCGAAGAGGCGTTCCGCCAGGCATGGGCCGATGACGCCTTCCGCAGTCGCCTCGACGGCCTGCTTCATCACTACGCCGGCCGCCCGACGCCTCTCTACTTCGCCGAAGGTCTGACGCGTCGCAGCGGCGGAGCTGGGATCTACCTCAAGCGCGAGGACCTCCTGCACACCGGCGCGCACAAGATCAACAACGCCCTGGCGCAAGGACTGCTCTGCCAGCGCATGGGCAAGAGGCGCGTAATCGCCGAGACGGGCGCCGGCCAGCACGGCGTCGCGACAGCCACGGTCTGCGCGATGCTTGGCCTCAATTGCGCTGTCTACATGGGCGAAGAGGACGTGCGTCGCCAGATGCTTAACGTCTTCCGGATGCGACTCCTCGGCGCGGAAGTCCGGGTGGTCGAGACCGGCAGCCGCACTCTGAAAGACGCCATCAACGAGGCCATGCGCGACTGGGTCGCTAACGTCGACGACACGTACTATCTGCTGGGGAGCGCCGTCGGTCCGCATCCCTATCCGCTCATTGTGCGAGAAGCGCAGGCCGTCATCGGCGAGGAGACGCGGGCGCAGGGCCTTGCCCAGACGGGCGGCCTGCCGGACGAGCTCGTCGCCTGCGTCGGCGGCGGCAGCAACGCGATCGGCTTCTTCCATCCATTCTTCGCCGACCAATCCGTCCGGTTCGTCGGCGTCGAAGCGGCGGGACGCGGCCTCGACAGCGGCCTTCACGCCGCCAGCCTCGGCCGGGGGCGACCGGGCGTGCTGCATGGAAGTCACTCGTATCTGTTGCAGGACGCGAACGGCCAGATCGAGGCGACGCACAGCATCTCGGCAGGCCTCGACTACCCGGGAGTTGGGCCGGAACACAGCTTCTACAAGGAGTCCGGCCGCGCCCGCTATGTCGCTGTTACCGACGAGGAAGCGCTGGGCGCCTTTGAACTGCTCAGTCGCAGTGAGGGCATCATCCCCGCCCTCGAATCCGCGCACGCCGTCGCGCACGCGGTCGACCTCGCTTCGACGCTGCCACCCGAATCGACTGTTGTCGTCTGTCTCTCGGGCCGCGGCGACAAGGACATGGAGACGGCGTCGATGGCATTAGACATCGAGCCTGTGGGTTTCGCAGATTCGGCGAAGTAGTCAGGGTGTGTCATTGGGACCTGCAAGGTGTCGGTCGCATCCCCCTACCGGTTGCCCGAACTCATCGCAGCCCTACACCTAGGAGACGGATGTCCGATTGGTAAGCCGGCCAGCGACTCTGTCGATGCCGAAGGCGACGAGGCCGCCGAGAACCAGCCCCCCGGTCGCATAGACCCCGAGCACCACTAACGCTCTTGTGAGGCCGGCCGCCCCTCTCGCGTCGAAGAACAGCAGCGCCCGAGCGCCGTCGGTCATGTAACGCAAGGGAAGCCATCCGGCAAGGAAGCGGAAGAACGCGGGCAGCATCTCGATGGGGTAGACGCCGCCGGCAGAGGGGACGCCGAACATGGTGGTGAAGAGCAGGGCGACGGTCATCCCCAGTTCCCCCAGTGAGGTGAGCAAGATCAGCGTGGGCATCGCGACCGCCAGTATCCCCAGGGCGGCGAAGAAGCCCAGCCCGATGGGGTGCGGCGCGGGCATGTCGAGCAGGCCGACTGCCATCCACGTTTCGAGCGTGGCAGCCAGAACGGCCATCATGACTACCAGGGGTGCTTTCGCCAACCAGAGTCGGAAGGCCGATAGCTCGCGAGAAGGCCGGCTAACCCGCCTGGAAAACACCAGTAGGTCCCTCACACCGGCCCGGAAGTCAACGCCGAAACTGATCGCCACGGTGCCCAGGTACCCGGCGAGCGTCATCATCAACGCGAAATAGAAGGGCGCCATGCCGCGTCCGGTTCTTGGGCCCGCCGGCGCTTCTACAGTCGCTTTCAACTGCACCGGATCGCTTAGCGCCACGGCGGACTGGGGCGGGATAGTCACACCGGCGGCGGCAGCCGTCTCCAAAATCCGCTGTCGGGTCGCGTCCGAGACGCGGCTCACGATGTCCGTCACGATCTCTTGAGAGGCCAAATCAGCAAAGGCCCCCGACGCTGGATTCGTCAGCACCTCAATCTCCGCCGCGGCAGGGGTGGATGTCCCGGGGCTGGCGATCTGCACGAGGCGAGCGGAAAAATCTGCGGGTATCACGATTGCCGCATAGGACTTGTCGTCGTCAATGCGGGCGGCGGCCTCTTCACGTGTGGAAAGCAACGTCCAATCGACCCGGTCGCCAAGCTCCGACGTCGGCGAAGTGACCTCAGCGACTATCTCCTGGCCGTAATTATGGGCCTGTCCAGCCACCACGGCGCCCTGGTCTTCGTTGACCATTGCGAGAGGCATCCCGCGGATGTTCCCGTCCGGGTTCAGAAACGCTCCGAGGTAGCCGAAGGTAATGACGAACGCGAACAGGGCAGCCCCAAGAACGACTGCGATGGCCATGATAGAGTCGAGGGTTCTCGATTGCATCTGAGCCTTCTCCACCTGGACTCGTTGCGGCAGGATAGCGGCAGCGAGCGCCTCCCCTCCAATCTAGCCGCTCCCGACGCGAAAGGACAAGGCAGCCACTGTCGTCTTGCCTAGACCCGAGTGCCGCCGGAACAGTAGGCACCTGCGGGGGAAGATAACCTGCCTGGTGCGGTACGCTTACGGATTCATCTCGTAGGAACCCTTGAGGGCGTACACGTGGTCGCGCCACACGCGCTCGTAGCGTTCCTCATCCACCGCCGGCTTTCTTATCATGTTCAGGCAATACCCCGCTTGCTCCGGGTTGCACCTCGGCTTGCTGTAGAGCTGCAGCGCGAACTTCGAGAAATCCCGCACGAAGCAATCGAACATCTGGTCAACGATGTCAGCCGGCACGTCATCGATGCGTGCGTTCTCCAGAATGAGTTGCCCATAGGCAACCAGCGTGAATATCTCGCCGACGGTCAGAAGGAAGTCCGTGTCACGACTCTGACTTTCGTCGGGAGGCGCCGCAGCGAGCATCTCCGAGAATACGGCAGTCTGCTCGCGGAATAGGTTCACGTTGGGCAAGTCCCAGTCACTGTAGGCAACGTTGTAATCGTGGAACTGGATGTCCCCCATACCCTTCGTCGGGCCCTGCCGGAACAGATAGTCGTCATGTTTCGGCTCAGAGCGCTGACCGATGTTGGCGTACTCAGCCGGGTTGAAGAAGTAGTTGGCCATGAACTTCAGGATAAGAGCGATGTTCACATGAACTGTGCCCTCGAGCCTCGGGAGGCCGCGGATCTCCATCGCGGCGCGCTCGAAGTACATGTCCTTCTCGAAACCCTTCGCCGCGATGACATCCCAGAGCAGTTCTATGACGTCAACTCCCTGTGTCGTGACCTTCATCTTCACTACGGAGTTGTAGAGGAGGTAGCGCCTGTCGTTCGGCGAGGAGACCCGGACATAGTCGGCGGCCCGAAGCGTGAAGAGCTTCATCGCTACCAGGCGAGCATAGGCGTCGGTGAACATCTGCTTGACGTGCGGGAAATCCGTGACGCACATGCCGTAGAGGCGGCGGTTGGCGGCATGCGTGATCGCCTCGTAGAAGGCGTGCGTGCAGATGCCGATTGACGCGGCACCCAAGTTGAACTTGCAGATGTTGACGGTGTTGAGGGAGGCATCCCACGCCTCTCGCCCTTTCGAGAGTATGTCTGCCTCGCTGACCGGGTAGTCACGCAGGGCGAATGCCGAGACGTATTGTTGGGAGTCGACAACGTTGCCCAGTAGCTCGAAGTGGGGATTGGTGGAATCGGCCGCGAAGAACACGTATTCCCCGCTGTCCGCCATCTTTCCGAAGGTCGAGATCATCGGAGCGACGTTTCCGTTACCGATGTAGTACTTCTCGCCATTTGCCCTGTAGCTGCCGTTGGGCTGTGGCGTGAGTGTCATCTCCGTTGAGTAGATGTCTGCGCCGTGCTGGCGCTCAGACAGCCCGAAAGCGAACACCGCCCCGTCTTTCAGCAGCTCGGCGGCGCGGCGCTTCGCTTCCTCGTTCCCGCTCATCCAGATCGGGCCGAGGCCGAGTGTGGTGACCTGCCAGGTGTACCAGTAGGGAAGGCCATAGAACGCCAGAATCTCGTTGAAAGCCACGTTGCGGAACGTATCCCAGCGCGAGTCCGCGCCTCCATAGGCAGGAGGGGTTAGCAGCGTGGCGAAGATCTTCTCATCCTTCACAAACTCGAGAAAGTCGCCGTACCAGACGCGCTGGTGAGCGTCCTCCAAGAGCCGCTTCTTCCCCTTCTTCTCGAAGAAGTCGACCGTGCGGGCCATAACTTGCAGCGACCGCTCGTCGGGATAGCGTGGGCTAAGCTTCTTTGGGTTCAGCAGAATCATTCCTGGGCTTCCTTTCAAGGGGCCTTCGGCTGGCCGTTAACTTCGCGAGTGCAGAGCGCGCTGCCGACGCGCTATTCTACTTTGGCCGCTCGTCAAGCAGCAATCTCACCGGACGTGGAGCGATAGAGCATTCCCTGAGCGTGGGCCCTCAGACTATTGTGGGGCGGCTCTGGCCCCGGGAAGCCTGGGATGGCTCCAGCGCGCCGCCGCCCGGTGAATGCGTCTCTCCCATCTCTCTCGCCTCCGCGCCAGAGGCCGCTCGCCCGGCACAGGTCGGAAGAACCGCGATTTCCCCGCCTCGACCAGACCGAGATACGTGACGATCATCAGCACGAGGATTCCCAAGAAGCCTATCGGCAGCGGCGTGAACCCGAGCACGCTCGCTAGCGGCGAGTATGGCAGCACCACACCGACAGCGGCGCAGGCCAGCGTCGTCGCTAGGAGAGGGCGGCTAGGGCGACTGTGGAAGAAGGGGACCCGCCTGGTGCGGATGACGAAGATCACCAGCGTTTGCGTGGCGAGCGACTCGACGAACCACCCGGAGTGAAACAGCGTCTCACCCGCGTGAAAGACCCACAGCATGACTCCAAAGGTAAGAAAGTCGTACGCCGAACTGATGGGGCCAAAGAACATCATGAACCTGCGGATGAATCCGGTGTCCCAGTGTGCCGGATGCTCCAGCAACTCCTCATCAACGTTGTCGGTGGGAATGGTCATCTCGCTCACGTCGTAGAGGAGGTTATTGAGCAGTATCTGCGGTGGCAGCATCGGTAGGAAGGACAGAAAGAGAGAGGCGCCGCCGGCGCTGAACATGTTGCCGAAGTTGGACGACGTTCCCATTAACACGTATTTGATTGTGTTGGAGAACACGCGCCTGCCCTCGACGACGCCGTTCGCCAGGATGCCCAGGTCCTTGTCCATCAGCACGATGTCGGCGGCGTCTTTGGCCACGTCGGCTCCGGAATCCACAGAGATACCGACATCGGCGTCGTGCAGCGCCACCGCGTCGTTGACCCCATCGCCGAGAAAGCCGACATCGGCGGCGAGCGTCCGCTGGGCCCGGATGATCCGCGACTTCTGTTCGGGCGTGACTCGGGCGAAGATCGTGGTCGATGGCAGTGCGGCCACCAGCTCTTTCTCGCTGAGGGCGTCCAAGCGCGTGCCGGTCAGCGTGCCGGCGACGGGGATACCCAGGTCGGCGCAGAGCTTGACCGCCACCCGGTCGTTGTCTCCGGTGACGATCTTGACGGTGATGCCCAACTTGTTGAGCCGTTCGATGGAAGCGCCGGCACCCGGCTTCGCCCGGTCGACAAAGGTGAGGAAGCCAGCGAACGAGAGGTCGTGCTCGTCCTGAGGGCCGACCGTCGAGAGGCTGCCCGCGTCGCGAGTCGCCACCGCGACGGTCCGGCTGCCGGCGTCGAACTGGGCATTCAGCAGGTCGCGCACGCTCTGTGGCACATCGTGGCAGAGAGCAATCACCGACTCGGGCGCCCCCTTTGTGATCAGGCGGCTGGCGCCATCCTTGTCCCGCACCAGCACCGACATCCGCTGACGGTCGTAGTCAAAGGGCGCTTCGGCCAGACGAACGAAGTCCGATACGCCAGCGCCATTGGCGTGCGGTGCGTCCCACAGGGCGCGGTCAAGCGGGTTCCCCCCAACGACGGCGCCGCCTTCCAGGACCGCCGAGTTGCAAAGAAGCCCGAGAAGCAACGTCTCATCAGAGGCGTTGCCAGCGGGATCGAGGGCTGCCGAGAACGTAATCTCACCTTCGGTAAGCGTGCCTGTCTTGTCGGTGAATAGCACCTCCATATTCCCGAGGTCCTCGATGCTCACGAGCCGCTTGACGATCACCGAGTTGCGGGCCAGCTGACGGGCCCCGGTCGAAAGGCTGATCGTGACGATGGCAGGCAGGAGTTGCGGCGTCAGTCCTACCGCGATTGCGAGGGCGAAGAGTGCAGAATCGAGAAGCGACCGCTGCAACGCAGCATTGATGACGAATATGGTCACGGTCAGAACCACCGTGACCTTCACGAGCAGAAGGGAGAAATCGCGGAGGCCGAGTTGGAAGCCGGTCTGTTCCTGCGCCTCGCCCAGACGGACGGCGATGCGACCGAAGGCGGTCCCTCTGCCCGTCTGCACTACCACTCCGCGGCCGGCGCCGGTGCGGACGACGGTGCCCATGAATGCACACGATGGGAGATCGAGGGGCGAATCGGATGGTGGCGCGGGAGCGGCGTTTTTCTCCGCGGGCGTCGCCTCACCCGTTAGCACCGCCTCATCACACGTCAGGTCGCTTGCCTCCAGAAGGCGCAGGTCTGCCGGCACGACGTCGCCGACGGCCAGCCGCACGACGTCACCGGGCACCAGCGCCGTGACACTGACCCCGATGACCTTGCCGTCGCGAAACGTGAGGGCGTCATGACGAACGCGGGAGTGCAGCGCCTCGACGGCGCGGGCGGCCCGGTACTCGTTGAAGAAGCCCAGGCCGACGCTCAGGGCCATGATGCTGAATATGATCAGGGCATCGGTTCGCTCCCCGACGAACAGCGAGGTAGCCGCCGCTGCAACAAGCAGAACGAGCAAGGGGCTCTTGACCTGGCGGAGCAGCACGTCGAGAGCGTTCGCGCCGTGGCTGCGGACCGCGTTAGGGCCTACTTTCCCCAGGCGGGTCGTCGACTCCGCCGCGCTAAGCCCGTTCTCGGAGCTGCCCAACTGGTCGAGCACGGCTGAGGTCTCGAGTCGGGCCGCCGCCGCGAGGTCGAGGCCTTGCCATTTGTTCTCTTCGGCGTTTGACGCATTCATAAAAACGTGCCGGGCTTCCTCTGTAGATCTTCTGCAGAATCGGCAGGCCGGCTGTGCTGGAGTATACCGTCGGCGCCCCTGCGACCGCAAATGAGACGGGTCCCTTGCCAGCCCCTCGCGGCTGCGAGTAGGATGGTGCTGCCATAACCGTCCAGCGTGCCAACAACTTGACAGTGAAGCTGGTCAGCAACTAGGAGCAAGGTGCGGCCGGCTTCCCTTGATTGGACCGGAAGGAGGCGGAAGAATGCGGTGCCCTCGATGCAGCGCCGAACTCAGGACCGAAGAGTACAAAGGAATCGAGGTGGATCGATGTCCCGACTGCCAAGGCCTCTGGCTGAGCTATGCCGAGCTCGACCAGCTCGAGGATGTGGCGCTGGATGATGACGAAGAAAAGGGAACGCTTATCTATGACCCGCGACCCAGCGACATCTCTTGTCCACAGTGCGGGGGTCCCATGACGACCTTTGACTATCGCGCCTGGAATCTACAACTCGACCTTTGCGAGAAGCAGCATGGCTTCTGGCTTGACCGAGGGGAAGAAGTTCAAGTTCTCGACCTCATGAAAGAGAGGATCAGGGACCTTAACCGGAGCGCTTCAGCAGAGACGGAATGGGCAAATCTCCTGCGAAAGGTCAAGTCGAGATCCTTCTTTGACAGAGTCAAGACGCTGTTCCGGTAGGGGCAAGGCCATGTCCGCCCAGCAGCCTGGAGATCACCGGGTGGGAGCGTCTGGCGGACATTCGCGAGTTGTAGGCCGCACATGACGGGTCAGGACAGCTCGACCTGGCGACGCTGGTTCTCTCTGAGGTAAACGTCGATGTGCGGATGGGAGAGGTGAAGGGGCTGCCTTCGAATGCGACCTTCGCCGCTCTGTTAGGGGAGATTGCAGAAGAAGAAGGCGAACTAGTCAGCCGCAAACAGCCTCGCTATGTGCTCCGTAGCGCCTACGCCTCGATCGGTGTGCCTCCCAAGAGGAGGCCAGACAAGTGACCACATCGCGTGGTCTGTCTCTTGTAGATGCTAACGACCTAACCGGATCGTCCAGCGATCTCCAGCGGTTCCTCCGCATTCTTTGAGATTCAGATGATGTGCGGGAGTTGCGGATCCCCCGACACAACCAGTACGGCCATACTGCTTCCGGCTATTTCGATTTCCCCGATGGGTTGGCCACTGCTGCAGCGAGATGGGACGGGCGCGGCAACCTCTATGTTTCCCTGAATCCCGTCAGCCCCGCGCTCCTTTCTCGTGCCGGCAACCGCGTCCTCCCGCGAGCCGAGGCGACGACGGCAGATGCTGACATCCTGGCCCGGCGTCGGCTACTTGTTGACGTCGACCCGGTGAGGCCTGGCGGGATCAGCAGCACAGACTCAGAGCTTGGGGCCGCTCACGTCCTCCTCGATTCTGTGACGGGCTTCCTGTCTGACGAGGGTTGGCCTGAGCCTATGACAGCCATGTCAGGCAACGGCTACTGCGCCCTTTACGCTATTGACTTGCCGAATGACCAAGCGTCTCTCGTAGTAGTTAAGCGGGTTCTCAGTGCCCTCGCGGCGAGATTCGACACCGACCGGGTCCACGTCGACTCCGCGGTAGCCAACGCTTCGCGTCTAGTCGGCCTAGTGAGCACCCGGAAGATGAAGGGCGATTCGACAGGAGAGCGGATCCGGTCGGAGGTAAGGTCGGCAACCCGCTGACAGTGGACCGCTACGCCTGTGCGCTCGATAATCCGCTGCGCTACACAGACCCAACGGGGATGGGCCCTATTCAGATCTCCACCGTCTTGCTGACGCTTTGCACGCCGCCGGCATATCGGGCGCTAAGTTCGAGGAACAAATGGGGCTCATCGAGGCTGTCCACGGGGGCGACCCGTATGCTGCAGCGGCATACGTCGCCTGTTGCAGAGGGACGTTTTCCTCAGACACACCCTCCTATCTCGAAGTCCCTGACCCCGACCTCCCACCGGAACTCCCAGATGTTGAACTTGACGCTGTTGACTACATCCCCTGGGGAGGACTGATTCTTATCACGGAACCATCGACGTCAACGCCGTAGTTGTTCTGACACCGTTCACCGACCCAACAACGGGTCAACGGCTCGGAAGCGGCATGGGCAGCATCTCGATACGTCTCGATTCTTCGTCCCTTGACCGCTCGACCTGTGTCGCCAGACTTCGCATCAGTTTCAGCAACCATGCGCCGATCGATGCCGTTCTATTGCCTCCCCCTGCTGTACACGGGTCCGCCTTTAGAAGTACTGTCGCTACATACAGCTTCGCCTATAACGACGAGTATGGTTGTCCAACAGCTCTCGACGTTGAACCAGAGGCGATGGGTTGGAACATGACATCGCACTCTCCCCTCAACCCATCGTTATACCCTGTGTCCGAGGGTCCGACACTCTGAGGATGGTGAAATGTTGAGCTTTTCAAGAATAGGTATAAGACTGGGGCGGTCGCAGCACCGGACTCACGCTTTTCTTGCCGCCAGTCTCTTGGCGTGCGCTCTCGCCCTCGCCCCCAAATTGCAAGGGTGGAGCGTCGGGCAAGCCATCCTCGTCAAGCGCCGGACCCACTCCACACGACGGCGGTTCGATCCAAAGCATCCAGTACGTAGATCGGCACGTTGGATTCACGTTCGCTTTCCCCTCATACCTCCCGGCTGCAGTAGACCTGGGCTACATCGTGCAGGATACTTCCTATAACGACGACCCTCAATACGATGACATCAACGTCACCTTTTACCCGAAGAACCACAGCAGGCCAAACATGCAAATTAGCATCGACGAACAGCGGCCGGAGCCCGGGCAGGCCCCCGACTTGACACATTTTGGGCAGGAGGTCCATCAGATCAATAACGTCGAGATTCATTGCAGTCTCGGAGCCAGAGATGAACTTGATCCGCAGCTTCATTGCGCATGGAATAGCAGCGGTCTGGCTTTCGACGTTATCGTGGACTGGGAGCTTATTGAGCCGGTAGATGGACTGATAACGTCTGAGATGCATGATGAAGCTATGAAGATGATCACGTCCATGATAGCGGCTCCGTATATTCCCTAGTCCACCCGAATCTTGGGGAGCTTAGGTCACGAGCATACGCTGCCTGCAACGGTGTGGCAGGATCCGAACAGCCTATTGTTCGAGTTCGATGTGGCAAACGGCAGCAAACGTGAGGTGGCGTTGCAACCCGAGGCAGGGTGGGCAGAACTCAGCCGAGACGCCTCTCACGTGCTCTTCGTTAGTCCGGGGAACACTCAATGCCCCCACGGGCCCGCCTCAAACCTTCAAGTTATGGACGTGTCGACCGGCAATCTTCACCAGGTTCTTCCCGACACCTGCGGCCTTTTCAGCGCATCCTGGTCGCCTGATGGCTCGCAAATCGCGTATAGCGTTATGGGCGATGAACAAACCAAAGGTGACGTTCTGGATGTCGAATCGCGTGCCAGTCGCAAACTGGGCGGTTCCACGACGCTGCTCGAGCACGTACGAAGCTGGTCGCAGGATGGCAGCACAATCCTTGTTGATCGCTGTGATTGCAGTGGCTGGGAATCGGATTCCATGCCGGAATCGGCGCAACTCGTCTCATTCCCGTATCCAGCGGGAATGAGACGGTCATCTCCAGCAGCTCCTACTATGTGTTGTCCCCGAGCGGCGGAGCGGTGGCCTTCGATGAAGACGGGTTGCAGGTGGCTCAGATACCCGGCGGCGCGAGCCAGCAGGCGATGGCGGATGACCGGGCTGGCAGTTCAACTTGCTTGACTGGTCTCCCGACGGCCAGTGGCTGGCTTTCGCTCGCTCACGCGTAAGTACCCCGATTGCCCCACCTTCACCATGACCTGTGACGCCGAGGGCACTTTGTTCGCGAAGAACGGCGACACCTACAATGGCGACAACAAGTCCATGAAGCACATCGTCAGCGGCGGTACTACAATAACCCATACGTACGACGGCGAGGGGCATCACTCGGCTTCGGACGCGAGACCGACACTACGGGAAGGGACTGTTGCCGAAGGGGTTCTTGGAGCCAGAGAGGGAAGCGGTAAGCAGCCAGCGATGCTGTGCAGAGAGGATAGAAGAGTTCCGGAGCGGCTCTGGCCGCGATGGCCACCGGAGCCGTTCCTGTCAGCTTCTGCACCGCCTTCTTGATATTCATCGCGGCGGCCGTGAGCCAGAGCTGAATCTGGACGCGTTGTCTGCCCTTGAATCGCGTCCGCCGCAGGCCGTGTAGTTCCTTAGCCAGGGCGAAAGCCCCCTCTATATAGATTCCCCTCTCGACCAGGCGCTGCCTCCCCAAAGGGCTGGCCAGCAGTTGTTCCGTCGCATCGACAAACTCCTGTCCCCAGGAGCGGTGTATGATCCTTTCTCGCCCCGATGGCGAGCATTGCGACCGGAAAGGACAGGCCGCACAGCTACCCCTGGGCGCTCGATAGCGGACCCGCTGTGTAGATCTCATGTTGCTGTAGCGTCGCAGCGGTTGGCCAGCAGGACACAGGTAAGCATCCTTCTCGGGCAGCCACTGGAAATGCTCACGGCCCCAGATGTCCTTGCGCATGTTCCCGAACCGAGTGAGGGGGATGAAGGCTGGGATTCCAAGTCGGCCCAGATAGAGGAGGTTGAAGGTCGTGCCATACTTAGCGTATGCCACTGTCGCCGGAATACTCAGTCCGCTGAGCCGGCGATGCTGCCAGAGCACTTCCGACAAATGGTGCTCGTCGGCCGCCGCTCCTGTAGTGGCCACCGCCGCCGTGATCACCTGCCCGCGCCGCCCAGCCACCGCCAGATGCGCCTTATAGGCGAGATGGCAGCCGAACTGCGGCTTGTCCACCAACGTGGCCTCCGGATCGGTTCTGCTCTGCAGTTCCACATTGGGTCGACGGGGCCGGCTGGCGTCCGGCGGTGGTGGTGACTTTGGTGGTGGTGGCGCCGGTTCAGAGTTGGTCGGCGCCTCATCCTCAGGCGTTGCGTTCTCCTGGTACAGCCGGCGTACGTACTCCGGCACGGACAGGGGCGGTTGGGCCAGTTCACCCCTCCGGGCCAGCGAATCCATCGAGGCCGCCGCCTGCACAAGCGTACTGTCCACATACACCGGCCCCTCCGAAAGAAGCCCAGCATTGCGGCACAGTTCGATGGACTGACGGAAGAACTCCTCGAACACCTCCGGACCGAAGCGCGCCCTCGCCTTCGACAGCACACTGTGATCGGGAATGGCCTCATCCAGGTCGTAGCCCAAGAACCAGCGGTAGGCCAGGTTCACCTGAATCTCATCCATTAGCCGCCGCTCCGATGTGGTGCCGTAGAGGTAGCCGACAAGCAGCACCTTGAAGAGGACCACAGGATCTACCGAGGGTTGCCCGGTGTGGCTGTAGTACGGCCTGGCCAGGGGATAGACGAAGGAGAAGTCGATGACCTCGGCGATGCGACGGAGAAGATGGTCGGAAGGAACAAGACGGTCAAGGGAGAGCTGATAGTAGAGCTTGGCTGCGAACCGCCGGCGACCCATCATGAGCTGCTTCCTCCTTCCGGGGGCGGGCAGCCCATATAGATCATATCACTGATCAGATCTCAGGTCGAGTTCGGCAACAGCCCCCGTCCATGATGACGGGGGTACCGGCCACTAGAAACGGCACGTCCGTGGGCAGGAAGCATGGCTCTGCCACGCCAGATGCCGCCTGTACGAGTAACAGCGAGGGTGGGCTCGTTTTCGAGGGCAGGGCTATCGGGCGGCCACACCTACGCAGATGCATCAGGAGCGGCTCCGCGCAGGAACGATGCCACGACCGCTTCCACGGCTTGCACGAGCGTGCGCCCGGCAAGGAGGTGGCGGTAACTCCACGGCGTCGTCGTGCCCGCAAGCATCGCGGCCGCCACCGGGACATCGAGGTCGGCGCGCAGGCGCCCCTGGCCTACGCCCCGTCGGATAATTCGCTCAAACCGCATCGAGTACTGGTGGTGTTCTAGTTCGGCCCGCATCTGAGGATTGGGCAGGAACTGGCCGCCGAGCATCGCCTCGACCAGCCATCCGTGACGCTCAATCATTGCGAATGCGCTCGTGAGCAGCGCGCGCAGTCCGTCGATTGGGTCGTCCATCGCTTCAGCCACACACGCCTCTGCGATGGCAGCAGCAAGAGCGTCCCTCATGATTGCAAGGACCAGATCCTCTTTGCTGGGGAAGTTGCGGTAGATCGTACCGACGCCGACGCCGGCGCGTTCCGCGATCTCCTTCATCTCGG
This sequence comes from uncultured Chloroflexia bacterium, assembly GCA_963842845.1. GTDB lineage: Bacteria > Chloroflexota > Dehalococcoidia > DSTF01 > JALHUB01 > JALHUB01. The sequence goes on from CAWJHZ010000010.1 coordinate 46,151, forward strand.
CAGCGGGCCCCCGCTCACTGAAGACTGCGAGCGCTGCTTCGACCAGACGGGCGCGATTGGCGCGGGCATCCGCGCGCTCCGACCGACGGATGGTGTTGAGGTCCATTTCCACGGGCAGAATACACCAGTCCGGCGAACTTGACAAGAACCGGAATTCCGGTTCTAATGACTTGACACCATCTGGAGTACCAGCAGTGCGCCGCATTGTCTCATGGTTGACAGAATACTCCTATCGCAAGGCGGTGCTGGTGCTCGTCGCCATCGCGATTGTGGTCGGGTTTGGCGGCTATACGTTCACCCGTGTCAGGGAGGAATTGCTCCCTGACATCGCTCTTCCTGTCCTCACCGTGGTCGCCCAAAGCCCCGGCGGCCAGCCTCAGGACATCGTCCAGACCGTCACCACACCGATCGAGTCCGCCGTAGCCGGTCTCCCAGGGCTGAAGAAGACCTCCTCCACTGCGGTTTCGGGCCTGGGCGTCACTGTTCTCAGTTTCGACTACGGTACGGACCTGAATGGGGCGGAGGCGTCGGTCAGGCAAGCCATCGCCAGTGCGCAACTAGGGACGAATGTCTCGACATCGATCCTCAAGTTTGACGTGTCGTCGATACCCATCGTCACCTTCAGCTTACAGGGCGATCTGAGCCAGACGGAGTTGTACCAGCTCGCCCAGTCCCAGGTCGTGCCCAACCTGACCAAGCTGGGCGGCGTCGCCTCCGTCTCCGTCAGCGGGGGAGCGCTCACCGAGGTTGTCGTCACCCTTGATCGTCAGAAGCTGCTCGATAGCGGGCTCACCTACGATCAAGTAGCGCAGGCGCTGCAGGCGAACAATGTCATCCTCCCCTCCGGCCAGCTCGCCACCGGCGACAGCATCCTGCCGCTCCAAACCGTCGCCGTCTACAAGAGCCTGGACGATATCCGCAACATCGGCATCCGCACTGCGTCTGCTGCCGGCTCGCCCGCTGACGTTGTTCGCCTTGGCGACATCGCCATGGTCGCTGAGGCGGCAGCCCCCTCGACCGGAGCGAGCCGCACTAACGGCCAGCCAGCCGTCAGCATCCAGATTGTCAAGGAGAAGGACGCCAACACGGTTCAGGTCGCTCACGCGGTCACCGCGGAGCTGAACAAGATCGAGCCTACGCTGCCCCAGGGCGCCTCGATCACAGTCTTCTCCGACCAATCTACATCGATCACGAACTCGATAAACGGAGTGCTGCGGGATGGGCTCCTCGGCGGTGTACTCGCGGTCATCATCGTCTTTCTCTTCCTGGCCAACTGGCGTACAACGCTGGTAACTGCCGTCTCGATCCCGTTATCGGTGATCGTGGCCGTGGTGTTGCTCGACCGCATGGGCTATTCGGTCAACATCATGACGTTAGGCGGCCTCACCATCGCCATCGGCCGCGTCATTGACGACTCCATCGTGGTCCTAGAGAACATCTACCGACACATGGCGCAAGGAGAGAGATCCTTCCCGGCCATCATCAACGGCGCCCGCGAGGTGAGCATCGCCATCACCGGCGCCACGGCCACAACCTGCGCCGTGTTCCTGCCGCTCGGGCTCATTGGCGGGCTCATCGGCCAACTTTTCCTATCGTTCGCGCTGGCCGTGGTGTTCGCGCTGCTGGCTTCGCTGGTGGTGGCCGTGACCGTCATTCCGGCTCTCACCCGCTTCACCATCGCGGGCCGGGTGAAGGTGCGTCAGAAGATGGGCCCCGGCGACACCCGCCTGGCGAAAGCGTATACACCTGTGCTGCGCTGGGCGTTGGGGCATCGCTGGATCACCCTCGGCATTGCCGGCGTGTTGTTCGTCGGCAGCCTGACGCTCCTCCCACGGCTGCCCGTCCAGTTTCTGCCCGATTCCGGCACGAAGACCGTGACGGTGACGGTCAACGCCCGCCCCGGCCAGACTCAGGACTCCGTTCTACAGCAGGCCATCGCCGTCGAGAACCTGCTGCCCAACTTCAACGTCGACCGCTTCCAGACCGTGATCAGCGGCGCTTCCAGCAACCTCAGTGCCATCAATAAAATCACTTCGGGCAAGGGCGCCAACACGGCGACCATCACGGTGGAACTGGCGAAGAGCAGCCCGGACAAGAACGCCGTCGCAACCGAACTCCGTAGCCTGGTAGCGAGTGACATCCCCAACAGCGACAACATCTCCGTCTCTGCTTCCGGCGGCAGCTTCGGCTCGTCCGGCATCTCGATGACCGTTTCGGCCGATAGTGATGCGGCGGCAGCCGGGCTACCCGCGGCCGCGGAGCAGGTGCGGGCAGCGATCGCTGCCGTGCCTAACACAGCCAACGTCCTCAGCGACCTCGCCGCCGCCGAGCCCACGCTTGAGGTGCGGGTCGACCCGGCAAAGGCGGCGGCTGCCGGACTGACGGCACAGCAGGTCTCAAACAATCTGGCCGACCTGTCGTCCAACCGCACCATCACTACAGCCGACCTCGGCCAGGGCTCGCTCGATGTGCGGCTGGTGGTGTCCGCCAGCGACCTCACGAGCGCGGAGGCGCTGGGTGCGGTGGAGATCGCCCGTGGTGTACGGCTCGATTCCGTCGCGGACATCGTGCCGGTGACCAAGCAGACAACCATCACGCGCGTCGACGGCAGGCCGGCGGCGACAATCACCGGCGACATTACCAGTTCCAATACTGGCAAGGTCTCTAGCGATGCGCAGCGCGCCGTCGACAAGCTCAAGTTGCCGGACGGGCTGACCGTGACGGCCGGCGGCGTCGCCGCCGACATCAACGAGGGTTTCTCCAAGATGCTGGTCGCGATCCTCGTCTCGATCGTGCTGGTCTACTCGTTGATGGCACTGCTGTTCGGCAGCCTGCTCACCCCGTTCGTCATCCTCTTCAGTCTGCCGCTCGCGTTGATTGGCGCGATCGTGGCTCTGGTGGTCACTGGTTCAGCGCTCAGCGTCAGCGCGCTGATCGGCATCCTGATGCTCGTGGGCATCGTAGTCACGAATGCCATCGTCTTGCTGGAGTTTGTGATCATGCTCCGGCAGGAGCGAGGCTACAGCACGTACGATGCGCTGATCGAGGGCGGGCAGACACGCGTGCGCCCAATTCTGATGACCGCCGTCGCGGCGATGCTCGCTCTCATCCCGCTGGCCCTAGGCCGGAACCAGGGGGCGCTGATCGCGACCGAACTGGGCCGGGTGGTGGTCGGCGGGCTATTCAGCTCAACCCTCCTTACCTTGGTGGTAGTGCCTGTGGTCTTCAGCCTGGTCGACGGGGTCAGGATGCGCTTCAGCCGGCCGGCCCTCGATCGCACGTCTTCCAGACAATGACGTCTGAGCAATCCGCTCCGCTGCTCACAACTACCACATGACCCCCCCGAAAACGAGCCTGTCCTCTATGTTACTCGTAGAAGCTCCGCCTTCGGCGCCGGAGGGACGACCGGTCGGGAACACGCTGCCGGTTATGCTCTCTGTGCGATGGCGCTGCCAGCGCTCCCCGAACTGCGGTGAAAGGCCGTGCTGCCTGCGGAACGTGAGATAGCCCTTCTCATCGAGCAAAGCTATCGTTGCCACATCACTCTTGAGGATCTCGCAGGCAAGCCGTCGCAGAGGCTAAGACCTCGTTGAGGTCCGCGTGGCGGCGCCGTGGCTCCACATCGCCGCAGGACTGCTGGCCATGGTCCTTAGGCATAGCGAACCCGCCCTTTTATGGACATCTCCCCTAGTCATAATCGGCAGTCTTTCTTCGATGAGAAGGTCCCTAAGCACTTATTACCATCTGCAAGACTGCAGACGCCAGAGTCGGGGCCGATTGACGTGGGCTGCTCTTCAGGAATGTGCTCAGCAGAATAGCCCGGCCTGAGCTCTTCAGATACGGATGGAATCTTGGCTCCCCACAGTTAGGGGACGGAGGCCCGATAGATGAGCAGGCCAGTTCCCAGATTCGAACCTCATTGGGCGCGACATGTCTTCCACGTGCCGAGGATAACCTAGGCCGCCGCCGCTTCGCTGGATTCCAGTAGTTGGATGAAGGGCTCAACAAGCTCTGGGTCGAACTGGGTGCCAGAGTTTCGCCTCAACTCTGCTACAGCTTCCTCATCCGTTAGGGCCTTTCGATACGGCCGATCGAGGATCATCGCGGAGTATGCATCTACCAGCGCCATTATGCGACCCGGAAGGGGGATCTCTTCCCCTTTCAAGCCCCGAGGATACCCCATACCGTCCCAGCGTTCGTGGTGGCAGTAGACCGCATCGGACACGTTCTCCAGGTTCGGGATACCATGAACGATAAGGTTGCTCAGCACCACATGCTCGCGCATCAGAGCCTGTTCCTCATCAGATAGCGGACCGGGTTTCTTCAGTATGTCATCCGGGACTCCGATCTTGCCGACATCGTGCAGAAGGCCCGCGATGCGCAGTGCGCTTACGGCACTCTCGGTTAGCCCCACGGCTTTCCCAAGCTCCACAGCGAACTCGGCGTTCTGCTGCGAGTGCCGGCGCGTGTAGCGATCCTTTCTGTCGACCGCCCTCACGAGAGCATCAAGGACCCCGAACGGCGAGCGTTCTCGGGTGATGATTTCGCCTGGCTCCCGTTGCGTGACCACCAGGGCGGTTCCGGAGACTTGCTTCGCCTCCGCCAGCGACGCGTCTGCATAAGCGATCAATTCCTCCCGGTGCCTGCTATCGTAGGGACAGACGGCGATACCCATGCTCAGCACGAGAGGCACGCTCTCCCCGAGGTGGGGCTGAACACGTTCGTGAGATAGCGCTTCAAAGAGCCGGTTCGCGCGTGAGACGCCCTCCTCGCGGTCGGTCTCTGGCAGGATGACCATGAACTCGTCACCGCCATACCGTCCGACGATGTCGATGGATCGAAATTCCCTCTCAAGCACCTTCGCCACCTGCTTCAAAACGCGGTCCCCCTCTTGGTAACCATAAGTGTCATTGAAGAGCCCGAATCCATCGATGTCCATCATCATGATGGTTACAGGCCGATTGCAGCGCAGACTACGTTCTACCTCCTTGGCCAGCTCTTCGTGGAGAGAACGGTGGCTGCGAAGTCCGGTCAGTCTGTCCGTGGCCGCCTGGCGCTTTAGCGCCTGCTGCACCCAGATCCGCTGGCTGGCCACCTTGTTGAGGTCCCGAGGGGCAAGGTGGCGCACCACCAGACGGACGAACCTGAGCAGCGTGGCCGCTCCCCCGAGAAAGGCAAGCAGGGTAAGACCAATCAACAACCCGAACGTGTGGTCCGAGACGTCGCTCGCTGCCGCTTGGTCGGCTGCCAGTTTGCTCCGCTCTCCGCTGGCCAGTTGCTGCAGCTCGGCCATCTGACTCTCGACTCCAGGCCAGATCCGCGAATAGTACTGCCGCCCCAACTCGGTCTTGTCTGCGCTGCTCGGGGAGACAAGGGCCACCACATCGGGATCTTGCATCAGTTGATCCATCTGGGAGTGCACGGATTTCAGCGCAGCGACCGCGTCCACTTCGCCCACGGCGGACAGCTCGGCCTCAGCCACCTGCATATCTCCGTCTATCGCCGCGGCGCCTTGAGGGTACGTATCTGCGATGGGGGAAGTGCTTCCAGAGAGCATGGAGGACGTAATCTGGGCAGACATGAAGAATGTCTGGGCACGGGCATCATCCAAGGCGGCAACCGCTGCAGAGTAGTGGCCGATCGAGCGGGCCGTCTCCTTGTCGTGCTGGTTACGCCAGGTTGCCAGCGCCGCCACGCTGACCACTAGCGCCAGCAACGCCATACTCGTCAGAAGAGCCTGATTCCAGGCGGATCCTATTCTGAGCATAGGCCCTCATTAGGTGAACATGCCGCACTCAGCTCATGCCCCGACGCCAATAGCCTTCCTTCGCGCATCAAGTTGATCAACGACTGCTTGCCGTACTCGATTGGCAACGCTTGGACTTGTCTCCCCCAAGAGTATCTACGTGCGTTATCGGCTGTCTGTCGCAAAAAGATTAGATCGAGGTGAAACAGGAGAGGCATCCGTTCGCGATTGAGGGTAGCACCTCGACTAACTGGTTCTTAATAAATGAGACAAATGTCTTGGGCAAGTGGCAGATCTAGCTGGCAGGCAGTGCTATAATCGCCGCATTGGTGGCTCGTTATTGATTACCTTCCTAATTGGCCTCCGCCAACAGGGAGGCTGTGTGGTGCGTGTCGTTGCCCCCGTCCCATCGTCAATCCGGCGCGGCACCGATTTGCGCTCATCGGAGGCGACTTGAAGAGCGACTGGAAGTGGGACGAGCTCGACCCCCGCGAGCAGCGAGTCGCTGAGCTTCTGGTGCAGGGGAAATGCAACGCGGCTATCTGTGCAGAGGTCTTCCTATCCAGAGCACGCGTTCAGGACTGCATCAAGAGGATCTTAGTCAAGACGGGAGCAGAAAGCACCAGAAGCGCCATCGCTCTGCTCGTTCAGGAAAGAGAGACTCAATCCCTGCTTCGCGTGCTGCAGCAAGCGACGGACGGCGTGGTAATCCTACAAGATCGACTCGTGAAGTTCGCCAATAGGGTCTTGGAAGGGATCCACGGGTATGAACCTAACGAAATGGTGGGGATGCCCTTCGTGGAGCTGATGGCTCCGGGATCCAAGAGCACTACGACCAAGCACTATGAACTGAGAATGCAGGGTGAACCAGCTCCCACAAGCTATGCGATCAGAATCCTCTGCAAGGATGGGCAAGAGAAGGACGCAATGATAGCTAGCGCGGGCCAGATCATGTACCGCGGCAGGCCTGCCATCCTGGGGATTGTAGTCCAGCGCATATGAGAGGAAGAAGCTCGGGCTCCTGCAGACCGCTCCGTTTGTGACTGACAGCCTCCAGCTATGGCCCATACATCTGCCTCATTCTTCATCCTCAGACGCGCAATACCCTTGACATCTTCTGTCCGCAAGTCCACATTCGGACCATGGGTTAGCACCTGCGCCGCGAAAACCGGCGTGGGGTACCCATAGCAAGGAGTTCGGCAGGGATGCCGGTTGCCTCCTATCGCGGGTTGTGCCGCGGGTTGTGCTGAGTGCAGCCCGCGGCCTAGCCCCAGTCAAAACCCCCGCGGTCGTGACCTGCCCCCCGAAAACGAGTCCAGATCCAATGTTACTCTTCAGCGAGGGAATATCGGATACTGGGCCGAAGAAAGGGGGCATCTGAATTGGGCAGCAAGAAGCACACGGCCGAGGAAATCATCGGCAAGCTGAGACAGGCTGAGGTCGCTCTAGCGCAGGGCGTTGCCGTGTCCGACGTATGCCGGAGGCTGGGGGTGGCGGAGCAGACCTACTACCGCTGGCGCAAGGAGTACGGGGGCTTGGGCAGGGATCAGGCGAGGAGGCTTAAGGACCTAGAGCGGGAGAACTCCCGGCTGAAGAAGCTGGTGGCGGACCTCTCCTTGGACAACGCCATTCTGCGTGAGGCGGCCCAGGGAAACTTCTGAGCCCGGCCAAGAGGGGTCTTGCGGTCGAGCACGTGAGGGACGCGCTCGGCCGGGAGGCGGTATCGGAGCGCCGGGCCTGCTTGGTGTTGAATCAGATACGTTCGACCCAGAGGAGAGGACGAGCGCCGCCATCTGACGAGCCCCTTCTGGTGCGGCGGATGGTAGAGCTGGCGGCGGAGTACGGGAGATACGGATATCGTAGGGTGACGGCGATGTTGAACAGTGAGGGCTGGCGAGTCAACCACAAGCGGGTGGAGAGGCTGTGGCGGCTTGAGGGTCTGAAGGTGCCAAGGAGACAGCCCAAGAGGGGGCGTCTCTGGCTCACCGACGGCTCCTGCGTGAGGCTGCGACCCGCCTTCAAGGGACACGTCTGGAGCTACGACTTCGTGGCGGCGCGGACGAGGGACGGGCGCACCTTCAGGCTCTTGGTCATTATCGACGAGTTCAGCAGGGAGTGCCTAGCCATATACGTGGCGAGGAGGATCACCAGCGATGACGTTCTGGGGGTGCTCGCTCAGCTCTTTGTGGAGAAGGGCGCTCCCTGCCACCTGCGCTCCGACAACGGCACGGAGTTCACGGCGAAGGTAGTACGGGAGTGGCTGACCAGGGTAGGAGTAAAGACCCTGTACATAGAGCCCGGGAGTCCCTGGGAGAACGGCTACGTCGAGTCGTTCAATGGCAAGCTCAGGGAGACGGTGCTGCCGTGGACGGGAAGTATAGCTCTGTCACACCAGATGCTACCTGTACGAGTAACATAGAGGGTGGACTCGTTTTCGGGGGCAGGCCACTACCCGCGAAGAGTCGGCTCTGAGAGGCATTCCCTGTCCTAACGGGAAGAAGTACGTTCATGCCGACGTCATTGATCATCAGGTATCCGAAATCATCGGACGGCTCACGCTGCCCCAATCGTGGCAGGAACTGGTACTGCGCCTGCTGAATTCGTCAGACGAAAGAGAAAGGGCGTTGCAAGAGAAGAAGCGGCTTGAAGAGAAGCTGCGACGGCTGCAACGCCAGTACCGAGAGGTCGAGATAGGAGAGAGTGAGTATCGGCAAGAGAGGTACATAACCGAGGCGGCAATCGCGGCTCTCAGGCGACGGAGGAGGAGAGCGTTATCCAGGTCGGTGATTGGTAGAGGGTCTAGTTGACGCGTGGGAGAATGCGACGAAAGAAGAGAGACGAGACATACTCCGTCTGATGCTCGAAGCAGTCTACGTCGACATGGAGACCGCCAAGGTCACGGCGCTCAAACCGAAACCCGCCTTCCTGCCCCTTTTCAAGCTTGAGGGTACGAAGGCGGGTGATTTGGAGTTAGTGCTTGGCGACCCCGAGGGGATTCGAACCCCCGATCTCCACCGTGACAGGGTGGCATGTTAGACCGCTACACCACGGGGCCGCACACTCTTGTCGCCGGCTGCCCAGCGAGGTTCATTGTATGGGCGCGCGAAGCGTCCTGTCAACCGAACTGACGCCTCGGTGGTGTATCAGTTTGCCCCGTCCGCCAGCGCAAGTAGTTCCTCAATCGTCCAGACGTGATCAGTTAGGCCAGCGGCCATCGCAGGCGTTGTCGGATAGGGGTCGCTCAAGGTCTTGTGAGGGCGGACGAAATTGTAATGTGCGAAGTAGAGAGCTATCGCGTACATGTGGTTTTCGAGTTTCTTAGAGAAGGCATTAGTTAGCCGCGTGAACCGTCTCATGCTCATCCTCATCGTCAGGTTCGCTCTCTCAACGTAACTAGTCGATACGTCCTTCTGGTTGGGGTTTCCGGTGATGACGCGGCGTTTTGTCCCCACACATTCGGGGCAACTGTAGCGCCTCTCGCCTTTCGGCTCAGGGCCGTACACCTTGTCAAGAATAGCGTAGTCGATATCGTCTCCGAAGGCGCTCTCAACCGCGCCCAGGTAGGCCTTGTGCCCGTCCGTCGTTAACTGAACGCGGTTCGCTAGCCTTGCTGCCAAGCCCTTCATGAAGTGATAGGCTTCGCGCCCGTCTCTGTTGCCCACACGCCAACAAGGAATGAGTTTGCTCTCTGCGTCGATTGCCGTCCACGTCCATACGTCTCCATAACCGAGTTCGCCTTTGTGTTCAGCGGGAACGTTCTTGGCTTTGGCGTAGACGAAGCTCCATATCTCGTCGCATTGGAGTTGCTTGCACGGCAAGTCGTGCATAACCTTGTCCTGATAGTCCAAGCAGGCAGAACCCAAATCCCCGAGAAGCTTCACAACGGTGTTGACAGAAACATGAGCCATGCGGGCAGTAGCGCGAAGGGAGTTACCCTCACAAAGCGCATTCGCTATCTGGACTCGCCGCTCCAGTTTCAATCTATTCAAAGTGACTATATAATACCATACCGCTCAAGCATTGTCAAGTGGTTCTTGACGCCGATGTTATAATGACTTGCTGTATAGTTATTGCTATCGACGGAAGAGAAGAGGAGACAGGGACGTGCCGCGACCTAAAGGACAGGGACAGGCCAGAAATAGCGACAGCCGGTCGATAATGATACCAGAGGAAGTGGCACAGTTTTACGTGAACAACCTCAGCGTGTTAGTGACGCCTTGGGACTTCGTACTGCTCTACGGAGCGCTCGCGCTGCCAGCCAACGTTTCCACCCAAGGAGAGCCGATTCAGCAGAGTAGCGGGGTTAGAGTAGAGGCGGCCATTCGCATGAGCCCTCAGCATGCAAAGGCAGGGCTGAAACTGATGCAACGGATGGTCGAAACTTACGAGAACCAGTTTGGGGAAATACGTCTCCCGCCAGAGGAGAGCGCCAAGGATGAGAATCAGAAGATCGACAGCAGTCAGTGAAATCAGAACCGGAAGCGTGGGCAGCGCCACAGCCCAGATTCGGGCCGTGTGGTCTGTTGGCCCTTCCGCTGTGACGCCTTCTGTGCGAAGTACGGGGCGGCGATACCTCGATCACGGCGTGACTTACACGCGCCTGGCATCGCGGTCGGGCTCTCGCCGCCCGTCCAGCGCATCTGAATGGGTTGCCAGGAATCCGAAGAAGCTTCTGAAGCACAAGGGCAGGTGGGTCGCTGTAGCAGCCTCAGGGATCGTGGCCTTTTCGGGCGATTTCGATGATGTCTTCATACTTGCTCGGAAGAAGGGGTTTGAAAACCCGCTCGTGTTCAAGGTGCCTTCGGATCACAAGCCAAGAGTGGTTTCTGTAAGACAGTGAGACTGCACTTCTCCGAGGAACATGGGTTTCACCTGACTCCTGACCCAGATGTCAGCTATCCTATGGTTCCCGTTACACTGATTAGTCCGACGGGAAGATGCGTCACGACGGTAGCGCTGGTAGACTCAGGAGCGGACTGGTGTCTCTTCCCAGCAAAATGGCTGAGAAGGCTTGGGCTGCGGCTAAAGGCAGGCCGTGAGGGCTATCTTCGCGGAATCAAGCAAACCGATGGGTCGATCAGGTGCTACTATCACCGTCTCACCCTCCAGGTTGGAAGCACGACGAAGGTGAATTGCGAGGTAGGATTCTCTAGTGAGATTGGCGATGATATCTACGATCAGCTTGTCGGCCGCATCGCAGTCTTCGACAGGCTGCAATTCGCGTTTCGTCAAAAGCGAGGGATTCTTTACGTTCAGCCGGAGTCGCCTTGACGGTTTGACCAGCGGACGCGGGCTGCCTTCTTCGCTATCTCTTGGCGCTGCTCGCGAGTGAGCTTGTGGGCTCTGGCTGGCCCGCCCCTCTTACCCCCTCGACGACCTAGCATGACGGCGGCGGCGTGGCGTTCCTCGGAAGTTGACTCAGCCTGTTCGGGCGCTCCCTCTTGTTTGTCCCCTACGGCCTGTTGGACTACGCGGTAAGCCCTAACCGCGAAATCATGTTCCTTCTTCTCGCGTTTGCTTGAGCGTTCAGCCATACCTCAAGGCTAGCACGCTCGCGGTACGCCGTCAAATTTAAACTGATACACTACCGACGCCTCCCCTACGCCGACTGCCCTCCATCCAGTACTATCGTCTGGCCGGTCACATAGCTTGAGGCGTCGGAGGCCAGCCAGACGCAAACGCCCGCCATCTCCTCGGCTCGCCCGATGCGACCCAGCGGCGTTTGGGTCAGCGTTCGCTGCAGGATCGCCTCGTTCTCCCACAGTGCCTGCGCGAATTTCGTCTGGATGATGCCGGGCGCGATTGCGTTCACGCGTATGCCATGCTGGCCCAGCTCCTGCGCCAGTACCTGAGTTAACATAATGACGCCAGCCTTGCTGATCGAATAGCAGCCCAGGCCCGGCGAAGCCCGCTTGCCGCCGACCGAGGCGACGTTGATGATGTTGCCCGACTTCCGCTTCATCATCTCTTTCGCCACCGACTGCGCCAGCAGGAAGTAGCCTTTCAGGTTGACGGCCATTATCTGATCCCACGTCCGCTCTTCGATATCGACGAGCGGCCCGAAGTAGGGGTTCGTGCCGGCGTTGTTCACCAGGATATCGATCTTCCCGAACTGCTCGAGCGTCGCCGCCACCAGCCGGTCGATGTCCTCGCGATTGCGCATGTGGGTGGCGATGGCCGCCGTCTTCCGGCCCAGCGCTCGGATTTCGCCGGCTACAACGTCCAAGTCCTCCTGCTTGCGACTCGCTACGACGACGTCGGCGCCGTAGCCGGCCAGGCCCAGCGCAATCGCCCGCCCGATGCCGCGCGACCCGCCGGTCACGACCGCCACCTTTCCGCTCAGGTCAAACGAAGGCTCCGTCAATGCTGTCTCCTTTCTTCCGCGATCAGGCCGTTGACGCCTTCTCGTAATAGGTCACGACGTTCGCCACCGCCTTTGTGACCCGCTCCAGGCTCGGCAGCGCCAGGATGCCCATCTGCCGATAGCGGTCGCGAGCCCGTCGCCGGCCGGCCTCCGCTTCTGTCATCGCCACCTCTTCGCCGCCGACCGGCAGGACGATGACGACCGGCTTGCCGAACTTGTCACGAACGGCGGCCGGGATTTCGACCAACTCGCGGACGACTTCCTCCGGCTGGGGCCAGGGGAAGTGGCCGCCGAGCAGGTAGAAGAGCGGCTGGGTGGCGATGACGGTGTCGACGCTCTCGTGCGCGGCGACGGCTTCGAGCACGCTGTGAAAGACAGGCGGTGGCACCAGAGGCACGCCGACGTCGACGGGGTTGCGCATCATCGTCCCGGCGATGGACAGGAGCTCCAGCAGCCGCCGGCGCATGACGTCGTCGAAGGGCGGCACCTCCAGGCCGACCGCGGCGCAGGCGTCCGTGGCCGCCACGCTCGTTCCGCCGCCGCCGCCGACCATGCCGATGCGCCGTCCCGTCTCAGGGGGCAGGACGAGAAGCGCCTCCGCGGTGTCGGCCAGCTCTTCCAGGCTGCCGGCCCGTATCGCCGCCGTCTGCTGGAAGAGCGCTCGCCAGACCTCGGCCTCGCCGCCGAGCGAGCCGGTGTGCGAACGCACCGCTCTCGCGCCGGCCTCCGTGAGCCCCGCTTTCCAGATAACTACGGGCTTTCGCGTTGCGGTCGCCTTCAGCAGGTCGAAGAAGCGGCGACCCTGGCGCGGGCCCTCCAGGTACATTGTGATGACCTTCGTCTCCGGGTCGTTCGCCATGTACTCCAGCAGGTCCGATTCGTTGACGTCGCAGGCGTTGCCGTAGCTCACGGCGACGCTGAAGCGCAGTCCGCGTCCCCTCGCCTGGCGCCCGAGCTCGACGGCGTGCCCGCCGCTCTGCGAGATGAAACCGACCGGCCCGCTCTCCTTCGGGAAGTTGCCGCCGGGCAAAAGAGTGTGGCCGGATGCGGGGCAGTACACGCCGAAGCAGTTCGGCCCGATGACGCGAATTCCCTTTGCCGCGATGCGCTTGACCTCCTGCTCCAGCGCCACCCGCTCCGGATCGCCTGTCTCCGAGAAGCCGGAGCTGTAGATCTGCGCGCCGCGGATACCCTTGGCCAGACACTCGCGGAGGATTTGCGGCACGAGGGGCGCCGGAACCATGATGTCGGCGGAGTCGATGGGCTCCGGGATGTCGGCGACGGTCCGGTAGATGGTCAGACCGAAGACGTTGCCGCCGCTGGGGTTGACGGGGAAGAGGTGGCCCTTGAAGCCGAAGTCGAGCAGCGCCTTGAGGAAGCGGCTGCCCCACGCATCCTCGTTCGCGGACGCGCCTATGACGGCGAGGTTGCGCGGGAAGAAGATAGCGTCGAGTTGGGAAGGCGTGCTCATGCTGCCCTTTTCGAGCTCGACGCAGGGCGTTGCCGCCCCTCAATCTCGTCGAGGTCGAGCAGCGTCAGTATAGACGAGAGCGCCTTTGGGCGGAACGCGCGACTTGGCGTCGCGGCAGCCGCCGGCAAGTGACCGCTACTGGTCGAACTTGAAGCTCTTCGCTATCGTCGAATACGTGAACCCCTCGTTCGTGTAGTTGTCGGGCGTCGTCTCGCACATGATGAGCCAGACCTGCTGGTCGTGCCCAAAAACCCACATAGTGGCTTCGACGTCGCCGGGCAAAGACCGGTCCTGAGACTTGAAGGCCACTACCAGGACTGTGGCAGTTGTGCCCGCGATCTGGTCGGTGCTCTGGTGCTTGAGCGTCATATCGCTGGGGACGTTGCGCCACTGGTGCGGGCTCGGCAGTCCGCCGGGCGGCATCACATCCGATTGCACTTCACATATGCTCATGGTCATGTTGTCCATGCCCATCGCCCCCACGGCCGAGTAGAGCGTGCTCATGTTCGGCTGTCCGACGGGAACCACGGCCCAGGATTTCGGGAAGGTGATTGTATAGCGTTGGTCCAGATCGTGGTAAAGCCCCGCCTGACCGGGGACGTGTATCACCTGCACGTCCCAGAAGCTCATCGGATCGGCGAAAGTGGCGTTGGGATTCTCAGCGTAATCGATGGTGTGCTTCTCGCTCTGGCTGCCCTCCGTGGGCGAACTGGCGAAGAAGGTGGCGTCGCCGAGGGCGAGCGAGGGGTCGGACTGGTCGAAGTAGTAGACGCCGAACTCGTTGGTCGTGGTGGCGCGCGTGTTTCCCTGCGAGTCCTGCACCGCGACCACGGCGTTGGCGATCGGCGCGCCCGTCGTGGTGTCCCTGACCACTCCCCACATGCAAGCGGAAGTCAGGAAGGTCAGCACCGCGCTCAGCAAGAAGAGGCAGGGCATCCAGTACCGCAGATGACGTTTCTCAGACCTCATTGTTCTCCTCCTAAGAAGCTATTTGGAAGAAATACGTCTACCCCGCGTCGACGATGATCAATCGAACTTGAAGCTTTGAGCGATCTGCTCGTACCGGTTTTGCAGCGCCGGGAAGTTCGCCTGCGTGGCCGTAAAGTCGAGGATGTAGCCCTTGTTGCCATCCTTGAGAAAATACGCTTCCTCCTGCAATTGCTGCCCTGACGCGTAGAGGCCGGGAACGGAGGAGTCGGCTGTTACGGTGTATGAGACGATCACCCGTATGGCTGAGAGCCCGGCTATCGTCGCCGATGACCTTGCCAGCAACTGGAAGTCGCCAACTACGTTCTGGACGTTGTTCTCGGTGTCATCTACCCAGGCGCCCAGGGTCTCTCCCGCTGGCCGGTCGCTGCCGCCCACGCTGATATCGGCTGGAAAGACCGCGTAGTCGGAAGGTGGCACCGCCCTCACGCTGCCCTCGCCAAAGAAGTTGTCTTGAACATCCCACCCAGCCGGCAGGGGGACGGAGAACTTGCCGGACGCGTTGTGGTACAGGACGCCCGGACGGGACATGTAGAACGCCTGCACGTCCCAGAAGCTGGAAGGATCCGCCAGCGTTGCGAATGGATTATCAGCATAGTCGATCTGGCGGGTTTCGCTAAGGGTGTCGTAACCGGACGCCTCTATCTTCACCTGGGCCTGGCCTAAGGCCGGGGCTGGCCCATTGGGCTGGCCGAAGCCGAAGATGCCGCGCTGGTCGGTGGTGGCGACGAGCGTCTGGCCGTGCGAATCGGTGAGCGTGACCTTCGCGCCGACGATGGGCTTGCCGGTGTCGACGTCGCGGGCGACGCCCCACATGCAGCCGGAAGATAGCGTCGCAATCGCGACCAGCAGGATCGGCAGGGAGTAGACATAACGACGAAGCAATCGATGTGGGATCATCCATGCACCCCGCTTTCGCGCTGAATAATAGACTCCGAATGATGTCGGTGTCAAGCGCTGGCAAGGGGGCCGCGTGGGTTGCGCCAATCGTCCAGGGTGAGCGTGGCGATGGGCGAAGAAGAGTCGCCGGGGCTGCTCGTCCACTTCGACGGCCTCAGCGACGGCCGGCTGTCGCGGTGGACGTCTTGGAATTGCGAGAAGCTTTCGGGGAGCACGTGGCGGAGGTCAGGAGCCTTAGGGCTGTGGGCGAGGCCATCGCCGCGCTGCCGCCCTTCACGCATCGTGAGTTCGAGATTCATGGGCTGGTCCTTCCGTGGGCCCTCCGGCGCGATCCAGACACTCGCCTTCACCCGTTCTTCACATAACGACGGCTTAACTCACGCGGCTTGCACATCGCGGCGGTACGCTAAGGTGTTGCCGGTAGAAGGAGAATGGCCGGCACAGAAAGAGGAAAAGGAAATGGCTGTCGCATTAGTGGTTGAGTTTCCCGGCGTGAGTCAGGAGCAGTATGACAGGGTGATGAAAGACCTTAACCTTGAGGCCACCGGGCCGGCGAAGGGGATGATTCTCCACGTTGCCGGTCCCACCGAAAACGGCTGGCAAGTCGTCGACGTGTGGGAGACGCGAGCCGACTTCGATCGGTTCCTCGACCGCGATCTGGGACGGGCGCTGAAGAGCGCCGGAATATCGACGCCCAGGGTGAAGGAGTTCTCCGTCTACAAGGAGTTCGGCTTGCCGAAGGCCGTCGCAGCGGGAACGGGCGGAATGCGCTCCTGACAGGCGGACTGCCCGGGCCGGCGGAGACAGGCCGTCTCGTCGACCGTCAGCAACTGATACTGGAAGCCCTTCTATCCGAGGAGGGCTTCCTTTTCGTCCGAACGCCGTTGACAGGCCGCGTATAATAGGAATGTCCACGTCCGGCTCGGATTGAATCGGAAGGCGTGCAAGACGAGGAGGGAAGCCCGATGAAGCTTGCAAAGGGACGAATTGCCCTTGCCTCAACTGCCGGTTTGGTCCTCACGTTGGCTTCGGTTCACCTGCTGGCGCCGGCTCGCGTGCAAGCGCAGAGCCCCACGGCCACGCCGCAGGCTGTCTGGTATCACCGGAGCGTGTCGCCTCCTGACGGGACGTGGGTGGACCCGACGAAGGAGCCGCCGATTACTTACTCGCTGACCGTCAACAACGGAACCAATACTGCCACTGGTCCCATCGTCGTCCACTTCGATTTTCAGGACGTGAGCCAACCCAGTGTGTTTTCCAGCACGCAGGGAAGCTGTGTCTGGAGCGATCTTCCGGACTATGGCCACGGCGCGAGTTCGGGTGACTGCGACCTCGGCTCGCTAGCGCCGTCCCCTTCCAGTGCGACGATCACCCTCAACACCAAGGCCGTTTGGAACTACTACATGAGCAGGGGTCCTTCTGAAGCTGGCGTCATGGGCTCGTCCGATTTGGGCTTCACGTACCCCTGGGGCACACCCACTCCGACTTCCGGGACGTCCGCCCCTGTTGGCGGGATCGTCGAGATGCCAAATGTGGACGGATCGAGCTCGTCGGGGGGAAATGCCGGGCTGATCGGCGGAGTTGGGGTTGGCGTGGGCGCCCTGGCTTCGGCAGCCGCGTGGCTGGCGAGGAAGCGATGGTCGGCTTCGAAGTGAGCGGCCGGACGTAGATGTAGGGCTCGAACCCTCCTCCGGCGGGCAGGTCTGCGACCTGTCGGCCAAGCGAATGCTCTAAAGCGCCGTGATGGCCTGGTGGGCGATGCGGGGCTTGAATCTCCAACACCATTAGGCGGTGGAGGTCCTGAGAGCAGATCAGTCGTTTCTTCGGTGTTGCCTCCGTCCCTGTTGATCAACACCGTGGCGAGGGAGTAGATTGCCTTCATGGAAGGTCGCACGAGAGCAGGGAGACGCATGATGAAACGCTTGACATTCGTCGCACTAGTCATTTCCTTGATGGCCGCCGCTATCGTCGTAGCCGGTTGCTCGAGCTCGAAAGACCAGACTTCGAGTCCGACGGCGGGGGGTCCGGTCCCCGGCGTTACCGACACCGAGATCTTGCTCGGAACGGACGTGCCGCTGAGCAACTCGCCGGCCGCGGCGTGGGGCGTTGTCGCCGATGGCATGAAGGCCTACTTCGACTACGTCAACTCCCAGGGTGGCGTCTACGGACGCAAGATCACCCTGAAAGTCGGCGATAACCAGTACTCCGCGCCGGTCGCAGTGGAGGTCGTGCGGAACCTGGTGGAGCAGGATGGAGTCTTCGCGATTGTCGGTAGCCTTGGCGACTCGTGTCACCTGGCCGTCATGGACTACCTGGCGGACAAAGGCGTTCCTGATCTCTTCATCGGCGGCGGCATGCCGCAGTTCACCGATCCCGTCGTGAAGACGCGCTTCGGTATGGTGACTGACTACGACACCGAGGCAAAGATCAATACGGGCTATATGAAAGAGCATTACGCCGGCAAGACGTTAGGCATCATCTACGAGAACAACGAGGGCGGCAACGTGGGCTTGCAGCAGACTGAAGCACAGTTGGCCGACTCGGACATCAAGATCGTCTCCACGCAGGGCTACGATTTCACGAATTTCGACCTCACTGCCCAGGTGCAGCGCTTGAAAGCTGCCAACCCCGATTTCGTCTACGTGATAGGCAACCCGGGCTCTCTGGCCAGCGCCCTCAAAGTGTCGCGCGAGCTCCTCAATTGGAATGTGCCCTTCATCACGAGCGCTGTCTCTGCCGTGGAGATGACGATTCAGCTCGCCGGGGCCAGCAACGCTGAGGGTTTGGTCAGCTTCACAACCGGCAGGATGGTCTCTGAGACGGACGATCCGGGCGTGCAGCGCGACATCGCGCTGATGAAGCAGTTCGCGCCCAGCGTCACGCCCAGCAGCCTGACGGAGTACGGCATAAGCACCGCCGAGTTGGTCGTGCAGGCGCTACAGAACGCCGGCCCGAACCTGACGCGCGAGAGTGTCGTCGACGGGGCGGAGCAGATCCGCGGTTTCTGCTGCATCGCTTGCATTGCACCGGTCAACCTCAGCCCGACCGACCACCGTCCCGACGAAGCAGAGTGGCCCGAGCAGGTGATCGACGGGAAGTGGAAGCGCTTGTCGGACACGCCGATCAGCTACGAGTCGACGCCCAGCGACGTCACTGCGTGTGAGAACGGGGAGCCGGTCAAGAACCAGTAGGCCGCGCCTCGGCGACCATGCGCTAGCCAGTGGTTCGGGGTGATTTGAGCCGTGCGTTGTCGGTGTGCGGTGCAGGGCTCGAGCCCTCCCGAGGCGGGAAAGCCTGCGACCTCAAGCATCCGAGCCTGAGTGCTGTGCATCAGATTCAGCACCCCCCGGGCGAAAACGCGGAAGTCATCATCCGATAGCCGCGCGCAGCGCACGGGTGATCCTGTTTATTCTCACCTGACGCTTGACTCCTTGATGGCCTGCATGCTGTGATTGACGCAGCGAGCGGCATCGGCGACCCAGACGTAAAGGAGGCGAGCTAGTGGTTGAGTACAGAATCGTTAAGTCCAGCACTCATACCGGTCTTGAGGAGCAAATCAACAAAGCGGCGGCTGAGGGTTGGGAGCCGATAATCGTGTACGCATGGAATACGGCACCGAACACCGCAGATCATGCTGTCCTGCTTCGGCGTCCTGCACGCGGGGCCGCGTAAGCTACCGCTGGTACGTGCAGATCGGGTAGAAGGTGGCCGAGAGGCCGACCTGCACGTCACTGCTGAGAAATAATGTCCTTGAATGTTACAGGGTCTGTCGCATAGAGGACCGCTCGTTCCAAGGCTTCTTCGCGGAAACTATGAACCTTGAGATAGTCGGGGTTGTTTACCATTTTGAGGAACGCCTTGCGGGACGGGTATTGGACGAGCATCACAATATCCCACGTCTCTATTCCATTAAGTAACTCTTTTGCCTTGCCGAAGTAAAGCAGCTTGGCGCCGACGCCTTCGACGAAGGGGGCCGACTCCTTGATGTACCGAAAATAAGCCGCGCGGCCTCCGTCGTTCTTAAACTTCAGAAGGTTGAGCATGACAAATGGTCCTTCATTCGTATTAGCGACTAATTCCTGGAATTGATCTTCGTTGGTCTTGACGCCAGTCATTCTATGCTTCCTCCCCGGTGTTGTCGGGCTTGGTGGGCGATGCAGGGCTCGAGCCCTCCCCTGGCGGGCAGGCCTGCGTCCTTCTGGCTGTAAAGCATCTTAGCATGAGCGCTGTGCAACAGAATCAGCACCCCCGAGCGAAAACATGGAAGTTATCATATGGGAAATAGACCATAGCTGTGACTGCGACTGGCCGCAGTAGAAGCTATGCGCGATGGCTTCATGTAGAAAGCGGATCCTCAAACATAGTCGCGCGCTGCGTGACATCTGACGACACGATTACGCTGGTTCTTCAGGGCTGCCGTCTGCGGCTGCTAGGGCGTCGCCTCGACGGCCAGTGCCTGCTTGGGACCGAGGTCGCTGTAGATCCCGCAGTCGCAAGCCGTGCAGGCTGCGAAGTGTTCTGGGCTCCATCCATAGTCGGTTGTCAACTCATAGAACGGGAGATGTGAGGCTCTCCGAGGCCTCCTCAGAAAGGCGGAGCAGGCCCTGAGCCAACTCTTCCATGGTGTAAGGGCCCTGTCGGCGGTGGCGCATCAGGGCCTCGACGTTCACCGAGTAACGATTGCGCCGACCTATCTTCTCCCGCGATATCATGCCGTCTTCCTCCAGAGCCCTGAGGATGGAAAAGGCAGCTCTGTCCGTAATACCGACGGCAAGAGAGATATCGCGCTGGGTCGAATGTGGGTGGTCGATGACGTCGATCAGGACAAGGGCGTGGTTGGTAAGAAAATCCCAATGAGCCATGTTTTTTCCTCCAAAAGGGCTTGACAAAGACAAAAAGGGAAGTAGAATGCTGGTAAAACGTAACGTGGAATAGAGTTCATGGTATGGTTATCTGGAATATGCTAGCCGGTAAAACGTAACGGGGAATGGAGTTCATGGTACGTCGGTCTGGCATGTGGTAACCGGTCTTCATTGTCACGAATCATTATTCATGATGGTCGCTCCAAAGTCAAGCGGTTGGAGCGACAAAAGAGCAAGAAATCCCGGCATGGGCCGGATGTCCAGAACGCCATGAACAGGAGATCTCTGAGGCCGTCCATTCAAGGAAGATGGGAGCCCGTCGTCGCAGAGGGGAGCCAGACCACCAGTCAGGACTGGGCGACACGGGCGTCAGTGGTGACCGGGCCTGCGGAGAGGTGATGGGCGATCGGAGTACGGGGTCCGGGGGTACCCCGCCGGGCGGCTGGCCAGGGTCGGCTTATCCCGCCCCGTGGGCCCGGTCAATTTCAACACCAGGGCTACGTTGGAAGTCAGAGGCAGGACGCCATGTACAAGAAGATGCTGGTCCCGGTGGACGGTTCCCTTCGTTCGGAAGTCGTAGTAAGCCATGCCGCCGAGACAGCGAAGGCATTTGGCTGCACCATCAGGCTGCTCACAGTCGTCGATCTCGACAAACGCAACGGCAAAGTGACCCAGGACGCCTCCGACGAGGCAAGCCTTGCCTGGGTCGAGTCGCAGATAGAGGAAGCCGAGAACCACCTGCGACCGGTGGCGGAGCGCTTCGAGGACCATGGCCTGAAGCCGGAGATGGAAGTGCGCTTCGGCAACCCGTCAGCCGAGATCCTGAAAGCCGCGGCCGAGTACGGCACGGACATCATCGCCATGGCCACCCGCTCACGACGCGGCGTGGCACGGCTGATGTTCGGCAGCGTGGCGGACCAGGTGCTGAAGGAGTCGCACGTGCCCGTCCTGCTCATAACGGCAGCCTAAGCGTCGGGCCGGGACGAGCGCCAGATGGCGACCAGAGAAACAAAGATGGTAACAACGGCCGGATAGCCAGAACGCCGTGGACAGGAGAGATCTCTGAGGCCGTCCAATCAAGGAGGATGGGAGCCCGTCGTCGCAGAGGGGGAGTTGGGGGGTAGGCCACTAGTCAGGACTGCGCGACACGGGCGTCAGTAGTGACCGGGCCTACGGAGAGAGGTGATGGGCGATTCGGATACGGGGTCTGAACGCTGCCCCGGCGGGCGGGGTCGGCCTGTTCCTCCCCGTGGGCCCGGTCCACCTCAGCACCAAGTCTACATGGTGGGCGATCAAAGTTGGAAGTTAGAGTGTGGAAAGTGAATCTGGAAGGGGTCTTGGTGGGCGATGCAGGGCTCGAACGTGCGGCCTTCTGGGTGTAAAGCATCTGAGGCTGAGCGCTGTGCATCAGATTCAGAACCCCTGAGCGAAAACGCGGAAGTTATCATCTGGAAAATGGGCCATTAGCCGCGGCCACGAGTACTCTTAGTGGAAGTTAGGCGTAACGGCTTGAGCGAGCGCGCCGCCCACGGGCGATCTGCTGCTTCTGGTGGTGGGTCAGTTCGGCTCAGGGGTCTGGAAACGGAAAGGGCCGGACCGCGGCCCAACCCCATGTGACTCGGTGACGAGGCTGACTGACCCCTTCGGGACTAGCGCACAGAATCTCGCCAGGGCGGATACTTTCATTGAGATAGAGACGCTTTCCGTGATATCGACCAGCGGTACTATTCTCTGGTTCATAAAGGGGGACCAAGCGGTGCAACCTTCAAATCCCGCGGCTGGCGTCGACACCTCGTTGATAACGAGGCCGCCCGAGCCGTCTGCAAACGCATAGTGGGCTTTGAACTCAACCCCGGCAGGTGGTGCCCAATTGGTGAAGAGGTTGGTGATGCGTTTTGCGCTCTCCTCGCTCAAGTTCTCCTTGTACGTGTAGATGTTCGCGAATAGCATTGACCCCTCCTTGCTCTTCCGCCCCCGAGCCCTGCAGGGTCCGTACCAGCCCTTTCCGATGACGCCATTCTAACGGGCACGTACCGATTGTCAAGGGCAAATGCGCTTATTTAAGTCTCAATCTCAGATTGTCCTGCGGCGATGCTCTCTGGGCGGTGGGATTCGAACCCACGACCGCCAAATATACTTGTGATTTGCCAGGGCCAGGAGCGCCTCTCGGCGGCGGTTTTGGTGGGCGATGCAGGGCTCGAACCTGCGACCTTCTGGGTGTAAACCAGACGCTCTAACCAACTGAGCTAATCGCCCGAACCTGAAGACCTGTCGCCTGAGGCGACCGCTCTAACCAACTGAGCTGATCGCCCACGTTTCGGCAGGCGCTTCGATCCTATCGGGGAGGTCAGGCCCCGTCAAGTCGGAGACGCCGTTTTGGGCCGGCGAGCGCTCTACAAAAGGAGAGTCCGCCTTTCGGCGGACTCAAAAGTCCTGGCAGTGGCCTATTTTCCGCAGGGAGTTGCCCCCCAAGTATCGTCGGCGCTGAGGCGTTTCACTTCCGTGTTCGGGATGGGAACGGGTGGTTCCACCTCGCTCTGACCACCAGAACGAACAAACTTGGTAGCGGGAGGAGGATTCGAACCTCCGACCTTCGGGTTATGAGCCCGACGAGCTGCCGCTGCTCCATCCCGCGATGCCAATATAGAACTGAACGTAGGTAGCGTCTGCACTCTTTAGCGCGCATATTAATGTAGGTCAAGCCCTCGACCATTAGTACGGCTCAGCTAAACACGTTGCCGTGCTTGCACCTGCCGCCTATCCAACGGGTAGTCTACCCGTGGTCTTACTCCTTTCGGATGGGAGGCCTAATCTTGGGAGGGGCTTCGCACTTAGATGCTTTCAGCGCTTATCCCTGCCAGACTTGGCTACCCGGCGGTGCTCCTGGCGGAACAACCGGCACACCAGCGGTCTGTCCATCCCGGTCCTCTCGTACTAGGGACAGCTTCCCTCAAGCCTCCTGCGCCCACGCCGGATAGAGACCGAACTGTCTCACGACGTTCTGAACCCAGCTCACGTACCGCTTTAATCGGCGAACAGCCGAACCCTTGGGACCTACTCCAGCCCCAGGATGCGATGAGCCGACATCGAGGTGCCAAACCTTGCCGTCGATATGAACTCTTGGGCAAGATAAGCCTGTTATCCCCGGGGTAGCTTTTATCCGTTAAGCCACGGCCCTTCCACACGGTACCGTAGGATCACTTTGCCCGACTTTCGTCCCTGCTCGGCTTGTTAGCCTCACAGTCAAGCCCCCTTATGCCAATGCACTCGAAGGGTGATTTCCATCCACCCTGAGGGGACCTTTGGACGCCTCCGTTACATTTTGGGAGGCGACCGCCCCAGTCAAACTGCCCACCAGGCACTGTCCCTCTGCTTGATCAGAGGTTAGAAAGCAAACCAGAGAAGAGTGGTATTTCAACGTTGGCTCCCCCGAGTCCGGAAACCCGGGTTCACAGCCTCCCACCTATCCTACGCATCCCAAGCCCACTTCCAGTGCCAAGCTGCAGTAAAGCTCCACGGGGTCTATTTGTCCTGGCGCGGGTAACCCGCATCTTCACGGGTATTTCAATTTCACCGAGTCCCTCGTCGAGACAGCGCCCAGATCGTTACGCCATTCGTGCGGGTCGGAACTTACCCGACAAGGAATTTCGCTACCTTAGGACCGTTATAGTTACGGCCGCCGTTCACTGGGGCTTCGGTTCGGGCCTTTTAAAAGCCCTCCCCTTAACCTTCCAGCACTGGGCAGGCGTCAGTCCCTATACTTCCCCTTACGGGTTGGCAGAGACCTGTGTTTTTGTTAAACAGTCGCCTGGGCCAATTCTCTGCGACCTCCAACGGCTTCCTCAGAGAATAAAGTCACCGTCAGAGGCACCCCTTATCCCGAAGTTACGGGGTAATTTTGCCGAGTTCCTTAACGAGGGTTCTCTCGATCACCTTGGGGCGTTTACCCCCACCTACCAGTGTCGGTTTGCGGTACGGGCACCTACGGCGCTAGCAATGAGGCTTTTCTTGCCAGCATAGGCTTGGCGGAGTCGCTTTGACTGACGTCGCTGCTCCCCCCGGCCCCTCAGCTTGACCCGGAGACGGATTTGCCTATCTCCGGACGCCTACGAGCCAGGGACGCGCCATGTCCAATGGGCGCGCTCGACCTACCTTCCTGGGTCACCCCCTTGCCTTAAAACGCTCCGTCGGTGGTGCTGGAATACTAACCAGCTGTCCATCGCCTACGGCTTTCGCCCTCGGCTTAGGCCCGACTAACCCTACGCGGAATAACCTTCCGTAGGAAACCTTAGGTTTACGGTGCCTCGGGTTCTCACCGAGGTTACGCTACTCATGCCGACATTCTCACTTCCGTCCGCTCCACCCTGGCTCACGCCAGAACTTCACTGCTGAACGGAACGCTCCCCTACCCTCCGGACTTGCGTCCGAAGCCACGGCTTCGGCGGCAGGCTTAAGCCCCGGTACATTATCGGCGCTGAATCACTCGACCAGTGAGCTATTACGCACTCTTCAAATGATGGCTGCTTCTGAGCCAACATCCTGGCTGTCTGGGCAACTCAACATCCTTTCACACTTAGCCTGCGCTTAGGGGCCTTAGCCGGTGGTCTGGGCTGTTTCCCTCTCGACTATGAAGTTTAGCCCCCACAGTCTCACTCCTGGGGTTTTTACCTTGGCATTCGCGGTTTGGTTGGGTTTGGTAAGCGATTAGCCCCCTAGCCCATCCAGAGCCCTACCTCCAAGGCAGACGCCCCAAGGCTGCCCCTAAAGGCATTTCGGGGAGAACCAGCTATCTCCTGGTTCGATTGGCATTTCACCTCTACCCACAGCTCATCCAGTAGTTTTGCAACACTAAAAGGTTCGCGCCTCCACCCCGAGACTATCGGGGCTTCACGCTGGCCATGGGTAGCTCACCAGGTTTCGGGTCTAATCCGAGCAACCTGCCCCGAAGGGCTCGCCCTATTAAGACTCGCTTTCGCTACGGCTCCGCATATTCCTATGCTTAACCCAGCTACTCAGATTAACTCGCCGGCTCATTCTTCAATAGGCACGCCGTTATTCGCACGAGGCGAACTTCGACTGCTTGTAAGCACGCGGTTTCAGTTCTATTTCACTCCCCTTCCGGGGTGCTTTTCACCTTTCCCTCACGGTACTGGTTCACTATCGGTCGCCATGGGTATTTAGCCTTGGAAGGTGGTCCTCCCAGCTTCCCACGGGATTCCACGTGTCCCGTGGTACTCAAGAACAGCGACAGGAGCCACTTCCCTTTCGCCTACGGGACTCTCACCCTCTATGGTTGTCCGTTCCAGGCTCCTTTGGCTAGGGAAGCGGTTTGTAACTCCTTCGCGGGCTCCGCAGAACCCGCAGTCGCGTCTTACAACCCCAGAGGTGCATAGGGCTACGGCCCACTAAGACACTCCTGGTTTGGGCTTTTCCCCCTTCGCTCGCCGCTACTGAGGGAATAATCTCTCTTCCTCGGGGTACTAAGATGTTTCAGTTCCCCCGGTGCCCTCGGATAGGCCTATGTGTTCAGCCTACCGTGCTCCGGCATTACCCGGAGCGGGTTGCCCCATTCGGGAATCCCCGGCTAAGCTTGCTAGACAGCTCCCCGGGGCTTATCGCAGTCTTGCCACGCCCTTCTTCGGCCCATGACGCCAAGGCATCCACCGCGCGCTCTTAGTAGCTTGACCTACACTAATACCCGCGCATTAAAGATGCGTCCGCTACCTTGTTCAGTTGTTAATGTGCTTTCCACAAAACTATCGGCCTGATGCCTCAAGCCGATAGGGTCGCTTCTCGCATCAGCCGGACTGGCTATTAGGTTATCAGTTGGCCAAAAACCATCTAATTACCGCTAGTCCTCCGTTAACTTTACAAGTCTACCGCATCGCTGGTTGTCTGACAAGTGCCAGGCTTGGTCTGGTGGAGCCGAGGGGATTCGAACCCCTGACCCCCGCCGTGCAAAGGCGGTGCTCTCCCAGCTGAGCTACGGCCCCAATTGCTGGTGGGCCATGGTGGAGTCGAACCACCGACCTCGGTCTTATCAGGACCGCGCTCTAACCAGCTGAGCTAATGGCCCTTGACTTGCCTTTTGACGACGCTTGACCGGTTGAGCCGGGAAGATCACCGACCTGTCGCCTACGGCGACCGCTCTAACCAGCTGAGCTAATGGCCCTCTACCGACGTATACGATCGGCGGACCGCTCTCAACTGATTGAATGCGCGGTCGCGCCCTTCAAGACAGCACCTTAACTCCTGGATAGCGGAAGGAACGCCCCGTGGGACGAGAGGGACATAGGTTTGACGATGGATCCGGTTACCCGGATCGCACCGATCGACCTAGGATAGCTTCTCGCCAGAGGCGAGTCGCTTCTCCCTAGAAAGGAGGTGATCCAGCCGCAGCTTCCGCTACGGCTACCTTGTTACGACTTCGTCCCAGTTACCAGCCCCACCCTCGGCGCCTGCCTCCCTTGCGGGTTGGCGCAGCGACTTCAGGTGTTGCCGGCTTCCATGACGTGACGGGCGGTGTGTACAAGGCCCGGGAACGTATTCACCGCCGTGTGCTGACCGGCAGTTACTAGCAACTCCACCTTCATGGAGGCGAATTTCAGCCTCCAATCTGAACTGAGGACAGCTTTTCGGGATTAGCTCCGGATCGCTCCTTGGCAGCCCATTGTACCGTCCATTGTAGCGTGTGAGTAGCCCAAGACGTAAGGGACGTGCTGACTTGACGTCATCCCTACCTTCCTCCCCGTTTCGCGGGGCAGTCTCGCCAGAAAGATGCAACTGACGACAGGGGTTGCGCTCGTTGCGGGACTTAACCCAACACCTCACGGCACGAGCTGACGACAGCCATGCATCACCTGTGCCGGCTCCCCGAAGGGTCGCTCAGGTTTCCCCTCGCTACCACCGGCATGTCAAGCCTTGGTAAGGTTCTTCGCGTTGCGTCGAATTAAACCACACGCTCCGCTGCTTGTGCGGGCCCCCGTCAATTCCTTTGAGTTTTAGCCTTGCGGCCGTACTCCCCAGGCGGGACACTTAAAGCGTTAGCTTCGGCACAGAGGGGGTCGATACCCCCTACACCTAGTGTCCAACGTTTACGGCGTGGACTACCCGGGTATCTAATCCGGTTCGCTCCCCACGCTTTCGCGCCTCAGCGTCAGGCAGAGCCCAGAGAGCCGCCTTCGCCACTGGTGTTCCTCCCGATATCTACGCATTCCACCACTACACCGGGAATTCCACTCTCCTCTGCTCTCCTCTTAGCCTGCCAGTATCCGAGGACCCCTCCCAGTTGAGCCGGGAGATTTCACCCCGAACTTAACAAGCCGCCTACGCGCTCTTTACGCCCAATAAATCCGGACAACGCTTGCCACCTACGTATTACCGCGGCTGCTGGCACGTAGTTAGCCGTGGCTTATTCGCGGGGTACCGTCAGATCTTCTTCCCCCGCAAAAGGGCTTTACGACCCGAAGGCCTTCATCACCCACGCGGCGTTGCTGCGTCAGGCTTTCGCCCATTGCGCAAGATTCCTCGCTGCTGCCTCCCGTAGGAGTCGAGGCCGTGTCTCAGTCCCCGTGTGGCTGGCCATCCTCTCAGACCAGCTACCGATCGTCACCTTGGTAGGCCGTTACCCCACCAACTAGCTAATCGGCCGCAGGCCCCTCCGAAAGCGCCCGAAGGCTTTAATCGGCTCCGGCAGGCCGGAACCGACCACATGCGGTATTAGCCTCCCTTTCGGGAAGTTGTTCCCCACTTTCGGGCAGGTTACCTACGTGTTACTCACCCGTCCGCCACTGTCCCAACAGCCGAAACCATTGAGACCGTTCGACTTGCATGCGTAAGGCACGCCGCCAGCGTTAATCCTGAGCCAGGATCAAACTCTCCGTACTAACCTTCATCCCGAGGACGAATCCCCGAGATAAAGACCAACGGTCTGGCCCCACATTGTTCCTTCCGCTATCCAGTTGTTAAGGTGCCCGTCGCCCTAACCGACGACACACAAAATTAACACCTCTCTCGCATCCTCGCTTATCGGAGCGAGAGCCTGTGTTAACGATGAGCGTTAGAAAGGCGGTTCAGTTCACCGCGCCCCTGAGTCTATCACCGACGCAGGGGCTTGTCAAGGGGCCGACGCGGAATCTACGATTGCGACGTGTTCCGTCCCAGCTTCTATCGCATTCAAGCGCAAGGCCCGCCGCGTGAACGGCGAAAGCTTAACCCGCTCGGCGATGCGGTAGTCCGCGACCCAGACGATGCCGGCTTCGTCCTCGACGACCGGGATGTTGTCGCGCCGGCGCCGCGGCAGCTTGAGGTCGACGAAGATGTCCTGGAGCTTCTTCTCGTGACCGGCAGGCAGGCCGAGCGGCTGGAAGTGATCGCCGGGGCGTCGCCGCCGCACCCGCAGCGCGCCGACAAGCGCATCCGCGTCGAGTGCCGCCTCCCAGGCGCTCTGGGGGAGCGACGCGACACCGCCGGACAGCGACGCCTCGATGCGCCATCCGCCGGCGGTCGTGACGCTGGGCACGACGAGGGGTACGCCCTCCACCGGTAGGGCTTCGGCCGCTGACTCGTTCAGCGCGAGGACGATCTCGCCGTATTCGACGCGCAGGTGCAGGCCGCGCGGCAGGTCCAGCTCCGTTCCGGCTGGCTTGTAC
This sequence comes from uncultured Chloroflexia bacterium, assembly GCA_963842845.1. GTDB lineage: Bacteria > Chloroflexota > Dehalococcoidia > DSTF01 > JALHUB01 > JALHUB01. The sequence goes on from CAWJHZ010000010.1 coordinate 75,132, forward strand.
ACGGCCGCCGCCGCCATCGATTGCAGGTGGCGCTCCGTCAGGTCCTTCGCGTCGCCCAGCAGCCTGGATGCAGCCAGGCGCATGACCTGCGGCATCAGGCCAGCCGGCACCCCGCCGAGCAACGCCTGCGAAAGCCGCACGACGCCTCCTTCGAACGTGGCCGATTGCGCCAGCGCCCGCTCCGCCATCTCCTCAAGCGCTCGCCGCTCCGTCGCGGCCGTTCGCGCGAGCCGCAAGAGCGAGACGTCGACGCCCGGGATGTGGGCACGCAGCAGGGGCAGCAGCTCGTTCCGCACGACGTTGCGCTTGTACCGCGGCGAGCGGTTCGTGGCGTCCTCCAGCGGCTCGCAGCCCATCTCGCGGCAATACGACTCCGTCTCGGAGCGTCGCAGATCGAGGAGGGGGCGTACGAGCGTCAGGTCGTGTCGCTCCGGGACCGCCACCGGCCACGGCACGCGGGGAAGCATGCCCGCTAGCCCTGTCAGACCGCTGCCCCGCAGGATATGCAGCAGGACCGTCTCTATCTGGTCGTCCGCCGTGTGGCCGACGGCGACGGTCCGCGCCCCGGTCTCTCGCGCCGCCTCAGCAAGAAAGCGATAGCGCAGCTCTCGCGCCGCTTCTTCGATGCCGAGGCGCTTTTCCCGCGCGTACGCCCGCACGTCGTCGGAACCCACCATTAGCGGCATGCCGAGTTCGCTGGCGAGCCGAGCGACGGTCTCCCGTTCTTCCTGCGACGCCTTCTTGCCGCGCAGCAGGTGGTCGAAGTAGGCGGCGTGCACGACGATGCCGAGCCGCGGCGCGAGGCGGGCGATCAGCAGGAGCAGCGCCGTCGAGTCCGCGCCGCCGGAGACGCCGACGACCACGCGTTCGCCGGCCGCGACGAGATCGTGCTTCCGAATGTAGCTGAGAACGCGCCTCTCGATGCTTCGGGCAAGCCGGAGTGCAGACATAGCGTTACTCTTGCTTATCATAAAGGCCAGGTCAATGCCTGGCCTCCGTTCCGTCGCTTCGCCTGCGGTCCTATTGCCCAAACAGCGATTCCCACCAGGCGCCGTCTGCGGGCGTCGGCGCTGCCGCCGGTGTACCCGCGTCCGCTTCCGGCGAGGTGACGAGGACCCGCGTCTCGCCCGGCTTCACCAGGCCGAGCACGCGCCGCGCCACGCTCTCGATGTACTCGTCGGACGAGAGGTACTCGCGGACGGATACGAGCTCATCGTGCTGGCGGTCGAGGTCGGCGATCTGCTTTCGCACCGACTGCTCGTCCTGCGCCAGGCCGTGCGACTTCAGAGCGGTAGCGACGGTGGTGAAGAGAAGGTAGCCCGCGACGACGGCCGCCGCTACGAGGATTATCCGGGGCACCGAGCGTCCCAACACGTCCTTCGCGTCCTCTCCCTCGGACACGCCCCTTTTCGGGCCGCGGTTAACGTGCGCTTAACATAGCACAGCAAGATCGCTATTACAAGCCTCACGACATACCGACTCGAATGCTGCGTTCTTCCCCCAACCTGCCGCTGCCGCTGCTGGAAACATCGGCGTCTATCTTCCCACCCACCCGCCTGCCTGTCGGCAGGCAGGCCCGCAGGCGTGGTTCCACCCTTCCCCTCTCGTCTTCTTGACGAGCCTCGGTGAACGCGGGTAAAATGCCCGCTCTACGCAAAACAAAAGGAGGGCGGACCTTTTCAGATCCGCCCTCGGGTTGCTGACCCCTTGAGATTACGTGAGCGCCGGCTGAGAGACGCCCTTCAGGTTCAGGCCGTCGTCGCCGCAGTCGATAACAACCGTATCGCCCGGGCCGAACTGCCCTTCCAAGAGCGCCTCCGACAGGCGGTCCTCAACTTCGTTTTGAATGAGACGTCGCAGTGGCCGCGCGCCAAACGTCTCGTCGTAGCCCTTCTCGCCGAGCCACTCCTTGGCCGCGTCGGTGATCTCCAGCGTTATCCCCTTGAAGGATAGCTGGAGATCGACCTCGCGCAGCATCAAGTCGACGATGGCGCGAATGTGCTCGCGGGAGAGCGCGTGGAACACCACCGTGCTGTCGACGCGGTTCAGGAACTCCGGCCGGAACGTGTTCTTCAACTCGTTGAGCACCTTCTCGCGCATCTTCTTATGGCGTTGCTCCAGCGTCTTCGCCTCTTCCGTCTTCGTCGAGAAGCCGAGCGCCGTCTCCTTGCGGATCAGGTCGGAGCCGACGTTGCTCGTCATGATCAGGATCGTGTTTCGGAAATCGACCTTGCGGCCCTTGGCGTCCGTCAGGTGTCCGTCGTCGAAGATCTGAAGGAGCATGTTGAAGACTTCTGGATGCGCCTTCTCGATCTCGTCCAGCAGCACCAAGCAGTACGACTTTCGCCGCACCGTGTCCGTGAGCTGGCCCGCGTCCTCGTAGCCGACGTAGCCCGGGGGCGCGCCGACCAGTCGCGACACGGTGTGCCGCTCCATGAACTCCGACATGTCTAGCTTTATCATTGCGTCTTCGCTGCCGAACATGAATTCCGACAGCACGCGCGCCAGGTGCGTCTTCCCCACGCCCGTCGGGCCGAGGAAGATGAACACGCCTATGGGGCGTCGCGGGTCTTTGAGGCCGGCCCGCGCCCGCCGCACCGCCTTCGCCACCGCCGTTATCGCCTCGTCCTGGCCGATTACGCGGTCGTGCAGGCTCTCCTCCATCTGGAGCAGCCGCGCCGACTCTTCGCTGGCGATGCGGGAGACCGGGATGCCGGTCCACATGCTGACAACTTCAGCGATGTCCTCTTCGGTCACCACCTGCTTTGTCAGCTCGCGCTGGTTCTCCCAGCCCTCTTCCATGTCGTCGAGCTTCTCCTGGAGCTTCATCTCGCGGTCGCGAAGCTCGGCGGCGTATTCATATTGCTGGGCGGAAATCGCCGCTTCCTTTTCGCGACGCAGGCTGTCCAGGCCGTGCATCGCCTCTCGCAGCGAAGGAGGCGCCGACGACCGCGTGATGCGGACGCGCGAAGCCGCCTCGTCGACGAGGTCGATTGCCTTGTCGGGCAGGAAGCGGTCGGAGACGTAGCGCGAAGCGAGCTGGGCCGCCGCTTTCACCGCTTCTTCTGAGATGGTGAGCTTGTGGTGGTCCTCGTAGCGCTCCTTCACGCCCATGAGGATTTCGATCGTCTCGTCGACCGACGGCTCCTCGACAAGCACCGGCTGGAGACGTCGCTCCAGCGCCGCGTCGCGCTCGATGTGCTTGCGGTAGTCGTCCAGCGTTGTTGCGCCGACGCACTGCAGGTCGCCGCGGGAGAGCGACGGCTTCAGTATGTTCGCCGCGTCGACGGCGCCTTCGGCAGCGCCGGCGCCGACGAGCATGTGCATCTCGTCGATGAACAAAATGCAGTTGCCGGCCGCCTTGATCTCTTCGATGACCTTCTTAAGGCGCTCTTCGAACTCGCCGCGGTACTTCGTGCCGGCGACCAGCGAGCCGATGTCCAGCGTGAGGAGCCGCTTGCCCTGTAGCGTCTCCGGCACCTGTCCGGCGACGATGCGGTGCGCCAGCCCTTCGACGATGGCAGTCTTGCCGACGCCCGGCTCACCGATGAGCACGGGGTTGTTCTTGGTGCGCCGCGAAAGGATCTGAATGACGCGCTGGATCTCCGAGTGACGGCCGATTACCGGGTCAAGCTTGCCCGCCCGCGAGGCCGCCGTCAGGTCCATGCCAAGCTGGTCGACAGTCGGTGTGCGCGTCGTGGGACGGCCTGCCGGCTGCGCGCCGCCCGGCGGCGTTGTCTGCGAGAGGATGCGCGTCGTTTCCGCGCGCACGCGCTCCAGGTTCACGCCCAGGCTTTCCAGAACGCCGGCCGCTATGCCTTCGCCCTCGCGGACGAGGCCCAGCAGCAGGTGCTCGGTACCGATGTAATGATGGTTGAGCCGTCGCGCCTCGTCGACCGCAAGCTCGATGACCTTCTTAGCCCGTGGCGTCAGGCCTATCTCGCCCATCGTCGAGCGCTCGCCGCGCCCGATGATGAACTCGACTGCCGAGCGCACCTTGTTGAGCTCTATGCCAAGGTTGGCAAGGACCTTTGCGGCCACGCCGTCGCCTTCGCGCACCAAGCCCAGTAAGAGATGCTCAGTACCGATATAGTTATGGTTGAACCGCTGAGCCTCTTCCTGGGCAAGAGTCAGCACACGTCGTGCGCGCTCGGTAAATTTGTCAAATCTTTCTGCCATGCCTGTTTCCTGTGAAAATTCCCCTAGATCAACCTTAGCATACGGCTTGAACCTAGTCTAGGGCTTCCATGGCAGCCGAACTTATCCCTAAGCGTCCTCCTTGGCAGATCCCTCTTCGCCGCTGACGGGCGGTTCAGCATCGCTTTGCCCTTCGCTTTCGGCGTCGGCCTTCTCTTCGGCTGCCTGGATAGCTACATCCTCGACTGCCGGCCCTTCGACGGCCTCCGCGGTCTCTACGGTTGCAGCCTCGACCGCTTCGGCCGGCTCCATCTCCGCGACGGCTTTTGCTTGGGTGGAAGTTTTTGCTTTCCGACCCTTCGTTGCTTCCGCCTTCGGCTTTTCGACGGCGGGCGGTAGCTCGACCGCTGCTTCTTCCGCCGCAACGTCCTCGACCGCCGGCTCTTCGACCGCCTCGGCCACGTCCGCCGTCAATGCCTCGACGGCTTCCTTGGCCTCCTCCTCTTCGATGGCCGCCATAACTTCGACGGCTTCCGCTTCTAGTTCGACCGCTTCTTCGATGATGGCGATCTCTTCGGCCACTAGGGCTTCGGCCTCGGCTTCGACAATCTCTTCGGCTACGAGCGCTTCGGCCTCCGCCTCGACGATCTCCCCGGCAACCAGCGCTTCGGCCTCCGCCTCGACGATCTCCCCGGCAACCAGCGCTTCGGCCTCAGCTTCGACAATCTCTTCGGCTACCAGCGCTTCAACCTCAGCCTCGACGATCTCCTCCGCTGCCGCCTCTTCGCCTTCAGCAGCGACCTTAGTTGCGCCCTTCTGCGCTACGCCGCCCGGCAGCCCGGTCACCCGACCATCCTTGTCGAAGACGAAGCCCATGTCCTCGGCCTCGTCGCGCGCCTGCCGGAGGCTCAGGCCGAGTCGCTGCCGGTCGCGCTCGATGCGGACGATCTTCAGCGGCACCTGGTCGCCTTCTTTCACGACCTCGCGCGGATGCGCGATCCGCCGGTTCACCAGCTCCGACACGTGCACCAGCCCTTCGACCGGACCCTCGATGCGGGCGAACGCGCCGAAGGTGACAAGCTTTGTTATGGTGCCCGTTACGATCTGGCCGACGCTATACTTATCGACAATCTCTTCCCATCTTTCAGGCTGCGCCCGCCGAATGCTGAGGGCAATCTTTTTCGCCTCCTGGTCGACCTTCATCACGTACACGTCGACCTCCTGGCCGACGCGATACAGCTCTTCCGGCGTTCTATCCCGCTCCCAGGACAGCTCCGACAGGTGCGCAAGGCCGTCCGCTCCCCCAAGGTCCACGAAAACGCCGAAGCTGCGGATGCTGCTTATCCTGCCCTTCCGCACTTCGCCCTCTTGTAGTTCGTCCAGCAGGCGGTCCTTTTGCAGCGCCCGCCAGTCCTGCATCGCCGCCCTTTCGGACAGGATGACGCGGTTGCGGGCGCGGTTGATCTCGATCACTTTAACCAGCAGAGTTCGGCCGACGACCGCCTCCGCCGGCGCATCTGTCTCCTCGCCCTCTGCCGGGGACTGGGCGCTGACGGACTGCGAGAAGGGGATGAAGCCGTGCACGCCCTCGACGTTGACCAGAAGGCCGCCCTTGTTGTGGCCGTTTACGGTCACTTCAAAGCTCTCGCCTTCGTCGAAGCGTTGCTGGAGGACGCGCCATCCCTTTTCGCCACGCGCCCGGTCGACCGAGAGGAGCACCTGCCCCTCCGGCGTCTCCGGCTGCATGACGTAGACAAGGATGTGGTCGCCGCTTTCGGGCCATTCCTCGATGTTCGGCCCCAGGGAATGCATTTCGCTGGGTGGGACGATGCCCTCTGACTTCGTCCCGACGTCCACCACCATTCCGTCGCGGTCGGAGCCAACTACTACTCCCTCAAGAATATCGCCGCGTCGAAGACTCTTGTACTCTAGGGACTCCGCTTCTAACAGGGTTGCCATGTCCTGGTAACCCTCGCTGCTTGTGCCTGCAGGATCAGGCGACGAATCGTTAGACAAGACGCTAAGGCCTCCTCGATTCCGCAGCGGGACAGCGCGATAGCCCACATCCATTGCAGAATGAGAGACTTCGCGGAGCCTGCCTTGTTTTGGCCCATTGTAGCACAGGGGGTGGTGTACGGAAAGGCAAATTGCGGCGCGGCGCGCTTGCTACCGCTCGGTGCGGGAGACCGGCCAATCGTGGGCGTCCGCCAGGCCGCGCGCTTCCAGGTGGCAGGTGTCGTTCATGTGGACGACGACCATGCGCCCGCCGCGAACGTCCAGCAGGCTCGTCGCGGCCAGGTCGTGACGCAGGCGGCGGAAATCGCATATTGCCATGTTGAGCGCTTTGCAAAGCAGGGCATGGATCACGAAGTTGTGCGTCACCGCAACGACGGTCCCGCCCTCGTGGCGCTCGCAGATCCGCCGCGCCGCCGCCGCAGCGCGCGACTGCACGTCCTGGAGGCTTTCGCCGCCGCCCGGCATCGCCAGCGTCCCCGCCTCGTCGCCCAGCCAGCGCGCGACGAAGTCCGGATGGCGTTCCCGCATCTCGCGGAACGTCAGGCCGTCCAGCTCACCCACGTCCATCTCCGTCAGCCCTTCGTCCGTGATGACGTCGAGGCCGTGAGGCGCCGCAATCGCTGCCGCCGTCTCGTAGGCGCGACGCAGCGGGCTGGAATACACCGCCGCGATCTCTTCGCCGGCCAGCGCTTCGGCCAGGGCCTGCGCCTGCAAGCGCCCCTTCTCCGTGAGCGGCACGTCCTGCCGTCCGAGACCGAGCCCGTCGCGATTGCTCGCCGTTTCGCCGTGTCTGATCAGGATCAGCTTCATTGATGTCTAAACAAACCTTCCATGCCGCCGCCAGGCCTCGTGCGCCGGCGACGTCTCCGCCAGCAACAGCTTGCGCCGGTGCAGACGCGTCGGCTCCGGCAGCCCCATCGCCGCTATTACTTGCTCCGGACGTCCCGCTCCGCCGCTGTCGGCGCGAAGCCGCATGGCCACGACCGGCGACCCATTGCCGCGCTCGAGCCACATCTCCTGCACCAGAGCCCGGATGTCGTAGCGCCGGACCTCCTTGTCGCGCGTTTGCTCCCAGGGCAGGCACTCCGCCGCCAGGAAGCGCTCGACGGCCGCGCGCGCGTCATCCTCCGCCAGCGACGCTGGGAGCGACGCCTCGTACTCGGCGGCGCGCAACTCCGACTGCAGCGACGGGCCGCGCAGCCCAACCTCCTGCACGTCGAGCAGCTCGATTCCCGTTGGCAACTGGCAACTGACCTCTCGAATGAACTCCAGCGGCGTCAGGCGCGTTGCCAGGAACACGTCGATGAGCTCGCCGGCGCTCGTCACGCCGACGGCCAGCGGCGCCGCCAGCGAGAGCTGCGCATGGGGCGTGAAACCTTCGGAGTAAGCGACCTCTACCGTCGCCCGCCTGAGCGCTCGCTCCCAGAGGCGCATCAGAATCCAGATGGGTGATGTACTTCACCTCGTCGCCGCGGGAAAAGCGGATGCGAAGACGCTGTATCTTCATCTCTACTTCTTTGTCACCAGCACGCGCTCGATCTTGCGGCCGCGCACCTCCGCGACGACCATTCGAAAGCCGTCTTCTTCTATCTGCTCGCCTTCGAGGGGGATGTGGCCCAGCCGGTCGAGGACGAAGCCGGCGACCGTCTCGTAGCGGCCCTCCGGAATCTGGAGGTCCAGCTCCTCGTTGGCGTCCCAGACGCTCATGCCGCCGTCGACCGAAGATGTACGCTCGTCGATAGGCTCAAACTCCTTAGCCGTGCCCGCCTCCTCCTCCGCAACCGGACCTACCATTTCCTCCAACAGCAACTCGATGGTCACGATGCCGGCCGTGCCCCCGTACTCGTCGACGACGATTGCCATGTGCTGGTTCCGCGTCTGCATCTCGCGGAAGAGCGCGCCGACCGGCTTCGTCTCCGGCACGAAGTACGTCGGCCGCATGCAGGCGTCGATGGGGCTGTCGGGCTTCAGCTCGCCGCGGGCCACGCTGCGCAAGACGTCCTTGATCGCAACGGCGCCGACCACGTTGTCGACGCTCTCCCGATAGACCGGGTAGCGCGAGTGCCCCGTCTCATCGAAGACGCGGTAGAAGTCGCGGACCGTCGAGTCCGTCTCCAGCCAGATGACTTCCGTCCGCGGCACCATTATCTCCTGTACCTGACGGTCGCGGAACTGGAAGACGTTCTCCAGCAGCTCGCCCGTCTGCTCGCCGAGGACGCGCTCCACCGTGCCGATGTCGATCAGCATGCGCAGCTCCGCCTCTGTCACAGTGGGCGACGGTCGCGGCGCCGACCCGAAGAGCAGGCGCTGGAAGCCGCGCGGGATTGCGGCCAGGACCGCCGTGAGCGGATTCACTAGACGCACCAGCGCCTCCACCGGCCGCGCGACCAGCAGCGCGTAGCCCTCACTCGACTGGGCGGCCAGCACCTTCGGCGTGAACTCGCCGAGAAGCGCCAGCAGCAAGGTGGTGATGAGCGTTCCGAAGATCAGGCCCAGATTGCCTATCGCCTCGACGGAGAGGACGCTGGCCATAGCCGCGGCGAGCACCACGAACAGGTTCTGGAGCAGCACGATGCCGGCGAAGAAGCGGTCGCGGTTGGCGCGAATCCGCTCGATGGCCTGCGCCCGGCGGTCGCCCGATTCCGCCAGGTGGCGAATGCGAATGCGGTCGGCGGCGACGACGGCGATCTCGATGCTGTTTACGAGCGCATACAGAGCAACGCTAACAACGAGAATGGCGATGACGAGGGGAGTGCTGAGGCCGCTTGCCCCAAGCCCGGTGGCAAGAGATGGAACCATAAAGATCAACTCGGTGCCTCTTCACACAAGCGGAGAACGGGCACCGGGCACAAGGGATCATAGCAACTGCCGGGCGGCCTGTCAAAGAGCAGAGGGGCCGCCGCAGGCTATGATTGTATTTGTTTGGAAAAAGTTGCGTTTCTGTGAATCTGCAGAGGCGCGTTTTGGTGGATTGACCGTCGAGAGGGCGGTTTTGGCGGGCGGACAGTTGGTCGGCGCGGTCACGCGTCTATTAGAGCACGGCGAGTGGCGGAACGTAAGGGGCAGGTGGCACTCGCGGAGCAGAGAGAGGATAAGCAACTGGCGGCCCTCTGCCACGCGCACGGCTCGCAGCGCCCAAGGCGCTGCTCCCAAGCGGCCTTGCAGTTAGCTTCGCCTATCCGGTGGGCGCAAGAGGATCCTGACACCGACTATCACGGCGATCGTCAGCACGACGGACCAGATCGTCCACACGGCTGTCCAGAGCGGGCTGGAATCCTTGACGAGCATGTACACCGAAAAGATGAGGACTAGGGACATGGCCAGCACCATCGCTGTGCGCCTGGGCTCCGGAGAGCGTTGGACGGTCTCAGCGTGAACTCCTAAACTCGTTCGCGGGACGCCAGGGTTTCTGCCGTCATGAGGGTTGCGCCGCTGTGTTCGCATCCACCATACGAAGAAGCCTGACCCCGCGATAAGGCCCCATCCGAAAAAGATTGCCCAGGCAATGATCACGTGCCAGGGGTTGGCCCCACCAATACCCACATGATAAATCATCAGGGCGGGGAGGCTTAGGCCAGCGACAAGCCCCCATGCTAGGATAATTCGTTTGAATCTCTGTCCAGGCGAAATGACGCGATCCTTAGTCCGCAAGCGATCTGCACGCTATTGTACCACCGCCCGAGATGACGTGCTTGACCGGTTCGCCCTCTGGCAGTCCGATCGGTCAGGGGTCAAGGATGAGTAGGTGCCGATATCATCGATTCCACAACCTTCATCGCCTGCTCCCGAGCATCAGCGGTGGGGGTTGGCTCGTTTCCGCCCCACGTGAACGTGACATCGAACCATTTGTCCTCCGTCTTCCAATAGCATTCCAACTGGGACAAGAATGAGTCCGTATCACAATGAATCTTAGTATTGTCGATCGTTTCGTTTGACGCGTTAAGATAGATCTCTCGGCCGTCAAAACAGGGCGGAGAACTGCACGTGGTGAGATCCTCCTCCCTGATGCTTATAATCGGAGAATCGTTCCTTGGAGGGGGTGTGATCGCGACCTGCTCCCAACGCAAGGGTCCCCCCGATAACCCCCCCGTGTCGGCAGACGCGTCAAGCTGCACCTCGCCCATACCGGGAGGGAGGTAGGAGGGGAAGACAAATCGGAAGCTGCCCACTCGCTCCATATCTTCCACGCTGGTCACCCGCGTGGCGCTAGGTCCGGCCGCAGCGAGGCCAGACTTGCCGGACGCGGCAATCAGACTGGACCAATTCGGCGCGTTTGCCTGACCGCGGGAACCGCAACTGGCTGCCATGGCGAGAGCGGAAATCAGAATAATCGCCCTGATCACCTGAAGCATGGGGAGTGGTCCTTGGTCCGCAAGCGATCTGCACGCTATTGTACCACCGCCCGAGATGACGTGCTTGGTGAGTTGGTTGTCATTTCCTTGAAGAGCAGGGTCTATGCCGTCGCTCCGTGCCGAAGCCTATTCGAAAGCGACCATGCTCTTTTTACGAACCACCAGGCGACCCAAAGCACGTCGAACAGCAGGCACCCGCCCCACATGAGAGGAATGATCGCAAGGGCAGTGAGTATGACCGCTGCCGAATGCCCCATTTGGGATCCATTGATCCAGCTGTATATCCAAAGGGCAGCGAAGCCGGTCGACAACAGATTCACCATGGCAAGCAAGACCATGATCAGGAAAACCCTGTCAAACAACAGGTCCATGATAATGTCCGAACCTCAAGAGTGCTCAGGCCTAATGTCTATCGTGTGATCAGGGTGAAGGCCATTCAGATACCTCATGTGGCCTCCGGCTGGTCTGGATGGTCATGCGTCTATTAGAGCACGGCGAGCGGCGAAATGTAAGGGGCAGATGGCGCTCGCGGGACGAGGAGTGGGTAGGAGGATGCCAAGGTTGTTGCTGTCACGAGCGGTTGCGCTGTTGCGCCCACATCCGCCACGCAAGGAAGAAGCCTGACCCCACGATGAAACTCCCTCCGAAGAATACCGCCCAAACAAAAATCACGTCCCGGGGACTGGCTCCACCAATAACCACATGATAAATCATCAGCGCCGGCAGGCTTATGCCCGCAGTAAGCGCCAATCTTAAAGCAGATCGTTTGAATCTCTGTGCCGAAGGTACCGTCAAGTCCAACTTACCTCCCTAATGGCAATTCTCAAATGGCGGTTGTGTCGCTGCTCCCCCGGTTCCGGTATCGTATCGCGTCGACATCTGGATAACAACCGTTCGGCGTCGGGGTGTCGCTGGTGCGCGGGAGGCGGCGGGCCTAGGGTTGCTCGTAGGCGAGCTTGCGGGCGGCGCTCCGCGGGTCGATCTCGCGGGCGGCGACGGCGCGGACGGCCTCGTCCAGCCGGGCACGGGCCGATTCGTCGGAGAGGGCGGAGTCGAAGAGGAGGTCGCGTAACGCCGCCGTCACTTGGCGACGCGCCTGGTCGACTCGCTGGCGCTCCAGAGCGCCGGATTCCGCGAGCAGCCGCCTGTGCGCTTCGACGGCGTCGATCAGCGCGCTTACGCCCTCGCCGGTCGTGGCCACCGTCAGCAGCACCGGCACGTCGCACTGACCGGCGACAGGCACAGCGCCGCGTGCAACTGCTCGGCGACGCGGATTGCTTGGGGCAGTGTCGGCCTTGTTGACGACGAGGATGTCCGCCGCTTCGAGGAGCCCGGCCTTCATCGCCTGCACGTCGTCGCCGCTGCCCGGCACGTTCAGGACGATGGTCGTTTGGGCCGCGCCGGCGACGTCGACCTCGTCCTGGCCGGCGCCCAGCGTTTCGACGATGACCACGTCCTTCCCCGCCGCATCGAGCGCCGCCATCACCTCCGCCGTCTTCGGCGCCAGCCCGCCGAGCTGCCCGCGGGAGGCCATGCTGCGCAGGAAAACGCCCTCGTCGGCCGTCAGCTCCTGCATCCGGATGCGGTCGCCGAGAAGGGCGCCGTGTGTGAAAGCGCTCGATGGGTCGACGGCGACGATACCGACGGTCCGGCCGCGCCGTCGCAGCTCCTGCGTCATCGCGCAAACGAGCGTGCTCTTGCCGGAGCCCGGCGCGCCGGTCACGCCGACGGTATGCGCCCGGCCGCCGTGTCCGTAAAGCAAACAGGACGCCTGCGCGCCCTCGTCGGCGCCGTCCTCTATCCAGGAGATGACCCGCGCCAGCGCTCGCCTGTCGCCGGCGAGCAGGCGCCGCACCATGTCTTCTACGCCGCCTTCTGCGCTAGGCCCGGCGGGCAAAGGCGTTCTCCTGAACGAAGCGGATGATGTCGCGCGTGTCGGCGCCGGGCGGGAAGATTGCGCCGAAGCCCATCGCCTTCAGCGCCGGTACGTCCTCGGCGGGGATGATGCCGCCCGCCATGAGCAGCACGTCGTCGACGCCGCGCGCCCGCAGCTCGGCGACCACGCGGGGGAACAGCTCGATGTGCGCGCCCGACAGCGCCGACAGCCCGACGACGTGGACGTCTTCCTGCAGCGCCGCCTCCGCAATCATCTCCGGCGTCTGGCGAATGCCGGTGTAGATGACCTCCATGCCGGCGTCCCGAAGCGCCCGCGCGACCACCTTGGCGCCGCGGTCGTGGCCGTCCAGGCCCGGCTTGGCGATGAGGACGCGTATCTTCTCTTCTCTCATGGCCTACCTCTCGCCGCCGCGCTGGACGAGCGTGATCTCGACGCCGCAGGTCCACGCCGGGTCGAGCCTGACGGAAGGAGACGTCGCCACATCGAACCCATTCGACCGCAGACGGCGCAACGTCGCTTCCAGGCCGTCGACCTCGATGGCCAGAGACGTCAACCCCTCGCGCTCTCCCGCGTCGACGCGTCGCATCTCCAGCAGCGTGCTCCCGGCCCGCACGGCGTCGCCTTCTACCGCCGGCAGCCCCAGCGTTTGCTGCCAGGTCGCGACCGCCTCAGCCGGCTCCGCAACGGTGAGGGTGATTCGTTCCAGATGCGCTTCGGCTGTCATTCCAGCGGCTCCTCTATCTCGACCAGCGCGCCGTGCATCTGACGCGGTGGCAGGAAGAAGACCATGCCGCTCAGTCCGCGCGTCGGGGCGTCCGCCCGCAGTTCGACGCCGCGCTCCCGCATCAGCGCCATCTCGGCTGCGGCGTCGTCCGTTTCCAGCGCCACGTGGTGCAACCCTTCGCCGCGCTGTTCGATAAAGCGGGCCAGCGCCGTCTCCGGCGACAGCGGCTCCAGCAGCTCGATCTGCGTGTCGCCGAGCTGAAAAAGCGCCGCGCGGGCCTTCTCCGCCGCCAGCTCTTCGACCTTGACCAGCGGCAGGCCCAGGACGTCGCGATAGAACGCGATGCCCTTTTCCAGACTCCGGACGGCGATCCCGACGTGCGCGATTCCCTTGATCATCAGAACACCAACGATTCCTTTTGCTCACCCCAGATGCCGCGCAGCACGTCGCACATCTCGCCCAGCGTCACGCCGCTCTCCGCGCACTCGATGAAGAACGGCATCGTGTTCTCGCTGCCCACCGCCGCCTTTGCCAGGCCGTCGAGCGCCGCCCGCGCCTTCGCGGCGTCGCGAGTGCGCCTCAGCTCGTCCAGCCGGCAGCACTGGCGGGCGCCGACCTGCGGATCGACTCGCAGGAGCGCCGGCGAATCGTCGCCTTCACTGCGGAAGGCGTTGACGCCGACGACTACGCGTTTCCCGTCCTCCATCTCGCGCTGCAGGCGATAGGCGTTGGCCTGGATCTCCCGCTGCTGAAAGCCCTGCTCGATAGCCGCCGTCGCGCCGCCCATCTCGTCGATGCGGCGGACGTATTCGCGCGATTCCTCCTCGATCTTGTCGGTCAGCGACTCGACATAATACGAGCCGGCCAGCGGATCGATCGTGTCCGCGACGCCGCTCTCGTAGGCGATGACCTGCTGCGTCCGCAGGGCGATCTGGACGGCGCGTTCGCTCGGAAGGGCCAGCGCCTCGTCGAGCGCGTTCGTGTGCAGCGATTGCGTCCCGCCCAGCACCGCGGACAGCGCTTCCAGGGCCACGCGAACGACGTTGTTGTCCGGTTGCTGCGCGGTCAGGGTGGCGCCGCCGGTCTGCGTGTGGAAGCGCAGCATCAGCGAGCGCGGGTCGCGGGCCTCGAAGCGGTCGCGCATGATCGACGCCCAGAGACGGCGGGCGGCGCGGAACTTGGCGACCTCTTCGAGCAGATTATTGTGGCTGGCGAAGAAGAACGAGAGGCGCGGCGCGAACTCGTCCACGGCCAGGCCGGCGCCGATCGCGCCCTCTACGTAGGCGATGCCGTTCGCCAGCGTAAACGCCACCTCCTGCGTCGCCGTCGAGCCGGCCTCGCGCATGTGGTAGCCGCTGATGCTTATCGTGTTCCAGGAAGGCAGATGCTCCCGACAGTAGGCGAAGATGTCCGTGGCCAGGCGCATCGACGGGCGCGGCGGGAAAATGTAGGTGCCGCGGGCGATATACTCCTTGAGGACGTCGTTCTGGACCGTTCCGCCCAGACGCCGCACGTCGATGCCGCGCTTCTTCGCCGTCGCGACGTAGAACGCCAGCAGGACCGGCGCCGTCGCGTTGATCGTCATGGACGTCGTGACGCGGTCGAGCGGAATGCCGTCGAAGAGCTCCTCGACGTCGGCGGCGCTGCAGATCGAGACGCCGACTTTGCCCGCTTCCCCTTCGGCGCGCGGGTGGTCGGCGTCGTAGCCCATCTGGGTCGGCAGGTCGAAGGCGACAGAGATGCCGGTCTGCCCCTGCTCCAGCAGATAGCGATAGCGCCGGTTGGAGTCGGCGGCGTCGCCGAAGCCGGCGTACTGGCGCATCGTCCAGAGGCGGCCGCGGTACATGCTGGCCTGGACGCCGCGGGTGAACGGGAACTCGCCGGGATAGCCCAGCTTCCGCTGGTAGTCCCAGTCCGGCAGGTCGTCGGGACAGTACAGCGGTTCGACCTCCGCGCCGGAGCTCGACTCGAACCGCTCCTGGCGCTGCGGCGCGCTCTCCAGCGAGCGCTTCAGCGTGCTGTCTTCCCACTCGGCCTTGCTGTCGCTCGACATGGTCCTCTCCCGGCCCTGGTAACTTCAGTGTATTGAGAGAAGCGAAGGACAGTCAATCTGCGCTCGCAGCCTTTTCGACGAGGATGTCCCTGGTGCTATACTCCGACCGGTGAGCAGGATGCTACTTCAGCGGGTCGCGCGACGAGGAAGCGAATGGCGATAGCGCTTGTCTTTCTCCTCTTCAGCTTTGCCGCCATCCTCGTCGCCGCCGAGCTGTTCATCAACGCCGTCGAGTGGATCGGTCTTCACCTGCGCCTGAACGAGGGGGCCGTCGGCAGCGTGCTGGCGGCCGTCGGCACGGCCATGCCGGAGACGCTCATCCCGCTGATCGCCATTCTCTTCAGCACAGGCGCGACCGCCGACCAGATAGGTATCGGCGCCATCCTCGGCGCGCCGTTCATGCTGTCAACGGCGGCCTTCTTCGTCACCGGCGCCGCCGTCCTCTCGTTCGCGCGCAGCGGCCGCCGTCCGCGAGAGATGCGGGTCAACTCCAACATCCTTCGTCGCGACATGGGCTACTTCATCGTCGTCTACGCTCTGGTTGTGCTTTCGAGCTTCCTGCCAAACCACGGCTTGAAGGTCGGGTTCGCCGTCCTGCTGCTCTTCTTCTACGCCTTCTACGTCTACCGGACCGTGACCCGCGGCGGCGCGACCGTCGAGATCCCGGAGCGTCTCTACCTGGAGCGGGCCGTCCGCTATCCGACGGAGAAAGCCTCGCTGCTCCTGAGCGTGCTCCAGTTCTTCGGCGCGCTGGCGGTGATGATCGGCGGCGCGCGGCTGTTCGTGTCGGCCATCGGCACCGTGGCGACTCACCTCGACGTCGCGGCCCTCATCCTCGCGCTCATCCTCTCGCCCCTGGCGACGGAGCTGCCGGAGAAGTTCAACAGCGTCCTCTGGGTGCGACAGCGCAAGGACACGCTGGCGATGGGCAACATCAGCGGCGCCATGGTCTTCCAGAGCTGCATTCCTGTCTCGGTAGGACTCATCTTCACGCCGTGGGAGCTGACGCAGCCGGCGCTGGTCTCGGCGGTGATCGCGCTCCTGTCGACGGCGTTGGTCTTCCTGTCGATAACGCGACGCGGCCACCTGGGACCCGGCACGCTGGCGCGGGCAGGCGTCTTCTACCTGGCATTCATCCTTTACGTGGTGTTGCGGTAGGTTTCAGGCGACGCGACTGTTGGAGAGAGGGGGCGATCGGCGGTCTTGCGCCGCCGCGCGCGCCGCGTCGACGAGCGTTTCCGGCGTGGTGCCGTCCTGGCTGTACATCGCGACGCCGAGCTCTACGAGCGGCTCAGCGCTGTCGCCACAGTCCCTGGCGAGGCCGGGCAAACCGACGGCAAGCGAGGCGCGAAGCCGTCGCAGCAACACCGCTACGCCCTCGGCGTCGACGCCGCAGGCAAGAACGGCGAACTCGCTATTGCTTACCAGGGCGACGAGGTCGCTGGGTCGCGTAAGGCTTTGCACCAGGCCGGCGGCGCGGCGGAGGAACTTCGTGGTCTTGATAGCGCCGTGGCGGCCTCGACCCGGGTCCGGCGGTCTGAGCTTCAAGAGGATCAAGGCGAACGATGAGCCGTGGCGCTCCGACCTCTCGCACTCGAGGGACAGGCGGTCGTACAGGTGGCTTCGTGTGTGCGTGCCCGTCGTCTCATCGTAGAGCGAATTCCAGGCGACCAGCGCCTCCCGCTTGTGACGCGCCATGGTCCGCAGGGTCATGTACAGCAGTCCTAGCGCCATGCTGCCGGCGGCGAATGACATCGTCATGACGTACTGGGGCGTGTAATCGTCCTTGGACAGGCCGATGCCGAACCAGGGTATCGACCACATGACGAAGTAGCCGAAGCAGATCCAGAACCCGAAGAACGCCAGCCGGCTCAGATAGAGGGCATGGAAGTAGCTCTTGTACACGGAGTTCGTGGCGTGTTTCACCTGGTCCGTAGTGTGACTCCCCTTTAGGGACTGAAAAGGACAGATCGCCGCAACGTCAGGCGACGATTGCTCCCACAATATTCTTCGGACAATTTGCCGGAATCAGAATCTGCCATACGATAGATGCTCCAACGACGCGGCTCAGGCGGCCGGCAGAAGCTTGGCCGGGTCGATCTCGAGCGCGGTCAACACGGCGCCGGTCCGGTCCGAGACCCGCAGCTTCTTGAATATGTGACGAAGGTGGGTCTTCGTCGTGCCGGCGCTTATGCCCAGCAGCGAGGCGATCTCCTTGTTGCCCTTTCCCTGCGCCATCAGCCGCAAGACCTCGCGCTCCCGCGGCGATAGCTTCGCCAGCGCTGAATCTCTGCCGGATGCGATCCCGCGAGTCATCGAACTCGCGACGCCGGCCAGGTAGGCGAAGAGGTCGCGCAGGATGACGGGCTCGACGGCGCAGCCCCCGAAGGCCAGCGTCAACACGGCGTCGATAAGCCCCCAGGCGTGCACGTCCGCGCCCAGATAGCCGCGTGCCCCGGCCTTCACGCAGGCGAGGAACACGTCCAGATCGGGATGATCGGTAACGACGAGGACGGGCATCGAGGCGCGGCTCCTAACGATCTGTCGCACTGCCTCCAGCCGCTGCGGCTCCGAGAAGCCGTAGCCGATAAGCGCCACGTCCGGCGACTGCTTGGCGCACTCCGACACCGCGTCGTCGATCGTTCGGCAGGACGCCACCACGTCGAGGTCCTCGCGAACGGCGAGCAGCCCGCGCAGGCCCTGTCGCGCCAGGTCCGTCGGATCGGCGACGAGAACGCGGACCTGCCTGCCGCTGCTCGCGGTCTGGCGCGGTGGCGCGTCATCTCTGAAGCCGCGACCGGGCTGGCCTCTGCCTTCGAACGACAGGGGGCGTTCGGCGTGCGGGTTCCGCTGCGTCATAGAGGATTATCGTTCAGCGGCAGCCGTATCGTTATAGGGAAGAGACGCATCTGGGACGCGAGTGCTCGTTGATGCGGGGGACGGGTGCCGGGACGCTATGCCGCCGGCATGAGGCGCGAAGCGCTTGGGAAACGTCATCTACTCCTGGAGGAGCACATCGCGACCCGGGGTGAAGCTAGGCTTCGGCACTTCCCTTAAGTCGTAGCGTCTGCACGCCCCAGGACCGCAGGACCGGAGCGCCGGCCACCGAGTCGTCGACGAGGTCAAGGGAGCAGCGCTGCAGCGATAGCGAGCCGCCGCTTTCGATTCGCGTCTCCACCGATCCCGACGACGCATTCCACAGGCGCGCGTAGACGCTGCCCTTTCGGACGAACAGCGCCGAGAGAAGGGCTTCCGGCGGCGCGATACTGAGGAAGCTGCCTTCCGGGGGGATCTTGCCGGCATGCGGCGTCACGAACACGCCCAGACAAGGAAGCTGGTAGTCCAGCGCCGCGCGCATGGCTTCTTGCCGCGAGGTGAAGGGAAGCAGCGCGCACTCCCAAACGCCGGTGCCCTTGACCGTCCCATCGAAAGCCTTGTTCTTCGGCGCCCAGGCCAAGGCGTTTCGGAGGATGCCGTCCGCGGCGTCGAAGTGATGGCTCCTGGTGCCGCGATTCAGCAATGCGACGCCGAGTTCGCGCTCGTCGTCCAGGCCGGCGATGCTCAAGGCGTGCGCCCTCTCGCCGTCGACGTCCGCGAGCAGGAACGGGGTGTCGGCAAAGAAGCGCGATAATGGCGAGTTCAGGTTCAGCGACAGCATCTTCGCTTCCTCACCCGGCTCCAGTCGCCCGTCGCGGAGCTCCGGCCCGAAGACAGAGCCGCGCCCGAATCCAACCTCCGTGCGGATGTCGATGCGTGGCAGGGCATGGTAGAGGGTCAGCCGCTGCCGGAAGGGCATGCCGGCGATGCGTCCTTCGACCAGATAGCGGTCGAACACCGGTCCCAGTCGGTGCGCCACAATCGACTTCACGGAGCCGCGCGAGTCGTGAAGGCCCTTCTTCTTCCAGACCGTCAGGTGGCCGGCGGCCGCGCTCACTCTCTCGCCGGCGACGTCGATGGTCAGGGCGCCGCCCTCGCCGACTTCGGCCGCGTAGAAGGCATTCGCGAAGGCGCGGGAATCAAGCGTCCGCTTCGGGACCGGCGCGTCTCGCGCCCCGGTCGGACGCACCTCCAGCAGCCGGTAGCCGAGCGCCGGAACCTGCGCCACGAAGCCCAGCGTGACGTAGCCGCCGCGGCGTTCCACCACCTGCGATGGCACCTCCTCTTCGCCGTGGAGGATGCGGTACCCTTCGCCGCCCAGCTTCGCTTCCATGTACTCCTCTCGCAGCGAGGACGAGGGGTTGAAGATGACCAGGCCCCGTCCTTCGACGGCCCCGCTGTCGACGTGCGACGCCAGGTAGCGCGCCGCCGACTGGGCCGCCGCCCGCCCGACCCTGGACGGTTCCGATGGCCCGGGCAAGCCTCGGCTCTGCGCTCGCAGGAGGCCCTTCCAGGCCCGGTCGAGCTCTTTCTCCTCGCTTTCGCGGCCCATGGCGTAGGCCAGCGCGTCCAGCCGCTCCGCCAGCAGCAGCGACATCTCGGCGTTGACGAGCTCCCGCTGGCGTCGCCCACCCAGCTCCCAGCGCCCCGGACGGACGACGGGCGATGCCGGCTCGGCGATAGCGGGTGACTCCGCGACCTCGAAGTACTCTCGCGGCGTGACGAGCCGAATGTCGCTCCTCGCCGTGACCGTCGACCAGCCGGAGAACCGTCCCCGCCAGGTCTCGATGCCCTGGAGGCGGCAGACCAGCGGATGCGGCGTCAGCGGCGTCTCCTGCCGGAAGCGCTCCAGCCGGTCGTTGCTCCAGAGGAAGGGATCGGGATGGTCTCGCCCTTTCTTCGGCTTTACGGTCAGCGCCGCGTCGACTCTGGGGGCTACTGCGGTCGCGACGTGGGTGCCGTCCGGCCCGCGCAGGAGGACCAGCGTGCGACGTTCCTCCGGCGGTCGGGCAGAGCTGCCGTCCAGCGTCACAACAACGCGACGCAGCCCGAAGCCGCGCACAAGCTGCGGCAGTTGCGGGAACAGGTGCGCTTCGGTCGTGAGATACGACTCCGCCGTTGCGTCGACAGCTTGCCTGGCCGCGACAAGCCCATAGAAAAGCTGCCGGATGAACGACTCACCGCTGAACGCTTCGCCGGTCCCTTTCGTGTAGGCGCCGGCGACGACCTCCAGGCGACCGGTCGCCAGCGATTCGCGCAGTAGCAGTACCGTCTGCGACTCGTCCCCGGCAAGCTCCTCGAACGTTTCGCCGTCGAGGTCGAGCACGGCGCGAAGGCGGTCGTTAGTCTGCAGGCTCTCCGAAAGCGCGCCGACGAACGGAAGCAGGCGCCGCGCGGCGCTCTCGTGCTTCTTCGATGGCTTTCGCAACGGCGCCTCGTAACGGTAGAGGTCCAGCACGTAGACCGGCCGCAGCAGCCCCTCTTCCAGCACCGTGCCCGCCGCTTCCTGGCCCAGCCGGAACTCCACGTCCAGCAGGCGCTCTATCCGTCTGTCGGAAGAGCTCTGTCGCATCAACGTCGGAAGGGGAAGGGAAGGCGAAGGGAAATGAAGAAGAGCGCTGTGCCTGTAGTCATCCGTTGGCCAAACCGTCATATGCGAACGTGGTCTCCCAGCCGGCTTCTGCTGCTCTTCGCAGAATAGGGAGAAGGCGCGACGGTTGTCAACAAGCAGCTCGGAATACGGCGATGACTCGCTCCGGCGTCATGCTATACTGAGGCCATCTCCACCATGGAGAAGGAGCGTCATGGAGGAGGACCGCGATCTCCAGGCCGCCAAGCTCCGCGTCGAGGAGCTGCGCTCCCTCATCTCCTACCACGACTACCGCTACTACGTTCTCGACAGCCCGGAGATAAGCGACGCCGCGTATGACGACCTCATGCGCGAGCTGCGCTCGCTAGAAGAGCGCTACCCGCAGCTCATCACGCCCGACTCGCCGACGCAGCGCGTCAGCGGCCAACCGGTCGAGGCGTTCGGCATCGTCGAGCACCGCGTGCCGCTGCTCAGCCTGGCGAATGCCTTCAGCGAGGAGGAGCTTCGCGCCTGGCACCGTCGCGTGAGCGCTCTCGCCGGCAACGACGACTTCGCGCTGGTCTGCGAGCCGAAGATGGACGGCCTGGCGGTGGCGCTCGTGTACGAAGACGGGCTCTTCGTCCAGGGCGCAACGCGTGGTGACGGCCGTCGCGGCGAGAACATCACCGAGAACTTGCGCACGATTCGCAGCGTTCCCCTGCGACTGGGCAAGGACGCGCCGCCGCGCTTCGAGGTGCGGGGCGAAGTCTACATGACGAAGCAGGGCTTCGAGCGGCTCAACGAAGAGATCGCGCGCCTCAATGAAGAGCGTCGAGCGAAGGGGCAGAAAGAGCAGGCGCTCTTCGTAAACCCGCGTAATGCTGCTGCCGGCTCCGTTCGTCAGAAGGATGCTCGCATCAGCGCGCGCCGGCCGCTGGACATTTTCGTTTACCAGCTCGGCTGGCTGGAGGGCCTTTCGCCGCGGCCGACGCAGTGGGAGACGCTGGAGTGGCTGCGCTCGCTGGGCTTTCGCACTAACCCGAACAACAAGCGAGTCCCCGGGATCGACGACGCCATCCGCCTCTGCCACGAGTGGGCGGGCCGCCGCGACAGCCTTCCGTACGAGATCGACGGCATCGTCGTGAAGATAGACGACCTGGTGCTACAGGAGCGTCTGGGCGTCGTCGGTCGGGAGCCGCGCTGGGCCATCGCCTACAAGTTCCCGCCCATCCAGGCGACGACGAAGCTCATCGACATCGGCATCAACGTCGGTCGCACCGGCAGCCTCAACCCGTATGCCATCCTGGAGCCGGTGCGCGTCGGCGGCGCCACCGTCAAGCTCGCCACGCTGCACAACGAGGACGACATCCATCGCAAGGACATCCGCATCGGCGACACCGTCATCGTCCAGCGCGCCGGCGACGTCATTCCGCAGGTCGTGGGGCCCGTCGTCAGTCTTCGCACCGGCAAGGAGCGGGTCTACCGCACGCCGGAGAAGTGCCCCGTCTGCCAGGCGCCGGTCTGCCGGCTGGAGGGCGAGGCGATGAGCTACTGCACGAACACCGCCTGTCCGGCGCAGGCGTTCCGCCTCCTCACGCACTTCGTGTCCCGCGGCGCCATGGACATCGAAGGGATCGGCGAGTCGCTGGCGGCGGTATTGCTTGCGAATGGGCTCGTCGCCGATCCGGGCGATATATACAGCCTGACGGCTGATCAGCTCGCTGACCTGACGCTGCCTGGAGATGGTCATCCAAGGAGGCTCGGAGAGAAGACGGCGGAGAAGATTGTCGATCAGACCGAGCGGAGCAAGCAGCGGCCTTTGAGCCGCGTCGTCTTCGCGCTCGGGATCCGGCACGTCGGCGGCGAGATGGCCGACCGCCTGGCGGAGCATTTCGGCAGCATCGACGCCATGGCGGCGGCATCCGTCGAAGAGATGGAGTCCATTCCGACGGTTGGGCCGAAGATCGCTCAGAGTGTGCGCGCCTATTTCGACGACGAGGACAACCGCCGCATCGTCGAAAAGCTGCGGCGCGCCGGCGTGCGGCTGGCGGAGGAGCGCGCCGCCCGTGAAGAGGGGCCGCTGCACGGGCTGACCATCGTCGTCACCGGCACGCTATCGACGCTGACGCGCGAGGAGGCGGAGGAGCACATCCGCGAGCTCGGCGGGAGCGCGGCGGCCAGCGTCAGCCGCAAGACCGACTACGTGGTCGTCGGCGAGAGCCCCGGCTCGAAGGCGCAGCGAGCGCAGGAGCTGGGGACGAAGGTCCTATCGGAGGAGGAGTTCCTGGCGCTGCTGGAGCGCCGGTAGGGAAACCGGGGCACAGCATACCGTGCGCTCCGCGTGCCCAATCTGCATTAGCGCTTCGATTTGCCTCTGGGAACATTTCGAAGCGTTAGAAAACTGATTCGCTGCCGCCCCTTTCCTCAGCCCACACGATGCGCTATAATTCGGCACGATTCGGATCGTCATCTAGCCAAGGAGCGGCTTTCCGTGTGGAACCCCCTGTCCGCCTTTATGGGCGCTTTCTCGCACGACATCGGCATTGACCTGGGCACGGCGAACACGCTGGTCATGGTCAAGGGCCGCGGCATCGTTATCGATGAGCCTTCGGTCGTCGCCATCGACCGCGTCAGCAAGAAGATACTGGCCATCGGCGCCGAGGCCAAGCGCATGGTCGGCCGCACGCCCTCGAACATCGTCGCCGTTCGCCCCATGCGCGACGGCGTCATCTCCGACTTCCAGGTCACCGAGCGCATGCTCCAGTACTTCATCCGCTCCGTGCACGAGAAGTTCGGCTTCGGTATCCCGCGACCACGGGTCGTTGTCGGCATTCCCAGCGGCGTGACCGAGGTCGAGAAGCGTGCCGTCCACGACGCTTCGCTGAATGCGGGCGCCCGGGCGGCCTATCTCGTCGAAGAGCCGATGGCGGCGGCGATCGGCGCCGGCCTGCCAATCATGGAGCCCAGCGGCTGCATGATCGTCGACATCGGCGGCGGCACGACGGAAGTGGCGGTCATAGCGCTCGGCGGCATCGTCGTCGCCACCTCCGTGCGGACTGCCGGCGACGAGATGGACCAGGAGATAATGGCCTACGCCCGCCAGGTGCACAACCTGCTCATCGGCGAGCGGACAGCGGAAGAGATAAAGATCGAGGCCGGCTCCGCCTTCCCGATGGACGAGGAAGGGACGGTGGTCCTGCGCGGGCGCGACCTGGCGACCGGCCTGCCGAAGTCGGTGGAAGTCAGCACCGTCGAGCTGCGCGACGCCCTTTCCGGCTCCATCAACGCCATCGTCGACGCCGTGCGGTCAACGATTGAAATCACACCGCCGGAGCTGGTAGCAGACCTCATGTACCGGGGAATCGCGCTTGCCGGCGGCGGCGCCCTCCTGGCCGGCCTCGACCGCAGGCTGGCGCAGGAGACGAAATTCCCCGTTTATGTCGCCGAGGGCCCGCTGACCTGCGTTGTCCGCGGCGCCGGCGAGGTGCTGGAGGAGGCGGCCCTGCTCTCAAAGGTTCAGTCGAATTTGGCAGCGCGCAAGTCGCCGCGCTAGACCCTCGGCGCGGCCTGCGTCAATCATGCGGTTGGCAGTGATTCCCCGGCGGCAGCTCCTTCGGAGCCACGTCGTTGACGGGAAGAGGGTTTTGCGATGAGCTCTCGGCTGGGCACCTGGACGTTGGGGGTTGTCGGCCTCAGCCTCGTCCTCATTCTGCTCTCCCGCGCCGGCGTCATCGACCCCTTTCAGAACGCCTTCCTGGACGTCGCGGCACCAGTCCAACACGCCCTTCGTAACGTCTCCGACCCGGTGGCCGGCTGGCTTTCGAACGTCCGCGACATCGGCGACGTGCGCAGCGAGAACGATAGCCTGCGCGCCGAGAACGAGCAGCTCAAGAATCAGGTCGCCACGCTGCTGAACGCCCAGGCGCAGCTCAGCCAGTTGCAGGCGCTGCTCCTGGTAAAGCAGAGCAACGCCGATGCCCAGTACCTGGTCGCCAACGTCGTGGCGAAGGACCCCGACAGCCTGAAGGAGGCCGTCGCGATCGACAGGGGTACCCACGACGGACTCCAGGAGGGCATGGTCGTCGTCACCGAGGGCAACAGCGTCGTCGGGACGGTCACCAAGGTGTTCGACTCCTATTCCTGGGTCACGCTCGTCACCGACCCGGGCAGTGCGATCTCGGCGATGGTGCAGGAGTCGCGCGCGGAGGGCGTTGTTACGGGCAGCTACAGCCGCAAGCTCTCCATCGATTTCGTCGGTCAGGGCGCGGCCGTCAAGGACGGCGACACCGTCATCACCTCGGCGATCGGCGGGCTTTACCCGGCCGGGCTGGTCATCGGCAAGGTAACGGACGTCGGTGGGGGGCCGCAGGACCTCTTCAAGTCGGTGACGCTGGAGCCGCTGGCAAGCCTATCGCACATTGAGACGGTGCTGGTGCTGACGAGCTTCGTGCCGCAGAAGCTGGTGACGCCGTGAAATATGTCCTGGCGACGCTGCTGCTCCTGCTGACCGCCCTGGTGCAGACGTCGGTGATGCCGGCGTTCCCCATATTCGGCGTCTCGCCGAACCTAGTGCTCGTGCTGCTCGTCTGCTGGACGATCGTTCGCGGCCGGCAGGAGGCGATGGTGGTGATACCTATCGGCGGGCTGTGCCTAAGCCTGTTTGGCAGCCAGCCGGTCGGAGTTGCGCTTCTCGCCGCGGTTCCGGTGCTGCTCTTGTCCGAGCTGCAGGCTCTCAATATTACGCCGAATCACCTGCTGCTGGCGCTGGTCGTCGCGTTCCTGTCCAGCCTCATATACGAGGTCGTTCTTCTCGTGGCGCTGCGGCTGGAGGGAGACAGCGTCGGCTGGCTGACGGCGCTGCTGCGCGTGGTCGTGCCGACGAGCATCGTCAACGTTCTGTTCACGCTGCCGGTCTACTGGCTGGTCTGGTTGCGAAGCGGCGGCTTGGGCAAGATTCGCAGCTACGTCTGACTGAGCTTTTCAGAAGCTGAGGTTGGTTATGGATTTGCTGGGTCGCAAGGAGCGAAGGTGGCGCTCGCCGAAGGAGAAGGAGGAGCGCAGCGATAAGCAGGTGCTGCGCGACAAGTTCTTCTACTTCCGTCTGCTGATCCTCATCGTCTTCGGCGTAATGACGCTCCAGCTCCTGCGCCTGCAGATCTTCCAAGGACAGGCGTACGAGCTGCGGGCCGAGACCAACAGTCTGAGGGTTTCGCCGGTAACGCCGGCGCGCGGCATCATCTTCGACCGCAACGGTACGCCGCTGGTGGAAAACATCCCCGAGTTCTCAGCCGGCGTCGTGCCCGCCGACTTCCCGAAGGACCGCGAGGCTGACCTCGCGGGGCAGTTGGAAGCGCTGCTGAACGTGCCTGCCGCCGACATCACGTCCAAGGTCGACGCGGCGCGCGCCAGCAAGGACCCCTTCACGCCCGTCATCATCAAGGAAGGCATAAGCTCCGACGAAGCGTTCGCCTTGCGGGAGCGCGAGAGCAGCATTCCCGGCGCCCAGGTCATCGTCACGCCCATACGGCACTACACGACCGGCGACGTGCTCTCGCACATCCTCGGTTACGTCGGCCAGGTTACGGCGGAGCAGTACCCTGACCTGGCGACCAAGGGCTACCAGATGAACGACCGTGTCGGGCAGACGGGCATTGAATCAGTCTACGAATCGGTGCTTCGGGGCCAGCCCGGCAGCAATGACGTCGAGGTCGACGCCTCGGGTAGGGAGATGCAAACGCTGAAGGAGAACCCCGCGACGCCCGGCGCCGGCCTCGTCCTCTCGCTCGATCTCGATCTTCAGCAGCACGTCACCGATTATCGTGCAGCAGGCCATGAGCGATTCCGGCTCCACCACCGCCTGCGCCATCGTCATGGACGTGCATACCGGCGAGATCCTGTCGATGGTCTCGCTGCCCAACTACGACAACAACATTTTCACCAACATAACGCAGCAGCAGTACCAGTCGCTTCTCGACGACCCCGGCAAGCCGCTTCTGAACCACTGCATCTCCTCCGTCTACCCGCCGGGCAGCACGTTCAAGCAGATCACCGGCACCGGCGCCCTTCAGGAGGGCGTTGCCAACCCGGGCACGACCATCACCAGCACCGGTTCCATCACCGTCCCCAACGAGTACGACCCCAGCATCGTCTACGTCTTTAAAGACTGGTCCGCGCTAGGCACGATGAACTTCTACCAGGGCGTCGCGCAGTCCTCCGACGTCTACTTCTACGAGCTGGCCGGCGGCTACTATCAGAACGGCGTCGAACTGTTCCACGGCATGGGCGCCGACGCTCTTGCCCGGTATGCCCGCGCGTACGGCCTCGGCGCGACCAGCGGCATCGACCTGCCGGACGAGGCGGCGGGCACGATACCGGACCCCGACTGGAAGAAGAGCCAGATCGGTGAGGATTGGACTATCGGCGACACGTACAACATGGCCATCGGCCAGGGATTTGTCGAGGCGACGCCGCTGCAGATGGTGCGCGTCACCGCGGCGGTCGCCAACGGCGGCGACGTCCTGGTGCCGCGGATCGTGCGCTCCGTCGTCGACTCGACGGGAAAGTCGCTGTTCCCGTTCGTTCCCAACATCGCCAGTCACCTTCCGATAAGCCCTGATAACCTGGCGATCTTCCGCGAGGGCATGCGGCAGGCGGTGGCCTGGGGCACGGCCAGCACCGCGGCGGTCCCGGGCGTCGAGGTTGCCGGCAAGACCGGCACGGCGGAGTACGGTCCCGACCTGGGCGGCGGCGCTTACGCCAGCCACGCCTGGTTCACCGGCTTCGCGCCTGCGAACGACCCGCAGGTTGCCGCCGTCGTCTTCCTGGACAACGGGAACGGCGCCAAGAACGCGGCCCCGCTGGGCGGCCAGATCCTCAAGTACTACTTTCATCGCAATCAGGGACAATGAGAGCCGCGAAAGTCAACTACGTCAAGGAATTTGATTACATCCTGCTGCTTGCGGCGCTTGCGCTGGTGGCGCTGGGCATTCTCCTCATCTACAGCGGCAGCCTGCCCAGCTACGGCAGCGCAAGCGCTGTCATCGAGCACCCGGTAGCCCGGCAGATCGCCTTTGCCATGGTTGGCGTTGCCGCGATGTTCGCTGTCTCGCGCGTCGACTACCGGCTGTGGGGCTACGCCGCCAAGTGGCTGTTCGTGGCGGCGCTGGCGTCGCTGCTGTTCGTGCTTGTCATCGGGCAGGCGGTCTACGGCTCACGACGCTGGATTGAGCTGGCGGGCACGCCGGTGCAGCCGTCGGAGATGGCGAAGCTCCTCGTTGTCATCGTTCTCGCGAAGTACCTGGCGGATCGTCAGGAGCGAATGGGATCAGCGTCGGTATTCGTGACGTCGCTCGTCATCGCGCTCGTGCCCACTGCGCTCGTCTTCGCCGAACCCGACCTCGGCTCTGCGATAATCCTGATAGCGATCTGGCTGGCGATCGTCATAATGGCGGGCGCCCGCGCGACGCACGTGCTGGGGCTCATCGGCTCGGCCGCCGTCGCCGCGCCGTTCGCCCTTATCGCCGTCATGAGCAACTACCAGCGAGAGCGCATCGCGACGTTCCTCGACCCGGGGAAGGACCCGCTCGGCTCCGGCTTCAATACGCTTCAAGCGCAGATCAGCATCGGCTCGGGGCGGCTGTTCGGCAAAGGGCTGACGCACGGCACGCAGACGCAGCTCGACTACCTGCGCACGCAGACGACCGACTACATCTTCAGCGTGCTGGGCGAAGAGCTGGGCTTCGTGGGCGTGGTCATCCTGTTCGCGCTGTTCATCGTGCTGCTGATGCGCTGCCTGCAGACCGCCGCCTCTTCGCGCGACCCCTTCGGCCGCTTGCTGGCGACGGGAATCTGCACTTACATACTGTTCCAGGTGTTCATCAACGTCGGCGTGAACATCCGGCTCGTGCCGGTGACGGGCATTCCGCTGCCGTTCATCAGCCAGGGCGGAAGCTCGCTGCTGACGCTGTTCATCGCGCTGGGGATACTGGAGAGCGTGCGGATGCACCGCGGCCCGCCGGAGTGGTGAGCCGCACCGACGGCCGCTCGGATACGGGCAATCGAACCCCAGCTACGGCGCCACTGGCGGCTCGCACTGCCCGGTGGCGCCCTCGGGCACCGCGTTCAGACTTCCCTTCGAGTCGCCGATCTGAGGCGCGGGCGTATCCCCGAAGCAGTTGAGCTTGCCCAGAATCACGTTCGTCACAACCTCGTTCGCGTCGGGGTCAAGGGTCACGTTGCCGTCGTAGCTCACATCGCCCATTACGGTGTTGCGGATGAACCCGAGCCAGCAGGATTGCCAGTCGTGATGGTGGCGTTCTGCCCGATGACGTTGTCTTCGAACGTGCCGAAGGCGGCGAACTGTAGAGGGCGGGCGCGGGGTCGCAACTGACGCCGCCGCCGCCGCCGTTCACGCTCGCGTTGCCATCGATGACGGACTTGTGCACGATGATCGCAAGCGCCTCCTGGGCATTGAGATTCCCGCCGATCACGTCGTGCGTCATCATAGTGCCGACGGTCTATCGGGATCGTTGACGCAGATGAACTGCGCGGGCTCACAACCCAGGATGAGCACGCCCCCGATGTTGACGTTGAGGTTCTGCCCTACGGTCAGGTCAGACCCGCCGAAGTCCGCAAAAAGCGCTCCGCCTGATAGCACCGTGACGTCGCCCTGAACAATCACTGCGCCGGAATCCAGGGCGCAGGCGCCTGAAACCGACAGCGATGAGTACGTGCCGGACGGGATTGATCCTCCGCTGCATGTGGAGGCGGCGCCGGCTGCGCGGACGCCCGCTGAACCGATGCCGACTGAGGCGCCGGCCAGGATGACGGCTGCCAACAACGACAATCGAACAAATCCGGTTCTCCTCATAAGTCTACGCTCCTTTCAAACTGGTAGCCAAACGCACGGACGTACTGGTGTACTGACGAAGCCACATGAATATCCTAATTTTGGCTGCCGGCTGTGGGTTGCGTGTGGAGGTGGCGGTGGATTACGTGATAGAAGCGTGAAGCATCAATCATGCCGGGTTTCTGGGCGGTGGCGGATGCGCATCCGCGCTGGGGATATTAGAGAGCGTGCGGATGCATCGTGGCCCGCCGGAGTGGTGAGGCGCCGCCTTGGGGTTGGGAGTCATTGGAATCCGAGAGGGCAGTAAGGAAATCCCAGGCCGATTTGAACGTCCTCGGGAAGGCCGCACTCGACAGCGCCCGTTCCACGGTTCACCCCTTCCCAGTTTCCCCCAGGAACTCTCTTCGCGAAGCCGTAAAGCGGATCCGACCGGTGGGGTATCCCCAGCACTTTGAACTCCACCCAGTCCGTGCCTGAAGAATCCGTATAATACGCCTTCCTGGAGATCTTGACGTCTTGCGCCGCTGGAGCAGAGCCGTTGTAAATGTAATCCCTGATCGCTTTGTCTAACTCCGCCTCGGAAGCTGGACATACATCAAACCCCAGTCCTGTTTCCACGTCCGCTGGGGCACCGCATTGGATATCGCCGAGTCCAAGGTCAAATAGATCCCGATTGCCTCCGCCCGCCATGTTCATGATGCCGGAGAATGCGCCTGTCGGCCCCGCCTGCGGCCCGGCGGGTGCAATCTGGTCCGGCGTATCAGCGTCAAATCTTACCCAATTCGTGCCCGCCGCGTCCGTGTAATGGATCGTCCTGCCGATTGTGAGGTTTGCGATGTGTAGATAGTCCCACACCATCTGCACAATGGTGCCGTCGATGTCCGCTTCCGTCGCCGTGGCTGAGGCGGCGGAGAGGGTTGGTGTGGACTGGGGCGAGTTGTTGGACGAGGCGCAGGAAGAGACGGCGAAAGCGGCCAGCAGCGAAGTGGCAGCGCGAGCGGCGGCAGGTTTCGATTCATCTGCGTCCTCGACAACGTCGATTGTAGGAGGTGTCGGCTACGCGGATTATAGCAGGGAAAGTTGCGGCTGTCTACGCTCAGTCGCCCTCCGCCAGCGGCGGCTCGCCGGACTGACGCGGCGTTGGCAAGTGGCCCTCCGTCTCCAGCCGCGAGCGCAGCAGACTCAGCTCCTGCGCCAGTCGACGGCTCTGGTCCGATAGACGCGATATCTCCAGCGAGTAGTGGAACAGCATCGCGACGACGAAGGCGATAGCGACGAAGAACATGACCGACGGCGGATAGAGCACGCCCAGGCGCGCCGCCGTCCACTCCATGATCCCCTCGAACGACGCCAGCAGCAGCATAGCGGCCGACAGCAACAGCCAGAGGAGCGAGTACTCCTCGCGCAGGCGCCACTTGCGCACGTAGGTCAGCACAAGGGCGGCAATCGCCACGGAGACGAGTATCACGAACACGCTTATCGGTCTCGGCGACATTAAAGAAAATCATTGCTCTCGTCTCCTTTCGGGGGTGGGAAACGGCTTTTCTTTGAGGGCGTTCAGCGTCAGGGCAAGGCTGACCTTGCCCATGTAGGACAGCGGCCTCAAGCCGCCGATGGACGACACGCCGCCCTGGCGCGCCCTCATCGCCACCGGCACCTCGCGAATCTTGAGGCCCTGTCGTGACAGAAAGACGATCGATTCCGGTTCCGGGTAGTCGGGCGGATAGTAGTCGGCGAGGTAGCGCAGCGCGCGGCGGCTGTAGGCGCGAAAGCCGGAGGTCGCGTCCGTTATCTTCTGGCGGCTGAACAGCGTCGCGATGGTCGACAGGATGAAGTTGCCCAGGCGTCGCAGCGGGCTTCCGTCGTAACCCGGCTCCTCCAGGTAGCGCGAGCCGATCGCCATGTCGATGCCGTCGTCCAGCACCAGCGCTACCAGCGAGGCGATTCGCTCCGGCGGGAACTGGCCGTCGCCGTCCACCTGCACGGCCGTCTCGTAGCCCTTGTCCAGCGCGTACTTGAAGCCGGTCTGAACGGCGCCGCCGATGCCCAGATTGAAGCAGAGGTCGAGAACGGGCAGGCCGAGCGAGCGGGCGACGGCCGGCGTGGCGTCGCTGGAGCCATCGTTGACGACGACGACATCGAACTGCGGCGCCACTTGTCGAATCTCCTGGAGAACGAGACGCAGCGTCGCCTCCTCGTTGTAGGCGGGAACGATGACCAGGGCTCTGCTGCGCTCCGCTTCCACGTCGTCTCCGGGGTCTTAGTGTTTCCTAAGAGGTTACTCCGCGACGGCGCGACGTGCCAGCCCTCGCCTGCGCTCGCGACTGGCGTCCGAAGCGGAAGAGCGCGCGCGGCACGCCGATGAGCGACACAGCGGCGAGGATCGAGAAGAAAGGTATCAGCGCCGAGTGCAGCCGCGGCTCGCCGACGAAGACGAAGCCGAAGAAGAACGAGTAGTAGAGCAGCAGCAGCACGAGCAGCAGCTTGCGCGGGTTGCGCAGCGAGAACCACAGCGGCAGGCCTAGCGCCGCCAGCACGAAGACTATGCGATAGTACGTGTTCGCCAGCGCGTTCAGCCGGTTCGCCGTGCTGTCGCTGAAGGCCGGGTCGTTGATGGTGCCCTTCTGCGTCCAGAGGATCGGTCGGTCGTCGGTGCTGTAGAAAGCGCGCAGCTTCTTCTCGACGAGCGGCACCTCTTTGCCCGGGTTGTGTACCATGAAGTCGATGGCGCGGCGGGTTTCCTCCTTGTAGCTCGCCGTCTCCGCCTGGTCGGAGGGAAGGCTCTTGTACATATCGGTGACCTGGATGATCGGGACGAAGCTGCCGAGGCCGTCCGCTCCCGACCAGTGCCCGCCGATCAGGTTCTCGGCCGACCCCGTCGAGATCAGGATCGGATAGTCCATGACGACCCAGTTCCGTACCACCCACGGCAGGATGACGAGGCCCGTCGCGACGAGCGTCAGCCCGCCGTAGCGGAGGCCCGCGCCCCAGGAGCGATGCGCCAGCGCCCAGACGACGGCCAGCGGCACCGCCAGCAGGACGGTCTCGCCGCGCACCAGCGACGTGAAGCCGATCAGCGCTCCGATTACGATGGCCTTCTTCCAGGAGCGCGAGCCGAGAGTCGAGAGGACGATGTAGGCGATCAGGGCGACCAGGAACGTCGCCAGCGTCTCGCTGAGGAGCAGCGTCGGCCAGAACACCTGGCTGGGGAAGACCGCCAGCGCGAACGCCGCCGTCAGCCCTACGGCGCCGCTGAAGACGCGTTTGCCGATCAGGTACGCCAGCAGGCAGGTGGCTGTGCCCAGCGCAACGTTCAATAGCTTCGCCAGCGCTATGCTGTGCCCGAAAAGCTTGTAGATAGCCGCCAGCACCAGCGGATAGCCGGGCGGCCACTGCGCCGTCGGGGCGCCCCACATGTTCAGATAGCCCTTGCCCGCGGCCAGCGACCGGCCGAAGAGGTCGTAGAAGTACGGGTCGCCGACGCGAAACTCCGACGGCTGCGGGTCCACCGCGAGCATCCAGCCCAGCCGCAGCGCGAAGGCGATGGCGAGCGCCAGGCAGAGCAGTGCGGTCTCGCGGCTCAGGAGCAGTCGCAGGGGAGAGCGCTTCATGGCGTCGGGCTCTCCTTTGGCGCCCTCGTCAGCCGCCGCTTCACCAGATCGAAGGCGAAGACCAGCGACGTCGCCGCCCAGAGGCAGAACACCGGCGCCAGCGACACGTGGTAGCGCGAGTTGGGGATGAACACCAGGTGCAGCGCCGTCCAAAGCACGACCGTAAGGATGAGCAGCAGGCGCTTCTTATCCTTCACCGAGAACCACAGCGGGACGCCGACAAGCCCCAGGGCCAGGACCGCGAAGTAGTAGCGGTCCGCCAGGCGCGCCCAGTTCCGTTGCGCTGCCGGCGGAATCGTCACCACGGGCGTCGGCGGCGGGCGCTCCGCGACCCAGCTCCCTTGTAGCCAGGACAGGTTGCCCGGGTTCGGCCAGGCGCCTTCGATCCAGAGCAGCGCCTCGGAGTCGTCCTTGTACATCTGATAGAACTTTTCGCCTACGAGCTGCACTTCGTACCTCGGGTGCGACTTCGCGAAATCCCAGCCCTCGCGCCAGGCTTCCCGTTCCATCGCCAGCTCGCGCTGAGAATAAGGCAGGTAAGAGTACCTATTCCAGATGTCGGCGGCGGGAAAGACATACGGGGTGTGGTACGGGTCCTCGATGTGCCCGGCCAGAAATGTGTGGCCACCGCCGCTGGAGATCGGGATGAAGCCGTGCATGGCGATTTCGTTTCGCGCCATCCAGGGAGCTATCGCAATCGCTGCGCCGAGGACGACGAGCGTTCCCTGACCGACCCAGGAACGCCAGGAGGGAGCGGCAAACGTCCAAACAACCAGCGCAGCGACCAGCAGGACGAGCGCCTCGCTTCGCATCAGCGCCGCCCAGCCGAAGAGGACTCCCAGCAGCAGCAGCCCCGGCGGCCAGATGCCTCTTCCCTTCGAAATCCAGATGACCGTGAATAGCAGGATCAGCGTCGAGAAGAAGGCGAAGAGCGATTCGTTCAAGATGAGCGTCGAGTAGTAGATCTGGCCTGGGAAGACGGCCAGCATGACGGCGGCAACCCCACCGACCTTCTTCGAGAACACGCGCGCGCCGATGAAGTAGACGAGCAGGACCGTGAAAGCGGCAGCGACAGCATTCAGCAACTTCGCCGCGATGATGCTGTGCCCTATCGCCTTGTACACCCCGGCGAGGATCAGCGAGTAGCCGGGCGGCCACAGGGCGCTCTGGGCGTTGAACGCGCTCAAGTAGCCCTTGCCCGCTGCCAGGCCGCGCGCCATGAAGTCGTAGAAGAGGTCATCGCCGAAGCGGCCGTCGTTTGGGTCATAGTTGGCGTAGGCGATCCAGCCTAATCGCAGCCCCAGCGCCAGGAGGAAGACGGCGAGCAGGAACCCCCCTTCGGATAGCGAAGGCCGCCGAAAGGGCAGCCTCTTCCAGAAGCGAGTGGTTCCGGGCGCAGAGCCGTCCATCCGTCGCATCTAGGATCCCTGTCGCGTACGGCGGGGCTGCGCCAGAAAGCGCTGTCGATGCCGGAGGAGCCAGTCGTAGACCGTGACCAGCATTAATCCGGCCCAGAGGCAGAATATCGGCTCCAGCGCCACGTGGTAGCGCCCGGACGGCCACAGCTCGAGGTGTATCGCCACCCAGGCGGCGACAATCAGCACGAGAAGCAATTTCCGCTTGTCCTTTAGCGAGAACCAGAGCGGCACGCCGGCGACGGCGCAGAGCATCACAGCGACGTAGTAGACGTTCGCCACCGCCGAGAGGTTGTCCTGCTGCTGCGTCGAAAGCAGCTTGGGCCGCGTGTCCGGCGCCGGCGCCCAGGAGTTGATCCAGGGAACGGCGTCGGTGTCGTTCTGGAACATGTGCTTGAACTTCAGCAGCGGGTACCAGGCTTCTTCAACGGGGTGATGGACCGCCCACGTGATTGCTTGATGCTCCGCGACGCTCTCCACCTTGATCTCCCGCTGCGGATAAGGAAGATACGAGTACTCTTGCTGGATCTTGG
The DNA here is from genome assembly GCA_963842845.1 of uncultured Chloroflexia bacterium. GTDB lineage: Bacteria > Chloroflexota > Dehalococcoidia > DSTF01 > JALHUB01 > JALHUB01. The sequence goes on from CAWJHZ010000010.1 coordinate 110,164, forward strand.
CCTCCGGGAAGAGCGAGCCGATGGCGTAAGGATTCGGCTGGTGGCCCGCGAGCAGCGTGTGCCCGAGCGCCGAGCTCACCGGGACGAAAGAGTGCATGCTGATTTCGTTTCGGACGGTCCAGGGGAGCACCGTGAGGCCCGCCGCCAGGACGAACACGCCGGCCTGTCGCGCGAACAACCGCCAGGCAGGCACGGCCAGCTTCCAGATGATCAACGCCACGAGCACCAGCATCACCGCCTCGCCGCGGGCCAGCAGGGCGATGCCGAACAGGACGCCCAGCGCGACGTGATGGAACCAGCGTGTGTCCTGTCGCTCGACGACCCACATCAGCAGCAGAAGCGCCATCAGCCCGACGAGCGCCGGCGTCAGCGATTCCGTCATCAGCAGAGTCGAGAAGAAGATCTGTCCCGGGAACAGCGCGAACAGGAGCGCCGCCAGCAGGCCGACTCGCCGGTCGAACACGCGCATCGCAATGAGATAGATCACCAAGCAGGCCAGGCCGCCGGCGAGCGCGTTGGCGATCTTGGGGACGACGAAATTGCTGCTGCCGAAGAGCTTGAACATGCCCGCGAGCAGGAACGGATACGCGGGCGGCCATTGCGCCGTCGGGAAGCCGAGGAAGTTCACGTAGCCCTTCGCGGCTGCCAGCGACTGCCCGGCCGAGGCGTAGAACGTCGTGTCGTCCATCCTGCCGTCGAGGGGATTCGGGTTGACATAAGCAATCCAGGCCAGGCGCAGGCCGACCGCGATGGCGATTATCGCGACGAGCAGGACGAGATGCCGTCTCGTCGCAGGCTTGCTCGCACGCTCGTCGACCGGCGAGGCAGGGGGTTGGCGCAGGGCTTTTTCGGCCATCAAGTCCCGTGGCTCATCAAAGCCTGCCCGCGGTAGGCAGGCTGACGCGGATTCGATATTGCATTATAAGCGCCTGTCGCTCTGGGCCGCCAGCCATCGGAGTCCGTTACAGGAAGCTGTGCTAGAATCGGACGGGGAGGACAGCATGCGAGTGGTCATTGTCGATTACGGCGCCGGGAACCTGCGCAGCGTGGAGCGGGCTGTGGCGCACAGCGGCGGCGAGGCCGTGATCAGCGGCGACCCCGCGGCAGTCGAGGCGGCAGACGTCATCATCGTCCCGGGCGTCGGCGCCGCTGCCGATACGATGCGCAACCTGCGTGAGCGCGACCTCGTCGAGCCGATCCGCGCCTTCGTTGCCCGCGGCCGGCCGTATCTTGGCATCTGCATGGGCTTCCAGGCGCTGCTGACGGTAAGCGAGGAGGGCGGCGAGCACCAGTGCCTCGACATCGTTCCGGGGCGCGTGCTGCGACTGCCGGGCGGGCTGAAGGTGCCGCACATGGGCTGGAACCAGGTCGGGCGGCGTCGGCAGCATGCCGTGTTCGAGGGCATACCCGAAAGCGCCTACTTCTACTTCGTCCACAGCTACTATCCGGCGCCCGACGACGGCGAGACGGTGCTGGGCGAGACCGACTACGGCGTCTCGTTCGCCAGCGCCCTGGCCCGCGACAACGTCATCGCGACGCAGTTCCACCCGGAGAAGAGCGGCGACGTGGGTCTCCTCTTCTACGACAACTTCCTGCGCTGGGCGGCAGGCAATGGCCGGAGGTAAGCCGCCATCGAGCTGATACCGGCAATCGACATTCGCGACGGCCGCTGTGTCCGCCTCTACCAGGGCGACTACGCCCGCGAGACCGTCTTCTCCGATGACCCCGTCGCCATGGCGCGACGCTGGCAGGCGGAGGGGGCGCCGCGTCTTCACCTCGTCGACCTCGACGGCGCTCGCGAAGGACGGCCGGTGAACAACGGCGTCGTTATCGCCATCGCCCGCGCCGTCAGCGTGCCCTGTCAGGTCGGCGGCGGCATTCGCAGCACGAACACCATCGCGCGCTATCTGGAGGCAGGCGTGCAACGCGTAATTCTGGGCAGCGTCGCCGTCGAAGCGCCGTCGATGCTGGCAGGCGCTCTGGCCCGCTTCGGCGAGGCCATCGTAGTAGGCGTCGACGCGCGTGGCGGGCGGGTGGCCGTGCACGGCTGGCGAGAGCAGAGCGGCGAGAAGGCAGAGGAGTTGATGCGGCGTCTGGCCGCGATGGGAGTCCGCCGATTCGTTTACACCGATATCTCCCGCGACGGGACGCTCCGTGGCCCGAACGTCGCTGCCACCGCGCGAGCCGTGCAGTTGGTGCCGGCGCGGATAATAGCGTCGGGCGGAATCGCTTCGCTGGCCCATCTGCGGCGCTTGGCGCGCACGGGCGTCGAAGGCGCCATCCTCGGCCGCGCGTTGTATGACGGCGCTCTCTCGCTTCCAGACGCACTCGCCGCCGTCGCCAAATCATAAGCCCTCCGGCCCGCATCAGATTGCAGCGTGGCCTTAGATGCACACAGAGCGGTGCAGCATTCGCTTCATGGAGGTCGACTCCGACGGTGAGCGGCTGGAGATGGAGCACTTCGCGACCGCGCTCCTTTCACCCGTGCTCAACACCCGTGCAAGCTGATACAATGGCATCGATTCTGAGAGGTCGTAATGCTTGCAACCCGCGTCATCCCCTGCCTCGACGTCGACCGGGGGCGCGTCGTGAAGGGCGTCTCGTTCGTCCAGTTGCGCGACGCCGGCGACCCCGTGGAGCTTGCCGCGTTCTACAGCGAGCAGCGCGCCGACGAGCTCGTGTTCCTTGACATAACAGCGTCCTCGGACGCGCGGGAGACGGTGTACGACATGGTGCGCCGCACCGCCGACCAGGTGTTCATCCCGTTTACAGTGGGCGGCGGCGTCCGTAGCGAGGAAGACGTGCGGCGACTGCTCGAGTACGGCGCCGATAAGGTGTCGTTGAACACCGCCGCTGTCGCGGACCCGCGGGTCATCGAGCGCTGCGCCACGCGCTTCGGCAACCAGAACATCGTCGTCGCTATCGACGCGAAGAGGATCGGCGAAGGGCGCTGGGAGGTGTATACGCACGGCGGTCGCACGCCGACGGGCGTCGACGCTCTCGAGTGGGCGCGGAAGGTCGTCGAACTGGGCGCCGGCGAGATCCTGCTGACGAGCATGGACACCGACGGCCACCTCGACGGCTACGACCTGCCGCTGACGCGCGCCGTCTCGGAAGCGGTGACGGTGCCGGTCATCGCGTCGGGCGGCTGCGGCAACCCGCAGCACATGGTCGACGCCATCAAGGACGCCAGCGCGGACGCGGTGCTCGCCGCCAGCATCTTCCACTTCGAGACGTACAGCATCCGCGAGACGAAGGAATACCTCAAGGCGCGCGATATCCCCGTTCGCCTTTAGCCAGGAGGCTTTCGATGGTTGATTTCGACAAAGGCCAGGGGCTCGTTCCCGTCATCGTGCAGGACGACGAGACGAACGAGGTGCTGATGCTTGCCTACATGAACAAAGAGGCGCTGGAGCGGACGCTGGAATCGCGACAGGTCTGGTTCTACAGCCGCAGCCGTCAGGAGCTGTGGCACAAAGGCGCCACGTCCGGCAACTACCTGAACGTCCGGCGCATCATGATCGACTGCGACGACGACACGCTGCTGATCCGCGCCCAGCCGCTGGGGCCGGCCTGCCACACCGGCGAGCGCACCTGCTTCCACCGTGAGTTCGACGCCCGGCTGATGGGGGACCAGACACTGTAAGCAAAGCGGCGAATGTAGCGGAGGGTTTGAACCTTCCACGGCTCACCTGCGAGCGTTCGACTCCTGCGAACCGCTCGTTCGTTTCCCCTTGCGTCGAACAGCGTGAAGCGCCTCATCGATCGCGTTGTTGATGTCCTGCTCGGGTATATCTCGAAGACTGTGCCGCGTCGGCGCGAAGACGTTGTACAGCTCCTTCGCCCATGGGGAGCCCTTCTTTTCGGCCTTTCGTCTTGTCATCAACTTTCCATCTTCCCTTCGGCGATGGAAGGGCGAGAGTCCAGCGCCAGCACCTCTCGCAGCGCCCGGATCGCCACCTCTATCTGGCTGTCGTCCGGGTCGCGCGTCGTCAGCGCCTGCAGCGCCAGGCTCGGACGCGATATCCAGCGCACGAGGCGGAATCGCCCGTAGGCACCGCTGAGACGGATGATCTCGTAGCTCACCGCCGCGATGACCGGTATCAGCAGCACGCGCGAGGCGATCCGCCACCACCAGCTCGGCGTGCCCAGCGCCACGAACAGCACCAGCGACACGACGGCCACCGTCAGCAGGAACGCCGTGCCGCAGCGGGCGTGCTCGTTGCTGAAGCGTCGCACCGACGCCACCTCCAGCGGCGCGCCGGCCTCCCAGGCGTTGATCGTCCGGTGCTCGGCGCCGTGGTAGGCGAAGACGCGGCGGATGTCCGGTATGAAGCCGATGCCCCAGATGTAGCCGAGAAGCATCGCCAGCCGCAGGACGCCTTCGACGAGCACGACCAGGCTGCCGTTCAGCCGCGAGTTCAGCCAGCCGGTCAGCAGCAGAGGCGCGACGAAGAACACCGCCGCCGTCAGCACGAGCATCACGCCGGCTATCAGCCAGATGTAGCCCGGGCCGGGCTCCTCTTCGTCTTCCGGCGCGATTCCCGCCGCGACCTCCGACGAGAAGACGAGCGCCCGCATGCCCAGCGCCAGCGTCTCCCAGAGGACGATGACGCCGCGCAAGACGGCGATACGTCGCACGGGGCCGACGTAGACGCCGCCCAGCGACTGCGACTTGACGCGAATGCCGCCGTCGGGCTGGCGCACGGCTATCGCCATACTGCGTTCGCCGCGCATCATGACGCCCTCGATGACCGCCTGGCCGCCGTAATGCTGTATGGCCCTGCCGCTCGTCTCGGGCGTGTGCTGGTCAGTCATGTCGCTAGAATCGTCCATAACAAGAAGGGGCGGGATTGACTCCGCCCCTGCTCTCGGTGTTCGCGTCGATTCTATTTGAGGCCGTAGCGCCTCTTGAAGCGCTCCACGCGGCCCGCTGTGTCGACTATTCGCTGTTCGCCCGTGAAGAAGGGATGGCAGCGGCTGCAAACCTCAACGCGCAGCTCCTTCTTCGTCGAGCGGGTTGTGAACTCGTTGCCGCAGGCGCAATGTACTGTCGCCTCGACGTAGTCTGGATGAATACCTTTTTTCATGCTTGCTCTTCGCCGCCGTACACGCTCACCTGCTTGCGCCGGCCCTTCGCGTACGGTGCGAACTTCACCTTTCCTCGAATAAGAGAGTAGATCGTGTAGTCGCGTCCGAGGCCGACGTTGTCGCCGGGATGAAAGCGCGTCCCTCTCTGCCTCAGTATGATCGTGCCGGGCAGCACCAACTGGCCGTCGTAGCGCTTGACGCCGAGGCGCTGACCGCCGCTGTCGCGGTTGTTATGAGAGCTGCCCGTGCCTTTCTTGTGCGCCATCTCTTCTCGACGAGGGGTCTATCCCTCGCTCTCCTCTTCCTTGGCTTCGGTCTTCGCCCGATGCCTTCGCTTCGGCGCCGCTGCCTCCGCACCCGGGGCCAGGATCTGCTCGATCGCCAGCCGTGTGAACGGCTGACGGTGCCCCGTCCGCTTCCGGAAGCGCACCTTCGACTTGTACTTGAAAACGACCTTCTTCGGGCCGCGTCCTTGCTCGACGACCTGCGCTGTTACCTTGGCGCCCGCGACGAGCGGATTGCCCGCCGTCACGTGGCCGCTGTCAGCCAGCATGAGGACGTCCACGAGCTCCACCGTTTCGCCCTCGGCCGCGCGCAGCTTCTCGACGTCGATCTTGGTGCCGACTTCGACTCGATATTGCTTGCCGCCGCTACGGACGATTGCGTAAATGGGAGTCCTCCCTGGGCGTAGCCCTCTAAGCGCAGAACCAATCTAGTCTACCGTTCCTGCGCTGAACCTGTCAACCTCAGTAGCTCTCGCCGCGTTCGCTGACGCGCGCCTCGCCCTCGATGACGCGGAACTCGTCGTCGCCGAGCGGCGCCAGCTCCCCCTTGCGATACGAGTCGTACAGGGCGAAGAGATCGCGCTTGTGGGGCCGCTTGCGGCCAATCGGGCAGTTCTGCCAGTCCTCGAACGTCTCGTCGCAGTAGCCCATCCGACGCTCGCCGCACTTCGGCTGCAGATAGCGCGCCAGCTCCGGCGCCACCCGCTTCACTTCCGCCCGCATCAGCGACGCCACTTTGCGGAACTCCCACTGCGCCCGCGTGCAGAGTCGGAGGTCACAGATGTGCAGCAGCGACTGGAAGTTGACGGTTATCTTGAAGTTGGTCTGCGCGGCGTTCGGGATGAGGAAACGCGCGTCCTCCGCCGGCACGCCCGCGTCCAGCATCTCCTGGTAAAGGTGCCCCAGGCCGGCGAACGCCTCCTCCATCTTGTCGGCCAGGCCCGCGTTTCGGACCGACTCCGGCAGCGTGAAGGGGAACTCGCCCTCTTTGAACGCGACATAACGCTGGCTCTGCTGCTCGAAGCTGATGCCGATGCGGTGCCGTACGAACTGGTGGCTGAAGGCGCGCGTCACGCCGGAGAGCGCGAACTCGAACCAGACCTGCTCCAGCGGCGACGAGTGGCCCGTCTCCAGCCGCTTCTCGACGAACTCGAGCATCTGCGCCCGCGTTATCCGCTCCGATTCGATGCGCGCGTCGATTTCCGCCGGCTTCAGCGACGAATATGCCGTGCGGTAGGCAACGTACAGCGAGCGAATCGGATCGTGGCTGTGGTCGAGGAGTTTGACTTCTATCGGCAAGTGGGCGGCCTCGCTCGCGAATTCCCGCGCTGCTTGTCAGCAGGCAGGCGTATTCATTCTAGCGCGGGAACACGCCTTGAGCCAGTGAGAACCCTCGCGGAGCCGTCCTAGGCTACGGCCGTCTCGGCCTCGCTCTGCATCGGCAGCGACGACGTTGCGCCCACGGTCGTGAGCGTCGGCTGAGCGGAAGCCTGCCGGATGATCTGCTGATAGACCCGCAGGTACCCTTCGGCAATGTGCGCAGGGCTGAAGTTTGCCTCGATGTGACGCCGACAGCGTCTCGGGTCGATGCGGTCGATTCTGCGCACTGCTTCCACCATCTCGTCTATGTCATCCACCAGGTAGCCGGTCTCGCCGTCGACGATGATCTCGGCGGCGGCGCCGCGCTGGAAAGCGACGACGGGTGTGCCGCAGGCCATCGCTTCCGCCATCACCAGACCGAACGGCTCTTCCCAGCGAAGAGGAAGGACCAGGCAGTAAGCCTTTTCGTAGAGCTCTCGCTTCATCCGTTGGTCCGCTTCGCCGAGGAACTGGATCTGCTTGCCGTCAACCAGCGGCTCGAGGACGTTCTTGAAGTAGGCCTGGTCCTGGTCGTTCGGGTCGACTTTGCCGGCGATGAGAAGCCGCATGCCCAGCCGCTTTGCAACCTCGACGGCCTCGTGTGGCGCCTTGTCGGTCGAAATCCGGCTGAGGAAGAGGAGGTAATCGTCCTTTTTCTCGCTATACGGGAAGCTTTCGACGTCGATTCCGTTGTGCACGACGCCGGCGTACCTGTTGTTCGCCACGGCCGGCATCGTCAGCTTCTCCGAGTGGCTGATGGTGTTGTACCAGCCGTCGTAGTGGTCCCAGATGAACTTTGTGTACGGTGTGATGAGACAGTGCATCGTCGTCAGCATGGGCGTGGGGATGAGATGTGCCATGGACATCACGATCTCGCCGATGTGATTGTGAACGATGTCGTAGCTGCCGGCGTCGCGGAGAGAGGTGGTGGCATGCATAAGCGCGTGCCAACTCGGATCCTCAAGATCGGACGCGGTGCGCAGGCTGCGATGATAGATCGAATAGAGCTCGGCGCTGGTGCGGGAATCGCCCGACGCCCAGAGCGTCACGTCGTGGCCGCGTCTGACCAGCTCTTCGCAAAGGACGCTGACGACTGCCTCCGTACCTCCATAAGCGGGCGGCGGCACGGTTTCCCAGAGCGGTGCCAGTTGAAGGATTCTCATGCTAAAGCCTCCATGCTAATATGCGATGCCGGGCCGCGTGCGCCGCGGCCAACTGCCTCGCGAAAGGTTTTGAGGTATCCGGGGGTTCCGGCCTGTAGCTTGTGTGAAGCTCGTTTGGTGTGGTCCATCTTATAGTATACCACACCGAGGTGGCGATCACAACGAACGGCGAGCCAGCGCATCCGGATGCCTCGCCTCCTGCGAGACACCACGCTCCTTTCGATTCCCGCCGCCAGCTATGTCAGTCGCGCTCTAGAACCGCGCGAAAGACGTTCCTTGCCACAAGATGACGACTATCGTAGCCGCCGAGATGAATGGCGCGTACGGTATCGGATCCCTCCGACCCTTGACCCGCGTCAGCAGCAGAACGACGGCCGCAGTGCCGCCGCTCAAAGCCATCAGCATCAGCACGTTGCCCACCAACGGCCAGCCGACCGCAATGCCCGAGAAAAGCGCCAGCTTCACGTCGCCCAGGCCCATGGCGCCGCGCGAGATGATGAACGCGAGCAGCATGAAGCCGCCTGCCGTAGCCGCTCCCTCCAGCGTCGTCCGCAGGCTGCCGCCGGGCATGAGCGCGCCGGCCAGCAGGCCCAGGATGATCGCCGGATAGGTGATGACGTTCGGAACGCGGAACCAGGCGATGTCGGTAGCGGCGCAGGTGACAAACACGACTATGTAGACGGCCACCACGGCGACGTCTCCGGCGTTGTGGAAGCGGAATCCCGCGCCGATGACAAGCCCGACGGCCAGAGCGGCGAAGCCGCGGGTCCGCCAGGAAGTCGCCGCAAGAAGGAGACCGAATCGACGCGGCAGGAGCATCCGTGCTCCCTGCGTTGCGCCTTCATCCGCCGGCGCACTCAAGCGACGTCTTATATCGGTAAGCATCTTGTTATCTTTTTGCCGCATCTATAATATCGGCGCTTTCCCGTGGTTTGCACTCAGGAAAATCCCTAGTCGCGTCCGGGAAAGCACTTAGGAATACGATATTACGTCGCCGGAGGTAAGGGAAGCCTTCGCCGCCACGCTTTGCCTGCGGTTCGCCGTGGACGAAGCGCCGGGCGCGGAGTAAACTCTGCTCACGGTCATCACTGCGGGAGGGGAAGACGATGGTCCCGAACAACCTGCGCGAGCTGGTCGAACTGTACCGCGAAGAGCTGGCGGACGAGACGTGCATCTTCTGGCGCGACGAAGAGATCACCTACCGTGAGCTGGACGAACGCGTCAACCAGGTCGCGAACGGCCTCAAAGCGCTGGGCGTGAAGCAAGGGGACGTCGTCTCCGTCTATCTGCCAAACTGTCCCGATTACTTCTACGTCTGGTTTGGAATCCTGAAGCTGGGCGCCGTCTTTGGGCCAATCAACGCGCTCTTCAAGGGCGACGAAGTGCGCCACGTCCTGAGCGACTCCGGCGCCGTCGCGCTCGTCACCAGCGAAGCGCTGATGCCGACGGTGAACGCCGTCCGCGGCTCTTGCCCGGCGCTCCGGCACGTCGTCTGCCTGGAGGGCGCGACAGAGGGCGCATCCGCCTACAGCGACCTGCTCGCCCAGCCGAGCGAGCTCGCGCCCGTCGAGATCGCCCGCGACGACCTGGCGGCCATCGTTTACACCTCCGGCACGACCGGCAAGCCGAAGGGCGCCATGATCTCGCACTGGAACTGCGTCTGGGACACCATGGCCTCGGCGGAGCTCATCCCCGTCTCGCCTCAGGAGGGCTGCCTGGGCCTGATTCTGCCGCTCTTCCACGCCAACGCCCAGATTACTAGCCTCACGCAGTTCCTCACCGGCGGCGCTATCGCGTTGTGGGAGCGCTTCAGTCCCAGCGACTTCTGGGAGACGGTCGCCCGCTACCAGCCGCAAACGTTCAGCGCGGTCCCGACGATGCTGTCGATCCTCCTGCTGACGCCGATCAAGGAAGGACTCGACATAAGCTCCGTCGAGTTCGTCATCTCCGGGGCGGCGCCGCTGCCGCTGGAGATAATGCAGCGATTTGAGGAGACGTTTGGCCTGCGCATCATCGAAGGCTACGGGCTCACCGAAGGCACCTGCGTCTCGGCGCTCAATCCGTACTGGGGCGTGCGCAAGGCAGGCTCGATCGGCATGCCGGTCCGCGGCCAGGCGATGAAGATCGTCGACGAGGACATGAAGGAGCTGCCCAGGGGCGAATGCGGCGAGATCGTCGTCAAAGGCCCCAACGTCATGCAGGGTTACTATAACAACCCCGAGGCGACCGCGGAGACAATCGTTGACGGCTGGCTGCGCACCGGCGACATGGGCTACCAGGACGAAGACGGCTACTTCTTCATCGTCGACCGCAAGAAAGACATGATCATCCGCGGCGGCGAGAACATTTACCCGCGCGAGGTCGAGGAGGTGCTGTTCACGCACCCCATGATCGCCGAAGCAACCGTTCTCGGTCGCAAGGACGAAGTGTGGGGCGAGCGAGTCGTCGCCGTCGTCGTGCCCTTTCCCGGCGCGACGCTCGAGGCAGACGACGTCATCGCCTACTGCCGGGAGCGCATGGCCGACTACAAGCTGCCGCAGGAGGTCATCTTTCGACACGATCTGCCGAAGACGTTGACAGGCAAGGTGCAGAAGAAGGCGCTGAAAGAGGAGCTCTTCGGCGCAGAGGGCGACAACTGTCCTTAGAAGGGACCATCAGGGACTGACAGGAGGGTAAGAATGTTTCGCAGCCTTGGCCTGTTACTGCTTCGGCTCAACGTCGGCGTCATACTGATGGCGCACGGCTACCCCAAGCTCTTCGGGGGGCCGGATAAGAAAGTTCCCGAGAGGCCGCTGAAGGTGCTTGGCCCCAACTGGCAGACCTCCATCGAGCACGGCGGGCCGCAGGCGTTCGCGGACGGCCTCGAGAAGATGGGCGTTCCGTACCCACAGGTCGCCGCCTACGTTTCCGGGGCAACCGAGCTCTTCGGCGGCCTAGCGCTTGTTCTGGGCTTCAAGACCAGACTCGTCGCGTTGCCAATCATCATCAACATGTCGACGGCGATCTGGAAGGTGCACTGGAAGAATGGCTTCTTCGGCCAGGGCGGTTTCGAGCTACCGCTGTCGCTGGCGACGGGCGTCGCGACTCTTGGTCTTGCGGGACCGGGCGCTATCTCCGTCGACGCCCTCACGTCGTTATGCAGTTGTGACAAGAAGGACGGCGACGACGAATCCTGACGCTCGTCGCCCCGATCAGTTCGGCACGCTCGCCTCGTACTGGAGGTCAGCGTCGCCGGTCGCCAGCTTCGGATCGAGGTAGGCCGCGTAGCTCTTGTCCCCGGTGACGTACGTCTTGAGGAAGGCCGTGGCGTAGAAGTCGATCAGCTCGTGCGCCTTGTCCTGATCGATTGCCGCCGGCCCGCACGTATCGATCAACGGGATGCACGGATCGGTGTAGGCGGTGTGGCCGCCGCGCGGAAAGACGACCAGGAAGCGCGGCTCGCTGTCGTTGAGCGCGTTGTAATAGGCTTCCTGCTGGGCGAGCGGGCAAGTCGTGTCCTCGCCGCCGCCCATCATCATTATTGGGATGTTGGAAGGGTTGCGATTGCCCACCACTGCTGCAGCGGGCGGCGCCATCGCCAGCGCGGCCGCGAACGGTGTCGTGTCCCGGCCCGCCAGTTGCAGCGTCGTCAGCCCGCCGAAGGAATGGCCGCTCATGCCGACGCGTGTGCCGTCCAGCGCCCCCTGAAACGGCGACGACGGGTCATCGTTCAACTTCAGCATCGAGTCCAGCACGAAGGTCATGTCGTCCGGCCGGTTGAGCAGTGAATCGGCGAGCGCCTTGACGTCGACGCAGGGAAAGCAGTCGTTGATCGTGTCGCCGGGATGCGGCGGCGCGACGACCACGAAGCCCTGGCTGGCGAGATGCGACGTGTAGAAGGTCGATTGGAGGGGCGTGCCGCCGCTGCCGTGCGAGAAGAGGATGATCGGGAAAGGCGCGCCTTCGCGCGAGAGTGCCGCGTCCATGACGCCTTTGTACGTCGCGTCGGGCGGCTGGTCGGCGGCGGCCGCGTCAGCGGGATACCAGATGACGGTCTTGAGGATGCGCGGCTGACCGGTAGTCGTTGAGGGCCGCTGGAACGTGATCTCGGTGACGCCGACGGGATAGGGCCCCGGCGCGCCGGGGTCGGAGGTGGGCGTCAGGGCCGTCGATGTGCTGACCGGCTGCGAGACGGTGGGCGACGGCGCCGCTCCGCTTCCCCTGCACGCCGGCAGCAGCGCCGACGACAGCAACAGTACGGAGATCGCCAGTCCTGACCTGTAGCTGCGCTCTCCCAAGACGTCCGCCTCCCCGCGGGCCCGTGTCCGGGCGATGATCACGTCCAGTCTAGCTTATTCTCGTCCTGAGCGTCTCGCTGACGTAGCGGAACGCTGTGCTGGCGGAGAGCGCCCGCGGCCGCTAGACTGAGATCATGAACCCATTCGCTCAGAAGTCGGGGAGGCCGCAATGAGAAGCGACGTCGTGAAGCCGCGCAGACCCCTTTTCGTGGCCATGGGCCGCACCGCCCAGGAAATGCAGAAGCCGCTGGTCGCCATCGTCAACTCCCAGAACGAGCTGGTGCCCGGCCATGAGCACCTCGACCAGATCGCCCGCGCCGCCCGCGATGGCGTCCTTGCCGCCGGCGGCACGCCATTCGAGTTCCCGGCAATCGCCATCTGCGACGGTTGGGCCGAAGGGCACGCCGGCATGTGCTATCCGCTGCCCAGCCGAGAGCTAATCGCCGATTCCATCGAAGCAATGATGATGGCGCATGCCCTCGACGCCATGGTGCTCGTTACGAACTGTGACAAGATAACGCCCGGCATGATGATGGCGATGGCGCGCCTCAATTTGCCGTCGGTCATCATCAGCGGCGGGCCCATGCTGCCCGGCCGCTTCTGCGACGAGCGAATCGACGTAAGCAAGATATCGGAGTTCTTCCCCAGGCTGCAGCGCGGCGAGATAAGCGGCGCCGACCTGCTGGAGGTTCTGAACCGCGCCGCGCCGACCTGCGGCGCCTGCGCCGGGCTGTTCACCGCCAACAGCATGAACTGCATGGCGGAGGCGCTCGGCCTCGCACTGCCCTGGAACGGTACGATTCCCGCGGTCTACGGCCGACGCCGCGAGCTGGCCAAGCACGCCGGTACACGGGTGATGGAGCTCTTCGCCGAGAACGTGACGCCGCGCTCCGTCCTCACGCGCGACGCCTTCGAGAACGCCATCACCGTGGACATGGCGATCGGCGGCTCGTCCAACACCGTCCTTCACCTCATGGCGCTCGCCAACGAGGCGCGCGTCGACCTTGACCTCGCCACCTTCGACCGCATCAGCCGCAACACGCCGCGCTTGTGCAACCTGAGTCCCGCCGGCAATCACTTCATCGAGGACCTCTTCGAGGCCGGCGGCCTCCAGGGCGTCATGAAGGAGCTTGCCTCGCGCGGCCTCCTCCACGTCGACGCCATGACGCTGAGCGGCCGCACGGTCGGCGAGATCGTCGAGGAAGCGCGCATCACAGACAGGAACGTGATCCGGCCCATCGACAACCCGTACCACCCGGAAGGCGGGTTGGCCGTGCTTTACGGGAACATAGCGCCGGAAGGGGCCATCGTGAAGCAATCAGCCGTCGCGCCTGGGATGATGCGGCACCAGGGGCCGGCGCGCGTCTTCAACAGCGAGGAGGACGCCCGTGACGCTATCGGCGCGGACAGCATCAAGAGCGGCGACGTGGTCATAATCAAGTACGAGGGCCCGAGGGGCGGGCCCGGCATGCGCGAGATGCTCTGGGCCACGTCCGCCATCGTCAGCAAGGGCCTGGACGCCGAAGTGGCGCTGGTCACCGATGGCCGCTTCTCGGGCGCGACGAAGGGCGCATCGATAGGCCACGTCTCGCCGGAAGCGATGGAGGGCGGTCCCTTCGCCGTCATCGAGGAAGGCGACATCATCGAAATCGACATGCCGGCGAAGTCGCTGAACGTGCGTCTTTCGCCGGCGGAGATCGAACGCCGCCTGGCGAAATGGAGCCCGCCGGACAAGGGCGAGCTGCTGCCCTACCTGGCCCGCTACGCCTCGCTCGTCACCTCCGCGAGCACCGGCGCCGTCCTCCGACGGCCCTGACCCCAAGGTTCGATTGCAGCGCCTGCGAAAGCTTGACAAAGGCCTGCATTATCGTTAAATTGACGTTGACAAGCAAACCGCCGAACGCCGAGCAAGCTCGGGGACGGGGGAACCAGAAGAGGGGTTAATCCCGGGTTACCGGGAAGGGCAACCTTTCAGCCCTAACCCGTCAGCTAACCTCGTAGGCGTGCGAAAGGTCGGACCGCAACGGGACGACCTTTTCTCTTTGCCCGTTGTCCGTCCGCAGGATGCGGCGAAACAGAAAGGGCAGGGAATTAGCCATGGAACCGTTAGAGGCAAAGAGCTTCTCGGGCGCTTCCGGCGACCTGTTTCTGTCTCCGGCGATCGCATCGGGCACTATCGACGGCGTCAGTAATTCGATCATCGCAGGCGACCGCCTCCCCTTGACGTCCGATGTCGACCTCGGCGAGCTGATGCTGCCGCTTCCGCCCCTCGCTCCGCCGAGCTTCCCGACGACGACAATCGCGATCCCCCGGCCGGTGGCCATCGAAGGGCTGCACGCTCATCCCCTGCGCGACCACCTCATTCAGCGCGCCCTGGACATTCTTCCGGGCGCCTGCGCTCTCTTCCTTATCAGCACCCTGGTTTGGGGGACGTTCTTCCTGCCGCTGCCGCTGGCCATCATGCTCGTCGGCTTCGACGTGTACTGGGCGTGGCGCTCCATCAACACCGGCATCCACGTCGTCCGCGGCCACGCCATCCTCAGACGCCACAAGAAGATTGACTGGCACCAGAGCTACAACGAGGCGGCGGCCCGCGGCGAGGCGTACCTGCGCTGGGAGGAAGTGCGCCACATCGTCATCATCCCCAGCTATAAGGAGAGCGTGGAGAAGCTGTCGACGACGCTGCAAACGCTGGTGGACCAGACGCTGGACGGCCAGCAGCTCGTCGTCGTGCTGGCGCTCGAAGGCGCCGAAGTCGGGCGCTGCCGAGAAGGCGCAGATCCTGCAGAAGAAGTTCGCCGATCGCTTCATGCTGTTCTTCCCCACGTTCCATCCTCCGGACATCGAAGGAGAGATACGCGGCAAGTCATCGAACGAGTTGTGGGCGGCTCGCATCGCCAAACGCAAGCTCATCGATGAGTTGGGCTACGACCTCGACCTGGTGACCGTTACTAGTTGCGACGCCGACACGCAGTTCCCGCCTAACTACTACGCCTGCCTGACCTACAAGTTCGCCACCAGCCGAATGCGCTATCGGCGCTTCTGGCAAGCGCCCATCTTCTACTACAACAACGTCTGGGAGGTGCCGGCGCCGCTGCGGCTGTCCAACTCCCTGGGCGGGCTAAACCAGCTCGTCAAGCTGACCCGCAAGCACGCCATCCGCTTCCCGCAGTCCACCTACAGCCTCAGCCTGCGCATGGCGGACGAGGTCGGCTACTGGGACCCGGACATCATCTCCGAAGACTGGCACATGATGCTGAAGTGCTTTTTCCTGCTCAACGGTAACGTGAACGTTGAGCCGATCTTCCTGGTGGTCGGCAACGACGGTGTCCGCGCGCACGGCTACTTCCGCACGTTCTGGGAGCACTATCAGCAGGCGCGGCGCCACGCCTGGGGCGCCTCCGACATCTCCTACGCCATAAAGATGGCGGCCGCCCACCCGGAGATACCGCTCCTGCAGCGCTTCCGCCGCACCTGGAGCGTCTTCGAGAACCACGTTCTCTGGTCCAGTCAGTGGTTCCTGATTACCATCGGACGCGCTGTCCCGGCGGCGTTCGTTTTCCTGTGCGCCAACGGTTTCTTGCCCGCGTCCGTCATGCCGATGGTGCCTCCCTGGTTCAACATGATGTCCGCGAAGATCCTCTTCCCGTGCATGGTCCCGCTGGCCATAATGGTGGGCTTCGACACCTTCATGCGGCCGCCGCGCCCGAAGACGTTCCCGATCTGGATGTACCCGGTGCAGTTCGGGCAATGGTTCCTAATGGCGCCGATAACCTTCATCTTCGGCGCACTGCCCGGCCTCGACTCTCAGGTCCGGCTTATCCTGGGCAAGAGGCTGGAGTACAAGTGCACGGAGAAGGCGTAGATCGAGCCGCCGTCCTCGCGACAGACACAAAACAGGAGCCGCCTGTTCAAGGCGGCTCTTGTAGTTTTCATCTCCGAGAGGCCCCCACGAGGGCTTGCCCCCCAGCGCTTGGCCAACCCGTCCTATTCAGGACGGTGGCCACCAATGCACTGATGCGACGGGGCCAACTCGGCGACCGCACGCCCTACCCCGTCAGGGTAGGGCTCAACAGTCAACCTGCCACACCCCCCAGAGAACCCGGTTCTCTACCATGAGCGCCTCCTCCTTTCGGATTTTGGATCCCATCCCGGGCTCACCTTCAGTCTAGCCCCAACCCCCAGGGCTGTCAAGGGGGACCAGATTCGGACGGACTGCCCGCCCATCCCCTCCTGGCAGTATATCCATCGGCAGAAGCGACGAAAACTTTACCAGACCTCCTTGCCGCCGCCGAACTCCACTCGCAGCATCCGGCGCGGGTCCGCCGTCTCCTCGACGTTCGGCACCGCCTTCCCGAGCACCTGCCCGAAGCCCTGCGGCACGTACAGCAGGAAGGGAAGCGGCTTCGCCCCAGAGGAAACCGCCTGCACGTACTCCACCGCCGCCGCGAGATGTCGGATCGCTCATCGTCTCCACGTCGCCGGTGTAAGTGCTGCCGTTGAACGCCTTGTCGGCGTACTGGAAAGCGATTCCATAGATCGAGTCGACCGTCGTCATGAACGGAAAGCCGAGGCCGTAGAGCATCGAGCCGATGGCCATGAAGCGGGACATCTGCACGCTCGGCCACTTGCCCTTGCCCCACGTCATCGACGGCACGAAAGCGTCCGCGCCCTCGATCTCCATCTGCGACAGCGTCAGCCCCACCAGCGCCGATCGAGCTTTCGAAGTACTCCTTAAGGAAGTCCAGCCCGTCGGAGTTAAGGGCCGCGTCGGACCAGCGGAGCGCGTTCGCCCGCAAGGCGAAGAAGCCACGCAGCATGCCGTGCTCCTCGCTGCCCATCAGATGGACGCCGTAGGCTGCGGCGTACAACATGAAATCGACGATGCCCTTCCGGCCCATCTCCTCGTAGTCGATGACGCCGTCGCCGTTCTCGTCGAACGCGTTCAGGAACTGCTGACGGTAGCTAGTGCCGGTGAGCGCGTCGTTCGCGGCGGCGTAGCTCAGCACCGTCGTTTGCAGGTCCCACAGCAGCTTCAACTGGTCGTAGTAGAGCGTGCCGGTCAATACCTCAGAGAAGCGCCCGCCCTCGACGCGGCCCAGATGCCCCTCCAGAGACGCCAGCCGCTCGCTCTGCCACATGTCCCTCCCGACGACATGGTACGCTTGACCGCCGATGCCCCTTCCTTCCGCGTAGTCGAAGAGGACGTGGCGGGACAGAGGCGAGTCGTAGCCCTCCGCCGTCACGATGTTCTGCCCTTCGACCGTCGGTAGAGGCACGCGTTGCAGCCACTCCGACGGTGCCTTGCCTTCCGCGACGAGCTTTCGCGCCTCGGCCATCGGAAGCATATTGAACATGTAGCGCGCGCAGAGCAGGTCGAGGGCGACGACGTCGAGGCCGGCGAAGACGAAGCCCTCGGGAACGCGAATCGCCGGCGCGTCGAGCGAATGGTCGACATTGATCGTCTCGATGGCGTCGACGATGCTCAACACCCGCACGCCCTGCGTCTGCACAGCCTTGATGATGTCGACCATCGTGCCGTTGATGCCCGCCGTACGCTTGACGGAATGCGGCCGGCCGGTCTTGTCGTCCGTCGAGGCCGTCCACACCTGATGCGGCAGGCGGCTTTTCATGCCCGGCACGGCAAGTTGCGGCGAGCTGTACAGCCATTGTGTGCTCTCGGGGTCCGTATCCGACGCCGCTTCCATCGGATAGAGGCCGATTCCCAGGTTCTTGATGGCGTTGGTGAACAGGGCGATGTTGTGCACCTTCATCTTGGGCAGGCTGAGCAGCACGCAGCCGGGATAGTCGCGCCGGTCCGCCGCATCCGACGGCTCTCCGCCGACAACCGCTTTGTGCAGTGTTATCGACTGGAAGTTGGCGCCGTCGGGCACCGGCACGCGACGCCCGCGCTCCGGCACGTCCTGGATGCGGTTCAAATCGTAGACCGGCAGGCGGTCCATCGTCTGACCCGGCGGAAGATAGCTTCCCACCACGCTGTCGTCGTAGCCGCGCATGGGGTCGTCCTGGTGCGACGGGTCGTGCGATTCCGCCAGGTACTTTCGCACGAAATAGAAGCCCCAGCCGCCATAAGAGTCGTCGACGCGTCCTTCCATGATCGCCTCGCGGGTGACGGGCCGGTCGAAGAGCCGCGTCGCGTAGGCGGCCGCCGCCGACATCGACGTTGCCGCCTCGCCGAGCGCCATCTGGTGATAAGACACGTCCAGCCGGTCGTGCAGCCAGCGCATGACCGCCGCGACGAAGGGCCAGGCGGTACAGGTGGCGTAGCCGAGGCCGCGTCCGTGCTCCTGCGGGTCGATGCAGACGGCGTTGACGAGGTTCGGCTTGAGGAGCAGCTTCTTGCCCGCCGCGAGCTCGCTGCGCAGCATCTCGCTCAGGTCCGTCTCTTCGCAAAACGCCTTGAGCGCGCGGTCGAGGCAGAGGTAGGTGTAGTCGGTCCGCTCGACGATTGCCCGCCACGCCGCCGAATCGTCGCGGTCGATAACCTCCTTCAGCAATTCCGGCACGTCGACGTATGACTGCGTCGGGTCGAGGCGCACGGCGGCAACGGGCGCGCCCTCGACGTCAAGCGTCGCTTCGCCGATTGACGATTGGACGGTTTCGACTTCGCGCATCATTCTCCTCCTGGCTCCGGCGGACGGGAAGTGTGTCAATTGTCGGTCGCTGCAAGCGGCGAGTCAATACGCCCCTCCAGATTCGACAGCTTTCGTCGGCTGATACAATTCTCGCCTTACTGGGGTATTTGCTTATGAGCAGTTACGTGCTAGCATAGCGGCCAGCTAACTGTGGAAGGAGCCCACGACCCCAGAGTCGTGGCCGGATGACCGCAATAAGCATACCGATGGGAGGTGGCAATCAATGAGGAAAGCGTTCTGGTTACTACTGATTCCCGGCATGGTCTTAACGGCGTTATCATCGATGAGTTGCAGCGTGTTCCCTATGACAATTTCCGTGGACCAGGTGTGCAGCTCCACGCCCGGTATGGTCGACGCGACGATGCACTGGCTGCCCGGCGGCCTGAAGGGCGACCAGTACCTCGACGTGAGCTTCTTCAGCGACTTCCCGCCGGGGGAATTCGCCGGCATGGGCCCGCTCGATCCTAACGCCAATTCAGCGACATTCCCCGGCCTCCAGGTGAACCAGGTGACGCACTGGCGGATCAACACGCTGGTCAGCGGCCAGTGGTTCACGTCGGCGGCAGGCACGTTTACGACCGCGGCCTGCGGCTACGGCGACGGCTCCGCGACCCCGACGGGCCTGCGCCTGATCATCCCTAGCATCGGCGTTAACGCGCCGGTCAACGTGCGGATCATGGGCACCGACGGCGTCATGGGCATTCCCAACGGCAAGGACGACGTGGTCTGGTACGACTTCCAGAACTTCGGCGGCATGGGCGGCTTCCCCGGCATTAACGGTTTTGGGGGCTCCAACGCCCTGTTCTCCGGCCACGTCGACTATCACCCGAACTTCGAGGCGGTGTTCTGGAACCTGCACGACCTTGTCCAGGGCGATGAGATCGACGTCCAGCTCCTCGACGGCTCCCTGGTCAGGTACGCCGTCGACTGGACGCAATGGATCGGCGATACGGACAGCTTCACGCAGTACGCGCTGAAGGACGGCAGCGAGGAGCTGACGATCGTCACCTGCGGCGGCACGTTCGACCCGACCACGCGGAACTACGACCATCGCCTTGTGGTGAGAGCGACGCAAATCAGCTAACGCGCAAGCGTCGAACCATATCTAAAAGCAGCGGGTCCGCTTCCGGCCTGGAGGCGGGCCCGTTTCTATTCGTCGATTGGCGGGATGTCAGGTCGAGTCGGCCGGCGCTTCGGCCCGCGGCTCTTGCGGCGAGCGGCACCAGGCGCATCGTCTTGCCGCTGCGGGGATAAGGCGCCCGCAGTAGGAGCACGACTTGTCCTTCTTCACTTCCGGTTTGTCCTCCTCGTCGACCTCTACCCACTGCCAGTCGCGACGGGCTACGGCGACGAGCAGCAAGACGATGAGCGCCGCAAGGGGAATGGCCACCAGCCCATCGAGAACGTAGCCGTAAAGAATGAAGTATCCGTGGAAGACCATGTGGGGAATCGGGTAGCGAAGGGCATCGTTGTTGGTCTTCACGATTCCGGCGATCAGGCGGACAAGTGAGCTAGCAGTGTCGGCCGCCAGGAAGTAGACCTCCCGCCCAACGATGACCGCAATCATCAATCTGAACACGGCTACCTTCAACGGCAGGCCCTTGGCCTCGTCAGCGGCGGTCACGGAGCCTCGTCCTTTTCCAGGGGAAGCGGCGATGACTCGACGACGGCCGTGCAGAAGGAACATCTTCTCGCCGCCAGGGGGATATCGCTCAAACACTCCGGGCACTTCTTCAGGGCGTGTGAACGTTCGAACTCCGCGTCCTCCAGTTCGTCTATCTGGCTCTCCTCCTCCGCGGTAAACAACCGCCTTCTCAAGGCGACTACCATACACCCCGCAATAGCAAGGGTGAGGAGCATGATCAAGACGTTTCCCCAGCTCACCAGGTAGCCATGGTAAGTGAAGCTAAGACCTGCGTTGGTTGCCGGCGTGGTCCAATAGTTCTTCTCGCGGAACAGCGCCCTGGCCAGAGGAATCAGCAGATACTCCACAGTGTATAGGATGAGCTGTTCCAATGCGGTTCCGACCAGCACCGCGATTGCCAGGCCAAACACGTCGCCGCGCAGCACGACGCGCCGGACGTCCGCCCACAGTCCTTCGGATTCCATATGAACACCTCCTTGAAGGCAGGGAACGAAGCGATTGCAACTACGCGGGGATTATAGCGCGAACGCGAACGGTTTGCGAGGTGAAGGCGACGGCGGGCCTTATTTGATGCCGATGACCCGCTTCGCCTTCTCGATCTTGCCTTCGATATCGCCCTGCCGGCCGATCATTATCCGCTGCGCCGCGGGTGGCCCGGCCCCGTGCATCGACTCGATGAGGTAGGCTACGGCCCCGGCCCCGGAGACCAGGTTCTCGATGAAGCGCATCACCTTGATCCGGTCTGTCACATCGTACGCGTCCGAAGCCGCCAGGTACTTGCGCACGTACGGGCCGGTCGTCGGATCGTCCAGGTCCTCCGCCGACGGCATCGTGCCCAGCAGGCCGCCGGCGATGTCGATGGCGTTGCGCGCGATCTCGAACGGGAACCGCGTGACGTTCAGCTTGCAGACGTTCGCCAGGAGCATGTCGATCTCGTAGTTGCCGGCGTCCGTCTGGTGCCCGAGCGCCGAGCAGGCGATTCCGGCGGCGAACATCGTCTCGTTCAGATGGATCATGTCGACCAGCTTCTCGCGGATGTGGCTCGCGTTCTCGGCGCCGTTCATCCGGGCGATGAGGGCGGACGCGCCGATAAGCACGTCGCCGACGCCCACCTTGCAGCCCCCGTAGCTCTGCCGGTGATACGCCGCGAAGCGCTCCACCAGCTTGCCCGACTGGTCGACCTCGCCGTTCATGAAGATGCGCTCGTTCGGCACGAACACGTCCTCGAACACCGTCATCACCTCCTGGCCGCCGAAGCGCACGTTGCCGACGTCCAGCTTCAGCCGCTCCATCTTGCGCGTGTCGCTGGCCTGCCGGCCGTAGATGTAGCGAATGCCCGGCGTGTTCGTCGGCACGGCGAAGCAGACCGCCCAGTCCTCCTCGCCGGGGCGCATGGCGATGGTGGGCATGACGATGATCTCGTGCGAGTTCAGCATGCCGGTCTGGTGCAGCTTGGCGCCGCGCACGACGATGCCGTCGCTCCGGCGGTCGACGACGCGGAGGTACAGGTCCGGGTCGCTCTGCTGCGCCGGACGCTTGCCGCGGTCGCCCTTCGGGTCCGTCATCGCCCCGTCGACAACCAGGTCCTCCGATTGAATCTGCGCCCAGTAGTCGCGGAAGCGGCGGTGGTAGTCGGTGCCGTGCGCCTGGTCGCACTCGTAGGTGACGCTGAAGACGGCGTTGGCGGCGTCCATGCCGACGCAGCGCTGGAAGCAGCAGGAGGTGACGTTGCCGCAGTGACGCTGCATTATCACCTTGTTCATCAGGTCCTGCGTGCTCTGGTGAAGGTGCGTGAAGCGGTTCACCTCCTGGCCGGTCAGCGACGAGCGGACGCGGAAGAGCTCGCGGCTCGACTCGTCGTAGGCGCAGTCGAACGTCGCGGCGACGGCGCGCATCGAGGGCGCGACAAGCGGGTTCTCCGTCAGGTCGCCGGTCTCCTTGCCGAACACCTGCGCCTTCAGGTTCAGCTTCTTAAGGGACTTCACGTATTCTTCGCCGGTCTTGAGCGCCATGGCGCACCTTCCTTCTCGTTCCTAAAGGGGGACGTTACTCTACCTCAATTCTACCAGCAGCGATTCCGAAGGGCCATCGAGCCGTCGCCGGCGCGACGCGGGCGCTGCCGTCCCGGCCGCCCTGCGGATCGTCTCAGGCTATCCGATCATCATTTAAGACCTACTGTCGACGCGCCCTTTTTCGGGCGAGCGATATAAGCGGGAGGTTAGAGCGTCATCCTGGCAGAGGGTGGACGAGCTGTCGCACGTCGCGTGGTGCCACGGTGTTCAGACTGAAATCGGCCCGAGGCCTCACGGTTGTTGCGAGCGTGGCTCTGGTCGTGCTCTTGTGCGCTACTGCCGCGGTCGCGGCTTGGCGTGCCCAGAGCGACCGAGCCGTACGCAGCTCGCTTGAAGATAGGGCGAACGTGGTCGCGGCACTGGATGATGCCCGCGCTCAGTTCTTCCTGAATACGACCCTCCTCTCAACCATCGCGTTCGCCGATGCGGATCATCGCCCTGCTTTCCTCGATACGTACAATCAGAATCGGACCATCCCCGAAAGCAGGCTTGCTGAAGCTCGGGCCGGAATGGTCGCTCTCGGCGAAAACGATGATATCGCCACGCTCGATCAGATCGCGGCGTCCGTCGCGCAGCTACAGCAGGAAACGGACTCCGCTCTCAACCTCGAGTCGTCTACCGACCCGAATTTCGTCATGCAGATGGCCCGTCAATATGAGCCGGCGCTCTGGCCGAGTTTCGATCTCATCGAAAGGCAGGTTGATCAGCTTGCGCGAGCGCAGCAGGGTAAGGCGGCGGACGTGCGATTGGCGGCGGACCACGCTTCAGAGACCACAATGTGGCTGCTGATAGGGCTCGGCGTGGCAACGTTCTTAGTGGGGTTTGCAGCCCTTATCGCCTTCACCGTCGCGCTCGTGCGCCCGCTCGCTTCGCTGAAAGCGAATGCCCGTGCAATAACGTCCGGCAACTTCGAAGCAAGGGCGAAGGCTTCGGGCTTCGAGGAGACCGCTTCCCTTGGGCACGATCTGAACGAGATGACAGAGACACTTGTGAGGGGGTCGGCGCAGCTCGTAGAATCCGAGGCCCGCTTTCGCGATGTCCTCGAGGTGTCTCGCGATCTTATCTACAAGCTGAATCTCGGGACCCGTACTTACGACTATATAAGCCCTTCGTGCGCTGAGTTGTTGGGGTTCGCGCCCGCCGAAATCATTGCAATGGGGGTTGACGAGGTAAGGAACAGGTTCCACCCGGAAGACAGACAAAGATTCGGGTCATTCGGGCGCGACGCAAAAGGCGGCGCCGCGGCAGACCGCAAAGCTTTGGGAATCGAGTACCGGTGGAAATGCAAGAACGGGGAGTACCGCTGGCTCAGCGATGACCGCGCCTTCGTTCGCGACGAGGACGGCAAGTTGCTCGCTGTAGTGGGCACCGTTCGGGACATCACCAGTCGCAAGCGGGCGGACGACGCGCTGCGCGAGAGCGAGGAGCGTTTCCGCACTCTGACCGCCTCAGCACCCATCGGCATCTTCCTCATGGACGAAGGCGGCCAGATCGTCTTCACGAATGAGCGGGTCCGAGAGATTGCCGGCTCGTCGTCCGATAGCGCTTTCAGCGAAGAGCTCGCTCGGTTCGTCCACCCCGATGATCGACAGCACCTGCTTGAGGAGTGGGCAGAGGCTAACAGGGAACGTAAAGAATTCTTCGCCGAATACCGGATAGTAAGGCCGCAGGGGGATACGCGCTGGGTGCGAATGCACGTCTCGCGGCTTCCTGCAGCGGGCCCCGGGGGAGGCGGTGTGGTGGGAAGCTTGGAGGACATCACTGAGCGCAAGCGGGCAGAGGAAGCCTTGCGTGAGAGTGAGGAGCGCTTCCGCACGCTGAGCGCCTCCGTGCCCATCGGGATCTTTCTCTCCGACGCGTGGGGCAACGGCATTTACTCCAACGAAAACGCAGTGGTGCTGATCGGCGGGACCTCCGAAGATGGTGTCGGGCGCGTGTGGACCAAGTACATTCACCCCGACGACCGCGAAGCAGTGAACGCCGAGGGGGCTGCGGCTCGAGCCGAGAGGCGCAAGTTCTCCATGGAGTACCGCATATTGACCAAGACCGGCGAGGTGCGCTGGGTGCATACGACGATCATTTCGATTCGTTCGCCGGAGGACATCGTCACCAGCTACGTCGGTACCATCGAAGACATTACCGAACGGAAGCGCGCAGAGGAGGAGATGGCGAACCGGCTCGCGATAGAATCCGCGATCGCCCAGGCCTCCAACCTTCTGGCAGCCTCCGATGACATCGACACGGTGTTCAATCTCGTCCTGCGCGTATTGGGCGAAGCCTTCGGCGCCGAACGGGCCCACGTCTTCATGCTGGAAGGCAAGACCAAAATGCACTGCGTGGCACGCTGGTGTGCGCCCGAAGCGGAAGAGGCCAGCTTCGTGTACGACTTCGACGCTGTTGCCTTCCCGTGGTCTACGCGGAAGGCACTGCAGGCAGAACCCATCATCGTTAACGATATAGAGACGCTCCCACCCGAAGCAGCGGCGGAGAAGAGCATCTGGCAGTCAATGGGCGTTCACTCGCTTGTCCGAGTATCGCTGACCTCCCGCGGGCGAGTCATCGGCTCCATCGGTATCGATACGATTCACCGCACTTGCGTCTGGCGAGAAGAGGATGTCAAACTGCTGCGACTCGCCGCAGAGAGCATCTCCTCCTTCGTCGGGCGCCAGCGCGCCGCAGCCGAAAAACGCCACGCCTATGAAAGCATAGTCTTCCTGCTGGCGACGGCCGCCGAGGCCCGCGACCCGTATACCGAGAATCACCTGAACAGAATAAAGCACTACTCGGAGGCGATAGCGCTTGAGATCGGCCTTAGCCCCGAGGAGGCTGGAGAGATCGGTCTGGCCACTCTCCTCCACGACCTCGGCAAGATACGCGTCCCCGACTCCATCCTGACAAAGCCCGGGCCCCTCTCGGAGGACGAGTGGCAGATCATGAGGAAGCACCCGACATGGGGCGAAGAACTGCTTCCGCCCGACCCGTGGTTCAAGAAGGCCCGCCAGATAGCCCGCTGGCATCACGAAAACTGGGACGGGACAGGCTATCCGGACGGCCTCCACGGTGACATGATACCCCTGTGTACCGCGATCGTTTCCGTGGCTGACGGCTTCGACGCTATGACGTCGAGAAGGCCGTACAAGGCGGCGTGGCCGCCGGTTCGAGCGATGTCCGAGATAACCAAGAATCGGGGCAAGAAGTACTCATCGGCCGTCGTGGACGCGTTCATGCGCGCCATCGCCAGCGGCGAGATAGACAGGATCGTCAAGGGGCGGCCCAAGAGGACTTCGGACGACCTCGCGCGTGCAGCCTGACCGCCCCCGCATCGTCGGCACTCATGGCGATGCATATTGTGTTAAATGTCGTCGGTCATGACTGTCGCCGAAGCTGGCGGAGGTCGTTGGCGACTTGCATTGCGCCGCGAGACGCGTACAATAGATGGCAACAAGCAAATAGCGCTCCTCGCGACTCCTCATTGCGTTCCCGCTGATACTGACGACGATGGGGGAAGTGATTGGGTGGTGGACTTTCGGTTGAAACAACAGACAGCCGCTTATGATTCCGGCTCTCTCCACCTCTCGGCAATCGGCCGATTGACCGATGCTATAGTGGACGGGTCGATGCGACAAGCGGTGAGTAACTCCAGATGAGAATTAGCCTCCCCTTGTATGCTGCGGGGACCCATCGCCGTCGGCTGATTGAGCTGGCGGCCACCGTTTTTCTCTGGCAGGCGTCTCTGGGCATCTTCATGCTGACGCTCGTCCAAGCATACCTGCCACAGCACCTGAACACATCGAACGCCTTCCCGGGCTATGCGCTCGCTTCCTACAGCCTGGCGCGCTTCCTCTGGCAGATGCCTGCCGGCTGGATCGCCGACCGGGTTGGAAGGCGACTTGTCCTCGCCGTCGGGATAGCCGTCGGCATACCGGTGCTCGCTGCGATGATGCTCTTCCCCAGCGGTACGCTCTTCCTGGCCTTCTCCGGCCTTTACGGTCTTGCCGCCGCGACTATGTGGCCTGCCTTCATGGCCCACGTCGGTGACACCAACGAGCCGGCGAAGCGTGGGCAGGTCATGCACTATCTAAACCTGGCGCAGATGCTCGGCCTTGGCGTCGGCGCCATGATCGGCGTCGTCCTCGGCGACTTCGTCTCCTACACGGCCGTCTTCATCGCCTGCCTGGCGCTGAATGGTCTGGCGCTCGCGGTTGCCATGCGGCCGGACCACGCTCCTGTCGTAGCCGTCGCCCGTAAGAAGACCGAGGCGTTGCAGATCGGCGCCTTCCGCTCGATCATGAAGCCCGGCATCTTGATGCTGGCCGCCATCATCCTTTTCCTCAGCCTGGGTATCGCCGTGCAGACGCCGGCCATCGGCACCTACCTGACACAGGTGCTTCACGTCCAGATGCACCAGATGGCGCTGCTTCTGATTGCGCCGGCGGCGGTCGCGGCTGTCATCGCCTTCCGCTTCTCGCGCCTGGCTGACCGCTTTGGGAGGCAGTTGCCGCTTATCGTTGGGTTGGCCGTTACCGCGCTCTGCCTGTTCGCCCTCACGCTGACACGCAGCCCGTTCATCGTTGTCAACCTGGCGGTGCTGGCGGGCCTTGCCTATGCTATCAGCGTGCCTGCCTGGTGCGCCGCCGCCCTCGACGCGACGCAGGTCCAGACACGCGGCGTCCTGCTCGGATCGCTGGCAGCGGTGCAGGGGCTGGGCGGCGCTGTCGGTCAGGCCGCAGGCGGACGCGTGAGCGAGGCATACGGGCCGGAAGCGCCGTTCAAGTTCGCGGCCATACTGCTCGGCGTTGCCATGGTGCTGACGGTCATTCATCTGCAGCACCTGCGCATGAATCGGGACCTGTCGCCCCCGCCGTACATCTAGCCCTTCTTTCGCTCCGGCTCATCGACCAGCTCAGCGCTGTTTCATTTCATCGCGTGTTCGAGGTGCGCATCGCGCATCGGCTACTGAAGCGCCCCGGGCGGTGAAAGTGCCCGTGCGCTGACACTGGCGGCTCTTTTGAATTTCGGCTACCCTCGCAATTGCGAGGGTAGCCTTTTTCTAGCGTCGGCCCGCGGCGGCCTGCTACCGGAAGGATTCGAATGGCATCTGACGATAGCGCTCACGCGCCCCGGGGCGCTCCCGCCGAGCGGAGCGTGCGCGGCATCTTCGTCGCCCTCAGCGTCCGCAACTTCCGGCTCTTCTGGTTCGGTCAGCTCATTTCCCTGTGCGGGACGTGGATGCAGACCGTGGGCCAGGCGTGGCTCGTGCTCAACCTGACGCAGTCGCCGCTTGCCGTCGGCACCGTCACGACGCTGCAGTTCCTGCCGATAACGCTACTGGTCCTGTTCGGTGGCGTCTTCGCCGACCGCGTGCCGAAGCGGCGCTTTCTCGTCATCACGCAGAGCGCGGCGATGCTGCAGGCGCTGGTGCTGGCGCTGCTCGTCAGCACCGGCGCCGTACGTCTCTGGCACATCTACCTGCTGGCAACGGCCCTGGGCATCACCAACGCCTTCGACAATCCGACGCGCCAGGCGTTTGTGCCGGAGATGGTCGGCAAAGAGCTCGTGCCCAACGCCGTGCCGCTGAACAGTACTCTCTTCAATGCTGCCCGCATCGTCGGTCCGGCGATAGGCGGAGTCACCATCGCTCTGTTCGGCGTCGCCGGTACGTTCTACCTCAACGCCGCTAGCTTCATTCCCGTGATTATTGCCCTGCTGATGATGCGGATGTCGGAGCTCTTTCCTGTCGAGAAGGGGAGCGGAAGGATGCTGACGCAGCTTCGCGAGGGGGTGGACTTCGCCTTCCGAACGCCATCGGTGCTGCTAATCCTCATGCTGATGGCGTTCGTCGGCACCTTCGGCTACAACTTCAGCACTGCCTTGCCGCTGCTGGCGCGGTTCGTCCTCCACACCGGCTCCGTCGGCTTTGGTACTATGACCGCTGTCCTGGGCGTTGGATCGCTCGTAGCGGCCCTGGTGGTCGCCTACACCAGGCGCTCCGACGAGAGGCAGATCCTGATCGGCGGCGGCGTGTTCAGCGTGCTGCTGATCCTTGTCGGCCTGTCGCACTGGTACGCTCTGACGCTCGTCCTGCTGATGCTGATGGGCGTGTCCGGCATCATCTTCACGGCCTCGGCGAACACGCGTCTGCAACTCCTGGCGCCGGGCCACCTCAGGGGCAGGATAATGAGCCTCTACGTGCTGCTCTTCGCCGGCACGACTCCGGTGGGCGCCTTTCTCCTCGGCAACGTCGCGGAAAGGCTGGGCGTTCAGCAGGCGGTAGTGCTCTTCGGCGTCCTCTCGACGACCGGCGTAGCGCTCACGGTCCTCTACCGGCTGCGAGTCGCTGGCGGCTCGGTGGCGGCGCCTTCTTCCT
Source organism: uncultured Chloroflexia bacterium (assembly GCA_963842845.1). Classification (GTDB taxonomy): domain Bacteria; phylum Chloroflexota; class Dehalococcoidia; order DSTF01; family JALHUB01; genus JALHUB01. The sequence goes on from CAWJHZ010000010.1 coordinate 139,078, forward strand.
GAGGCCAGTGAGTTCGTTCGATAACGCCGCGCCGCAGTAGGTCCGCCAGGGCGTCTTGCGCCGCAACCCCCACGGTCGCTGACGGTTCGAGGCTCTCCAGCGCGGTCAACACCGGCTTCAAGGCATCGCTGACCTCCGGGCGATGGAGCTCATCTGTCAACTGCCGCAGCACGCGGTGAGCGCCTCTCCTTAGCCAGAGCGAGTCGCCCTGGTGAACGAGCGCGTCGAGCAGCGGGCCCAGAGCGTCTTCCTTTAGCGCTACCAGCGCCTCCGAGGCCAGCCAGCGCACGCCGAAGCGCCCATCTCTGAGAGCTTTGACAAGCGCCGGCGCCGCCCTCGGATCGCGGATGTTCTGCAGCGCCTTCGCGGCCTCCCAGCGGACGTGCCAGTCTGGATCGTTCAGCAGGTCGATGAGCGGGAAGAGCGCCAGCTCCCCAAGACTCTCCAACCCTTCTCGTGAGGACTCTCGGACCTTCCAGTCATGGCTGCGGACGCCGCTCAGGAGAACGTTGACCGTCTCATCACCATGCCCCATTACGACCGTCGTCTGTTCGGTTCTTTTCTCCATGATGAGCTTACCTTCCTTCGATGCGGCCCTCTCTATTCAGAATGTCACAGCCGCGGAGGTTTTTCAACTGCCTGAGCAATCTTCGATGGCTCCTCGCCCTGGCGTGGCGCCGGGTAGGTCACGTCGCCGCCCTCAACGCGGGCCCAGAGCGTCAGGCGGTGCCTCTGAGCGCCGCCGCGACCGATGATGTGCTCTACCACCTCGCCGCGAGCCGTCAGCGCATCGCTGATGAGAGAGCGATGGCAGCGCCAGGGCAGCGCTTCGGCGCAGAGGATCGCCGTCGGCTCCCGGCGCGACGTCTCCATCAGGCGCTCCAATGCTTTGGCGAAATCCTCCGTCTGCATGTAGTCGGCAAAGCCGCGGAAAGACGCGTTGCGCCAGCCGTCATTCGGCGAGTCCTTTCGCGCGTGGCGCAGCCCGCCCAACGACGGCATGTGCTCGTAGGCGATGCCGGCGGATAGAAGCGATTGAGGCAGCGCTTCCACGTCGAACTGGGGATTGTGGCGCGAACGCGGGATCGTCCGCACGTCCACGACGCGCTTCACGCCGTGCACCTTCAGCAGATCGACGAGCTCGTCGATGGGGTGCGTGGAATGTCCGATTGTAAACATTTCGCTGCTCCCGATCGCTCCTTCTCTGCTATCATAGCCTATGAGGAAGCCGGCATGAGGCTGCTGATCCACGCGCGCCGAACCATTCGCGACCATCTCCCTCTCATCGCCCTGCTGGTCGCCGCCTTTGCGATTCGCCTGCCGCTGCTACCACTCTGGGCCAACCAGGACAAGGGCTTCAACGACGAGGGCTTCTGGAAGAACTGGATGGTCGCCATCCACCAGCACGGCCTCCTCAACATCTTTCGCACTACTGATACCGACTATGTCGGCTATCACTACGTCCTGTGGCTTCTCACGCGGATTAACGGCATCATCGGCGGGTCGTGGGACTACAACGCATTTCGGCTGCGTCTTCTCGTCAAGGCGCCGCCCGTTCTCTTCGATCTTGGGCTGATCGTCGCCGTCTACGCTGTCAGCCGCGCCCTGTTTGAGGAGTTGCGCCTGCCTCGAAGCAAAGCCCTCGCCCTCATCGCCGCGGCCGTAATCGCCGTGCAGCCGGCCGTCCTCTACGATTCAGCAGTCTGGTCGCAGACGGACTCCGCCGTCACCCTGGCGATGTTGCTGGCGCTGTTCTTCGTCGAGAGGGGCAAGACCAAGCTTGGTTTCGGCGTCTGGGCCGCCGGCTTCCTTATCAAGCCGCATCCCATAGTCATTCTGCCGCTGCTGATCTACCTGGCCTGGCGACAGAGCCCGAGCGCGCTGCGGTCCGGCGCGGTCACCGTAGGGGCTGTCTGGCTTGTCGGCCTTGGCCCCTGGCTCCTGCATGGCGACCTGCTGAACATCCTGCGCGTCTACCGCGGCCTGTTCGAAGCGGACTACGACAGGCTTTCGGCCTCCGCCTGGAACCTCTGGTGGTTCTTCGACGTGTCGCTGCATCCTCATCCCGACCAGGGCGTCATCCCGTTCATCACCTATCGCACGATTGGGCTCGTGCTGACGGCGTTCGCCGGCTTCCTGGCGCTATTCTACCTCCACGCTCGGCCCAACCTGCGCGGCGCTCTGATAGCTGCGGCTTACCTCTCGTTTGCTTTCTACCTGCTGCCAATCTCCACGCACGACCGCTACCTGTACCCGTTTCTCGCCTTCATGCTGCCGATAGCTATCGCGGAGCCGCGCTGGCGGGCGTTGTACGGGCTGGCGTCCATCGCCTTCTTCTTCAACCTGGCGGTCGTGGCGCCGCCAATCGCTGATTTCGCCGGGCGCTGGACCGGCTCTCCCTTCACCGTAGCCGTCGCTGCCCTCAACTGCCTTCTGTTTGGCCTCTTCACCGTCGCGCTCGTCCCCGTAGCTGCTCAGCCCGCGCGGATGCTGCTGCTTCGCGGAGGGGCGCGGGTACGCGTCGCGCTGAGAGGAGTGGCGGGAGAGGTAGATTAGCCGGTCGGCAGGAGTGTGCGGCTTGCGGCGTCCGGGGGGTAGACTTCGAGGGCGTTGTCGTAGCTCGGGTCCTTGCCGATCTCGGCCATCGTCTGGCTGATAGCCTGGCCGAACGGGAGTTTATTCGTTGCCAGCTTCGGTATCAGGCTCTGGATGGCCGCATCGGTGTGCGACGCGGAGACCAGGCTGTTCCAGCCGATGACGACGCCGGCGCCCTTCTTCTCGAACGCTTTAGCCGTAGTGTCGAAGGTCAGACCATCGCAGCCCATGAGCACGATAGTCGTGTGATCAAACTTCCCCTGCATGCTGGACTCGATGAACTGGGGCGCGATGCCGAAGAAGAGCTTGTCGCCGGAGCCGGCCAGGTTGCGGACGGCGAAGAGGCGGAACTGCGCGCGTTCGTCAGTGTACTTTGACGAATCATACTCTTCAGAGCTGAAGAGGAAGGCCTCGTTGCCGAAGGCATCGAGGATCTGCTGTCGCTTCACGGGATCGGACTGCGTCAGCCCCTCTTCGGTGAAGCGCGCTATGTGGACTCTGAAGATGATGAGCGTGTATTTCTGCTCGGCGATGTGACGGTAGAAATCGACGTTGACCTGCTCCGGCGGAAAGTAATCGACGGTGTAGCCGGCCTGCTGCAAGACCGGCGTCACGGCCTGCGCGAAAGCGGGGTTCGGATCGGTGAGGCCCAGTTGGTCGACGATGGCTGCCCGCAGCTCCGGCGCCTGTGCCTTCTTCTGGCCGACGAGGAAGACAGCGACTATCGCGATCGCCGCGGCCACGAGAGCACCCGGCAGGACGAAGCGCAGCGCGATGCCGCCGATTCTCTGCCCGACTGACGGCCTGCGGCGGCGCGACCGCTTCTTTTTCGGCGGCGCTTCCACCGCGGCTTTGCGTGGGGCCATCCGCGGAATCCCCCTCGTTGGCTGGCTGGCGGCCCGTTCAAGCATACCACCGCGCCCAGTGGATTGCACCGTCTATCAGCGTCTTCGAGGCGGCTTTTTCGTGTAGAATGTGTCGAGAAAGCCGCTGTATGGCAGTAATTCGCGGAGGCGCGGTATGCGGAAGGTCGTTCCTCTGTTCGTCGGCGCCCTTGGGCTGGCGGTGGCGATTAGCTGTGGCGGTGGGAGCGGTACGCCCTCAGCCACGCCGACCACAAGCGCGGCACCCAGTAAGGAGGCGATGATGATGACGCCTGCAACCATGACGATGACGAGCCCGGCCTTCGCCGCGGGCGGAAGTATCGCGACGAAGTACACGTGCGACGGGGAAGGCGTGTCGCCGCCGCTGCAGTGGGACGTGCCCCCGTCCGGCGCGCAGAGCCTCGCCCTCGTCGTCGACGACCCCGACGCGCCGTCGGGCACGTTCGTCCACTGGGTCATCTACGGCCTGCCGCCGTCGCAGCGCTCTCTGCCGGAAGGCGTCTCGACGGACGCGCAGCCGGCGACGGGCGGCCTGAACGGGCAGAATGGCGCCGGCAAGCTGGGCTACACGCCGCCCTGCCCGCCGAGCGGCGTCCATCGCTACTTCTTCCGACTGTACGCCCTCGACGTCAACCTCGACGCGACGCCGGGCTGGACGAAGGACCAGCTTCTGCAGTCGATGAGCGGTCACGTTATCGGGCAGGCGGAACTGATGGGGACGTACGGCCGCAGGCAGTAGGAAAGCCCGTCGTCATCGCCTGTCGAAAAAGCCGTGGCGGCTTCGACAGCCTGACGCGCCGTGCGGTGGTGCGCATTCTCGGAGCCGCTCGGGTTGCCGAGCGGCCCGGAAACCACGTCTCGACTGGCTCGACGCATATGTTGCGTTGTCGTTCAGTTGTGGAATCGTCGACAAGCGAGTGTGCTTCGACTGCTGATGCCGCGCGGCCTTTAGGCGGATGCTTGGATACGGGCCTCGACGCCGAATGGTCAGCGGCCCCTAAACAACGGCGGACGCTTCTCCAGGAACGCGCTCACGCCCTCCTTGAAGTCCTCCGTCGCGAAGAGAGGCAAGAACTGCAGATAAGCGTGGTGAACGCTCGCCTCGTAGCTCTCCTCGAGCGCCAGGCGCATCAGACGCTTTGCCGCCTGCACCGCGAGCGGCGCGTTGCCGGCGATCTCCTCTGCCCAGGCCCGCGTCTCCTCCGCCAGCCGCTCATGCGGCACCACCGCGTTCACCAGCCCCAGCGACAGCGCCTCCTGCGCGTCTAGCACCTTGCCGCGGAAGACCAGCTCCGACGCCTTCGCCCAGCCGAGCAGTCGGGGTAGCATCCACGTGCCGCCGCTTTCCGGCAGAATGCCCCGACGCGTGAACACCGCGCCCAGCCGGCCCTTCTCGGAGGCGATGCGGATGTCGCAGCCGAGCGCCAGGTCGAAGCCGTAGCCGGCGGCCGGCCCGTTAAGCGAGCAGATGACCGGCTTGTCGAGCGTATGGAGGGCCATCGGCGGGCTATTGTTGAGATCGAAGCGAATCCCTGATCCACCGCCGCTGCCGAACATCTCCTTCAGATCGAGCCCGGCGCAGAAGCCGCGTCCGGCGCCCGTGATGACCACAACCCGCACCTCCGGGTCGCGGTCTACGTCGCGCAGGGCCGCGGCCAGGCTGTTCAGCATCGGCAGCGAGATCGCGTTCAGCGCCTCGGGCCGGTTCAGCGTTATCGTGGCTATGCCGCCGTCTTTCTCGTAGAGCAGGTCTTCGTATTCCATCGTGCGCTCCCTTCTTCGTCCCACCTGCCGCGAGTATGGCATCGACGCCGGAAAAGCGCCAACGCGCGAGTGCAGCGTCGAGCCGACGCCATGCTATAATACCGGCGTTCAGAGGAACGGAGGTCGAAGCGTGCTTCAAGAGGAGACCTGGACGGCCGCGAGATACACGCCGGAGGACGCCTCCGCCTGCCTTGACTTGGCCCGGAAAGTTTCGCCCGAAGGCGCTCCAGGCGAGGCGTATCTCGAATGGCTGATGCAACAGAGCCCGGGCGGTCCGGCCGTCGGCATGGTCGCGCGGGAGGCCGGGACCGGTCGCCTCATAGCGTGCGCCGCCATGGTGCCGGTCGGCGTGCAGCTTTCCGGCGAATCCGTGACCGCGGCGCTCACCCTCAAGCCGCTCATCGACCCCGAGTTCGAGGGCCGCGGCATCCCCCTCGACCTGCTGCGAAAGGTCGATGCTCTCGCTGCCGACGAGAAGATCGCCTTCAGCTACGCCTTCCCAGACGACGCGTCGTTCCCTGTGCTGGTCAATCAGGGCGGGTTCAAGGAAGTCGCCGCGCTTTCGCTGCTCATCCGTCCCTTGCACCCCGAGCGCCTGGCGATGAAGACGACCGGCAGCCGCGTTCTTGCGAGGACCGCCTCGATTGCGCGCGTCGTCTGGCGCACGCCGCCGGCCTCCGTACAGAAAGAAGTGCCCGGCCTGGCAATCGACGAAGTGAAGGACTTCGACGAGCCGTTCGCCGTCTTCTGGCGTCGCGTCCAGCACCGCGCGCCGCTCATCGTTGTCCGCGACTCCGCCTACCTCAACTGGCGTTACGTCAACGCTCCGGAGCGCGAGTTCGCCGCCTTCGCCGCGAGATCGGAAGGGAAGGTACGCGGAATAAGCGTATTGCGCGCCGGCTCACTGGGACGCTTCTCCGTCGGCCTCATCGTTGACCTCGTCGTCGAAGCCAGCGGCGAAGGACGCGCGGCCGGCCGCCTGCTGATCGACCACGCCGGCGCCTATTTCCGCGACCTCGACCTCGATATGCTGGCGACGCTCTCGCTCCGCCACACCGATGAATTCCGGCTGTTCCGCGCCTCCGGCTTCTGGATGCCGCCGCGCTTCATGGAGCCGCATCCGTTGCACTTCGTCGTGCGCTCCCACGCCGACGAAGCGAACGCCGCCTACGACCTGCACAACTGGTTCCTGACCCTGGGGGATTCAGACGTAGTTTGAACGACGGCCTAGCACATCCGGGCGCTAAGGGGATCGGCGGCAAAGGTTTGGCCAGGCTGGAAGGCCTGGCCTACGTCTATTCGAAAGGACGCCGCGTCCGAGGCTCTAGCCCGGCTCCGTCACGACAACCCGTGTGCCCTCGCCCGGCTTCGACTCAATCTCAATCGTCCCGCCCAGCAGTCGCGCCCGCTCCTGCATCCCGATGAGCCCCAGCTTGCCCGAGACCGCCAGGTCGCCTGAAGCGGAAGGCAGCTCGAAGCCGTTGCCGTTGTCCGCCACCGTCATCGCGATACTGTCGCTGCGGAAGTCCAGCGTCAGCTCCACCGCGGACGCCCGCGAGTGCTTTCGGACGTTGTTCAGCGCCTCCTGCGCGATACGGAACAGCGCCAGCTCCGATTCCCGCGGCAGACGGCGCGGCTCGCCAAGCAGGCGCGTGTTCGTCGCAATCCCGTCCTGCTCCTCCAGGGCGATGAGCAGCCACTTCAGCGCCGGCAGCAACCCCAGGTCGTCGAGCACCGGCGGCCGCAGGTCCTGGCTGAAGCGCCGCACGCCGTCGAGAATCGCATCCGTCTGCTCGCGCAGCTCATCCAGCCGTTCCGCCAGGTCCGGCGGCACGTCCGAGCCGCTGGACGACAGCAGATCGAGGCGACGCGAGACGCCCGTGAGTGCCTGCGCCGTGTCATCATGCAGCTCCCGCGCGATGCGCAGGCGCTCGCTCTCCTGCGCCTTCAGCACCTGCGACACGTAGTAGCGGAGGTTCTCCTGCATTCGCCGCTGCTCCGTGACGTCGCGGGCGATGGACTGCACGCCGATAGGCCGTCCGTTGCGGATGATGAGGCTCGGCATGAGCTCGACGATCGCCTGGCTGCCGTCGCGGCGCCTGAGCGGGAACTCGATCAGCGCGTCCACCGGCTCGCCGCGGTATTGCGCCCTTAGCATGTCCTCCACCGCCCTAACGTCCTTCGGCTCCAGAAACTTCGTAGCATCCAACTGCTTCAACTCTTCGAGATTGTAGCCCGTTAGCTTCTCGAAGGCCCGATTGGCGTTAGTTATGCGGCCGTTCAGGTCATGCACTTCAATCGCGCCCGTGGCGTTCTCGAACAGGCCGCGGTAGTTCTCTTCCGACTGCCGTAACTGCTCCGACGCCTCCCGTTCCTTCTCGTACAGCTTCGCGTTTTCGATGGCGACGCCGATGGCGTTGCCGATTGCGCTCGCCAGCTCGATCTCCTCCGGCGCGAACTCCCGCGGCTCGCTCGTCGCGGCGCAGAGCGTGCCCAGCACCTTGCCCTTCGACTTGAGCGGCACGATAAGTTGCGCCTGCAAATTCTCCCGCTTACCAACCTCGCTTGCCAGCCAGGGGCTCGTAGCCTGGCCGTCCGCCACCAGCGGCTCGCCCGTCTGCGCGACGCGGCCGTTCAGGCCCTCGCCGACCCGCACCCGCTTCGCCATGTCCACGAACTCGATCGATAGGCCGTGATAGGCCTCGAGTGTCAGCTCGTCGGAGTCTTCGTCCAGCAGGTAAAGCATTGACTTCTCGACTCCCATCGCCTCCTGTACCTTGTCCATCGCGTGGTGCAAGATCTGCCGCGGCTGCAGCGATTCAGCGACGACGTTGAGGACGGCGTTGATGGTCTGCAGTCGCCGCTCCTCGTTCTCCACCGTCTGGATATGGGAACGTAACTCCCGCTGCGTCCACTCCAGCGAGGCGATGGTCCCACTGTGCTCCGCCTTCTCGCGGTTTTGAACGTCTATAAGCCAGGTGACGAAGACCCCCATGAAGGCGAACGCCGCTGTCTCGATTCCGGCTTCTTCGGGGGCGGTTGAGGCCACCCATACGCGTGGCAGAAGCAGAGCGGTGATGATGACCGTGGTGAATATGCCGCCGCGGAACCCGAATATATAGGCTGCATACGCCACGGGCAGAATGGAGAGGATGCGGTGCACGGAACGACGCGTGAGTTCGATATGCAGCGTTGTTTCTAGGGAGCTGAGGACGGGAAGAACGTCCGCATAATAGAAAATGGTGCCGCAGGTGATGATCGCGACGATTATCCAGAAGTGCGGCTCCCGCAGCACCCGCCAGGAGCGCGTCTCGCGCGCCGGCGTGGCCAGCATCTGCCTCGTTCGGGTTATGGTCCGTATCATTTCGACGAGTCCCCCGCTGAGACATTATCGAGCGAGATCCACCCTTCCTTAAGGCCCCGTAGCACCGCCTCGGTGCGAGAGCTTACGCCCAGCTTGTCGAATATGTTGCCCAGATGCGACTGCACCGTGCGCACACTGAGCGCCAGCTCCGACGCGATCTCCTTGTTGCTCATCCCCTTTGCCGCCAGCCTCAGCACCTCCAGCTCGCGGTCGCTGACATGGTCCGGCAGCCCTTCGACGGCGCTCTTCCCGTGGCTCATCGACGAGAACCACTGCACCACCTTGCGCGCCACGTGCGGGTCCAGCACCATTTCGCCGGCGCTGACATCGCGTATCGCATCGACAAGCTGGGCGCCGCGCACGTTCTTCAGCAGGTAGCCGTTGGCGCCGGCTTCCAGCACCGCGTAGATGTACTGGTCGTTGTCGTAGGCGCTGAGGACGAGGATGGAGATCCCCGGCTGGTTGGTCTTGATGAGCTTCGTCGCCTCGATGCCGTTCAAGTTCGGCATAGCGATGTCGATTAACGCCACGTTCGGCTTCAGCTCCTCCGCCAGGCGTACCGCCTCCTCGCCGTCAGCCGCTTCACCGACCACTTCGAAGTCCTCTTCCCGCTCCAGGCGTTCGCGCGTGCCCTCGCGCACCAGGGTGTGGTCATCGGCAATGAGAATGCGGATCTTGTCCATGCTTCGTTCTCCTCGCGCCCCAGATGGGCGACTCTTCCATATACAGATTACAGGTAGCCCACCTAAGCCGCCAGCCGCGCCCTGCTGATAGTCATCCGCCAACTATACGTAACCATGTTGCGCGAAATGCGCAACGTCGATGCGCTGTGCTGCCTATGCCTTGCGCGTTCCGCGATGATGGCTCTGCCGCCCCGGCCGAGTCGGCCCGTGCAATTGCCGTTTTCGCCGCCGAATTCGAACGCCGAAATGCTTAACAATAATCAGCGCGCGCGGCGGACGACAGCCTGCCCCTTTGTGCCGTAGTCTACTGGTGGAAGAAGAAACGAAGAGGAAAGGCCGAAGGTGAAGAAAATGACAACGATGACAGGAACCCCAACCGGTGTTGAGAAGACCAGCCTTGGCGCCCCGCAGACGATCTGGCAGGAGCAGCCACGCGCCGTCGGGTACGTCAGGCAGGACTTCGAAGAGATGGGCAAGAAGTGGACAAGGCCGGATGGCCAGAAGAGCCGCATCTGCGCCTGCGCCGAAGCCCACAAATGGGAGCTGGTCGACGTCCACGAGGACATCGGCTGGACCGGCGAGTGCCTCAACAGGCCGGGCCTCATCGCCCTGCTCGCCGACCCGAAGTTCGACGTCCTGGTCGTGGACCGCACCGACCGCCTCGCCTGCAAGAAGAGCGACCTCGACTTCCTGCTCGCGCTGCTCGAAGAGCACGGCGTGACCTGCGTGCCGGCCACCTGGTCGTGGGAGCCGCTGGCCCAGTACATGCGCTGGTGGTACCGCAGCAAGGGCAACCCGGTGTACGCCCAGGTCGAGGCTGCGACGGCCAAGGCCTGACGGCATCGGGCGCTGCCGGCAGGGATAACGGCAAGCGTTGGGCAATCGGGGAGGATCTCAGGCATGAGAGGCGGAATGAAAGGGTAAAGGAGGTGCACAATGGCCTCCCGAGGAGATCTCTGGAACATACAATTCGGTGAGCTAGTCTACTTGTTCGGCTTCCTGCTCATGGTGGCCGTGGTTTACGGCCTTACCCACCGCCTGCGAATGTGGAGGCTGGGCAGCGAGGATAACAGGCTCCGCGACCTGCCGGGCCGATTCCGCGCGTTCATCATAAAGACGAAGGTCGACGGTCTCTGGCACGAGCGCATCGTCCGCAACAGGTACGCGGGCGTGATGCACCTGCTCATCTTCGGCGGCTTCGGTGTACTGCTCGTTGGTACCTCTCTGGATGCCATAGATACCCACGCCTATCATTTCTTGGAGGGCAACATATACCTGGCCTTCTCCTTGGCGACGGACATGGGCGGTCTGCTGATGCTGGCCGGCCTGGGGATGGCCGCATACCGCCGCTACGTGACGCGTCCCGCCAAGTTGAACAACGTCCTCGACGACTTCGTGGCGATAGCGCTCCTGGCGGTGATCATCATCACGGGCTACACGGTTGAAGGCCTGCGGATCGCCGCCTCGGAGATGGACGCGCACCTCGGCTGGTCGGTCTGGTCGCCGGTCGGCCTCGCCTTCGCCGTCGCCTTCCACCCGCTGGGTCACAACGTCCTCCTCACGCTGCACAAGACCTTCTGGTGGACGCACATGCTGATTGCAATGGGCGGCATGGCTTATGTGATGGTTAGCTTCACCAAAATGTCGCACGTCGCCACCGCGCCGCTCAACATGTTCCTGCGCACCCAGGGTCCCAAGGGCGTGCTCAAGCCGATAGAGATAACGGAAGAGAGCGTGGGCGCTCTGGGCGCCTCCAAGCTTCAGGACTTGACCTGGAAAGACCTCATCGACCTCGACGCTTGCACCCGCTGCGGCCGCTGTCAGGAGGTCTGCCCGGCCAACATGACCGGTAAGCCGCTCTCGCCGAAGATGGTCATCCAGGAGTTGAAGGCGCACATGGTGGAACGGGCGCCGGTGCTCCTGCGCGGCAAGCGCAACGGGAAGCAGCCGTCGCAGGAGGACGTGCCGCCTCTCGCCGGCGGCGTCGTCAGCGAGGACGAGCTGTGGTCCTGCACGACCTGCGGCGCCTGTGAAGAGGCCTGCCCGGTCTTCGTCGAGCCCGTCAAGAAGATAATTGAGCTTCGTCGCAACCTCGTCCTCGAGCAGGGGAACATCCCGCCGACGCTCATGGCGGCCCTGCGCTCGGTCCAGGACCGCGGTCACCCCTGGAAGGGCGCCTCGGCCTCGCGGACCGACTGGACGGAGGGCTTCGAGGTCAAGAACGTCGCCAACGACGGCGACGCGGAGTTCCTCTTCTGGGTCGGCTGCACCGCTGCCCTTCAGGAGAGCAGCATGAAGGCCGCCCTGGCCCTGGCGCGGCTCCTCGACGCTGCCGGCGTCAAGATAAGCATCCTCGGCCACGAGGAGTCCTGCTGCGGCCACCAGGCGAGGAGAATCGGTGACGAGTACCTGTTCCAGTGCCAGGCGCAGCAGAACATCGAGACCCTGAAGCGCCACAACGTCAAGAAGATCATCACCGCCTGCCCGCACTGCTACCACACGCTGAAGTACGAATACCCGCAGTTCGGCGGCGACTTCGAGGTCGTGCACCACACGGAGTTCCTGCTGAAGCTGGTCGAAGAGGGCCGGCTGAAGCTGACCAGCGAGGTCAAGGCGGTCGTCGCCTACCAGGACCCCTGCTACCTCGGCCGCTACCACGACATCTACGAGGCGCCTCGCAAGCTGGCGGCGGCTGTCCCCGGCGTCGAGCTCGTCGAGATGGCCCACTGCGGCGCGAACGGCATCTGCTGCGGCGCCGGCGGAGGACGGATGTGGATGGAGGAGGAGCCGGAGCAGCGCGTCAACCGGATGCGCGCCAGGGAAGCGGTGGACACGGGCTGCGACAAGGTGCTGACGGCCTGCCCCTTCTGCCTGCAGATGTTCAAGGACGGCCTGACGGGCCTTGGCCTGGAAGAGCCGCCGGAAGCGCTCGACCTCGTGGAGTTGCTGGAGCGCTCGGCCCTGCCGGAAGTCGCAGCGGTTGCGACGGCGGCTGTTGCCGAAGAGGCTCCGACGGAAGAGACACCGGCAGAGAAGGCTGCCGACCAGGATGGAATATTGACAGGCGTAGGCGGCGAGTAACGGCTCCTCTCCGAACCTAATCGGCGTTGCCCCGCCCGCCCCTTTCAGGCGACCAGCGTGAGACCCCACGCTGGTCGCCTCCTTCTTCCCTCGATTCGATGCTCTTCTGATGGTATTCTGAGCAAAGCAGGGAGGCGCTCATGGAAGGACGCCCCGAAAAGAACGTGGAGCGAGAAGAAGAGATCGAAAACAGCCGACCGAACCGGTTGACGCGCTTCGCTGAGTGGATCGTCGAAGACCGCCGGCGGCGCATTATTGCCGGCGCAATCACCACCGTCCTGCTCGTTGTCTTCGCCGCTGCCGTGCTCATCCTGCAGCAGCGCTTCAAGGGACTGGGCTACGTTGGCCTGTTCCTGGTCAACCTGGCGAGCACCGCCGTCTCGTTCCTGTTCATCCCCGGCCTGACTCTTGCCGGCCAGGCGCTCATCGTCAGCGACGCGAAGTCGCTGGGAGCGCTCCGAGTAGGCATTGTCGGCGGATTGGGCATGGGCCTCGGCGAAATCACCGCCTACGTCGTCGGCGCCGTCGGACGCGACCTGGCCCATGGCCGTCGGGTTGGCGGCCCGGCGTGGTTCCGTCGCGGCGTTGAAGGCGTCGGCGCGGCAATAACGTTGCTCCTGACCCGGCATGGCAGCGTGACCCTTTTCTTGCTGGCCGCGATCCCCAACCCGCTCTTCGAGGTGGCAGGGTTCAGCGCCGGAGCGGTCCGCATGAGCTTCTGGCGATTCCTCGTGCCGGTTATGCTCGGCAAGCTGGTGCGCGGGCTCGCTCTTGCCTACCTCGGCGCCCATTTTGGGCACGTAGTTGGCCTCTGACGCCCATCGATTCTCCTCTTTCAGGCAGAAGCATAGAATGGACGCATAACCGAAGGGGGAGCGTCCTGTGGCCGAATCCGCCGATTCCGCCGAAGAGGCGATGGAACGCGCCGGCTCGGGCTCCCGCGCGTTCGAATCGCTGGCCCTGCCGAACTTCCGCTATCTGCTGGGCGGAACTGCGGCATCGAGTTTCGCGTTCTGGATGGAGCAGATTGGCCAGGGCTGGCTGGTCGCGCAGCTCACCGACTCACCCTTCCAGTTGGGGCTGGTCCAGTTCATCCGCGGCATTAGCATCATCTTCGTCTCGCCGTTCGTCGGCGGCTTCTCCGAGCACACGGACCGACGCATCCTGACCGCTGTAGCGTCTGCCGTCAACGGCCTGGGCGCGCTCGCCATCGCCATCCTCATCGTGATGGGCCGCATCGAGATGTGGCATCTTTACATAACGGCCTTCACCGGCGGTCTTTCCGCCAGCGTCTACAACCCGGTGCGGCAGTTCCTGGTTTACGACGTCGTGGACCGCGAGCACCTGCCGAACGCCGTCGCGCTGAACGCGATGGTGAACAACATGGCGAGGGTTGTTGGACCGGGGATTGCGGGCTTCCTGGTCGGCTACAACGTCTCGGGCGCGTTCTTCAGCGAGGCGTTTTTCTTCGTCTGCGCGATCGCCAGCCTCATCGCGATGCGGTTCGAGCAGATGGCGGTGGCGCCTGAGCCGGCGTTGACGGCACTGCGACGCGGCACGGCCTACCTGCTGCGGCACCGGGCGTTGCTGCGGCTGACGCTTCTGCAAGCGATTCCCACAATGCTCATATACCCGTACATCCAGCTAATGCCCATCATGGCGAAAAACTACCTTCACGTAGGCTCGCTGGGCTACGGCTGGCTGCTGACCGGCGTCGGCATCGGCGCTTTTGGCAGCGGTCTCGTGGTCGCCCGGTTTGCTGACGTGCGCTACAAGGGCCTCATCATGAGCGTGGCGCTGGTCTTCTACTCGTTCATGATCCTGGCGTTCTCCTTCTCCCGCATCTACTTTCTCTCGCTGTTGCTGCTGATAATCGGCGGCATCGGCTTCGTGACGTTCACGGCGTTCAACCAGATGCTGGTACAGATTCACGTTCAGGACGAGTTCCGTGGCCGGGTGCTGGCGCTGTACATGATGTCACAGGGGCTGAATCCCTTCGGCGCCCTGATGATGGGCTTCATTGCCGACCGTTATCTGGGCACGGCGCACACCATCGCTGTCTTCGTGGCGGCGGCGCTGCTGCTGTCGCTGGTGAGCGGCCTCGCCTCCCGCGACGTCCGCGCCCTCTAGCCGCCTGGGGTTCGTTCAGTCTCCTATCCCTGTGCTATGATTTGATTAGGCGCTGAAGCGGCTGCTTTCGGCCGAAGGTGAAGCACTTGTCGATGATCGAGCGCGAGGGCCACGATGCGCCGGCCCACCGTCGAGGGCAGCGCCTGACCCTGGTCCGACTGATCTGGCTCGTCTTCTTTCTGCTGGTCGCCGTCCTCGTCGTCACCAATTTCAACGAAGCCAAGCAGATCGCCTCCGAGCTTCGCTCCGCCCGCCCGCTATATCTGGGCGCGGCCGCCGTAGTCGAGATCCTCTTCGTTCTCAACCTGACCCTTTTCTACACTACGACCTTTTGGTCGACAGGCCTCCGTGCGTCTGTAGGGCGGTTCGTCTTCATTACCCAGGCGTCTTACTTCGTGAACCTCGTGTCGAAGACCGGCGGCATCGGCGGCATCGCATTCTATTTGCAGGAGGCGCGCTGGAGCCGCCAGCCGGCGGCCAGAGTCAGCGCCGCCTATATGGTCGCCTACGTGCTCGGATATGCCGCCTTCCTCGTCGTCCTGGTCGCCGCGCTCATCCTCCTTTACCTGCAGGGCTCGCTGACCCAGCCCGAAGTCATCGCCTCGCTGATCATCACCGTAATTATCGTTGTCCTGGGCGCTGTGCCCGTTGCCGCTTTGAGCAGCCGGACGGCGCTGGAGCGAATGTACCTTCTCGGCGCGAAAGCCGCGAACCTGGTGGCAAGCCGCCTCCATCGTGAGCGAGTCGTCGACCTCGATTCGACGCGCGTCGCCGCGGACGAGCTATACGAGGCGATAACCTTCGTGGCAAAACGCCCCCTGCGCTATCTCCTGCCCTTTCTGCACGCGCTCGGCATCGAGCTGCTGGCGGCGGCGCTGCTATACTTGATGGCGCATGCCGTCGGCGCCGACATCAACGTCCAGCAGGCGCTTTCCGCCTATGCTATCTCCTTGCTGTTCTCGCTGGTCGCGATCACGCCTTCGGGGCTTGGCTTCGTCGAGGTGTCGCTGAGCGTGCTGCTCGTCTCATTCGGCGTATCCCGCAACACCGCTATCGCGGCCGCGCTTGGCTATCGCTTCTTCGAGTTCTGGCTGCCCGTTGCGCTGGGCGCCGCCAGCCTGCCCGTTCTTCAGCGAATCCAGCGCAGCCCGGAGAGAGATGAGACTTAGCCGTCCTCGTCGCTCCAATCGACGCATCATCGCTGCGGCCGTGGTATTGCTGGGGCTATTCAACGTGGCCTCGGCGATGCTTCCGGCGCGCCTTGTCCGCCTGGGCCAGTTCCGACACCTGATTCCCGGCGATGCCGTCAACGGTGGCCGGTTCGTGCTTCTCATGCTGGGCATCCTTCTGGTCGCTGTGGCGCCCGGCCTCTGGACCGGCAAGCGCGCCGCCTGGGGGATTGCCTTCGGCTGCTGTCTCGGCTCGATCGCGGCGCACTCCGTCAAGAACGTCGACCTCTGGGGCATGAGCGCGAGCGTTGCCATGGTGATCATCCTCGCGGCTTCGCGGAACGACTTCCCCGCCCGAAGCGATCCGCCGACTGCTCGCCGCGGCCTGATAATGCTCGCCGGCGGCCTGGTTTTTGTATACCTGTACAGCACGCTGGGGCTGTACTTCCTCGATCGCGAGTTCGTCCATCACATACCGTTCCTGCAAGCCCTCAGGGACAGCCTGCGGCTGATGTTCATTCTGCCGGCAACCGAGGCCGCGCCCAGGACGAGACACGGGACGTGGCTGGTCGACTCCGTGCGGGTAGCATTCCTCTTCGTCATGGTCCTGGGCCTCTCGCAGCTCGTACGACCCGTCATCTACCACACATATACGACACGACGCGAGCGCGACCGCGTTCGGGCCTTACTGAAACGCTACGCCAACTCTTCGATCGCCCACTTTGCCCTTCTTCCCGATAAGCTGTACTTCTTCTCGGATGAAGGGAATGCGGTCATCGCCTACAAGACCGTCGGTGCCAACGCCATCGCCATGGGCGATCCGATTGGTCGGGAGGAGGAGTTCCCACGGCTGATTTCCGCGTTCCAGGCATACTGCGAGCTCAACGGCTGGGCGCACGCTTTCCACCAGGCCAGGCCGGAGTACCTGCCTTTGTACGAGGCGCAGAACCTCAAGCATTTGAAGATCGGCGAGGAAGCCGTTGTGCCGACCGCGGAGTTTAGTCTCGAAGGACACGACGTGAAACGCTTGCGGTCCACCATCGCGCGGTTCGAGCGCGAAGGTTACCGGACGGAGGTGCTGTTACCGCCGCACCGCATCACGCTGCTGCGGCGTCTACGCGAGATATCCGACGAGTGGCTCGCGCTCGGCAAGCGGCGTGAACGGACGTTTACCCTTGGCTACTTCGACGAGTCGCTGCTCCAGGAGTGCGACATAATGGTCGCGCGCGCCCCCGATAGCCAGATTGTCGCCTTTGCCACCATCATCCCTTCCTACAACATGCCCGAAGGCAACTTCGACATGGTGCGCTACAGCGGTGAGCTGCACGGCCTCTCGGATTTCCTCCACGTCTCTCTCATCAACCACTTCCGTGACCAGGGGCGACCCGGCATGAACCTCGGACTAGCGCCCTTCAGCGGCATCGATCCTGGCGGAGTGAGGTCACCCGTCGGGCGCGCGATGCGGATGCTCTACTCATATGGCGGCTTTCTCTTCCGCGCGAAGGGCCTGCGCGAGTTCAAGGGAAAGTACCGGCCGCGTTGGGAGCCGCGGTACCTCGTCTACAGCAGTGACTTGCAGCTCCCGGGTATCGCGCTGGCCGTGGCGCGCGCTGGTGAACTGCGCGACAGGCATCGTCGGCTGGGCGTAGGGACCGTGGAAGCGCGGCGACCGCCCCTACGCGAGCTTCTCTCCCGCTACTTGCGGCTCTTCCCGGGCGCCATCATCGTCACCGCCGCAATGCTGGCAATCTCCTTGCTGACAACGATGCTGGCAGTGGACAGCCTGGAGCTGACGAACAAGATCGGCCTTACTCTGGACGGCTTGAGAGCGGGCCATATCTGGCTCATCCCGGCCGCGACTCTTGCCCAGCCCGAGACGGTGATGAAGTGGGTGATGCCAATATGGGTGTTCTTTGCCATCGCACTGCTGGAGTACCAGGCAGGCACGCTGCGCGCGGTCGTCACTTTTTTCGCGAGCGATTGGCTTGGCGCGCTGTTGCTCCTCTTGGGGCTCTGGGCGCTTGGGGGGATCGGTTGGGCGGGTGCGGCGAAGCTAGCGAGCACCGGCGACACCGGTAGCTCGGCCGCCGTTTTCGGCGGGCTGACCGCGGCAAGCGTCCTGCTTCGGCGGCCCTGGCGCGGACTGCTGTTCGGGGGCATTGTGGCTTACCTGTTCCTCCAGTTCACCTTCGAGGACCTGGATGCCGCCATCTCCCACGTAGTAGCCGCGATAATCGGCGTCGTCATAGCGTTTCTCTGGTTGCGACGCGGTCAGATCCGGCAAATCAACACGAGCGAGTTCTGGCCGACCCGTCTGCTGACATGGACGTCCCGACTGCGCCCGCAGGGACGACTCTGGCGCTATGCGAAGCTTTTCCCGGGCGCTATCATTATCGCCGCCGTGACGCTGGCGGTCTCTGCGACGACGACAGCGCTGCGACTGGGCGGCCCGGAGGTGACCAACAAGGTCGGCCTCACTCTCGACGGCCTGAGGGCGGGTCACCTGTGGCTGATACCCGCTTCCACGCTGGCTCAGCCGGGCCCGGCGGTAAGGTGGGTCATGCCGGGCTTCGTCTTCGTTGTCGTCGCGCTTCTCGAATACCAGGTGGGGACGATACGTGCACTGGTCGCGTTCTTCCTCAGCGACTGGATCGCCTCGCCGCTGATGGTCCTGCTGCTGTGGGGACTTGGCGCCGCGGGCTGGTCGGAAGCGAAGCAAGTCGCGAGCCGTGGGGACGCTGGCACCTCGGCCGCGGCACTCGGCACTCTCGTCGCGGCGACGTTGCTGCTGCGGCAGCCCTGGCGCAATCTCGTGCTCGCGGGCACCGCATTCTTTCTTGGGATACAGTGGAGCTTCAGTAGATTGGATTCCTCAACCGTTCACACGTTGGGGTCGATGGTTGGCGCCGTCATCGCGCTGGTCTGGCTCCGAAGCCGGCGGTTGAGAGACATCGACACGGACGAGTTCTGGCTGACCCGTTTCTTGACCCGGGCATGGCAAACGGTGAGGCGCCAGTCCTAGCCCGCTCGGAGCCTCTACGATTCCTAGCGCTCGGGCGCGCTCTCCAGCTCCGCTATCGTGCGAAAGAAGCGTTGGCCCATCTCGTAAAGCTCAGGCGGCACAAAGCGCGTCTTACCGGCAATCTCGGCCAGCCGCACGGGCACGATCGACTGGCCCTTCAGCGCCGTCATGTTCCCGGCGAGGTCGCGGTGCAGAAAGTCGACGGCCGCCGAGCCCAGGAGCGTCGAGTAGTAGCGGTCGTGCACGGAAGGCGTGCCGCCGCGCTGCAGGTGGCCGAGGACGGTGACGCGTGTGTCGATCCCCGTTCGTCGCTCGATTTCGTCGGCGACGTGCTGGGCGATCCCCCTTTCGACGAGGCGGACATGGCCGAACTGGTCCGAGACGTCGACTTCGCCGACCGGAAGCTCCAGCCCCTTGAGTTGCGTCCCCTCGGCGATAACCATCACGCTGAAGTGATGCGTCTCCATGCGATGACGCGCGTGGTCGACGACGTAGTCGATGTCGAGCGGCACTTCAGGGATGGCGATGAAATCGGCGCCGCCGGCCATGCCGCCGACGATCGCCAGCCAGCCCGTGTCGCGGCCCATCACCTCCATCACCATAATGCGCCCGTGCGACTTGGCGGTGGACAGCAGCCGGTCCAGGCCGTCGGCAATGACGCCGGTCGCCGTGTCGAAGCCGATGCAGAAGTCGGTCTCCGGCAGGTCGTTGTCGATGGTCTTCGGTATGCCGACGACTTTGACGCCGGCGTCATCCAGCTTCGCGGCGACGCTGAGAGTGTCGTCGCCGCCGATACCGACCAGGCCGTCGATGTTGTGGCGCCGGAGGTTCTCGATGACAGTCGCCATGTCGGAGGCGCTGCGGCCCGGGTTCGTGCGGGATGTGCCGAGCATCGTCCCGCTTTCGTGCAGGATGTCTCTCACCTCCATTGCGGTGAGACGGTGCATGTCTCCTTCGCCCAGCAGTCCCGCCCAGCCGTTGTGGACGCCCCACACCTCGTCGTCCATCGTCCAGCCCCGCTGGGCCACGGCGCGGATGGCGGCGTTAAGACCGGGGCAGTCGCCGCCGCCTGTAAGTACGGCGATACGCAATTTGTCACCTCTTCTTCAGGAGAGTAGAGCGGGAAGCGTGACCGGGTCCTTCCCAAGCTTCCCTAAGAATATACGCTGCGCGGCATTCGTGTCACCTGCCAGCGGCGCCTCGATCCATGTCCTGTTCGGAGCGTCGGAGACGAGTGCGCTGATCGCGTTCTGGTTGCGCTCCTCGCCCGCCTCGGGCGGACTCGTCGCGCCGTCGCTCTTGCCGCCAGGCTCGCCGAGGGCGACAATCGTATCACGAATCGCCGGCTCGACCCTCCGGCCGGGCGGCGTTAGAATTGTTTATGGAGCCAACCACCTCGACTTGTCAAGGGAGAGAGAACCATGGAGACCGCGCCTTACCCGGAATTCAGCCGAAACTACCCCCTGCTACTTAAGAACCTCATGAACAGGCCCCTCAACCTCTATCCCGACGACATCGGCATTGTCTACCGCAACTTCCGGACCGGCAAGACCTATCGCTTCACCTGGATGGAGTGGTACCGGCGTACCTGTCGCCTGGCGCATGCGCTCAAGGCTCTCGGCGTTCGGCCCGGCACGCCTGATGCGCCCGGCGACAGGGTCGCGACCATCGCCCTTAATCACAACGCCCACCTCGAGCTCTACTTCGGCGTTTCCTGCTATGGCGCCGTCCTTCATCCGATCAACATGCGGCTGTCTCAGGACCACATCGTGTATACCATCACCCATGCTGAAGACAGAGTCCTCTTCTTCGACGACGTTTTTCTGCCGCTCGTCGAGCAGATCTACGACCGCATCAAGGGCTGCGTCGAGAAGTTCGTCTGCATCTCCGATGAGCCGGGCATACCGGCGTCCAAGATACCCAACCTGTACGGCTACGAAGAGCTCATCGCCGAAACCTGCGACGACTTCGCCTGGCCCGATCTCCACGAAGACACCTACGCCACCCTTTGCTACACCACCGGCACGACCGGCCTTCCCAAGGGAGTTATGTTCACCCATCGTGCGCTCTACCTCATGACCCTTCACCTGATAACGCTGGGCGTTCTCAACAACGACCCGGAGCGCGAGCTGATGGGCGAAGCCGGCGTTTCGATGATGAATATCCCGATGTTCCACATCCACGGCTGGGGTCTGCCCTACATGGCCGTCTTCGCCAGCACGAAGCTCGTGCTGCCTGGCGCCTTCACCCCCCAGGGGTTCTGCGAGCTCGTCCAGAACGAGAAAGTCGACATGACTGCGGTCGTGCCGACAATGCTCGCTATGCTGATCGAGTACCCGGACCTGCAGAAATACGATCTGACCAGCCTGAAGGCAGTTTCCGTGGGCGGTGCTGCCCTCTCGATGGGCCTGAAGAGCAAGGCCGAAAAGCTCCTGCCGGGCTTCAAGGCCGCCGCCGGCTACGGCATGACCGAGACCGCGCCCGTCAGCATCATGGCCTTCATCAAGAAGGGCGACGCGGGCCTCGCGAAAGAGGAGCGCGAGAAGCTTGCCGTCAAGACCGGGATCCCCATCCCGGCAATCGAGGCGCAGGTCGTCGACACGAACATGCAGCCTATACCCCACGACGACGCTGCCATCGGCGAAATCGTCCTCCGAGGCCCGTGGGTGATGGACAAATATTACAAGGACCCCGAGCGAACGGCGGAGGTCTGGCGCGATGGCTGGTTCCACACGGGCGATGTCGCCAAGGTCGACCCCGAGGGCTATATCACCATCGCCGACCGTATCTCCGACATCATCCGCAGCGGCTCGGAGATGGTGCCGACCGTGCTCATGGAGAACATCGTCGCCTCGGCCGACTTCATCCTGGAGGCTGCCATCGTCGGCGTCCCCGACGACAAATGGGGACAGCGGCCCATGGCGCTAGTCACCCTCGTTCCCGGCGCCACCGCGAACGAGGAGGACGTTATTCGCCACCTCCAGACGGAAGGCGTCGACAAGGGCAAGATCACCCGCTGGATGCTTCCCGACTTCGTTCTCATCACCGACGACATCCCGAAGACCAGCGTCGGCAAGTTCAACAAGCTCGTCATCAACCGCGACATCGCCGGGTTCGTGGCGAAGGCCAAGCGGGTGAGACTGAGCGCGACCGAGTAGGAGCGGCACAAATTCCAAACTAGGGAAAGGATGGATCAATGTTTGAGCTCTCACAGTTCTCGCTAAAGGGGAAATCGGCCATCGTTACCGGTGCCAGCCGCGGCATCGGCAAAGGGATCGCCATCGGCTTCGCCAGGGCGGGCGCCAAAGTGGCGCTCACCAGTCGCAAGGTCGACGACTTAAATGCGACCGCTGCCGAGATAGCTGCCTTCGGCGGCGAGGCGCTGGTCGTTCAATCGCACCTCGGCAAGATGGAAGAGATCAACCGCATGGTGGACACGGTCAAGGAGCGCTTCGGCCGCGTCGATATCCTCGTCAACAACGCCGGCGCCAGCCCCGCGATGGGCAGCGTCCTCGAGAGCGATGAGCGCCTCTGGGACACCATTATGAACCTGAATCTGAAGGGCGTCTATTTCGTCAGCCAGGCCGTTGCCCGTCTCATGAAAGAGCAGGGCGGTGGCAAGATAGTCAACATCGCCTCCATCGACGCCTTTAAGCCGGAGCCGTTCGTCAGCGTCTACAGCATCTCCAAAGCCGGCGTGATCATGATCACCAAGGCCTTCGCGATGGAGCTGGCTGGCTTCAACATCCAGGTTAACGCTATCGCGCCGGGCGCCATCACGACGAAGATGATGGACTCGCACTGGTTTAATCTGTCGCCGGAAGAGGCGAAGGCAGCGAAGGACGCAGTAGCCAAGCACACGCCTATGGGTCGCATCGGCGACGTGGACGAGATCGTCGGCGCGGCGATCTACCTGGCCTCCGACGCCTCCAGCTACGCCACCGGCGCCGAGATACTCATCGACGGCGGTGCCCTTCTGGGGAAAGTCGATTTGTCGGCAGGGCCGTCGTAGCAACCTGCCACTCTTTCTGTTCGAAAAGGCGCCTGCCGGACGTATCTCCCATTGATCTTCGCGCTCGCACGCGCTATGTTAAGTAGCCGTAAGGTGTGGACGCAGACCGGCCCATGATGGGCGGAACCAGCGAGGGCGGAAATGCGAAGAACACGCCTTTTTGTTGTCCTTGCCATGGCGCTGATCTGCGCCGCCTGCAGTTCCAACAGCCAGAAGCCTGTCTCTATCACCGCCGTTCCATCGCCTCTAGACCAGGCGCGGGCCAAGATCAAGCACGTCGTCATCATCATGCAGGAGAACCGCTCCTTCGACTCCTACTTCGGCACGTTTCCCGGCGCCGACGGCATTCCGATGCAGAACGGCGTTCCCACGGTTTGCGTCCCCGATCCGAGCACGAATCAGTGCCAGAAGCCCTATCACGACTCGCAGGACCAGAACCTGGGCGGTCCGCAGGGCGCAACCGCCGCCACGGCCGACATCGACGGCGGCAAGATGGACGGCTTCATCAGCCAGGATTTTAACAGCCGCACGGCTAGCTGCGCTTCTATCCCCGACGACCCCGACTGTAGCGCGAATAGCGGCCTGTCGGACGTCATGGGCTATCATGACGCGCGCGAGATTCCCAACTATTGGACGTACGCCCAGCAGTTCGTCCTGCAGGACCACATGTTCGAGCCTGCGGCGTCGTCTAGCCTGGCGTCTCACCTTTACCTGGTCTCGGAATGGGCTGCTCAGTGCAGCCACAGAAACGATGCGACTAGCTGCGTCAACGCCCTCCAGTCGCTCGATCTCCCGCCCGATTTCGAGACAACCCAGCGGGCCGACTCCAAAGGAGCCGTGCCGGTTCCGAACTACGCCTGGACCGACCTCACCTACTTGATGTATGAAGGCAACGTGAGTTGGGACTACTATGTCGCCGACGGTACGCAGCCGGATTGCCTCGACGATCCGATCGTCTGCATCCCGAAGCCGCAATCTGCTGGGACGCCCGGCGTCTGGAACCCGCTGCCATGGTTCACAACTGTAGTGCGCGATGGACAGGCAGGGAACGTGCAGACGGTCGACAATTTCTATCAGTCCGCTAAGGACGGGACGCTGCCCTCAGTGTCCTGGGTCGTCCCCGACCGCCAGAACAGCGAGCAGCCACCGGCCCTCATCAGCGACGGCCAGGCCTACGTCACCGGCCTGGTCAACGCTGTAATGCAGGGGCCAGACTGGGGAAGCACGGCAGTCTTCATCTCCTGGAGCAACTGGGGAGGCTTCTACGATCACTACGTTCCACCGAACGTCGATGCGAACGGCTACGGCCTGCGTGTCCCCGGGCTGATGATAAGCCCATACGCAAGACAAGGCTTTATAGACGACCAGACGCTCACCTTCGACGCCTACGCGAAGCTGATCGAAGATCTATTTATGAACGGCTGGCGGATGGATCGCGAGACGGACGGCAGGTGGGACCCGCGCCCCGACGCCAGAGAGCGAACGCCTGGGATGGGGGACCTCCTGCAAGATTTCGACTTCTCGCAGTCACCACGCTCGCCGCTGGTGCTTCCCGAGAACCCGCCCCCCGGGCCGGCGTCGGTCGGGTCCTGAAGCGTCGGAAGCGCTTCGGCGTTGACTGCTATCCCCGCGCATGCTTGAATAGACTCCGGCGATCGGGTCGGCAGATCATGCGGCCGCGGTCGTCGCCCCTTGTCGTCGAACCCGGTGCCGAGGTAGCTCAGTTGGTAGAGCACATCACTGAAAATGATGGTGTCGGCGGTTCAATTCCGCCCCTCGGCACCAGCTTGTAGCCTCCGCTACAGCCCCTCCGGTCCGTTCCTCAGGCGATTCCAGCAAGCACGGCACTGAATTTAACGTCCCTTTAACACAAGTGCCACTCCGCGGCTTACCGCCGGGGGGTATACTTGAATTAAGGAAGGGATTACACATGAGAATTCTGCAGGTCGCACCGCTGGCGGAACGAGTACCGCCTCCCGCTTACGGCGGCACCGAAGCCATCGTCGGATTGCTGGCGGACGGCCTGGTCCGACGCGGACATGACGTCGTGCTGCGCGCCTCCGGCGACTCTATCACCATCGCGCGGCTGCGCTCGGTCTACCCCCGCAGCTTGAGAACCGCCATCGGGATCGAGAACACTATCCCGTACGAGCTCGTGCACGCCGCCGAAGCGCTGCGTGACGCCTCGGACTTCGACAAAGCTCACCCTCAGCACCGTAGATACGGAGGCAAAACCGTGGCAGATACAGCGCGGCACATGAATGGTCATCGAGGCTCTGCCAGTGCTGCACACATAATTGGCTTTCCCTCGAAGGCAGGGATTGAGACGCTACTAGACGGATTCCGCTACAATCTCGACGCTGAGGGTAAGAGTCCGACGACTATCGATTCCTATGCTCAGGCCATTCGACGATTCGTCAAGACTGTCAATCTCCCTACCGATGTAGACCAAATTACAAAGGGATCACGTTAGGGCTTTCCTATCTCAGCTTAGGCAAGATGGTTGCGTGGCGGTAACATGCAGGACTTACCTGATAGCTCTTGGGTTGTTCTTCAAGTGGGCGGTGGCTGAGGGCTTGCTAGAGCACAATCCCTGCGATGGCATCAAGGCACCTCGTCCTGACCGCAAGACCAAGAAGGGTCTTACGATTAGCCAAGTACAAGACCTGCTCAAAGTTGCGAACAGTCAGACAGACGATGCGAAGGCGTTGCGGGACATGCTCATCATCTACCTCCTCGCCGATTGTGGTATGAGGGCGAGCGAGCTATGCGATCTTAATCTCGCTGACGTTGATACAGATCGCCTGGAAATCAACGTGCGGCAAGGGAAAGGGCGCAAGCAACGCCGCGTCGCCTTCGGCAAGAGGACGCGCACGGCGATATGGTCATACGTCAAACTCATTAGAGGCGAGCGCCCTGGGCCACTAGTCCAGGGTATGAGAGGCGAACCGCTCTGTCGGACAAGCCTCGCGCATCTGCTCAACAAGCTTGCGCAGGCGACAGACTGGCAGGACAAGCGTTGCGGGCCTCATAAGTTTCGCCGCCTCTTCGCTGTGGAGAGCCTGCGCGGTGGCCTTGACCCATTCAGGGTGCAACTGCTCTTGGGACATGAGAAGATCGACATGACGAGGCTCTACGCAGAGGAGCTCAACATAGACGACGCTATCGAGGCGCAACGGAAGTCAAGCATTGCCGACAGGTTAAAGTAGCGCGAGCAAGCAGTGACAGAAGGGGAGGTCGTAATGGCCTCCCCTCTTCGTGTCACGTGGACAGTTTCACACATGGGTGTGGCGCTGTAGTCAGCCATGGCGAATCCAGTCTAGCCCTCAATCAAGTCGCCTTCGTTCCTCTTCTTTTTCCCGCTCCCTTCGCAGACGTTCCGCGCCCTTCGCAATCAGATCAGGCCTTACTGTGGCTTTTGGTGGGGGTCTATCCAACCGCTGAACCCACTTGTAACCACAGAGATCGCACTCCCCTGCTTCCGCCGGAACGCGCTTAAGTTCTCCCAGGTACATGAGTATAAAGCCCACGACCTCTCCAATCACGAAACCCGCCGCCATAGGAATCAGCCATGACGGTTCGTATTGGGGATTACCCATCATGCAGTTGACTTCACTACATGGAGTCTTCCCTGCTGCCACCCAAGCCAAGACTGCGGCGAAGATTGCAAAGGCAGGAGGTAGAATTATGACAAACCCGCATCCGAATCCTTCGCTTCCCGTTCTAGGGTCAACAGAGAGCCTTCTTCGCCTCGTTTTGAAGCCGCCGCAGTTTGGACACTGCATCATCCATGCCTCCCAATCTGGTTGCTTGTGTGCATCTCCCGCATACCCTTGCCCCTATCGGACAAGCCGATACCTGCCTCTGTCTACCCTTTCGAAGTCGGCATACGTCACGGCATGATGGTTTGGCGCATTAACACAGCAACGCGACGCGATGTGTGTGCGAATCGTTGCTTCCGAGTAAGTTGTTCCATTAAGCATGAGGTAATCGACAACCTCCTGGATGGTGAAGAACGATTGGCCTTTCTCCGCGATTATTGCCTGAGCAGCCTTCACGACTTCGTCTCGGCAGGTTGTGCCAAGAGACTGCTGCGACCTTGTTGAACCCCTAGGCACCGCAGCGCGACCCCTCTTCGGAACCGTCAACTCCAACCTGCCCCCACTCCTGTTCCAGTCAGGGGACAGCCTCTGAAGAAGAACGCTTTCGAGATCGCGCCGGTGTTCATTCTGATGGAAAATGAGGGTGACCTGGCTGCCACCTTTCACCGCCTCAAGAACCAGGTTGTTGATGCGGCAGTTCGTTTGTTGACCACCCTGATAGCAGTTCCGAGGTGATATCCTTCCATATCCCATGTTGATCCGCGTAGCTAGGTCTTCACACTCACCCACGTACTTGACCTCTCCGTCCACCAGGAACGCATAGACTCCAGCCTTGCCCTCCCATCCTCGTTCAACGGAGAACGCGCAGAATGGCCCATGGCCATATTGATGTAATCTGAGGCCTTCCAGATTGGCGTATCTTGCTTGTGGCTGCACCTCGATAGGCCTGCCTTGGGGATCGCTCTTGGGAGCGATACGGCAGACGTATGCAAACTCGTGTCCCTCGATATCGTACAAGTCCCTGATGGTCTGTCTCACAAAGGAATATCTCCCCGTGTCTAGCAGTTGAGAACCGATGTGCGGCACTTGCTGAGCATCGTTGCGGCCAGCGTCTCAAGGGGAAGCCTCTTCGAGATGTTATTCTGGTCGAGCCAACCCCACACCACGTAAGACTTTCCCTTGTATTGAAACTCAGGCGTGATGAACACAAGCCATAATGAGTCCGATGCTGTGGCCGTAAGGATAGCTGCCTTCTGAGCGCCTGGCAGGTTGATGTCCTCCCTATCCATTCTTGGCCAATTTGGGACAGTCGTCTCCATGCGATTCTCTGATGCATCCGGATACGGGTAGAAAGCCGTGAAGGTATTCCAAATCGCTTGTTCCTGGCCGCTGGCGACGAGCCAAGCGACTGAGGAAAACTTCGTCTCGCCGTTGTCGAAGTCGAGGACTGACACGGCCTCCACGCCTTCAAACTTGTACTCGGAGTCGGCTGGCTGGCACGTGCGATTGGTCAGGTCGAAGCCTGGCAAATCCTCACTGGTGAGCTGTATGCCGCTGAGGGCGGATCCGCTACAGGAGCTGCAACCACCATGAAAGGCGATGACGAGGAAGACCAGCGGGACGGCCACAAACGGCCAAACAAACCAAGATATCAGGCGGACAGTGCGTGCTGTCGTCACTTGGGTTGCCCTGTTTCCCCTGAGAGGTGAATACGATTCCTGATGGACACAAAGGAACAGCCACCAATAGGCCAATCATAGCGCTGCCGAAGCGTTTGTCAACTTCCGTGTA
>CAWJHZ010000011.1:0-70414 GCA_963842845.1 uncultured Chloroflexia bacterium
CCGCCGGAGTTGGTGATGATAGCGACGTTCCGTCCCGAAGGCAGCGGCTGGTGCGACAGCAGATTCGCGACGTCGAAGAGCTGCTGAAGCGTGTCCATGCGGATGACGCCCGCCTGCCGGAACAGCGCGTCCCAGCTACGTCCAACCCCGCCAACGATCCGTGTGCGACGCCGCGGCCCGCGACCCGGCGCTGCTGCGGCCGCTCTTCAGCGCCAGGATCGGCTTCACGTTGGCGATGCGACGCGCCAGCCGGGCGAACTTGCGCGGGTTCCCGAACGACTCCAGGTACAGCAGGATAACGTCCGTTGAGGGGTCCTGCTCCAAGTACTGGATGAGGTCATTGCTGGAGACGTCCGCCTCGTTGCCGACGCTCACGAACGTCGATAGCCCCAGCTTCAGGCTGCGGGCGAAGTCGAGGCCGCCAGCCCCAGGGCGCCGCTCTGCGAGAGCAGGGCCACGTTGCCGCGCGGCGGGAACACCGGCGAGAACGTGGCGTTCAGAGAGACCTCAGGGTCGGTGTTGAGGACGCCCATGCAGTTTGGCCCCAGCATCCTCATCCCGTAGTTGCGCACCTTTGCCACCAGCGCCGCTTCCCGCTCCGCGCCTTCGGCGCCCGTCTCCCTGAAGCCCGCGGATATGACGACGATGCCGCGCACGCCTTTGCGCCCGCACTGGTCGACGACGTCCAGCACCTGCTCGGCCGGCACGATGATGATGGCGAGGTCGATGCCCTCCGGTATCTCGAGGACCGAGGCGTAGGCGCGCACAGCCCCGACCGCGTTGGTCGTCGGGTTCACCGGGTAGGCGACGCCGTTGAAGCCGGTGTCGAGGATGTTGTTGAACAGCTCGGCGCCAATCGTGCCGCGATAGCGCGACGCCCCAATGACGGCGATCTTCGTCGGGTTGAAGAAGACGCGCACCGAAGCTGTAGCCGCCACGAGCTCGCGCTGCTCCCTTCGCTGCTCGACAATCTCCGTGTGCTCGATAGGAAAGACGACGTGGAAAGTGCCCTCCGCGTACTGCGCGTCCACCGTGAAGCCGAAGTCCTTGAACACCTCCATCATGTCGCGGTTCTCCGCCAGCACCTCCGCCTCGAAAACGCGGATGCCTTTCTCCCGCGCCGCGATCGCCAGATGCTCCAGCAGGTGCGTCGAGATGCCGCGTCCCTGATGGCTGTCCTCGACCAGAAACGCCACCTCCGCGCGCTCCGGGTTCGCAAGCCGCGCGAAGCGGCCGATGGCGATGATCCGCTGGTCCGGCGGTTCGCCCAGAATGGCCACCAGCGCGAAGTTGTTCTCGTAATCGATGTTTGTGTACGTCTCCGCTTCCGCCCGTGTCACCTCGGCGATGACATGATGGAAGCGCATATAGATCGTGCGCGTGCTGAGGCGGCTGAAGAGGAAGAGCCAGGCGTCCGTGTCGTCGGCACGTATCGGGCGAAGGCGCACCTTGGAGCCGTCGCGCAGCAAGACTTCCGCCTGGTAGTTACGGAGATCGCGAACTCGTGGTTGCATGGCTGTCCCTGCCTTTCGCCCGTATCCTTCCGATTATACCGCCTTCCGCTCTCCCTTTGGCATGCGCCCCGTGGTTCAGCTTGACGCTTACCCGACCGTAAACGTATTAAGAGCACAGGCGCGCCCGGGAAACGGATACCGCGCGCGAATCAGAAGAGGAAAACGGGAAATGCTTGACCAAGTCGATGTTGGCGTTGTCGATTTCAAGAGCTATGAGCCGTTCACGGCGCCGGACATGGCGAAGGAGATCCGAGCACTCGCCGCTCAGTTGAAGGGCGCCCGCCTTCTGCACGTCAATGCGACGCCCTACGGCGGCGGCGTCTCCGAGCTGCTGCGGGCTGTCATTCCCATCTACCGCGGCCTCGGCATAAACGCCGACTGGAAGTGCATCTACGGCGACCCCCAGTTCTTCGCCATAACCAAAGCTTTCCACAACGCTTTGCAGGGCGCTCCGGAGGAGATCACTCGTCTCGCCGGCGAGACCTACCTGATGTACAACAAGCTCAACGCTGACCTGCTGGACGAGGAGTACGACTTTGTCGTCATCCACGACCCGCAGCCCCTGGCGATCCGCCACTTCAAAGGCCGCAACGGCTCGAAGTGGATCTGGCGCTGCCACATCGACACCTCCAGCCCGAACGAAGAGGTCCTCGCCTTCATGGCCCGCTACTTCGTCGAGTACGACGCCCTCGTGTTCACAATGCAGCGCTTCGTGCCGCCGGGCGTCGAGCACAAGAAGCTGGCTATCATCCCGCCGGCTATCGACCCTTTGAGCCCAAAGAACCTCGAGCTGCCTGACGACCTCTGCCGCGAGATGCTGGTCTGGCTCGGCGTGAACCCCGACAAGCCGCTCATGACCCAAGTCTCGCGGTTCGACCAGTGGAAGGACCCGTTCGGCGTCATCGAGGTCTTTCGCAAGGTGCGGGAAGACGTGCCCGGCCTCCAGCTTGCCCTGCTCGGCTCCATGGCCCTAGACGACCCGGAGGGTTGGGGAATCTACAACGACGTCGTCGCGGAGACGAAGGACGATCCTAACATCCACGTCCGCACCAACCTCGTCGGCGTGAGCAATATGGAGGTCAACGCCTTCCAGCGCAAGTCCGACGTCATCATCCAGAAGTCAATCCGCGAGGGCTTCGGGCTCATCATCTCCGAGAGCCTGTGGAAGGGGACCCCCGTCGTCGCTAACCGCGCCGGCGGCATTCCGCTGCAAATGGAGGACGGGATCGGCGGTTTCCTAGTCGACAGCACGGAGCAGTGCGCCGAGAAGGCCCTCTACCTCTTGCGTCACCCCGCAGAGGCGAAGAAAATGGGACGGTTGGGCCAGCAGCGCGTCCGCGAGCGCTTCCTGACGCCGCGCCTCGTCCGCGACTGGCTCCGGCTCCTCACCGAGCTCTAGAATCGACCACGGTCTCCACAGCCGAAAGGACTTCGGCCGAAGGCATGAAGCGTATTGCCATCCTGGCGAGCGGCGGCGACGCGCCCGGCATGAACGCCTGCGTCCGCGCCGTCGTCCGCGCGGGCTCTCATCGCGGGCTCGAGACGCTTGGCGTCAGGGACGGCTACGTTGGGCTCCTCAACCGTCAGCTCACCATCCTGCACCGCCACGACGTCAGCAACATCATTCAGCGCGGCGGCGTCTTTCTCGGCTCCCTGCGCTGCGAGGAGTTCTACACGCCGGAGGGGCGGGCCCGCGGCGCTGAAGTCCTTCGCGCCTTCAACGTCGACGGCCTCGTGGCCATCGGCGGCGACGGCACGCTGCGCGGTGCCCGGGCGCTTTCCAGCGAGCACGGCATTGCCACGGTGGTTGTGCCGGCGACGATCGACAACGACGCTCCCGGCACCGACTGGTGTATCGGTTTCGACACCGCGGTCAACACCGCCGTCGAGGCCGTGGACCGCCTGCGCGACACCGCCGAGGCGACGGAGCGCGTCTTCTTCGTCGAAGTCATGGGCCGGGAGAGCGGCGCCCTCGCGCTCCACACCGGCGTGGCTGCCGGCGCCGACGCCATCCTCGTGCCCGAGATCGAGACGAACGTCGAAGAGCTCGGCGACCTGCTGAATCGCGCCATACTGCGCCGCTCCCGCAGCCTCATCGTCGTCGTCGCTGAGGGCGAGACCGCCGGCGGTGCCTTCGCCATCGCCGAGCGCGTGCGACCGCACATCAAGTTCGACTACCGCGTAACGGTGCTGGGCCACATCCAGCGCGGCGGCACGCCCACCGCCCGCGACCGCCTCCTCGCCTCGCAACTGGGGATCTGCGCCGTGGAGGCGCTGATGGACGGCAAGACAGGTCACGTCGTCGGTGAGCTCTGTGGCGAGGTGCGCACAACGCCTTTCGATGAGCTGACGACGGACAAGCGGCTGGCGCCCCTCTCGCTGCTCCAGCTGCTTCCGGACCTGTTCTAGGAACGCCAACGGGCAGAATCAGGTAAGCCAGAATTTGACGCCTGATCTAGCCTCCTACCAGTGTTCTTGTCTTTAGCTCGATAGTGCATTTGCACCATGACAATTGGCCGTGCAACGCTTAGAATGGCATTCGACAAGGGACTTGCCAGGGAGGAGCAATGTGCAGCGCGCAATTGAACAAAAACGCATCCTCCTCAGTTCCGCGCTCGTTGCGGTTTTGACGATTGCGGCAGCCGGAGGATACTTCATCGCCCGGCTGTCTCGCTCCGGGATCAGTAGTCCTGAGCTGGCGGCGCCGCGCCAACTGACGCCGAATGATTTCTGGCCCGATGAGAACGGCGTTCTCCATTTTATCGCTCTCACAAATGCTAGCCACGTTTCGGAGGGTGAGGCGAGCGAGGAGGAGGTTTGGTTTGACCTCAGGAATTCTCGCGCAAGCGAGGAGAGTCGCTGGGACGACGGCACAATTCAATCGCTTAAGGTCGTCAGAGGAGACCACTACGACGAGTACATGGTAGAAGGGGAAAGTAAGACCGATTCCCGGTCCATCAAGCATTGGCGGTTACTGGATGGAGGAGCTTGGTCTTACTGGCTGAGCACTTCCGGGTTGGCCATTTCAGGGGCGGTTCAGACCGGAATGATCGAAACGCAACCTGCCTGGGTAGACGGCCGCTCGGCTCTGCGAGTCGAAATCGCCGTCCTGGGTGAGAGCGGCGAGAAGCTTCCCAGCCATGTATTGTACTTGGATGCCACGACCTTTCTGCCAATGGCGAGTGAGCAGACGGACGACACAGGCAAGAGGACGATTCAGGACGCACGGTACAAGGTCGTCGAGTGGGTCCCGCAGGACAGCCTCGACCCTGCGGTATTCGATTTGCCTGCCGATCTACCGAAAGCAACGTACGAGGAGTGGCAAACCGAAATGACCGTCGACGAAGCACAAACCTTCAAGGACTTTGACGTTTACTATCTGGGCGATTCGTTCCAAGACCTGAAGCTCTACCAATTGCTCGAGTTTCGCGATAGTGACGGCCCTCACTATGTCGCCGCCAATTATTCTCTAGATGGAACGGCTGCATCGCCCATGCTTCAGGTCACAAGCGAGTTGGAAGGCAAGAGTATCCAGAGCCCCTGGAACACGCCCGACCAGTCGAAGCAGGATGTGACGGTCGATGGCACGACTGGCTTTTACTATCCGCACAATGGTTTGTTCCTACAGCAGGGCAACACGGTGATTCACGTGAGCGGGAGTGGTGAGGGCGGGACTGAGAATGTGATCCTGGCAGCGGGTGATGGCTTGCTGAGGCTGAATCAGTAAGGGGGGATGCCAGAACACTCTTCAACCGGCCGTCAAGAAGGTGTCAGTCTAGTCACCGCTCGTCAAAATTGCCCAAAAGACAACCGTTCAGGACACGTGCTGGTCGATAAGCTGGCGCGCCGCGGCGAGCGCCAGCATATCGTTGGCGCCGTCCTCGATCAGCGCGGAACGCGCGTCGCGGAACAGCTTCTCGACGAGGCAGCCCTTCGACAGCCCCATGCCGCCGAATAGCTGCACGGCGTCGCTCGCCACCTGGAAGGCCACCTCCGTGCAGTAGACCTTCGCCGCGATGCCCAGCCTCGAGAGCGGCGGCATCGCCGTCGCGTTATAGGTGAGCGCCGCGCGCGAAAGCTGCCTTGCCGATTCCACCTTCACGAACATGTCGAAGAGCTTGCGCTGCACAAGCTGGTGCTCGCAGAGGAGCTTGCCTCCCTGCACCCGCTGCTTGCAATAGCCCATCGCCTCTTCGTAGGCGGCGCGGGCCAGGCCGGTGAAGCAGGCGCCCATGCCGCCGTTCGCGGTCGCCAGAACCATGTCGGCGGCGAGGACGTAAAGCTCCGGCTCCACGATGACATACTCTTTCGGGATGCGGACGTCGTCGAGGTAGACCTCGCCCTGGTTAAGGGCGCGCTGCCCCAGCTTGTTCAGCGGCTTCCCCCGGGAAACGCCGGGAAGGTCCAGCGGGACGATGGCGATGGCGCTAGCCGCCATTCCCTTCGAGCGGTCGACGGCGAAGTGGAGCATGGCGTGCGAGGCGATGGTGCCATTCGATACCCAGGCGGCCTTGGCCCCGCAGATCAGCCAGTCGTCGCCATCGCGACGGCCGCGGGTGTCGAAGGCCGTGCGTTCGTCGTTGACGTCGCCGATGCCGACGGCAAGGCAGTCGGAGCCATGCTGCGGCTCGGTGATCGCCCAGCAGCCGATGACCTTGGCCTCTCTGTCCCTGACGTAGGGCATCACTATCTCGTCAATGACCCGCTGGTTGCCGGTCATCTGGGCAGCGAGCAGCGCCGTGCTGAAAGGCATCGCGGCGGCGCCCAGCGATATGGCGAAGTCAGCGGCGCCCCAGCCCATCTCCTCGGCGACGATGTGGGCGTCGAGGCCCATCAGGTTCGCGCCACCCAGGTCTTCGGGCATCGCCATCAGGTGGCGCTCCAGCTCGTAGTGTTTGCGGTAGACCTGCCACAGCGGCGAGTCGGCGTCGATCACGGCTTGCGGGTCCGCCAGCGTGTCGAGTTCCAGGCTCGCCGGTCGCGCTATCTCCGCCGCGAAACGGTGGATTTCCTGCTTGAGGGTCTGCTGCGTCTCCGTCAGTTGGGGGTTGAGGTCGAGATAGGCGCTCACATTTCGCTCCTTCTGCCTGGGGCCGAGGCGATGAGCGGATGATTGCACAGACGGCGTTCGCGGGCAACCGTCATCGAGGAACTCTTGGAACGAGGCGTTCTCTCGGAGGAGATTACCGTGTCACCAGCACCGCCGCCAGGACGAACACTGCCAGCCCCACTCGATAGGCCACGAACGGGTAGAACGTGTGCGACCGAAGGAAACGCATCAGGAAACCTACGGTCATGTAGCCTACCAGCGCCGCCATAACGAAGCCGATGATGAAGAACCGCAGGTCCTCGATGCCCAGCGTGCCGCGATGCGCCTCCTTGAGGGCATCGTAAACGCCTTTCGCACCCGCCCCGGCGACGATCGGCGCCGACAGCAGGAACGCAAACGTCGCCGCCTGCGCGCGGTCGAGGTTGGCGAACAGACCGGCCGACATAGTGATGCCCGAGCGCGACACGCCCGGAATGACCGCAATCGCTTGGGCTATGCCGACGAACAGCGCTTCCTTCGGGCCCAACTGCGCGGCGCGCAGCTTCCGAGTACCCAGGACTTCCGCCAGCACAAGCACGCCGGCGAAGATGATTAGCATGACCGCGATCGTGACCGGCTGGCTCAGCTTGTTCTCGATCGTAGTCTCAAAGAAGAAGCCGACGAATGCGCCCGGCACCGTCGCCAGGGCGATCAGCCAGGCGAGGCGGGAGTCGGTCGTCACGTCCCATTTACGAACGCGGATGCTCCCGATCCAGGCTGTGACCAGCCGGACGATCGTCGCCCAGAAGAAGATCAGAATAGCCAGCAGAGTTCCCAGGTGGAGCGCGGCGTCGAAGGGCAGCCCGAGTCGGCTTTCCGGCAGGTGCATCGCGTTCTCCAGCAGGACGAGATGGCCGGTGGACGATATAGGCAGGAACTCCGTCAGCCCCTGCGCTATTCCCAGAATTACAGCCTTGAGCAAGTCCGGCATTATGCCTCCGCCTCCCGCGCGACGATAGTGCTAGGTTCGGGCCGACCGTAGCCGCTGCGTCAGGGCGGGCAGCGCTTCGCCGGCGGGCGCTCGCAGCACGACCTGACTAAATGGCGAAAGGGGCGTCTCTTCCGGATTGACCTCGATAAGCGTGGCGCCGGCCCGAAGGGCGATGAGCGGAAACTCCGCCGCCGGATACACCACGGCCGACGTGCCGACGAGCAGCATGCAGTCGCACATCTCCGTGTGGTTGTAGCAGGAGCGCAGCGCATCCGCCGGTATCGGCTCGCCGAACATCACCGTGTCGGTCTTCAAGATGCCGCGACAGCGGGGGCAAAGCGGTGGCACCTTCTCCAGCGGGAAGCCCTTAAGCGGAAAGCGGGAATTGCACTCGATGCAGCGCAGCTTGAGGCGATTGCCGTGGATCTCCGTGATCGCCGTGCTGCCGGCTTCCTGGTGCAGGTTGTCGATGTTCTGGGTGATCGTATGCTGCAGGAAGCCGAGCCGCTCCATCTCCGCCATCGCCTGATGCGCGGCGTTGGGCTTCGCGCCGTCCAGCGCCTTCATGAACTCCGCCAGCTCGTCGCGGTCGGAAAGGCGCTCTTCCCACCAGCCTTTCGGGTCGTCCATGAAGCGCTGATAGCCGCTCATTGCCGGCTCGCCGATCTTCGTCCAGATGCCGCCCTGGCCGCGGAAGGGTGGGATGCCGCTTTCGACCGAGATGCCGGCACCGACGAGCGCGACAACATAGTTGGACAACGCCATCAGTCGTGCGGCGTCGTCCAGCGCTGTGTCGAGCTCGTTGCTTGTGGACATAATCTTGCTGAAGCCCTTTAACCCATCATAGCGCCGCGCCGGTTGCTTCTCAAGCAGCGTTGGCCCACAGAGGAGCCCTATCCGCGCACCGCGCCCACGCGCATGGGATGCACTTCGTAGCTGCCGAGGCCAGCTTTAGTTACCGGATCGCCAGCGATGAGCCCGCGCACCTCCTCTTCCGACTCCGCCTCGATGACGGCCATGCCGAAGACGCCGTTCGGGTCTATCACTGGCCCAAAGACGACGACTTTGCCTCTCTCGGTCCAACCCGTCCAGTAGCCGGCGTGCTCGC
This sequence comes from uncultured Chloroflexia bacterium, assembly GCA_963842845.1. Classification (GTDB taxonomy): domain Bacteria; phylum Chloroflexota; class Dehalococcoidia; order DSTF01; family JALHUB01; genus JALHUB01. Next base: position 8,643 of record CAWJHZ010000011.1, read on the forward strand.
GCATTACGGCCAGCTCCGCGTCGGTGATGTCGCCCGGGAGAAGAACTTACTAATCTTGCGTGCTTAGACAAAAATGGGCTGGGCCAGCAATCAGAAAAGCGAATGATTTAGTAAATAAACTCATTGCAAAAGGTTCGTAGATGAGCACAAAGATTTGATAAAGAAGTAGGTGGGTAAATCTTTGCTTCTGGCCTCGCCTTTAGGGTCATTTTGTTGATTTCTTAGCAAGGTTGTGGGCCACGGCAGAGCGAACTACGTCCCTCAGCTCGCGCTCCTTGATAGTGTCGCCTTGGAAATAGTCGATGGTCCGCCACTTCTTGCCCTCAAGCCCGTTGTTGTAGAGCTTGTCCGGGTCCGCGATACTCGCGCCTTCGTAAAACGTCAGCTTCACCTTATCTTTAAAAGCATTGGCAATACAGACTATTCCGCCGTGGGACCAGACCGGAGTGCCCATCCATTTCCATTCCTCGACTATCTCCGGATCCGCGTCGAGGATGATCCTCCGAATGTCGGCGAATGTCTTGCCGCGCCAGTCGGTCAGTTCTGCAATTAGCTTATCAATATGTTCGTTCGGTTTCATGATATGTTTTTAACCTTGGCTTTGTAGGAAGAAGAACTGCGTGTTCGGGATCACGCTTATAGCCTATTTCCAGCCGCTGCGGGCGCCGGCGGTCATCGCCAGCGGTCCCACCGGCCAGTTGAAGCCGTACACCATCGCCTTGTTGATGTCGTCCTCTGTAGCCACGCCCTCTTCCAGGATCTTCCGGGCTTCCGCCACGGCCGCGTAGTAGATGCGGTTGGCGACGAATCCGTACTTCCCCGGAGCGTCCTTCACCCGAATCGTCACCTTCCCCGCCTTCTCGCCGACCGCCTCCAGCCGCCGCACCGTCTCCTCCGACGTCTCGGCAGTGTAGATTATCTCGACGAGCTTCATCGCGGGCACCGGGCTGAACCAGTGCATGCCGGCGAAGCGCTCCTTGCGCGAGACCGCCGGGCTCAGGTCGGCGAGGGCGAACCCCGACGTGTTCGTAGCGATGACGGTGTCCGGTCTTACGAGCGCATCCAGCTCAGCGAAGACCTTGCGCTTCAGGTCGAGGTTCTCGGGCACCGCTTCGATGAGCAGGTCGACGCCGCGCAGCTCGCCCATCTCCGTCGTGAAGGCGATCCTGGCGAGCGCCGTCTCCATGTCGGCGTCGGTCAGCTTGCCACGTTGCACGCCGGCCCGCAGCCCGAACCGCCCGTCGACAATCGTCTCTCGCGTCTTGTCGAGCAGCTCCGGCGTCAGGTCGCGCAGGACGATTCGATAGCCGGCAACCGCCAGCACCTGCGCGATTCCGCCGCCCATAACGCCGCCGCCCAACATACCTACCGTCGTTATCTCTTCTGAAGCCATGACTCCTCCCATTTCTGTTCGGCGGGCCGTCGCCGCGCTTTCTACGTGCAGATTCGCCTCACGATCTCATACAGCATCCGGACGCCCGTGGCCAGCTTCTCGACGGGGATCCGCTCGTCGTTGCCGTGCATCGTGGCCAGCTCCGCCGGTTCCAGCAGGCAGGGAACGAAGCCGTAAGCGGTGACGCCGCGCCGCCGGAAAGCCCGCGAGTCGGTGAAGCCGGTCGCGATCGCGGGGACGACGGCGGCGTCGGGGACCGCCTCGCGCGTGACCGCTTCGATGGTCCGGAACAGCTCCGTCTCCGCCGGCGAGATGGGCGTGTGCGACTCCATCATCTGTTCGACCTGCACTCGCGGGTCGCCTATCGTCGCCTTCAGACGCTCGATGAAGGCCGCGGGCTCGTGGCCGGGCAGCAGCCGGCAGTCCAGCGACGCCTCGGCGACCGAGGGAATGACGTTGGACTTGACGCCGGAGTGGAACTCCGTGGTGCTCACCGTGTCGGTCAGGAGCGCCGACAGCAGCGGGTTGTCGTTGGCCAGGGGGGCGAGCGCCGCCTCTGATATCTCTTCGTCGAAGAGGCCCGCTTTCCGCAGGCACGCCAGCATCGCCCGCACCTCCGGCAGAAGCGTGACCGGCCGCCGCCACGACTGGATGTTGTAGAGCGCGCGGACCAGCCGGTCCAGGCAGTTGTCAGCGTGCGGCACCGAACCGTGGCCGGGCGCGCCATGGGTGACCAGTCGCAGCCAGAGCGGCCCCTTCTCACCGACCGAGCAGGAGAAAACAGGGCGTTTCACTCCGAACATCTCCGTGCTGCCGAAGCCGCCCTCGTTTATCACGTACTCAGCGTCGAACAGCTCGGGATGGTTGGCGTCCAGCCAGTCGATGCCGCGGATGCCGCCCTGCTCCTCGTCGGCGCAGGCGAGAAAGAGAATGTCGCGCGTGAGCCGCAGCCCCTGTCGCTTCAGGAGGAGCAGCGTCATCAGCTCCATGACGGCCATCGACTTCATGTCGAGGGCGCCGCGGCCCCAGACGACGCCATCCTTGACCAGCCCGGCGAACGGGTCGACCTGCCAGAACTCGCGCTCGGCCGGGACGACGTCGATATGGTTGAGGAGGACGAGCGGCCGCTTTGAGACGTCGCCGTGGAGCCGTGCTGCCAGGTTCGCGCGCTCCGGCTCCGACGCGTGCGTCTCGCTCGTGATGCCGTTGTCTCGGAGGACGCCTGCCAGGAACTCGGCGCCGGCGCGCTCGTTGCCCGGCGGGTTGCTTGTGTTAATGGCGATGTAGCGGCAGAGGAGGCCCGTCGCCTCGCGCGTCACGCCGTCCCAGGAGATATCCGGCACTATGGCGTCCTTTTCCGTGAGCGGGGTTTAGCCGAATCATAACGCCTGCGACACTAAGGCTGTAGCCGCGCCCGATCTTCCGCGACTCGACGTCCTCCCGCCGAATTTCGGAAGAACTCCAGAAACCCTCTTGACAAGCCGACAATACCTAGCTAAGCTATATATGTAGCGAGGCTAGCTATCTGAGAGGAGGCCACGTGGAAGCGCGCAGCAACGACTACTGGGAGATGCTCATCAATCGCAGCGTGCAGCGGTTCTTCCTCCTTTTCGCCCTGCATGAGCGCCCGCGCCACGGCTATGAGCTGGCCCGGGCGATTCGCGAAGCCTGCGCCGGCTGCTGCGATCCCACCGACGCCATGATTTACCCGGCGTTGCGTGAGCTCGTTGACGGCGGGTACGTGGATTGCCGCGACGAGGTCGTCGGCGGGCGGACGCGCAAGGTCTGCCGCCTCACGGACCAGGGCGAGGAAGCGTATCGAGCGGCCGCTACGGCCTGGCAGCATATGCTGTCGCCGCTCAACCGCGCCATCGACGCCGCGCTGCAGCCGTCGACGAAGGAGACGACGCCTTGCTGCTCTGCGATGGCCATGAAACGACCTGCGAAGTCAAAAGGAGACTGAGATGCCCGAGAACAACGCCGAAGATATCAAACAGGCGGTCTTGAGCCGTTACAGCCTGCACGCCCAGCGACGCCTCGCTGCGCTCCAGGAAACCGGCACGTCGTCCTGTTGCGGTACGCCGGCACCCGCCGAGGAGAGCTGCCCCTGCTGCGGTGAGACCGACAACCTCGATGCCCTGGCCGACGCTAACGTCGCGGGGGCGCTGTACTCCGCCGAAGAGCTGCGCGACCTGCCGGAGGACGTGCTCACCTCGCTGGGCTGCGGCAATCCCACCGCCATCGCCGGCCTCGAGAAGGGCGAATCGGTGCTGGACCTGGGCAGCGGCGGCGGCCTCGACTGCTTTCTCGCCGCGGGTAAGGTCGGGCCGGCGGGCAAGGTTGTTGGCCTCGATATGAGCGCCGACATGATTCAGCTCGCCCGGCGCAATGCCGGCCGTGTCGGCGCCGAGAACGTGCGCTTCCGGCTCGGCGAGATGGAGGACATGCCCTTCGACGACGCCTCCTTCAACGTCATCATCTCCAACTGCGTCATCAACCTGTCGCCGGACAAGGACGCCGTCCTCGGCGAGGCGCATCGCGTCCTGAAGCCCGGCGGGCGGCTGCGCGCCTCCGACATCGTCTGGGCCCGGGAGCCGACGGAGCAGCAGCGCGCGGACCTGGCGAGCTGGACCGCCTGCGTCGCTGGCGCCCTTACCGAAGTCGACTACGTCGCCAAGCTTCAGAACGCGGGGTTCGAGGACATAAGCGTCCAGCCGAAGGAGGGGACTGCGCCGGACAGCGCCCTCTTCAGCGCCTACATCTCAGCGTCGAAGAAGAGCTAGGGCAAGACGCTCCGCAGTTCCGCGAAGCTCCGCAGAGTCATAGGCGAAAGAGCGCTTGACTGGCGGCAAGACAGCGCTATACTGCTGGTGACTGCTATGAAGGCACGACTCTTCGCTGTAGGACTGGCGTTGTGTGCGCTAGTCGTTTCCATGGGGACGATAGGTTGCCACAAGCAATCGCAGAGCAGCGCCCCGGATCTATCGGTGAGCGGCGGTGTGTCCTCGGGGCTCGATTTCGTCCAGGGCCTCTTCAACGGCACAATGAAGACGGCCACCAGCGGCGAAGGTGAGGACACCGATCTCAAGGCCGCTTTGCTCACCCAGGCCGACCTTCCGCCCGGCTACGCCAGCCCGATGGGCGACATGAGGATGACGGGCGAGACACCTGCCGGTCCGATGCGCGGAATCGCGCGTCAGTTCGCGCAGCAAGATCCGGCCAACCCGGCGCGAAGCTCGGGTGTCATGGCTATGGCCTTCTCAGGGCTCTCCGGAATGAACAATCTCAATTCCGAAGATGACAAGAAGAGGGCGGACAAGTCCGGACTGTACAAGTCGACGGAGGCGCTTGACACGTCGGGCATTGGCGAAAGTAGCTCCGGCCTGCGAACGGTAAGCGACCTCGGGGTGAGCGAGCAGATCATGTGGGTGCGAGGTGACACTACTTATATGCTCTTCCTGATGAACCCCGAGGGCTGGCCAAATCCTCTCGATGGTGTGGCGTTGAGCAGAATCATGGACGACCGTGCGTCCGGCAAAGCTCCGATCCCGAGCCCGAATCCAACCCCGGCCGCACCGGCCGCAATTCCTGGCGTCGGAGGCCCGAGCGCACTTTTTGGCGGCGCAACTCCCAAAATGGATTCGGATCCGCCTCCAGCCGACCTGACGGTGCTTCTCCTCACCGACGAAGATCTCCCATCCGGTTTTGAAGCTATCGTGAAAGACATGCACCTGACGGCGGATGCGGCGACAGGCCCAGCCGACGTCGCTTGCAGCATATTCATGAAGCAAGGCGAAAGCGGCGTGGAGGGTAGCATAATGCTGATGGTCTACGCCTACGCGTCTCCACCCTCGAACTCACCCGCTAGCTGCGAGGCAATGCAAAACTACGCGACCCAGACCGGCGCGTACCAAGCTGTTGAGGGTCTGGACACATCTGGGCTAGGGGACGAAAGCTGTGGCGTCCGCACACTCTCAGATGAAGGCATCATGGATACGTATGTGTGGTCGCGTGGCAGCCGCTACTACATGCTGATGCTGGATGAGTTGAAGTCCACGACGCAATCCGTGGATGGCTTGGCGCTCGCCAAGATCATGGATAGCCGGGCGCAAGCCGCCTCAAACTAACCCCCTCCGCCCGGCTGACTGCGGCTTCTCGGCGTTCTTGACGAGTATCTCTACGGCTGTCACAATACGGCAGTCCTCGCGCGAGCTCCGCAACGGCCCTAGCGAAAGGAACAGGGGTATGTTCAAGAAAGCACTCATCCTCGTCGGCCTCCTGACCGTTGCACTGGCCGTTGCCTGCGGCGGCTCATCGAAATCGTCGGATAACACGGGCAAAGGCGCCACGGCCGTCGCTACCACCGTCGCGACCGCCGCAGCGTCCCCCACCGCCGCGAAGGCCGCGCCGACCGCCGAGGCGACCGTCAGCGGGTCGTCCGACTCATCCTTCAACCCGCTCGACTTTATGACCGGGCAGATGTTCGGCAGCGACGCGCTGGCAGCCGAAGGCGCTGTCGCCGGCGCCGCAGACCCCGACCTGACGTCCGCCCTCCTGACCGAGAGCGACCTGCCGTCCGGCTACCAGGCCCTTGCCGCCGACACGGGCTACACGATGGACCTGCCGGACGGCCAGTTGAAGATGGCTATGCGCACCTTGACGCAGGGTGGCGCCTCGGCTGACGCCAGCCCCACGGGCCCCGTCGTGATGTCAGCGGCGATGTCCATGCCCGCTGCGGAGCTGTCGAAGTTCGATTCGCAGCTTGGCCAGCTCGACCAGATGTCCGCCAGCGACCTGGAGCAGCAGATGGCCGGCGCATCGGCGCTGGGCGTCACGCTCAAGGACGTTAGCCTCACCAACGCAGACATCGGCGACGGCGGCGCCCATATGCACATGGTTATGGACATGAGCGGCCTGGCCGAGGCGTTCGGCGGCAACTCCGACCAGATGGGCGCGTTTCAGAACGGCATCGCCTTCGATGCCTATATGTTCAGGCACGGCGACCTGATCCTTATGGTCATCTCCTTCTGGCCCGCCGACCAGCAGGCGCCCGTCGACGCGGAGGCGCTGGCGAAGACGATGGACTCGCGGGCGTAGACGTCAGGCAAAACGAATTCGCTCAACAAGGCCGCGCGGCTGAAACGACGTTCCGCGGCCTCTTCTTGTCGCGACGTCGACGTCGCTCGGCCGTTCGTGGCATTTCCGTGCAAAACCTGTATAAAATGCCAATAAGCCTTGACATCACTCCCGGCGAATCCTATATTGGGGATAGACAAACGCGCCCCGAAAGAGAGCGCCGGTAAGGTGGTGTTCAGTGCCTGCAAAGAAGCCCCTATTCCAGATAGATAACCTCCACGTCAACGTCGAATCACGCGAGATCGTGAAGGGCCTGAGCCTGGAAGTCGGTCGCGGGGAGGTGCACGCTATCATGGGCCCGAACGCCTCCGGAAAGAGCACGCTCGCCAACGCCATCATGGGACACCCGCGCTACACGGTGACAAAAGGGCGCGTGCTCTTCAAGGGCGAAGACATCACGGCCCTCGGGCCTGACGAAAAGGCGCGACGCGGGCTCTTCCTCGCCTTCCAGTACCCGATGGCGATTCCCGGCGTCACGATGGTCAACTTCCTGCGCTCGGCGTTGCGGGCCGTCCGCGGCAGCGATGTGCCGGTGCGCGAGTTTCGGGCGATGCTGCAGGAGACCATGGCAAAGCTGAAAATCGACGAGGACTTCGCTCGCCGATATGTGAACGACGGCTTCTCCGGCGGCGAGATGAAGCGCGCCGAGGTGCTGCAGATGGGCATTCTCCAGCCTGACATGGCGATCCTCGACGAGACGGACTCCGGCCTCGACATAGACGCCCTGCGTACCGTCTCCGAAGGCATCAGCAGCCTCATGAATGAAGACCGCGGCATGCTTGTCATCACCCACTACCAGCGCATCTTGAACTACATCCCGCCGGATTTCGTCCACGTCCTGTTCGATGGGCGGATCATCAAGTCCGGCGGCCGCGAGCTGGCCGAGGAGCTGGAAGCGGAGGGTTACGAGCGCATCACCGGCGCCGTGTCGGAGGTGACTCCGTGACCGATCGCAAGGCCATCGAGATAGCCGAAGACGGCTACAAGTACGGCTTCCACGATGAGGCGCACTACCTCTTCCGCACGGAGAAGGGCCTGTCGCGCAAGGTCGTCCAGGAGATCGCCGGCATCAAGGAAGAGCCGGAGTGGATGCGGGAGATGCGACTTCGCGCGCTCGAGGTCTTCGAATCGAAGCCCATGCCCGCCTGGGGGCCCGACCTTTCGGCCGTGAACCTGGACGAGATGTACTACTACGCTCGCGCCAGCGACCGCGCTGAGCGTGACTGGGGGGACGTGCCTGACTACATTCGTCGCACGTTCGACCGGCTGGGCATACCGGAAGCGGAGCGCAAGTTCCTCGCCGGCGTCGGCGCCCAGTATGACTCCGAGACCGTCTATCACAACATCCGCCAGGAGCTGTCGAAGCAAGGCGTCATCTTCGTCGACATGGACACCGCCGTCCGGGAGTATCCCGACCTCTTGCGTCGCTACTTCGGCACCGTCGTGCCGCCCGGTGACAACAAGTTTTCGGCTTTGAATAGCGCTGTTTGGAGCGGCGGCAGCTTCATCTACGTTCCGGAGGGCGTGCACGTTGACGTGCCGCTGCAGGCCTACTTCCGCATCAACGCCGAGAACATCGGCCAGTTCGAGCGCACGCTCATCATCGCCGAGCCCGGAAGCTTCGTCCACTATATCGAAGGTTGCACGGCGCCCATCTACACCAGCAACTCGCTGCACGCCGCCGTCGTTGAAGTCATCGTCAAAAAGGGCGCGCGTGTGCGCTACAGCACCGTCCAGAACTGGTCGACGAACGTGTACAACCTCGTGACGAAGCGCTCCGTTGCCTATGAAGACGCCGTTATCGAATGGGTGGACGGCAATCTTGGCAGCAAGGTCACGATGAAGTACCCGGCGATCTACCTGATGGAGCCCGGCGCCCGCGGCGAGGTGCTCTCGCTCAGCTTCGCAGGTCGCGGCCAGCATCAGGACGCCGGCGCGAAGGCCGTTCACGCTGCGCCTTACACCAACTCGGTCATCACCTCGAAGTCCATCAGCAAGGACGGCGGTCGTGCCAGCTACCGCGGCCTGGTGAAGGCTTACCGTGGCGCGAAGGGCATCCGCTCCTCCGTCCGCTGCGACGCCCTGCTCCTCGACGCAGACTCGCGCTCCGACACCTATCCAACGATGGAAATCGACGAGCGCGACGTCACCATCAGCCACGAGGCGAGCGTTAGCAAAGTAAGCGAGGAGCAGCTCTTCTATCTGCGCAGTCGCGGCATCGACGAGCAGGAGGCGACGAAGATGATCGTCAACGGCTTCGTGGAGCCGGTCGTCAAAGAGCTGCCGATGGAGTATGCGGTCGAGCTGAACCGCCTCATCGAGCTGCAGTTGGAGGGGGCGATAGGCTAGCGCCATGTTGAGTTCCGTCGCCAGCCGCGAACAGCAGGCTATCGAGGAGATATCCGCTCGCAACGACGAGCCGTACTGGCTGCTGCAGCATCGCCTAAAGGCCTCTTACCTCTTTGACGACATGATGTTGCCGACCGGCCAGGAGGAGGAATGGCGTCGGACGGACCTGCGGGCGGCGAACGTCGAAGGCCTGGATCTGTTGAGCGAGCCGTCAATCGCGGCGGCGGAAGCCCCGTCGCACGACGAGGGCGGCTACGGCGGCCATATTGTGCAGCAGGACGGTCTGACGCTGGACCGGCGGCTCTCCAGCGACGTCGAGCGGCTGGGCGTTGTCTTCAGCGATCTGCATACCGCCGCGCGGGAGCAGCCAGAGCTCTTCCGCAGCCATTTCATGACAGAAGCCGTCCAGCCCATAGCCTGGAAGCTGGTCGCTTTGCATGCCGCTCTCTGGAGAGGCGGCGTCTTTCTATACGCCCCGGCCGGCGCCAATATCAGCGTTCCACTTCACGCCCGCGTGGGCACTGCCGACGCCGAAGCCATCTTCCCGCACACCCTCGTCGTCGCCCAAGAGGGTAGCAGCGTCACCCTCGTCGAAGAGCACGATTCCGACGAGAGCCGTCGCCATAGGTTCAGCAGCGGCGTCGTCGAGATCCTCGTGCGACGCGGCGCCGCCGTGCGCTACGTCGGTGCGCAGGACTGGAGCCGCCGCGCCAACGCCTTCACCACCATCCGCGCGATCGTCGGCGAAGACGGAAAGCTGGAGCTCGGCCTCGTCGGGACCGGCGGCAACATTTCGAAGACCAACGTCGAAGTCATCCTTTCGGCGCCGGGGGCCAGCGCCAGCATCGCCGGGCTGTTCCTGGCGTCGGGCGAGCAGCACATGAGCTACGTCACGCTCCAGGACCATCGCGCTCGCAATACGACTAGCGATCTGCTGCTGAAGTCCGCCATTAAGGACAGCGCGCAGCTCGTCTGGAACGGGCTGACCCGTATTCGCAGGGGCGCTGGCGAGAGCGACGCTAACCAGACGAGTCGCAACCTCCTTCTCGGCGAGAACGCACGCGTCGCGCCGATTCCCGTGCTCGAAATCGAGGCGTATGACGTCGCCCGCTGCAGCCATGGCGCCACGGTCAGCTCGGTCGACGAAGAGCAGCTATATTACATAATGTCGCGCGGGCTCAGCCGCCGGGAGGCGACGGAGGCCATCGTTGACGGCTTCTTCCGCGAGGGGCTGGAGCGCCTGAGCCCCGTCCGCGCGCACGATTTCATCGGCCGCGTCCTGGAGCGCCGGCTAGTGGCGAAGGCGGCCTGACTATGTCTGAGTCTATAAAGGCGGCGGCGACGCTGGACGTCCCGCCGGGAACAGTGAGGGTGGTCGAAGTGAGCGGACGCCGGATAGCGCTGTGCAACGTCGGTGGCGAGTACTTCGCCGTCGACGACGTCTGCACGCATGACGGCGGACCGCTGGGTAACGGCAGGCTCTGCGACGGCGAGATCGAATGCCCGCGCCACGGCGGCCGCTTCGACATACGCAGTGGTCGCGCCACGGTCTTTCCCGCTATTAATGCAATCCGCACCTATCCGGTGGCGGTTGATGGGGGGAACGTCATGCTGTCGTTTCCCGAGGGGGCACGCGATGTTTGACATTGAAGCTATACGTAAAGATTTTCCGATCCTCCAGCGCAGGGTGCATGGCAGGCCCCTGGTCTACCTGGACAATGCCGCCACCACGCAGAAGCCGCACGCCGTCATCGACGCACTAGTGGAGTACTACGAGCACTATAACTCCAACATCCATCGTGGCCTGCACACCCTTGCCGAAGAGGCGACGGGCCGCTATGAAGAGGCGCGACTGAAGGTCGCGCGCTTTATCAACGCGCCGGGCGCGGAAAGCATCATCTTCACGCGCAACGCCACTGAGTCGATCAACCTTGTGGCCCAGGGCTGGGGACGCACGCACATCAAGGCCGGCGACGAGATCGTGCTCACGATCATGGAGCATCACAGCAACTTCGTCCCCTGGCAGATGCTGGCGAAAGAGACCGGCGCCGTTCTCCGATTCGTCGACATTGACGACGAGGGCAAGCTGCGCCCCGAGGACTGGCAGCGTTTCGTCGGCGAGAGGACAAAGCTGGTCACGCTGACGCAGATGTCGAACGTGCTCGGCACCATCAACCCCGTGCGCGAGATTGCCGCTCTTGCGCACCGCTACGGCGCTCTCGTCTTCGTCGACGGGGCGCAAAGCGTGCCCCATATGCCGGTGGACGTTCAGGACCTCGACTGCGATTTCCTTGTCTTCTCCAGCCATAAGATGCTCGGCCCCACCGGCGTGGGCGTTGTCTATGCCCGTCGCAGCATACTCGAAGAGATGTCGCCCTTCCTGACCGGCGGCCATATGATCAGCCGGGTAACGATCGACGATTCCACCTGGAACGACCTTCCCTGGCGCTTCGAGGCGGGCACGCCGAACATCGCCGACGTCATCGCTTTCGGCGCCGCCATCGATTACCTCGAGGGCATCGGCATGCGGGCCGTGCGCCGCCACGAGATCGAGCTCACCGCCTACGCCTTGCAAGTGCTCTCAGAGATCCCGGACGTGACGCTCTACGGGCCGAAGGACGCTTCTATTCGCGGCGCCGCCGTCTCCTTCAACCTGAGCGACCTTCATCCCCATGACATCGGCACAGTTCTCGATAGCTACGGCATCGCCATCCGCGCCGGCCACCACTGCGCTCAGCCGCTCATGACGCGACTGGGCGTTGTCGCCACAGCGCGTGCCAGCTTCTATCTCTACAACACCCGCGAGGAAGTCGACGCCCTGGCGCAGGGCGTCAAGGAAGCAGCAAAGTTCTTTGGAAATGTCATCGTCAGCCGGCCCCGAGCTTGACGAGCTCTACAAAGACCTGATCCTCGACCACTACCGGCGGCCGCGGAATCACCGCTCCGTCGTCGATCCTAAGGTCGTGGGTGAGGGCTATAATCCGCTATGCGGTGACGAGATCGCCGTCGAAGCCCACTTCGAGGACGGCGTTCTTGTCGACGTGGGCTTCCAGGGGCACGGCTGCTCCCTCAGCCAGGCCTCCGGCTCCATGATGACGGAGGCGATCAAGGGGAAGACCGTCGAGGAAGCGCGCGCGCTCATCGCGCACTTCACGCGGATGATGACCGATCCCGACTCGCCGCCCGCCGAAGACCTGGGCGACCTGGAGGCATTCGTCGGCGTGGCGAAGTACCCCGTGCGCGTCAAGTGCGCCACTCTCGCCTGGCACGCCCTGACCGACCTCCTGGACCAGCACGAGCAGGCGCAGGAGTCCTAGCTGTGTTCTTCTCTGAAGAAGTCGTCCGTGAGCGCCTGCGTGACGTGCTCGATCCCGAGATGCGACTCAGCGTGGTCGACCTCGGTCTCATCTACGCAATCGACATCACAGGCGACACCGTACGCGTGACCTACACTTTCACCAGCCCGGCCTGTCCTCTCGCCGGCGTCATTGCCGAGCAGATCCGGCGCGCCGTGCTGGAGATCCCCGGCGTGCGCGAAGTCGAGCTGGCGCTCACGTTCAGCCCTCTCTGGGACCCGGCCACCATGGCCAGCGAAGATGCCCGCATGGAGATGGGCATCTGGTAGGCGCGGCAAGCTAAGTCGCCCCCGAGCGCCGGCGGCCAAGCTGAAAAGCGCGGGTCACTCGCGATCTATCCTCCCATGCTAGCTTCAATTTCTGGTTGATCTGCCCGTTCAGGGGTTAGCCCCTCTGTTAAGTCGGGTGCTGACACCCTTCATCCAACCCTTCTGAGTATCGACACACAAACAGACCCTGATGGTTGGAAGCGGTAGCCAGGAGGATGGCTGCCGCAAGCCCCCGCCCTTGGCGGGGAAACGGGCCGCGTCTCAACAGGGCCCCGCTCCGAATAAGGAGGGAGTGAATGAGCAAAATACTCAAGTTCTTCAAGGCAACACGGGAAGAGGAAGGGATCACCGGTCTAGAGACCGCCATCATCTTGATCGCCTTCGTAGTTGTGGCGACCGTCTTCGCATTCGTCGTGCTAAGCACCGGTCTCTTCAGCGCTGAGCGAGGCAAGGAAGCGGTCTACTCCGGACTCCAGAAGACCGAAGGTTCGCTAGAGTTGAGAGGCGCCGTCGTCGCCACCACCGACGGGACCACGGTGCAGAGTGTCACCTTCGACCTGGCCAACGCCGCCGGCGGTGAGCCCGTCGACCTCGACCCCGCAGCGACGAGCAACAAGATGGTCGTTGACTACCGCGACTCCCTAGTAGATGACACGAACCTAGCGTGGACGGTTACCTGGCTTGTGGGCAACGGCGACAATCTGCTGTCTGAAGGTGAGCTCGCGGAGATCAATCTGGACCTCACCGCTGAAAATCTGGGCCCGAACCAGGCCTTCACCATCGAGGTGAAGCCACCGCTCGGCGGCACGATGACCATCGCCAGGACGACACCTGCCGGCCTGGATACGGTGGTTGACCTCCATTAAGGAGCAACTGCTCTCCTTTAAGGAAAGCCAGCGGACGCGGCCGTAGGATTCCGACAATAGAGCCCGAAATCTGGGCACCCGCTCGAAAGAGTGGGTGCCCAGTCATCTCTTTCATTCCCTCTCGAACCATCTCTCCGCGCCTCCTAAGACACCTCCGCGGCGAATGCGCCACTGACTATTGCGGCCAGTGGACATTTAGCCGGAAGGCGTGCTATAGATATCCACAATCGGAAATCGAAGCAGGAAATAGGAGGTTTCTTTCGTGCCAAACGACATCGAGGCAAGACTCGAAGCCCTGAGAAGAGAAGTCGAAGGGCTAAAGGGCAAGGCCGTCACGGTCACGGAGACGATTGCGAACCCCGCGCCTCTGGGTCTCGCCGGCTTTGGTCTCACTACGCTGCTGCTCAACGTGGTAAACGCAGGCATCATCAACAAGACCGACATTGGGATGGTGTTGCCCGTCGGTCTCTTCTACGGCGGTCTCGCGCAGTTGCTGGCCGGCCAGTGGGAGTTCAAGAAGAACAACACCTTCGGCGCGACGGCGTTCACGTCCTTCGGCGCCTTCTGGCTGGCCTTCGCCGTCATGGAGATATTCATCGGCAACAAGATCCTGGGCCCGGTGTCGGCGCCAGGCGGCGTCACGGTGTTCCTGGTGGGATGGGGAATCTTCACCACCTACATGTTCGTCGGCACGATGCGGATCTCCGTGGCGCTGATGGTCGTGTTCGGGGCTCTGGCCATCCTATTCTATCTGCTGGCCTGGGGCGCACACAGCGGAAACTCAAACGTCGAGCACTTCGCCGGCTACGAGGGTCTGTTCACCGCGGGCGCTGCCCTTTACGCCTCGTTCGCGCAGATCGTTAACGAGACCTGGGGCTCGTACCTCATGCCGCTGGGCATCATCAAGCGCACGTAGCCTGACGTGCAGGCTGGACTCGACCGGAAGTAAAGACAAACACGGGTAACAAGGAACCGCCGGCGCCAGTACGGACCGGCGGTTCTTCATTTCTCACGGCTGGCGGCGCAAAGGGACGCAGAAGCGACGGTCGAACGACCGCCGCTTCTCTCGCTGGACCCTTGCTACGTTATCCGGTGCTCGCCTGCTGTTTGCCCCGCCTAGGCCGCTGTTATGAGCAGGACGGGCACGTGCGACTCCTTCAGCACCTGGTCCGCCACACTGCCGAACATCAGCCGTGCCACGCCGCGCCGTGAACGGGTGGCCATGGCGATGATGTCCGTGCCGTACTCGGCCGCCGCTTTCAGGATCTCGGCTGACGGGTTGCCGAAGCGCACTTCCATCTCCGGCTTCAGGCCATGGTCCTCGAAGCGCTCCGCCACCGGTCGCAGGTGGTTCTCGGCTTCCTCTATCTGCGACTCAACCCAGGCAAGGCTTGCCGCCTCGTCCGTGGGGCCATCCTGCGCCTTGCCGTTGCGCTTGTCGAGATCGACGACTGTGAGCAGCCTGATGGTGCAGCCAAATGCCTTCGCTGTCTCGGCGGCATGGCTTACTACGACTTCCGAACGAAGGGAACCGTCCACCGGGACCAGCATCTTCTTGTACATGGCGTCCTACCTCCGACCTGAAAGCAGTATGGAAGCTATATTGCTAGGCTGAAGAAGATATCGGCAGACGCCGAGCCGATCTACATAGTGGCAGTTCCCTATATGCGGGCGTTCTGCGGGCACGCATGGGGAAGAGGGTTCGTTTGCCGTCTAGGAGATGGCCACCTCGGGCGCGAAGGATATCGGTGCGTAACCGCCGGAAAGGAAGCCGCCCTCTACGGCGATGCCCTGGCCCGTGATGTAGCTGGAGGCATCGGAGGCCAAGAAAACCGTCAGCGGCCCCAGTTCCCAGGGCTCGCCGACGCGCTGCGCCGGGAAGAACTTACCCCGCTCATCCCAGTGGCGCTCTTCCTCCTCGTTCGCGGACGGGCGCTTGGCGAACTCGCCGGGGATGATGCAGTTCACGCGAATGTTGTAGCGCGCCAGCATGATTGCAAACGACTGGGTGAGGGAAATGACGCCGGCCTTTGCGGCGGCATACGGAAGGATATGAGGGGCGCCCCGGAAAGCCGTGCCGGAGCTGAGAGTGATGATGGAGCCTCCGCCCTGGTCGATCATCGGCTTGGCGACGGCGCGGGCGCAGTAGAAGGTGCTGGAAAGATTGACGTCGATATTGTCGTGCCAGTCTTCGTCGGTCA
This sequence comes from uncultured Chloroflexia bacterium, assembly GCA_963842845.1. GTDB lineage: Bacteria > Chloroflexota > Dehalococcoidia > DSTF01 > JALHUB01 > JALHUB01. Next base: position 24,213 of record CAWJHZ010000011.1, read on the forward strand.
CTTCCCACAGCGGCCGGTTGAGGCCGCGCCCCTCGCCGATGCCGGCATTAGCCACGATGACATCGACTCGACCAAACTCCTCCACGGCCCTGGCCACAAGCCGATCTACCTGCGCCGACTCACGCACGTCGGTCTGAACGGCGATAGCCCTGCGGCCGCCGCCCATGGCGATGACGTCTTGCGCTATCGCATCGATGTATTTCTGGGTGCGCGCGGCGGCGACAATGTGTGCGCCTGCCTTCGCCACGGCCAGTGTCATGTCCTTGCCCAGTCCGCGACCAGCGCCGGTAATCACGACCACTTTTCCTGTCAGGTCGAGTCTCTCCATCACCATTGGTAATAGTCCTCCCTGCTGCTGTTCGTTGGTTGAGGGCAGTATATTGGATGGCTTGTCTGGCGGCAACGCCGGGGAGATGGCGAGGGGCGAGAAGACTTAGATGGTCGAGAAGCTCTGCAGGCTCCGGATGTCCATCGTGCCGCTGTTAGCGACGTTTTCCGCCGCGACACCGGCCTCCTCGGCTGCGGCCAGCGGGTTCAGGCCGCCGTCCAGGATGAGGCCGACCTTGTTCAGCCCGACGGATATCTGGCAGACGGGCTGGCTGGGATAGCCTGTCGTTACCACGCCCCCGATCCCGATACCCCGCAGCTTCTCGATGATCTCCTCAGCAATCGGCTTTGCCGCGCCGGGGATCTCGCGAAAGTTGGCGAGGATCTTGCCGTTGCCGTGAATCGCCGCCTCGCGCACGCTGGTCATGCCGGCTTTGATGTAGGCCAGCGACGGGTCCAGCGACGACCCGGCGTAGTGGATTATGGCGACAAACCGTCGCGGCTGGCCGTCGCGCACCTCCAGGATGCCACCGAAACGGGAGTCCATGGGAACGCCGGCCTTGAGGAGAACGCCGTTGATCGTGGCGCTGCAGACCGTTGCCAGCCCGACTTTGCCGTCGGGGATGATGACGTCGCCCAGCTTCTCTCCCTCATTCGCAACTGCGACGAGCTCGCTGACACAGATGCCGGCCGCAAACGCGTCCTTCATTGCCGCCAGTGCCTTGCGGAACCTGTCTTTGGGGAACAGCGACGTGTTGATCACAACCTCGCCCGTGCCGGTGGTGGGGTCGAGCGTCGTCTGAAAGGCCAGCGACGCGATGCGCTCGATGACGAATCCGAGCTGCTCCGGCGCCAGCGCGTTCGATAGCTCTTCGTGGCCTCTGCGCGTCAGCATCCGTCCGTCCCTGCCGAGGGGCTGCGTGAAGCCGCGAGCGTCGGTGATGCGCAGGTGATAGCGGACGGTGCGCTCATTCAGATAGATGCCCTGGTTCTCCAGCTCGCGGGCAATGCTGATGGAGCCCAGCGGGTCCTTCGACTCGCTGAGCACTTTTAGTATGGCGACTGTCTTTCTCTCAGTGTCGCGGGTTTCGCTTTCCAGCATGGACCGATTCTACCTTTACGAATGCGCTTTGGCCGCCGACTCATCGCAGTCAATAGTATTGTAGTGCGCTGCATTCCTTGTGCCAAATAGGCGCGAATGTTGGAGATAGAGGCCGCGCGGCTCGACGTCGTCGACGACGTCAGCCATCTTGGGCCCCGAGAATGGTCACAACGCTTCAGGGGAATATCAGGTCGAAGCGACCGCCTCTGACTCCGGGGGGACCTTCTTTCGCTTAGAGCGAAAGTGCTCTTCCGGGCTGCAGCCCATCTCGCGACGAAAGACTCGATTGAACTGCGCGTAACTGCCGAAACCCGCCTCCCTCGCGACCTCGAAGAGCACCTTGCGCTTGGAGTGTGGGCGGAGTCGCAGGAACGCCTCCAGGCGGACGTGGTTGCGGAAATCGCTGATGCTCATTCCCACCTGGCTCTTGAACAGCCGGCTGAGCTGGCTGGGACTGAGGTGGATCGCCTGCGCGAGGGCCGTCAGGTCGCGGGAGGGATCGGTAAGCAAGAGCGACATGGCGCGCGACACGCCGGGGTGGAGGGCCCTCGCATCCTTGGAGTCGCCGTACGTGAAGGCGTTCCAGGCGGTAGCCAGCCACCAGGCAATCCCGAACTCCTGGCCATCGAGCGGCTGAAAGCCCGTCGCCAACTCTTGCGCCAGGTTGTTCAGCGTCCTGACGCACCGGGGCGGAAGGACCCTCGTCAGACCGAGATACGAGCTACTCCCGGAGAGAACAGGAATGCGGGGCTTCATCTCTGCGACCAGTCGGGGAGATACTCCTACATACCACATAGAAAAACCGGGAGTGTGATCGACCACGGCGTGGTTCAACTCCGGGGGGACCCACAGCAGACTGCGCGTTTGCAGCGTCAGTCGCTCGCCGCCCACCTCGTAGATACAGCTTCCCGCTACGATGAGGACGACCTCGAGGGCGTCGTGACTGTGCGTTCGCGTCCTCAGCTTCTCGAAGCCATCCCGCCGCGGAAACCGCCAGACCACGCCGCTTCTGCCCTTCGGCATCGCCAGCACTCTTCTGGACATGCGGCAAGACTACATTATTGTGAAAGGAAGTGCAATATCCGCTCAATATCCGCCTGCGAACCTGAAGATTGCATTATATTGCCGGATCCGGCGGCGCGTCCGCTTGAAGTCAACGGGCTTGAACGATATCGTGCAGATACCGAGTTCTCTCCAGAAAGGTGGAACGATGCGAAAAGTCGCAGTCGTCGGCGCGGACATGACCCGCTTTGGAAAGTTCCTTGACCGTGGACTGAAAGACCTGGCGAGAGAGGCAGTCGAAGGGGCGCTGGCGACGGCCGGCACGGCGAAATCCTCCCTTCAAGTCGCCGTCGTCGGGAACGCCGCCGCCGGACTTATCACCGGCCAGGAGATGGTGCGCGCGGAGGTCATGCTGCGTGACATGGGGATCGGCGGCATACCTATGCTCAATGCGGAAAACGCCTGCGCCAGCTCATCGACCGCGTTTCATCTCGCCTGGCTGTACGTCGCCTCCGGCATGTACGACGTGGCGCTCGCCCTGGGGGTCGAGAAGCTTTACCACACCGATAAACAGCGCTCCTTCGACGCTATTGGCTCCGCCGTCGACGTTGAGCTGACGGAGCAGATGGTCGCCGAGGCCCAGGCCGACCAGGGAGGCGTTGCGGGCGCTGGCTCCTCGCGCAGCCTGTTTATGGACCTCTACGCCGCCATTGCCCGTGACCACATGCGTCGCTACGGCACAACGAAGGAGCAGTTTGCCCGCGTGGCCGTGAAGAACCACTTCAACGGTAGTCTCAACCCCCATGCCCAGTACCGGGAGCGTTACTCTCTCGAAGAGGTGCTGGCCTCGCCGCTTATCACCGAGCCTCTCACCCGCCTGATGTGCTCGCCCATCGGCGACGGCGCTGTCGCCCTGGTCCTTTGCTCGGAGGAGAAGGCGCGCCAGCTCACGACGAAGCCGGTCTGGGTGCGGGCCAGCGTGCTGACGTCGGGCGAGGACCATTCTCCCGGCCAACCGGGGCTCGGCGAGCGCTCCGCCGCTGCCGCTTACGCGATGGCCTCGCTCACGCCCGAAGACGTCGACGTCGCCGAGGTGCACGACGCGACAGCCTCCGCCGAGCTCATCCTGTGCGAAGAGATGGGCTTCTGCCCGCCCGGCGAAGGCGGCCGCCTCATCGACAGCGGCGGCACGTCCTTGGGCGGGAAGCTGCCCGTGAACCCGAGCGGCGGTCTTATCTCCAAGGGCCACCCTATAGGCGCGACTGGTGCCGCGCAGATCTACGAGGCGTTTCTTCAGTTGCGCGACGAAGCGGGCGAGCGACAGGTGGCGGGGGCAAAAGTCGCGCTTACGGAGAACAGCGGCGGCATGATGCGAGGCGAAAACGCTGTCGCCAGCGTCCACATTCTCTCGCTCTGACGCGTTGGATGCCTAGTTGACGCTGTTCAGGCAGTAGAGATTCGTCTTCTTCGTGTGGTCATAGAAGCGCTGCTCGCACGTCGCCGGTGTGCCATCGGCCGGCGAATCGACGCCCGCGATCAGCGTGAATTTCTTGCCATCGGACACGTACCAGTAGCCGTTGATAATGACATCGCCGATCGGATCGCTCGGTATCGGGTCCAGGTAGTCGCTGATCTTGCAGAGGGCGTCCAGGTCCTTGTAGCCGCACGCCGATTGAACGTTGTCGTCGGTGCTGGGGAACCCGCCCTTAGCGTTCCGGTATTGATCAAGGGCGACGCCAATCGCGTACAGGTCCGAGATCCGCGTCTGGTCGCGCATCTGCGCCACAACGCCGGGTATAGCGGTTGGACCGGGCGTCGGAGTGTCCGTCGCTGGCGGCACCCACGGCGTCGGCGAAACGGGCGCGGCTTCAGCGGTAGAGCGAACGACCTCCGGCGGCTGCGCCTGGTTCTGGGGCGTCGCGTTGGTCGGACCGCCCAGAGCCAGGTCCAGCGCCAGGGCGATCAGGATGACGAGGAGAACCGAAGCTATAGGTGCATATGGGAGCCAGTTGCGCCATCTTTCTCGCGACACGTCATCCTCCTCCTAACATATTCTCGGTAGCTGCTCTCCGCTCATCACGTCGACGATGCGCTCGCCGCCGATGCGCGTTCGCATGACAACCGTTCCGCCGTGTTCAGCCACCGCCCGCCCGATAACCGCCGCCTCCCTGCCGCTGGGATGTCGCCTCAATACCTCAACCGCCCGGTCTCCCTGGCCTGCTGGCACGAATGCCAGGAAATTGCCCTCATTCGCCACGTACAGCGGGTCGAGCCCGAGGATCTCGCATACGCCCTGCACCCCAGGGCCAACAGCGATGCGCTCCTCCTCGATGAGAATGCCGGCACCGCTCTTTTTCCCGATCTCGTTCAACGCCGACGATACTCCTCCGCGCGTCGGGTCGCGCAGCATGTGGACATCGATCCCTTCCTCCGCCAGCGCCTCGACCATCGGGAACAGCGGCGCCGAGTCGCTCTGTATCGCAACGTCGAGGTCGAGCCCTTCACGCAGAGCCATTATAGCGATGCCGTGCCTCCCGAGCGAGCCGCTCAAGACGATTTCGTCGCCAGGGCGGACGCGCTGGGGGCCCACGTTGGCGCCGGCAAGCACTACGCCGATGCCGGCGGTGTTGATGAAGACGCCGTCGCCTTTGCCGCGCTCGACCACCTTGCTGTCGCCGGTGACAATCTGCACGCCGGCTTCCTTCGCCGCCTCTTTCAGCGAGACGACGACGCGCCACAGGTCCGCCATCGCGAAGCCCTCTTCGATGATGAGGCCACAGCTAAGGAAGAGAGGCCGCGCGCCGCACATCGCCAGGTCGTTCGCCGTCCCGAAGACCGCCAGGCGGCCGATATCGCCCCCGGGAAAGAACAGTGGCTGCACGACGTAGGAGTCGGTAGAAAGCGCCAGTCGCTGCCCGCCGATCTCGAGCAGCGCGCCGTCGTGCAGCGGCGCCAGGTACGGGTTGTCGAAAGAAGGCAGCAGCACGCGCTCGATGAGGCTCTGCGTTAGCCGGCCGCCGCCGCCGTGGGCCAGAAGGACGCGCGGGTACTCGTTCAGGGGCAGCGGGCATTCCGGGAAGATGGTCACCGGGGCGCCCCCTGACGCGCGTAGTGATAGTAGGCGGCGCAGGCGCCCTCCGACGAGACCATCGGCGCGCCCAGGCAGTGCTCCGGCGTGCAGTCGCTCCCGAAGGCGGCGCAGTCGACGGGCTTCCTGATGCCCTGCAGCACGAGGCCGGCGATGCAAACGCTCTCGGCCTGCCGTGGGGTCGTGGCGGCGATGTCGAAGGCGCGCACCGCGTCGAAGCGCGCGTAGCGCCCCTTCAGCCGCAGGCCGCTCCTCGGGATGACGCCGATGCCGCGCCAGCCGTGGTCGACGACCTCGAACACGCTCTCCATCAGGGCCCGCGCCTGCTCGTTGCCCTCTCGCTTCACCGAGCGCGCATACTGGTTCTCGACCTCGCAGCGCCCCTCTTCGAGCTGGCGGACGAGCATGTAGGTCGCCTGCAGCAGGTCCAGCGGCTCAAAACCGCTCACGACCATGGGGATGCGGTACTTCTCCGCCAGCCGCTCGTAGTCGACGTAGCCGGTGACGGTGCAGACGTGCCCGGGCGCCAGGAATCCCTGGACGCGGTTCTCCGGCGAGGATGCTATCGCCTCCAGCGCTGGCGGAACGAGGACATGCGAAGTTAACATAAAGAAGTTGTCGATGCCCTCGCGCTCGGCGACAACGACCGCCATGGCGTTCGCCGGCGCCGTCGTCTCAAAGCCGATAGCGAAGAAGACGACCTTGCGGTCCGGGTGCTCGCGCGCCAGCTTGAGCGCGTCAAGCGACGAGTAGACCATGCGCACGTCGCCGCCTTCGGCTTTGACACTGAGCAGGTCCTTAGCGCTGCCCGGCACGCGTAGCATGTCGCCGTAGGAGACAAGGGTGACGTCGGGACGCTCAGCCAGCGCGATGGCCTGGTCGATGATCTCGGCCGGCGTTACGCAGACCGGGCAGCCCGGCCCGTGGATGAGCGTGACCTCCGCCGGCAGCATCTGGTCGATGCCGTACTTGAGGAACGAGTGCGTCTGACTGCCGCAGACCTCCATGACCGTCCAGGGCCGCGTTACGGCGGCGGCAATGGCATCGAGCAGCTTGCGGGAGGCGTCCCCGTCGCGGTACTCGTCGAGGTAGCGCACTATGGTCCTCCCAGCGTTCGCAGCATCTCGAAGACTTCTCCGGCTTCGTCCGCGTCGATCTTGCTGAGTGCGAAGCCGACGTGCACGATCACGTAGTCGCCGACCTGCGCGTCCGGCACGAGGTTCAGGTGAGCGTCGCGCGTTGCGCCGCCGAAGCGCACCTTCGCCGTCCGCAAATCCGACGCCTCGTCAATTGAAATGATCTCTCCCGGTATTCCTAAGCACATCCCTTTTCCATCCTCGCTGCCGCCACCAGCACTTGGCCGAGCGCGATTCCGCCGTCGTTCGGCGGCACCCGCTGGTGCGTGAACGGCCGGAAGCCTTCGCTCTCCAGGCGGCGAAAGGTCCGTTCCGTCAGGTAGCGGTTCTGAAAGACGCCGCCCGTCAGCGCCACCCTCGTCGCGCCGGTCCGACGCGCCACTTCGACTATCGCCTCCGCCAGCGTGTTATGGAACCTGGCGCAGATGACGCCGGGCGCGACGCCTTCGTCGCGGTCCTGCATCACGCCGCGCAACACCGGCTCCCAGTCCAGCACGAGCGGCTCGCCCTCGCGTAAGGGGAAGTCGTACCGGTCATCTACGCCGCGCTCCGCCTGGAACTCCACCATCATCGCCGCCTGCCCTTCGAAGGAGCAGACGGAGCGGAGCCCAAGCAACGCGGCGACCGCATCAAATAGTCTACCAGCGCTCGTCGTGAGGGGCGAGTTGACGCCCTTCGCCAGCATCTGCGTCAGCAGGCCTAGCTCGCCATCGGACAGCGACGTCGCGTCCGCCGCCGGCCGCAGTAAGTCGAAATCGGCGTTCATCTCGTGCAGCAGGCCCAGCGCCGTGCGACGCGGCTCCTTGATCGCCGCCTCGCCGCCGGGCAGCCGGAACGGTCGCAGCGACGCGACGCGATGGTAGGCGGACGCATCGCCGAGCAGGAACTCGCCGCCCCACAGCGTGCTGTCGTCGCCAAGGCCGGCGCCGTCCCACGTGACGCCCAGAACTTCGCCCTCGAGATCGTTTTCCGCCAGGCAGGCCGCCAGATGAGCATGATGGTGCTGGACGGCGATGGCGGGGTACGGGGCGCTCTTCGCCCACTGCGTCGACAGGTAGTCCGGATGCATGTCATGGACGACGGCCGCGGGCGTCACTTCGTACAACGAAAGCAGGTCGGCGATGACCTTGCGGAAAGCGAAGAGCGCCTTCGCGGTCTCCAGGTCGCCGATGTGCTGGCTGAGGACGACCTCGCTCCCGCGCGACACCGCGACGGCGTTCTTCAGATGCGCGCCCACGGCCAGCAGGGGCGGCAGCGTCCGCTTGACGGCGACCGGCAGCGGCGCATAGCCGCGGGCTCGTCGCATTACCATCTCCCGCCCCAGTTGCACGCGGACGACGGAGTCGTCGACGTGGCGCTCGATGGGCCGGTCGTGCACGAGGAAGCGGTCGGCGATGCCGCGGATGCTCTCCACGGCCTCCGCCTCGTCGGTCACGATGGGCTCGTCGTGCAGGTTGCCGCTGGTCGCGACGACGGGAAAGCCGACTTCGCTCAGCAGCAGGTGGTGCAGCGGCGTGTAGGGCAGCATGGAGCCAAGGTACGGGTTGTCCGGCGCTACCGACGGTGCGACGGCGTCTTCCGACGCCTTCTCCAGGAGCACGATCGGGCTCTCCGGCGACGTGAGCAGCCGCTCCTCCAGCGCGGAGACGTTGGCACAGCGCTTCAGTGACGCGATATCCGGAAACATGACGGCGAGCGGCTTTTCTTCGCGGCGCTTTCGCTCGCGCAATCGCCGCACCGCCTCGTCGCTACGGGCGTCGACAAGCAACTGGAAGCCGCCGAGCCCCTTCAGCGCTACGATGAGCCCCTGCTGCAGCGCCTGCGCGGTCCGTTTCAGGGCGTCGTCGCCTTCGGCGAGCGTCTTCCCGGACTCGTCCCACAGCGTCAGCCGCGGCCCGCAGACGCCGCAGGCATCGGGCTGGGCGTGGAAGCGACGGTCGCGCGGGTCCTCGTACTCGTGGCGACAGCGCGGGCACATGACGAAGCGCTGCATCGTCGTGTTTGCGCGGTCGTAGGGAAGCGCCTGAACGATGCTGAATCGCGGCCCGCAAAGCGTGCAGTTGGTGAAGGGATACCGGTAGCGACGGTCCGCGGCGTCGAGCAGCTCCTCCCGGCACTGCGGGCAGGTGGCGATGTCCGGCATGATGACGGCCGAGCGCTCGCCGGCGCCGTCGCTGTGACGGATCTCGAAGCCGGCGTAGCCCACGGGCTCCAGCAGCGAGTACTCCAGGCTCTGAATGAACGAAAGCGAGGGCTTCTCGCTGTCCAGCCGCAGCAGGAAGCCGTCCAGCGTTTCCTTCGCGCCCTCCGCTTCGATGAACACGCCCTGGGGGTTGTTGTTCACCCAGCCCTGGAGCGCCATCTCTGTTGCCAGCCGGTAGACGAAGGGTCGGAAGCCGACGCCCTGCACGGCGCCGCGGATGGTCACCTTGAGCCGCTGCATCAGACCTCTAGCTCGATTCGTTTGAGGATGCAGTCGGTCCTCGCGTCGAGGGTGACGTTGGCGGAGCCGCAGTGCGGACACTCGGCCGGCGGCAGCGGCAGATGATGGTCGTAATACGGCGGGACCCGCGGCTGGCCACGAAAACCGCAGTCCTTGCACGTCAGTGCCGATTCGACGACGTCGATGTTGATGGTGGCGTCTTTCGCGGGGCCGTTGGCGAGCTCCTGGTGCAGCCACATCTCCAGCGCCTCCGTGTCGAAGAAGGCGAGGTCCCCAAGCTCCAGCTCAACGGCGACGACGCGCTTCGCCTCCGCCTTCTTCGCCGCGCTCGTCACCTTCTCAGCGATCTCGCGCGCGATCGTGAACTCGTGGGTCAAGCGACGAAACTCCTCTTTTGATTCGTGTATCTATCTTAGCAAAGGGTGTAACTTAGTGCAGTCGGGCCGCGCGCCGCCGCCGGCGCCCCGAGCACGCACCCGTTGACTACCCCTCCGGCCCGTGCTATAGTTTTTGACACCAATCAGGTATGTTGCCGAAGAGAACGCTGAAGCTGAAGAGGTTGCAGGCATAGTTCGCGAACTCCGTATCAATGAGGCCATACGGGCCCCAGAAGTACTCGTAATCGGAGCGAACGGCGAAAAACTGGGCGTTATGCCTGTGGCCCGCGCGCTCGAGATAGCCCGTGAGACGGACTCCGACCTGGTGGAGGTCGCCCCAAACGTGCGGCCCCCCGTGTGCCGCGTCCTCGACTACGGCAAGTTCAAGTACGAGCAGGCCCGGCGAGAGCGCGAAGCGCGCAAGCACCAGCGACAGGTCGTCACCCGCCAGGTGCGCTTCCGGCCCAAGATCACGCCGCACGATATGGAGTTGAAGGCGCGCGTGACCGAGAAGCTCCTGAAAGAGGGCGACAAGGTCAAGGTATCGGTGATGTTTCGCGGCCGGGAGGTCACCTACCCGGAGCTCGGAAGGAACCTTCTCGACCAGATTTACGAGCACGTCAGGGAGATAGCCTCGCTCGAGAAGCCGGCCTCCCTTGAGGGGCGCTTCATGACAATGATCCTGGCGCCGGTGGCTTTCAAGCAGCCGAAGCCGCACGAAGACCATCCGCCAACCGAGGCCGTCGCGGAGAAGTAAATTGCCGAAGCTGAAGACACACAAGGGCGCCAAGCGACGCTTCCATATAACCGGAACCGGCAAGATCATGCGCCGCAAGGGCAACATCAGCCACTTCCGCCGTCGCAAGGCCAACCGCAGCAAGGGCGACATCAGCGGCAAGCTGCCCGTCGATAACGCCTTCAAGAAGACGATGCGCAAGCTGCTGCCGTATGGTCTCGGCTAGCGCAGAAGAGGATAGACCGTGACCAGAGTCAAGCGGGGCGTTACCGCCCATCACCGGCACAAGAAAATACTCGCGATGGCCCAGGGCCACCGCGGCCAGCGCCATCGCATCTTTCGCCGCGCCAACGAGTCCGTCCTCCACGCCCTCGACTACGCCTCTCGCGACCGGCGCGACCGCAAGGGCCAGTTCCGACGCCTCTGGATCCAGCGCATCAACGCCGCTGCCCGGGCCGAAGGCATCACCTACGGCCGCTTCATCGAAGGCTTGAGCAAGGCGGGCGTCGAAGTGGACCGCAAGATCCTCGCCGACCTGGCCGTCCGCGACGCCGCCGTCTTCGCCGCGCTCGTCGGCACCGCCAAGAGCGCTCTCGCCGCCTCCTAGCGCTCCACGGGATGGGCGATCACTCGGCTTGCTGGAGCTGGTGCGGCTGGCCCCGCTGAAGAACCAAATCAATCACTTCACTGGGTTTGGCTGGCCGAGAGAGCGTGCCGTCACGCACGTAGGGGCGATTGTCCACGTAGTAGAGCGGCTCTCTTCCACCCTCTATCAGAAGAACGCAAACCTCTTTGCCCTCAAGGCTTGTGTAGGTAACGTTAACCGTTGGAGTAGGTTCAACAATCTGCGCCAGGCCTTCAATTCGTTCCCGCGAGTCCCGAAGACCCACAACGCGGCGATTGTCATCGACCCCAATTATGATCGCGCCCCCTCCTGAAGTCGCGAGGGCCGCTATCTCTTTGGCCAGTGACCGCGCTTGTGGAGGGATTCCCGCCGTCAATTCGATATCCGTTGTTTCGCCTGCCTGAAGCGCACGGGCCAGCAGGTGCTCTGGCGATTCCAGAGTCTGCCCACTGTCTACCAACAGGTGATCGTAGTACTTACGCAACGAGCGCAGAGTACTGGCGGCCATCCCGAGCTCAGACGCCGCCTTCCCCTTGCCGCCGGCACTACCGACGAAGGAGTCCATTTCCGAGAGCGCGCGGTCGCGTCCAACTACGTTGCCCCAGGTCTTGAGTATCAGTATTCGAGACGAGGCGGCATACATCGAGCCGCGGGGGAATCTGCCCCACGCAGCCTCCGCTGCTTCAAGGAACGTCCAATTGCGGTCGATAGGAATGTCCAAAGTCGGAGGGATTGTCACATTTGTTCAGCTTCGAAGCGTCGCGCCGACCTCGTGCTTCAGCCGCTCCACGATCCCCCGCTGCGCCCGCGCGACCTCCTCGTCCGTCAGCGTGTGCTCCGAGGACTGGTACGTTATGGAAAACGCCAGCGACTTCTTCCCCGTGCCCACCTGCTCGCCCGTATAGTAGTCGAACAGGCGCACCTCCCGCACCAGCGGCGCCTTCCGGATGATCGACGCGATCCGCTCGGCCGGCACGTCCTCGCTCACGATCAGCGCGATGTCCTGCACCACCGGCGGGAATCGCGGCACCGCCTCGTAGCGACGGGGCCCGGCCACCAGCGGCAGCAGCCTGTCGAGAACGACTTCAAATACATACGCCTCGCCGTCGACGTCGAAGGCGGTGGCAACGCGCGGCTCTACCTGGCCGATGACAGCGATCCGTTCCCCCCGCGCGCGCACTTCGGCCGCCCGCCCGCGGCTCATGCCGAAGACGTCAGTCTCCACGAATTCCGCCTCGATGCCCAGCCCGTCGAGCAGCGCCTCCAGGTAGCCCTTCGCATCGTAGAAGTCCACCGGCTCGTCCGTGGGGTGGCCCCAGCGGTCCTCGTGCCGCCCGCCGATCGCCGCCGTCAGGTGCTCCTCCTCCAGCGGCAGGTCCGAACCACGCGGCAGGTAAGCCCGCGCCGCTTCGAAGAGGGCCATCTCGCCCTTGTCGTAGCGCAGGTTCGACGCCAGGCTTTGCAGCAGGCTCGCGCGCAGCGTCGTCCGCAAGTACTCGTGCTGGCTGCTGAGACTGTTGACGACCCGCAGCGGCGGCTGCTCCGCGAGAAGCTCCCGCGGCACCACCTGCCGCAGCGCCTCCAGCGTCGTCAGCGAGTAGTTGATGACCTCCTGCATGCCGGATGCGGCAGCCAGGTCGCGGGCGCGCTCCCGCAGGTTCCGCAACGGCTGCGGGATGATCGACGGCACCTCGCCGCGCAGGTTCGTGACCGGCAACTCGTCGTAGCCGACCATCCGCGCCACTTCCTCTGCCACGTCGTCGGCTATGCGCACGTCCATGCGCCAGTACGGCACGTCGACCCCGTAGCCGCCGTCGTCGACGCGGCAGCCGAACTGCAGTCCTTCGAGGACGCCACACACTTTGTCGGGCGACAGGTCGAGCCCGAGGATCGTCTGCAGGCGCTTCCGCGACACCCGAATCGCAACCGGTTCCGCCTTCCGCGGATAGACGTCGACGGCGCCGGAGGCCGCGCGCCCGCCCGCCAGCTCCACCATCAGCTTCGTCGCCCGCCTGGGAGCGACGATCGACAGCTCCGGGCTCAGCCCTTTCTCGAACCGGCTCGAAGCTTCGCTGCGCGCCTTCAGAAGGACGCTGGTGCGGCGGATGCTTGCCGCGTTGAAGTTCGCCGATTCCAGCAGAATCGAACGCGTGTCGTCTCCGACCTCGCTGTTGGCGCCGCCCATAACGCCGGCCAGCGCCACGGCGCCCTCGGCGTCGGCGATCACGAGCATGTCCGGCGAAAGCTCGTGGTCCACGCCGTCGAGCGTCGTCAGCTTCTCGCCGGGTCGCGCCCGCCGCACGACGATCTGTCCGCCGCGCACGAGGCTGAAGTCGAACGCGTGCAGCGGCTGTCCCAGCTCCATCATTACGTAGTTCGTGATGTCGACAATGTTGCTGATCGGCCGCATTCCCGCCGCGATGAGCCGCTCCTGCATCCACGGTGGCGACGGGCCCAACCGCACGTCCTCGACGAGCGTCGCGACGTAGCGCGAGCACAGGTCCTCGTCGGCGATCTCCACGCTCACGCGTTCGGCGATGGCAGCGCCCGCCTCGTCGTAGGTGCCGTCCGGGTAGCGGACCGTCTTCCCCGTCAGCGCCGCCACCTCGCGCGCGATGCCCACCATCGACAGACAGTCGCCGCGGTTCGGCGTCACCGCGATGTCGAAGATGGTGTCGCCCATATACTCTTGGAGCGGCGTGCCGACCGGCGCGTCCGCGTCTAGCTCCAGGATGCCGACGTGCTCGTCGGAGATGCCCAGCTCGCGCTCAGAGAGCACCATGCCGGCCGACTCGACGCCGCGGATCTTCGCCGGCGTGAGGATGACGGCCTCGCGCGTCTGCGGGTTTGTGATGTGAGCGCCGACGCATCCGAAGGCGATCTTTTGGCCCTCGGCGACGTTCGGGGCGCCGCAGACCACCGTCATCCGCTCGGCGCCGAGGTCGACGGTTGCCAGCTTGAGACGGTCCGCGTTAGGGTGCGGCTCGACCTTGACGACGAGGCCGACGAAGATGCCCTCCCAATCGCCGCCCGTGCGCTCGATGCGGTCGACGCCGAGGCCGGCCATCGTCAGAAGGTGGGCCAGTTCCTTCGGCGGCAGGTCAATGTCGACGTATTCGCTCAGCCAGCGTAACGACACTCTCATACAATTCACCGTAGCCGAGGCTTTCCAGCCTCGACGTCGTTTGTCAGAACTGCTTCAAGAAACGCAGGTCGTTCGCGTAGAACAGCCGTATGTCTTCGATGCCGTGCCGCAGCATGCAGATTCGCTCGATTCCCATGCCGGCGGCGAACCCCGTGTAGCGGTCGGCGTCGTAGCCCATGTTCGACAGGATCTCCGGGTGCACCATGCCGGAGCCCAGTATCTCGATCCAGCCTTCGCCGCCGCACGTCCGGCAGCCGGCGCCGCCGCAGATCATGCAATCGATCGCCATCTCCGCGCCGGGCTCGACGAACGGGAAGTAGTCGCAGCGGAAGCGCACCTTGCGTTCCTGGCCGAAGATCCGCTTGGCGAACTCGAACAGCGTGCCCTTCAGGTCCGACATGCTGATCCCCTCGTCGACCGCCAGCACCTCCACCTGCGTCTGCATCCACTCATGCGTCGGGTCCGTTGCCTCGTTCCGATAGCAGCGTCCCGGCGAGACGATGCGGATCGGCGGGCGCGTCTTCTCCATCACCCGCACCTGGTTCGGCGACGTGTGCGTCCGCATGACCACGTCGTACTCGCCGTCGTGCGGGATGTCCACGTAGAGCGTGTCCATCGTGTCGCGCGCGGGATGGTCCTTGGGGATGCGCAGCGCCTCGAAGTTGTAGTAGTCGGACTCGACCTCCGGCCCTTCAACGACGGAAAAGCCCATCGAGACGAAGGCGGCGAGAACGTCCCGCAGCGTCTGCGCCACGGGATGCAGGCGGCCGATCTTCTTCGGACGGCCCGGCAGCGTCACGTCCAGCCGGCCTGCCGTCGCCGCTGCGAGACCCTCTGCCTCGACCTCCGCGCTTCTTGCCTCCAGCGCTTCTTCCAGCGCCTGCTTCAGCCGGTTCGCAGCCCCGCCGACGTCCCGCCGCCGTTCGGGCGGCAGCTCGCTGAGTCGACGGAGCAGGCCTGTGAGCCGCCCCTTGCGTCCGAGGAACGTCACGCGCCACGCCTGCAGCGACGCCTCGTCGCCGGCGGCGGCAAGCTCGCTTCGCGCCTGTTCTTCGACCTGTTTCAGTTCATCGATCATGGCAGTCACGGGCATGCCTCCACCGGTCTGAGGAGAGTTGGCGAAATGCCTGGGGTGGAAGCTGCGCGCTATCGAGGCTATTATGGAGTTGCGTATTTGCTGGGTCAACAGCCGATACTTCAGGGGCGAAGCAGGAGGCCGAGCGTGGCCTTTAGGACCGGCGCATTGTAAGATCGTACGAGGTGCAAGGGCCGCTAGCTCAATTTGGCAGAGCAGCTGACTCTTAATCAGCGGGTTCCAGGTTCGAGTCCTGGGCGGCCTACCAGTGAAGGATCGCTGGTCGGGGAAGTGTCGGAATTGGCAGACGAGCATGATTTAGGATCATGTGCCGAGAGGCGTAGGGGTTCGAGTCCCCTCTTCCCCACCAGGTTCGCGACAACACCCGGTCCCCTACCGCGCACGATGCCGCCGGATCCGCCCGCACGGCAGGCATGTGGTAGCAAGGGATAACCTCCGATGGCGACTCTGCTGGAGGTAAAAAACCTAAGAACGCACTTCTTCACTGACGACGGCATCGTCAAGGCGGTGGACGGCGTCAGCTACGACCTCGATGAGGGCGAGACCATCGGCTTGGTCGGCGAAAGCGGCTGCGGCAAGAGCGTCAGCGCCCTCTCGCTGCTGCGACTCATCCCGACGCCGCCCGGCCGCATCGTCGAAGGCGAAGTGTGGTTCGAGGGCAAAGACCTCCTGAAGCTCAGCGAGAACGACCTCCGCCACGTTCGCGGCAATCGCATTGCCATGATCTTCCAGGAGCCGATGACCTCCCTCAATCCCGTCCTCACCATCGGACGCCAGGTTACCGAGACGCTGGAGCTCCACATGCACATGGGCAAGTCCAGCGCCAGGAAACGCGCCGTCGAGCTGCTGGAGATGGTCGGGATTCCGGCCGCCGCCTCGCGCATCAAGGACTACCCGCACCAGTTCTCCGGCGGTATGCGCCAGCGCGTCATGATCGCCATGGCGCTCTCCTGTAATCCCCGGCTTCTCCTCGCCGACGAGCCAACGACGGCGCTGGACGTGACGATCCAGGCGCAGATACTGGAGATACTCGCCAACCTCAGCCGCGAGACTGGGACGGCCGTCATCATCATCACCCACAACCTGGGCGTCATCGCCCGCTATGCCAGCCGCGTCAACGTGATGTATGCCGGCAAGATCGTCGAGGCGTCCACCGCGCGCGAAGGCTACGGCAATCCGCGGCATCCCTACACACTCGGGCTGCTGAAATCCGTTCCGCGGCTCGACCAGGCGCGGCACAGCAAGCTGAGTCCCATCGAAGGCTTCCCGCCGGACCTCGTGCACATGCCGGCCGGCTGCAGCTTCTATCCCCGTTGCGCCTATCACGACGACAAGTGCCGCGCGGAAGAGCCGCCGCTCATGCTCGTCGGCGAGAAGCACTACTCGGCCTGCTGGCACGCCGCCGAAATCGAAAAGGCCGTGGTATGACGACCGAGCCCGACACCATCGTCGACAGCGCCGCGTCGAGGAGCAGCGATAGCGTCCTTCTCGACGTCCGCGACCTGAAGGTGTACTTCCCGGTGACGGCGGGCATGATCTTTCAGCGCAAGGTCGCCGACGTGAAGGCCGTCGACGGCGTGTCCTTCGCCATCCGGCGCGGCGAGACGCTGGGGCTGGTCGGCGAGAGCGGCTGCGGCAAGTCGACGGCCGGTCGCGCCATCCTTCAGCTCTACCGTCCGACCGCCGGCCAGGTGCTCTTCGGCGGCCGCGACCTGTGCGGCATGAAGGGCAAGGAGCTTCGTCTCTTCCGACGCCGGATGCAGATGATCTTCCAGGACCCCTACGCCTCGCT
Organism: uncultured Chloroflexia bacterium; assembly: GCA_963842845.1. GTDB lineage: Bacteria > Chloroflexota > Dehalococcoidia > DSTF01 > JALHUB01 > JALHUB01. Next base: position 41,082 of record CAWJHZ010000011.1, read on the forward strand.
CAACCCGCGCATGAGCATCGGCAGCATCATTGGCGAGCCGCTGGCGATCCACAACCTCGCCTCGGGCAAGCGGCGCCGCGAGCGCGTCCAGGAGTTGATGCGCATCGTCGGTCTGAATCCGTATTACGCCAACCGCTACCCGCACGAGTTCAGCGGCGGCCAGCGACAGCGAATCGGCGTGGCACGCGCCCTCGCCGTAGAGCCCGACTTCATCGTCTGCGATGAGCCGGTCTCAGCGCTCGACGTCTCCATCCAGGCGCAGATCATCAACCTGCTGGAGGACCTCCAGGAGCGCTTCGGTCTGACCTATCTCTTCATCGCCCACGACCTCTCCGTCGTGCGACACATAAGCGACCGCGTGGCGGTGATGTACCTGGGAAAGCTGATGGAGATGGCGGACCGCCTGGAGCTGTACGAGAGCCCGCTGCACCCCTACACGAAGGCGCTGCTCTCCGCGGTGCCGATCCCGGACCCGAAGGTCGAAGCGACGCGGGAGCGCATCATCCTCCACGGCGACGTGCCCAGCCCGATGTCTCCGCCGTCCGGCTGCGTCTTCCACACCCGCTGCCCGATCGCCGTCGACGAGTGCCGCGAGCACGTCCCGGAGTGGCGCGCGAAGTCGCCCGGGCACTGGGTGGCTTGCTGGCGCGCCTAGACGCTGCCGCAGGCCCGAATATCGCCCTCGCCCGTCTGATTCGTCTCCTCATGCGGTGCCGCCTCGTCCGCCAGTTCCCTGCGCATGAACGTCACGTCGAACGGCAGGCTCTCGAAGTGACGCGTGCCGGTCGCCACGAACCCCTGACGTTCGTACCACTGCCGTAGCTCGGTCTGCGCGGCAATCGTCCCGATCTCGATCGCCCGCAACCCCATCTCCCGCGCCCGTGCGACGATGTGATTCACCAGCGCCTCGCCGAAGCCGCTGCGACGGAACGCCGGCAGCACCGCCAGCCGTTCCATGTAGCACGTGTCGTCGCTGACGCGTTCCAGCGCGACGCAGCCCGCCGGTTGGCCCGAGGTCCGCAGCACGTAGTACTTGACGCCTCTGGCGAAGGCCGCTTGAATCCACTCCGGCTGGCAGTTCGATGGGTGCGTCGGAGAGTTCTCAGGCGTTAGCCCGAAGCGCTGAGCGACGTCGGCGAACGCCCCGCGGATGAGCGACGCCAGTAGCTCGGCGTCGTCTTTCGATGCGTCTGTTATCACGTAGTCTGCGGCCATAGAACACCTCCTTCTTCTTCCGCCAAATTGAACCGCCGTATTTCCTATGCTACCATCGACCTGCCATGGAGCAGGCCCAGATACGCAACTTCTGCATAATCGCGCACATCGACCACGGTAAGTCCACGCTCGCCGACCGCCTGCTCGAGCTGACCGGCACGATCTCGCCGCGCGCCATGCAGGAGCAGGTGCTCGACACGATGGACCTCGAGCGCGAGAAGGGCGTCACCATCAAGGCGAAGGCCGTCCGCATGCAGTACGACGCCGATGACGGCCTCCAGTACGAACTCAACCTCATCGACACGCCGGGCCACGTCGACTTCACGTACGAGGTCTCGCGCGCACTGGCCGCCTGCGAGGGCGCCCTGCTCGTCGTCGACGCGGCGCAAGGCATCCAGGCGCAGACGCTCGCCCACACGTACCTGGCGCTGGACCACAATCTTACGGTAGTGCCCGTCATCAACAAGATCGACCTGCCGAACGCCGACCCCGCCGGCGTAGCGCGCGAGCTGTCGACCGTGATCGGCTTCGACGAGGACGAGATGCTGTACACGTCGGCCAAGGAGGGCACCGGCGCCCGCGACGTGCTGGAGGCGGTGATAAAGCGCATTCGCGCGCCGCACGGTCGCGTCGACGCCCCGTTGCGCGCCCTTATCTTCGACTCCAAGTACGACCCGTACAAGGGCGTCATCGCCTACGTCCGCATCGTCGACGGCTCACTGCGCCAGGACCAGCGCCTCTGGCTCGCCGCCGTCCAGCGCCCGCTGGAGCCGCTCGAGGCCGGCGCCTTCCGGCCGGAGATGGCGCCCACCGACAGCCTCACGACCGGCGAGGTCGGCTACGTCGCGACCGGCCTCAAGAACGTCAAGGACTGCCACGTCGGCGACACGATCACCGAAGAGGACCGCCGCGCCGACCCGCTGCCCGGCTATCAGCCCGCCAAGCCGATGGTCTTCGCCGGCCTCTATCCCGCCGCCGCGAACGACTACGGCCTCCTCCGCGACGCCCTCGACAAGCTCAAGCTCAACGACGCCGCGCTTACCTACGAGCCGGAGTCCAGCGGCGCCCTCGGCTTCGGCTTCCGCTGTGGCTTCCTTGGCCTGCTGCACATGGAGATCGTGCAGGAGCGCCTGGAGCGCGAGTACGGCCTGACGCTGCTCATCACCGCGCCCGGCGTCGAGTACGAGGTGACGACGACCAACGGCACGGAGCTCATCGTCGACAACCCCTCCGACCTGCCGGAGCCCACGGGGATCGCGGTCATCCGCGAGCCGTGGATGAACATCTCGATCATCGCGCCCGACCGCTACATCGGCGCTGTCATGGAGCTGGTGACGGGCCGTCGCGGCGAGTTCCGGCGCATGGAGTACCTGGGCCACCGCGAGGAGGCCGCGCAGTCGGCGGCGGGCGAAGGGCGCGTCGTGCTGGAGTACCGCCTGCCGCTCTCGGAGATGCTCATCGACTTCTACGACCCGCTGAAGTCGCGCACGCAGGGCTACGCCAGCCTCGACTACTCGTTTTCCCACTACGCGCCGTCGAAGCTGGTGAAGCTGGACATCCTGGTCAACGGCTTGCCCGTCGACGCCCTGTCGCTGATAACGCCGGCGGAGAAAGCGCAGTACAACGGCCGCGCCCTCGTCGAGCGGTTGCGACGGCTCATCCCGCGCCAGATGTTCGACGTGCCGGTCCAGGCGGCCATCGGCGGACACATCATCGCCCGCGAGACGATCCGCGCGATGCGGAAGAACGTCCTCGCCAAGTGCTACGGCGGCGACGTGACGCGGAAGCGCAAGCTGCTGGAGAAGCAGAAGGCGGGCAAGAAGCGGATGCGGATGGTGGGTCAGGTGGAGATCCCGCAGGAGGCCTTCATGGCCGTCCTGAAGCTAGAGAAGTAGGAGTTTCTCGATTTGCCCCGTCGCCGCTTGGTGAAATGGACATCCGGAAAGGACGTGGCGGCTCTTAGTCGTCGGGGGGACTTCCTGTTGCCCTTCCCCGATCTTGCAGACGCTTCACAACCCAGGGCTGCCGCTCCAGCTCCGCCACCTTCTCCAAGGTCTCTTTGACTGCGCTTCGTCTCTGGCCGACGACATGGTTGTCGTCATAGATAACAGTTGCTTTCCCCAAGTAATCCCTCACCGCTGGGAAGTCCAGTTGGCCGAGAAGCAGCAGAGCTAGGTTGACCAGCTGGTCCGCCTCACCAAGGCGGTCACCCACCTCCCGGTGCAGCCCCAGCGCCCCTTCGTGGTACGCCCGAGACCCGTCGAAGTCGCCCAGCCGACGATAGACGAGGCCAAGGTTTCCCAGCGCGAGCGCGAGACTCCTGCGATCACCGGTTTCCTTTGCTACGGCCACCACATGTTCGTAACACATCTCGGCACCGCGCAGTCGCCACGACTGAAGGAGGACGCTGCCGAGGCTCATTAGGGTGTTCTCCTGGCCAGATCGATCCCCGGCCTCGACCTGCATCTCCAGAACGCGCTCAAGGCGCTCCCGAGCCTTGTCCGTTTCACCCCGGAGCAGATCGATATTCCCTAAGTTCCCCAGTTGGATTGCCTCCTCCCGCCTGTCCCCACTCTCCCTCGCCGCGCGCAGGGCTGTCTCCGTGTGCCCTTCCGCTTCCACGAATAGTCCGCGCTGGGCACAAACCGTCCCGAGTTTGCCAAGAATCTTTATCTCGCTGGCTCGGTCACCTCTCGCCCTGGCTATGCCTAGTGCTCTCATATCCGATTGTTCCGCCTTGTCCAGCTCTCCCTGGTCCGCGTAGACGCTGCCCAGGTTGGCCCACGCTGCCATCCGGATGTGAGCGGCCTCGGCGGTGGGAGAGACATTTTCGGCAAGTCGCAAGGTCTCCTGAAGATCCATCTCGGCTTCTCCGTACCGGCTGATCTTGAAGTGGCTGTTTCCACGGAGGATATGAAGGGCCGCACGTTGCGAGTCAGTTTCAGCCAGAGTTAACGCTCTGGTGAAGCGATCAATCGCCTCCCGGTGCTTCTCCGCGCTCTGAGCCCGGTAGCCCTCAAGCTGGAGGATACGGGCTTCCTGATATGCGGCCTTAAGCGTCTTGTTCAGGGTCTCAGGAAGGCCGTCAACGTACTCTGGGCCGCGAACGCTCTTGCCCTCAAGCTCCTTGATCAGTTCACTCTGACGAGCCAGCGCTTCCGCAAGCGCGTCGGTGTCGGCCTTCGTCGCCTGCGGAGACTTGCGCCCTGAGAGGATGTCCAACCTATCTTTGAGGGATAGGAAGTTTGTTGCATAGCTGACCCCGAGCATTACGGCGGCGCATAACGCTCCGAATATGAGAAGAATGTGCATAGCGACTGTATCCTACAAGATCACCCGCGCTTTGTCACGCCGTAATCTCCTCGCCGCCGTCCACGCCGATGACGTTGCCCGTCATCCAGTACAGCCGCTCATCGCACAGCGCCGCAATCGCCTGTGATACGTCCTCCACCGTCGTCGCCCGGCCGCTCGGGTTCTGCGCCGCCGACCGCTCGTACAGCGCCAGCGCGCCCGCAATCTTCCGCATCGCCGGGGTGTCCGTGATGCCCGCGCGAATGGAGTTGACGGCGATGCCCGACGGCCCCAGCTCGACCGCAAGCTGTCGCACGTGCGACTCCAGCGCCGCCTTCGCCGCCGACACCGGCCCGTAGTTCGGGATCACCCGCGTCGAGCCGGAGCTGGTCATGGCAAACACGCGGCTCCCCCGACGCATCAGCTTCAGCGCCATAAGCTCCTGCACCCAGTACACCAGGCTGTTCGCCATCACGTCGAGCGTCATCTCCATCTGGCGCTGGCTCACGCGCTGCTTCGGTCCCTCGGCGATGTACGGCACAAGCGTCCCGAACGCCAGCGAGTGCATGAACACGCGCACGTATCCGTCGGGCCGGCTGCGCAGCGTCTCCTGAATCGACGACAGGACGGCGGCGCGCTTCTCGGCGTCGGCGGCGTTCGTATTGAAGAAGACCGCCCGCCGTCCCAGTGACTCGACCTCCGCGACGACCCGCAGCGCGTTGGGCAGCGTCGAGCGCAGGTCCAGGTGGACGCCGAAGACGTTCATACCGCTGCGCGCCAGCTCGACAGCCGTCGCCGCGCCGAAGCCGCTGGACGCGCCGAGAATGAGCGCCCACTCGTGACTTTCCTCAGTCAAAGCAATGCCTCCTTCTTGCTAATGCGAAAGGGGAAGCTATCGTCGTCGAAAGACACCGTAGCCGAGACTTTCCAGTCTCGGCGGCGAGCTTGGCTCTCCCGACGCTCTATCAACTCAAATCAAGTGACTTGAGGTACTCGCGTAGCTGAGGGCCCAGGTCCGGACGCCGCAGCATCAGCTCCAGCGACGCCTGAAGCAGCCCCAGCGGCCGGCCGGTGTCGTAGCGCTTGCCCTGGAAGCGATAGGCGAAGATAGGATGCGTCTTCAGAAGCAACGCCAGGCCGTCGGTGATCTGGATCTCGCCGCCGATGCCCGGCTTCGTTTCGTGGAGCGCGGCGAAGACGTCCGGCGTCAGCACGTAGCGCCCCACGACGCCCAGGTCCGATGGTGCCTCCTCCGGCTTCGGCTTCTCGACGAGCGCCTTTACCCGAAAGACGTCGCTCTCCAGCGGCTCCACCGCCATCGAGCCATAGTGGCTTATCTCCTCGTGCGGCACCTGCTCCACGGCCAGCACGCAGCCGTCGTGGCGCTCGTAGACGTCGATGAGCTGGCGCGTCACCGGCGGCTCCGCGACGATGATGTCGTCGGGAAAGTACAGCACGAACGGCTCGTCGCCAATGATCGACTCGGCGGCCAGCACGGCGTGCCCGATGCCCTTCTGCTCCTTCTGCCGGACGAAGACCATCTCCACCATCTCCGCGATTCCCCGTAGCTCGTCCCGTCGCGCCAGGTCGCCCTTCTCTTCCAGCGCTCGCTCCAGCGCCGGCGCGTAGTCGAAGTAGTTCTCGACGGCGCGCTTGCCGCCGGAAGTGACCAGAATGATCTGCTCGATGCCGGAAGCGACCGCCTCTTCGACGACGTAGTGGATGACCGGCTTGTCGACGAGCGGCAGCATCTCTTTCGGGCTTGCCTTGGTGACGGGGAGCATGCGGGTGCCGTAGCCGGCAGCGAGGATAAGACCTTTGCGAACGCGCATCCTTGTCTCCGTTCGTTCGAGGGTGCGGAGGGTTTCCGTATGCGATTCTACGACGCGTCGTGCTGCGCGGGCAAGGCGATGTTGGACCGCCGCGTCGACTTGGAGGGAGCATGGCTATTCTAAGCCGTAAGGGATAGCAATCCAGCTTCGGTGACACCCTCCGGTTTGCCAGGGCTGCCGTCCTCTGGTATAGTACCTACTTAGTCTCGCTTTCCCAATGAGGGAAACGCTTCAGGCTTTGGAAAGCCTCGCAACGGTGGGCGCCATCGAGTCCTCAGGGGTTGACTTTAGACAATAACCCCATGGTAGGATGTCGCGGTCGTGCTAGACGGGGAGCTAGCGGTGCCCTGAACCCGCAATCCGCTATAGCGGGGTTGAATTCCCGTTCGAGGTCTTAGGCACCGGGGAACTGGTGCCGTCGCGCGGCGTAGAAGGCTTGGTCCTACGCGGCGAAACCCTATGAACCCCGTCAGATCCGGAAGGAAGCAGCGGTAAGTAGTGGTCTTCGGGTGCCGTAGGGCAACCGGGCCTGAGCAAGCGGACGGCGTTAAGCTCGCGGGCCGGGTCGACAACGGGTGCACGACCGTAATTAATCCCTTGCCGCTCCGCGGTAGTAAAGAGAGAGCTTTTGCCCGCTCGACAAAACGGAGCACGAGTCCTAGGAGCGCTGAGGAAGCGGCTGTTTGAGGCCAATTCGGGCCCGCAAACCGGCTTCCCCATCAGCCGCTCTGGCCTCGCCTTCCTCGTCGCCCTCGCTTTCATCGCCCTCCTCACCTTCGTCATCTTCCCCGCGCGGCGCATAACCGTGGTCGCCGACGGCGTCAGCCACCTTGTCTACAGCCGAGACCAGTCTGACGTTGCGACACTCCATCGCGCCGACGTCACGCTGGAATCGGGCGACCGGGTGTTGCACGAGACCGACCGGCGCGGCGAGGCGCAGTTGCAGGTCTCGAGAGCCACACCCATCGTCGCCGAAGTGTCCGGTCGCCTCGTCTACTGGCGCACACAGGCGAGGACGCTGGGCGGCGCCCTCTCTGAAATCGGCGTCACCCTCGACGACGGCGACCAGGTGCTGGTTAACGGCGTCCTCACTTCGCCGCGCGACCCGCTGCTGCCGCTTGCGCCGCGAATGGTTGCCAGCGCTCTCAGCCTCATGCGTCTCCCAACGTTGGTGCCCTCCGACGACCACCCGCTGTCTGTCGCAGTGAAGCGCGCCCTTCCTTTCACCGTAGTGGAGGATGGCCACAGCCTGAGCCTGCGCTCGACCGAGCCGACGCTGGCGCTGGCGCTCAAGGAGAACGACATCGTCCTAGGCCCGGCTGACCTCGTCAGCCCCGATCCCCAAACGCCACTCACCGCCGGCCTCAGCGCCGAAGTCGACCACGCTGCCAGGCTGACGATCATCCTGCCCGAGGGAACAAGCGTCGTTTACAGCCACGAAAAGACGGTAGGCGCCGCGCTGGAAGCCGCTGGCATTGGCCTCACGCTTCTCGACAAGGTATCGCCCGGTCGTGATGAGCCGCTGACGCTCGATATGCAGGTCGAAGTAGTGCGCGTCACCATGGGCGACGTGGTCGAACGCGACGACATCCCCTTCCAGACGGTCTTCCGCGGCGATCCTGACCTCGCCTGGGGCGACTCGCGCCGCGTCGAGGGGCAGGCGGGCGTCCACGCGTCGGAGTACCAGGTAACCTACGAGGACGGTCAGGAGACTGGCCGCGTCCTCGTCCGCGATTGGATAGAGCAGGAGCCGCAAGACGCCGTTGTCTACTATTCTAGCGCCTCCGATTCCAGCGCCGGCATCCCCGATGGCACCCAGGTCGTCGAAGTTAAGCACGTCTATGCCACCTGGTACGATCCCGAGTCCGCCGGCAAGCCTCGCTCTTCGCCCGGCTACGGCTTCACGAGCACCGGCGTCCAGGTCACGCGGGGCATTGTCGCCGTCGATCCGACGGTGATACCATATGGAACGAAGATGTTTATCCCCGGCTACGGCTTCGCCGTCGCGGCCGACTGCGGCGGCGGCGTCAAAGGGAACATGATCGACCTGGGCTATCCCGATGACTACCCCGTCGATTGGTCTCCTCACTGGGTCGACATCTACATTCTTGGCTAACGAGTCCCAAAACGCCGCGCCGCAATACTGCCGCTGCCCATCGCTCTCGACCGCGTAGCCCTCTTCCCCGCGATCTCGTGCTCGCCGGTCTACCCGCCCGCAAGAGCCTCGGCCAGCACTTCCTGACGGACCGCCGCATTCTCCGACGCATCGTCAACGCCGCGAAGCTGACTCCCGAAGACACCGTCGTCGAAGTCGGCGCCGGCCGCGGCGTCTTGACCGCGCAGCTCGCGAAACGGGTCGGCAAGGTTATCGCCGTGGAGGTCGACGAGGCGCTCTGCCGCCACCTGCGCAGTCGCTTCGAAGGCGTCCCGAACCTGTCCATCGTTTGCGCCGACGTCCTGTCGATTGCGCCGGAAGAGTTGCTGCGTTCTGCCGGCGCCCGTCCGCCGTACGTCGTTGCAGGCAACCTGCCCTACAACATCGCCGCCGCCGTGCTGCGCCACTTCCTCGAAGCGTCCTCGCGGCCGCAGCGAATGATCGTCATGCTGCAGAAGGAGGTGGCGGAAAGCATCGTCGCCGGCCCCGGGCGAATGGGCCTGCTGTCGCTCGCGACCCAGCTCTACGCCGTCCCGCGATTGCTCTTCACCGTGCGGCCGTCCGCCTTCCGCCCGCCGCCGAAAGTCGAATCGGCCGTGCTGCGACTGGACGTGCGCGACGGCCCCGCCGTTCCTCTTGACGACGTCGACGCCTTCTTCCGGATCGTGCGGGCCGGCTTCAGCACGCCGCGGAAGCAGTTGCGCAACTCCCTCAGCCACGCCCTCGGGCTGGACGCCGCGGCTGTCGAGAGGGCGATGCGCCGCGCCGGCGTCGACCCGACGCTTCGTGCGCAGGCGCTCAGCCTGGAGCAATGGGCCGCGCTGGGCCAATCGCTACCACTGGAGACGGAATGAAGCTTCGCCTCATCGCCGCCGCGAAGGTCAACTGGACGCTGGAGGCCCTTGGCCGCCGTGACGATGGCTATCATGAAATCCGCACGATTTTTCAGACAGTCGCTCTGCACGACACCGTCGTTCTTTCTCCCGCGGCGAAGCTGGAGCTGCGACTGACGGGCGTGCCGCCGTCGCACGACTGGTCACCCGAGGGCGATCTGGCCTACCGGGCGGCGCAGGCCCTGCGCGACGAAGCGGGCGATCCCTCGCTCGGGGCGCGGATCGAAGTCGAGAAGGTTGTGCCCGCGGCCGCCGGCCTGGGCGGAGGCAGCAGCGACGCCGCCGCCGTGCTGCGCGGCCTGAACCGACTCTGGCGCCTCGACTTCGACGCGACGCGCTTGGCCCGCATCGCCGCGTCGCTCGGCAGCGATGTTCCGTTCTTCTTGGCGGGCGGCACAGCCGTGGCCGGTGGCCGCGGCGACGAAGTCGCCCCACTTCCGGACGTCCCGCTCACCCGCGTTCTCATCGCCGTCCCGCGCGACCGGCTGTCGCAGAAGACTTCCCTCATGTACGGTCGGCTGCGCCCCGAGCACTACACCTCCGGCGGGGGCACCGAGCGGCTGGTCGAGGAGCTGAAATCGGGCGCCGTCCTCTCCGACGAGGTGATCTTCAACGTCTTCAGTGCAGTCCTCTTCGAGTCCATGCCGCTCGCGGCCGTGCTGGCCGACCAGTGCGCGGAGCTGGGCACCTGCCCGCATCTCGCCGGCAGCGGCCCCGCCTTCTTCTTCCTCTCGCCGCCACGCGAAGACGTTAAGGAGCGTCTCCTCCGCGCCGGCGCCGAGCTCTTCGACACGACGACGCTTGCCGCCGCCGAATCGACGGCCTGGGAGGAGCTGTAGCCGCCCATGGCCGAAGTGTTCTCCGGCTTCGTCTGCGGCTTCGCGCTATCGATTATCGCCACGCCGCCGTTCGCCCTCTGGGTACTGCGCGCCCGCGACCAGGTGCCCTTCATCCGCAACGCCGTTCCGCCGGGCATGTCGATCACCCTTCTCTCCGTCCCGATATCGTCTTTCTTCTCGCTCCTCTGGACCGGCCTGGGCCTCATCTACGGCATGGTGCTCCTCGCCGCCGAGAACTCGCATCCCAATCATGGCCTGGCCAGCCCCAATCTGCTGTATACGGCCTTCATCCTTCTCACCACCGTCATCATCTTCCTGCCGTTCTACGCCCTCATCCCGACAGCGCGCCGGCTGGCCCTCTTCCTCGCTATCACTTACGTTGCGCTCTTCGGCTGGGCCACGCCTTGGCTCGCCCACTACGCCGCAACTCGCGTAAGCTGAAAGTGCCATGCTGACAACAGCCCCTTCGAGGCGACGCGCATGACAAGCGTCATCGACATGCACATCCACACGACTCGCGGCGCGAGCGACAGCAGCCTGCGCCCGGTAGAGCTTGCCCGCGCGGCCCGACGCCTCGGCCTATCCGCCGTCGTAGTCACCGAGCACGACCGCCTGTGGGACCCGCTGGAGGTCGTCCGCTTCCGCGCGGAGCGCTCTCTACTGCTAATAAACGGCATGGAAGTCTCTACCGACCTTGGCCACGTACTCGTGCTCGGAATCCACGCCTACCTGCCGGCGATGCGCTTCGCTCGGGAGCTGCGACGTATCGTGAGCGACGCCGACGGCTACATGATCGCCGCGCACCCGTTCCGGCATCAGTTCAACCGCGTCGAGTGGGAGCGGCAGGGGCTGGAGCCGCGCGTCCTCACACCGGCGGAGGCGTCGGAGCTGCCGTTGCTGAACCTGGTGGACGCCATCGAGGTGCTGAACGGGGGCAACAGCCTGGAGGAGAATGTCCTCGCTCTTCAGGTCGCCGACGTCCTCGGGAAGCCGGGCGTCGCCGGCTCGGACGCGCACTCTCACCAGGGCATCGGCATCCACACGACGGTTTTCGAGCGAACGCTGGAGTCGGAGGCCGACCTTCTTTGCGAGCTGCACGCCGGCCGCTTCTACCCGGCCAACGGCCTGTTGCAAGGCGACATGCAGCCCTTTACCCTGCCAGCGGACTTCTAGCCCCTACCGCTTCGGCCGTCCCGACCGCTAGAATGAGATGGGTTCTTCCCAAGGACAAGCATGCCCACCTACGTCGCCCTCGACCTGGAGACCACCGGCCTCAGCGCCGACAACTGCGAGATCATTGAAGTCGGCGCGGTCAAGTTCACGCCTGAGGGCGAGATCGCCACCTTCCACACGCCGGTCAAGCCGGTCAGCGCTCTGCCCTACTTCATACAGCGCCTCACCGGCATCCGGCCCGAGGATGTCCGCGACGCCCCGCTCTTCGCAGAGGTCGCCTCCGACCTGGAGCACTTCATCGGCGGTCATCCGGTGGTCGGCCAGAACGTCGCCTTCGACCTCGGCTTTCTCGCCGCGCAGGGCATCCAGCCGCCCGGCGGGTCGTTCGACACGCACGAGCTGGCGACGCTGCTCTTGCCGGGTCTGCCCGAGTACAATCTCCGTTCTCTGGCGCGTCACTTCGGCGTCGAATTCCCGGTGCGCCATCGCGCCCTCGCCGACGCCCAGGCCGCGCGGGCCGTCTTCCTGCGCCTGCGCGAGCACCTGTCGGAGTTGCCGGTCGGCACGCTGACCGAGTTGCAAAACATCGCCGTTGCCGTCGACTGGCCGCTGCGACGCCTCTTCGCCGAGCTGCTGGAGGAAGCGCCGCTTCTCTCGGAGCCCTCCCTGCCGGCGGAAGCGATGCCCCTGCCGGTCGAGCTCGGGGCGCCGCTCGTCGCCCGCTCGCCGCTGCAGCCGGTTGCCGCCGACGAAGTCGAATCGATTCTTCGCGCGCCCGAAGCTTCGCCGGACCTCTTCCCGGAGTTCGAGCAGCGGGCTGAACAGCTTGCCATGGTGCGCGAGGTGACGGAAGCGCTGAACTCCGGTCAGCCGCTTATCGTCGAGGCGGGGACCGGCACCGGCAAGTCGCTCGCCTACCTGGCGCCTGCGGCCCGCTACGCGCTGGAGAACGACGCTCGCATCATCGTCTCCACCGACACCATCAACCTCCAGGAGCAGCTTATGGGCAAAGACATCCCGCTGCTCCGCCGTCTTCTTCAGGCGGCGCCGGCTGCGAAGGCCACCGCTGACCGGCTGCGGTTCGCCCAGCTCAAAGGCCGTCGCAACTACCTCTGCATGCTGCGCTTCGCCGCTCTCCGACGCTCCACATCCCTCAGCCAGTCGGAGGCGCGGCTGCTCGCCCGCATTCTCGTCTGGCTGCGACGCACCGAGGCCGGCGACCGAGCGGAGTTGAGCCTTTCGCCGCAGGAAGACGCCGTCTGGCAGAGCCTCAGCGCCGACAGCGAGTCCTGCGTGTCGTTCGCCTGCCACTACGCCCGCCACGGCGCCTGCTTCCTCCAGCGGGCGAGGCGTCGCGCCGAAGGCTCCCACATCGTCGTCGTGAACCACGCGCTGCTGCTGTCCGACATCGCGACCGGCGGCCACGTGCTGCCCGAGTACCGCCATCTAATCGTCGACGAGGCGCACAACCTGGAGGACGAGGCGACGCAGCAGTTCGGCTTCCAGGCCAGCGACGGCGACGTTCGCGCTCTCCTCGACCGCGTCCACCACCGTCTGGCCCGTGGACGCGCCGGCGGCCTCGTCGAAAGTCTGCGCGCCCAGCAACGCGCCGGTCGGCCCGACACGGCGACCGACCTCGACGCGTTCGCCGGCGAGCTTACGTCTGCCGCCGAGGCCGCCCGTCGCGCTCTGCCCGTCCTTTTCGACCTGCTGTCGTCCTTCCTCTTCGACCGCGCCGCCGAGCAGGGTGACTTCGACCCGCGTTTGCTCCTCAGCCGCGCCATGCGTGTGCAGCCGGACTGGTCGGACGTCGAAGTAGCGTGGTCGAACGTTGACGCCTCGTTGGGCGGACTGGCCGGCCTCTTTGCGCGCCTGAACGAGAGCGTCGCCGCCGACGGCTCCGGCGAGGCGGACGAGCTGTTGACGGAGATTTCCGGCGTCCTGCAGGAGGCGCAGCGGCTGCGCTTTGGCATCGCCTCGGTGCTGGCGCGCGACGACCCGGACACGATCGCCTGGCTGGCCTACGCGCGCCAGAGCGGCAGCGTGACGCTTTGCGCCGCGCCGCTGCAGGTCGCCGAGGTGTTGCGCTCCCGGCTCTTCGCCGATAGGGAGTCGGCGGTGCTCACCGGGGCTACCCTCAGCGTCGCCGGCCGTTTCGACTACATCTGCGAAGCGGTCGGCCTGGAGGAGCCGCGCCAGCTCCTGCTTGGCTCGCCCTTTGACTACGCCCGCTCGACCCTCATGCTTATCCCCAGCGACATGCCGGAGCCTAATCACAACGACTACCAGGAGGAGTTCGACCACGCCCTCGTCGACCTCTGCCGCGCCGCCGAAGGGCGCACCCTGGTTCTCTTCACGTCTTACGGCTCGCTCGGCGCCACCTATGGCGCTATCAGGCGACCGCTGGAGCATGAAGGGATTCTTGTGCTGGGCCAGGGGATGGACGGCCCGCCGAAGTCGCTGCTGAACGCCCTGCGCGAGAACCATCGCACCGTGATCCTGGGCACCAGCAGCTTCTGGGAAGGCGTCGACGTTGCCGGCGAGGCGCTATCGTTGCTCGTCATTGCCCGCCTGCCGTTCGCCGTCCCCACAGATCCCGTCTTCGTGGCCCGCTCCGAGCTCCATGAAGACCCCTTCAACGAGTACGCGCTTCCGCAGGCTGTCATCCGCTTCAAGCAGGGGTTCGGACGGCTGATCCGTCGCAAGACCGACAGGGGCGTGGTGGTCGTCATGGACCGAAGGCTCCGGAGCAAGGCTTACGGGTCGTCCTTCCTCCGCTCCGTGCCGCCCTGCACCGTCGAAGACCTGCCGCTGCGCGAGCTCGGCCCTGCGACCGCCGCCTGGCTGGCCGGCAAGCGAAGGACCTAGGCCCCGCCACGGCATCATGTTGAAACCACGTAGCCGAGACTTTCCAGTCTCGGCCGGAATCTGCGATGCGGGCAAGGTACCCGCTCTACGCGCGCTGGACTGAGCTACTCCCGAAGCCGGCTCACCAACTCGATCTCGTCCTCCCGGTTGCTCGTCACCCCGTCGAGGCGCGCCGCCCGCAGCCTTCGCAGCACCGTGCCCAGTTCGCGGCCCGCCGGAACGCCGAGGCGTCGCAGCGCGCTCGCGCCGAGGAAGGGCTTCACATAACGCCAGCCGCGCAGAAACAAAAGCGCCCTCCCCGCGACGACTCCTTCGTCGGTGTGCAGTGCCAGCGTCCACACCGACGCGAGGCTGAACGGCTCCAGCAGCTCGGTCAGGCGGCTTGGCGGAGCGTCTTGAGCGCTCAACTCATCGCGCACGCTGCCCAGCCGCGGGAGATCGGCCAGAGCCCGCTCGTGTCGACGCGGTAGCGCGAGGCGATGCACCAGCGATTCGACGTCCCCCTCGTCGCAGTGCCGGCAGAGCAGGCACAGGCACACCTCATCCCAGGGCGCCGGTCGCTCTTCCGCCGCCCGCGCGAGCGCCGCCTCACCCGGTTCGTCGAGTCGCAGGCAAGGATGGATTGCGGTCAGGATTCCCAGCTCCTGCGCCCGTGCCAGCGCCTGCTTCAGACGGTCCTCGTAGAAGATCGCCGTCAACGCCGCCCACAGGCGTGCGCCGCTAATCGTGTCCAGATACGAGAGGTCGCGACGGAGCAGCCGCTCGGTTTCGTCCTCCAGCCGGAACGCCAGCCGCGCGTCGTAGCGGACAGCCCGCAGCATGCGCGTGGCGTCGTCGCGGAAGCTGTCCTCGTGGAGAACGCGGATCAGCCGCCGTTCGAGGTCGCGGCGTCCGCTATGCGGGTCCAGCAGCTCGCCGGCCGCCGGCGGCGTAAGCCGGAGCGCCATCGCGTTCACGCTGAAGTCGCGACGCCGCAGGTCCTCCTCGATCCCCGCCGGCCGCACCGTTGGCAGCGCTCCCGGCCGCTCATACGACTCCGCCCGCGTCCGCGCCAGGTCGACGCGCGAAGCGGTGAGCTCGACCGACGCCGTGCCGAACTTCTCGTGCGTCGTCAGGCGACCCTGCCGCAGCTCCGCCATCTCCCGCGCCAGAGCGATGGCGTCGCCCTCAGCCGCGATGTCGAGGTCGACGTGCGGCCGTGCCAGCAGCAGGTCGCGTACGCTGCCGCCGACCAGGTAGAGCTGCTCGCCGCGACGTTCCGCAAGCGCGACGAGCGCCGCCATTACGTCGCGGTCCGCCTCCGACAGGCGCGCATCAAGGGCGGCAAGCAAATCATCCGCCACGTTCGTTGCGACCTTTTCCCACAGGCTTCCGAAGTCGCCCGATTATAGCACGCGAACTTGACAGCCATTTCTGCGCAGCATATGATGCCCTAAAGCCAAGCCGCATAGGAAACGCCGAAACGCTGTGCATGAAGCAGGCGCGAGGGTCGTGTATCGAGGAGCGGTAGGCTCGGAAAAGACCGCCGCTGTGGCGGTCTGTCGTTATCAAGGGGCGGATTCTACGACATGACGCCGGACTTGAAGCTGCTGGAGAAGAAGCTGGGGTTGAAGTTCCGCAATCCGGCCCTCTTGGAGCAGTCTCTAGTACACCGCTCCTACCTGAATGAAATGCCCGAGTCCGGGCTGGAATCCAATGAGCGCCTGGAGTTCCTCGGCGACGCCGTGCTCGGTCTCGTCGTGGCCAGCAAGCTTTACGAAGATTACCCGGACCACTCGGAGGGCCAGCTCACGGAGATGCGCGTCGCGCTGGTGCGTCGCGACACGCTGGCCCGCGTCGCCAAGAACCTGGCGCTGGGCGACTATCTCTTTCTCGGGCGTGGCGAGCGCGCCGCCGGTGGCGGAGGCCGTCCCTCGAACCTTTCGTCGACCTATGAAGCGGTAGTCGGCGCGGTGTTCATCGACGGCGGCTTGCAGAAGGCGCGGCGCTTTGTCCTGAGATCGCTGGCCGCCGAATACAGGGAGCTGCCGAAGGGCCGCACCCTGGCGAATCCGAAATCGCAGTTGCAGGAGCTGCTTCAGGCGCGCTTCCAGAAAGCGCCCGTCTACAGGCTGGTGCGCGACGAAGGCCCCGACCATTCGAAGGTCTTCACGGTGCAGGTCTGGGGCGACAAGAAGCCGCTCGGCGTTGGACAGGGGAAGAGCAAGCAACAGGCGGAAAAAGAAGCCGCCCGTGACGCCCTGGAGAAGATAGGGCGCGAAGGCGGCGGCGAACCAATGACCGGTACCGATAGCTGAAACTCCCCTGAGATTTGCCTATGTACCTCAAGCGGTTGGAGCTGCGCGGGTTCAAGAGCTTCGCTGCTCAGACTGTCTTTCAGTTCGGGACTGGCATCACCGGCGTCGTCGGGCCTAACGGCGTCGGCAAGAGCAACGTCGCCGACGCCATTCGCTGGGTCCTCGGCGAGCAGAGCGCCCGTACGCTGAGAGCCCGTCGGCTCGAAGACGTCATCTTCTCCGGCAGCAGCCAGAAGTCGCCCGTCGGCATGGCCGAGGTCAATCTCGTCCTGGACAACAGCGACGGCTGGCTCCCCATCGACTTCCAGGAGGTCGTCGTTGGTCGCCGCGCCTACCGCGACGGCCAGGGCGAGTACCTCATCAACCGCAACCGCGTCCGCCTGCGCGATGTTAACGACCTCTTCCTCCACTCCGAGCTCGGCCAGGGCACCTATGCCTTCATCGGCCAGGGCCTGGTCGAAGAAGTGCTCGGCCTGCGACCCGAGGAGCGGCGCGGTCTCATCGACGAGGCCGCCGACGTTCGCCGCTACCGTGTCAAGCTCGACGAAGCGCGCGCCCGCCTCGTCGCCACCCGCGACAACCTGGAACGCGTCAACCTGCTCCTTTCTGAGATATCGCCGACCCTGGCGCGGTTGGAGCGGCAGGCCGAGCGCGCCGACATGCACGCCCGCCTTAGCCGCGAGCTGGCGCAAGCCCTCCAGGCCTGGTACGGCCACCACTGGCGTGAGGCGCAGGACGCCCTGACCGCCGCCCTCGCCGGCTGCGACCAGCGTCAGGAGGAGTTCCGCCAAGCCGAAGCCGAGATCCGCGCCTGCAGCGAAAGCGGCGAAGCGCTGCGTCGTGCCATTGAAGAGCGACGCCGCGAGATCGCCCAGCGCTCGGTCGCCGAACGCGAGCTCTCTGACCAGTTGCGCCGTCTCGAGCACCAGTGCGCCCTCGACGAAGAACGGCAGCGCATGCTCGGCGACCGTCTCCAGGAGATACGATCGGACGTCGAAGCGCTGGCCGCCGATCGAGAGCGACGCCAGCAGCAAGAGACCGGCGCCGGCGAGCGCAGAAGCGCCCTCGACCGCGAGGTCGCCGAGCGGCTTGCCGAGGTCATGACGCGCCGCCAGGAGCTCGAAGGCGCCGAGAAAGAGCGCGCCGACCTCCGCAGCCGCGCCATCCAGGCGGAAGAGCAGGCCATCCGCGCCCGCAACGTCGTCGCGGAGATCGAAGCGCGGCTGGAGCGCGTCCGCAAGACGGAGGAGAGCCTTCGCCAGGAGATCGAGGAGCTACGCGACCGTCGCAAAGACAACCTGCGCCGTCTCGCTAGCCTGGCGCAAGACTACAAGTTCCACCACGACGACCGCGCCCGCATCGAAAAAGAGGTCGCCGATGTGGCCGAAAGCCAGGTCGCCGTCAACGACGCCATCGCCGACACGCGACGCAGCCTGGCCCGCGCCGAGGAGCGCGTCCCCGAGCTCCAGGCCGACCTCCAGCGCGCCAGGGCCCGCGTCGATATCCTCGGCCGCGTTCACGCCGAGCGCGAAGGCTTCGACGAGGCGACCCGCATGCTACTCGTCGCCGCCGGCCAGGCCCCCTATGGCGACGACGAAGACACGCCGGAGCCCGGCAGCCTGCAAGGCTACATCGGCGTGCTTGCCGGCCTCATTCGCGTGCCACCCGGCCTGGAGAAGGCCATCGAGGCGGCTCTCGCCGACAGCCTCCAGTCCATCGTCCTTGCCTCTCACGCCGATGTGCTGGCCGCGGTGCAACTCCTCATGGAGTACCCGCGCGGCCGCGTCACGCTGTATTCGGCCGACAACCTGGCGCCCTCGCGACCGCTGGTCCTCATGCAGGAGAAGGGCATCGTCGGCGTCGCCTCCGACCTCGTGAGCTGCGACGCGCGCTTCAAGCCGCTCATCGAGACGCTCCTTGGCCGCACCATCGTCGTCGAGAACCTGGTAATCGGCCTGCGCGTCCTCAAGCGCGGCATGGGCAACGTCGCCACCCTCGACGGCGAGCTCTTGCGGTCCACCGGCGCCGTCACCGGCGGCAGCTCCCGCACTGTGGGCGCCCTCATCGCCCGCGAGAGCGAACTGCGACGTCTCCCGGCGCAGATGTCCGACCTCGAAGCCGCAGTCAAGGAGAAGCAGGCGGAGATCGACGGCTACCGTCGCGCCCTCCGCGACTACGACGCCGCCCTCGGCGCCCATGCAAAGACTCAGCAGCGTCTCTGGCAAGACCGCGCTGCGACCGAGCAGTCGTTCGTCGAGCACCGCGGCCACCTGGCGCTCCTATCCGGCCAGATGCGCGAGCTGCGCCACCAGGAAACGCGCGCCGCCCAGACAGCGAAGCAGGTCGCCGCCGAGCGCGAAAGCCTCGAGCGCGAACGCGATTCGCTTTCCGGGGAAGCGGCCGCGGCCGTCGAGGCGGCCGAGCGGCACACAGAGGTCATTGCTGCCGTCACCGAGCGCCTGCCGGCCCTCACAGAGGCGCTCACCCAGGCCAGCAGCGCCCTCGCCGCCGTCGAAGGCGAGCGCCAGGCGCTGAGCCTGCGCACCGAAGAGCAGGAGACCGCCCTCGCCCGCATTGATGCCCAGACCGTCCGCAAACAGGGCCAGCTCGCTGACGTCGAGACGCAGATGGCCGCCGCGTCGGAGCGCCTCCAGCAGGCGCAGGCGTCGCTGGATGAAAAGCGACAGCGCTGGGGAGAGCTCACCGGCGTCCAGCAGCCCGGCGAAGAAGAGCTAACCCGACTGGAATCGCGCGAGAAGGGCCTGAGAAGCGAGATGGAGGTCGCACTGGCGCGTCGGCGTGACGCGGAGATCGGCCTCCTCGAAGCGCAGGCGGCGGTCAAGCAAAGGACCGACGAGCTGGAGACCCTGCGCGAAGGTATGGAGGCCGAAGGCCTTACCGCCACGGAGACCGGCGACGTCGTGCCCGTCTCCCGCCCGTCGCAGGGGCTGCCCGACTGGCTTGCCGGCGAGCACGCGTCCTTCGACGAGCCGGAGGACCGCCTGCCGCCAATCCGCGGCGGTTCAGACATCGACCCCGTCGCCCTCAAGGAGCAGATCAGCCACCTGCGCGCCCGCATCCGCTCGCTCGGCCCCGTCGACGCCCAGGCGCCCGCCGACTACGCCGAAAGCCGCCAGCGCTACGACTTCCTCAGCGGCCAGGTCGCCGACCTCGGCCAGGCGGAAGCGCTGCTTCAGGAGGCGATAGCCGAGCTGGAGGAGAAGATCAAGGAGCGCTTCGCCGACGCCTTTAAGAAGGTGGACGAGGAGTTCCAGCGCTACTTCGCAACCTTCTTCGGCGGCGGCACCGCGCGCCTCGTCCAGACACAGCCGAAGGAGGACGACGAGGAGGCCGGCATCGAAATTATGGCGCAGCCGCCGGGCAAGCGCGTCGCCAGCCTATCGATGCTCTCCGGCGGCGAACGGGCGCTGACGGCCGTCTCGCTGCTCTTCGCTCTCTTGCAGACGCGTCCTTCGCCGTTCTGCGTCCTCGACGAAGTCGACGCCATGCTCGACGAGTCGAACGTAGGGCGGTTCGCGGAGGCCGTCAAGATGCTGGCGGAAGCGACGCAGTTCATCATCATCACCCACAATCGCCGCACCATCGAGATGGCGGACCACATCTACGGCGTCGCCATGTCTAAGGACATGACGTCGTCCATCCTCTCACTCCGCCTCAGCGACCTCCCTTCCGGTGCCTGACCGCGTCTGGCGGACGCCCGACCAGCCTCCAACAGAGGAAGCAAAGCCTTCGGCGTCGTAGTATCGGGGGAGTGCAGAGGGCGCAGCCCTTTGCCGGGGTTGCAGGGGTGTCCCCTGCTTCCTGAAGAACCGATCTAGGGCGGGCGGGTGGGAAAGAAGACGCGGATGTTTCGGGAGCGCATCCCACGCTATGTCCAGCACCAACGCCTGGGCGGATTGTTGCGTCACGTTCTCGCCAACCCCGACAACGTCACCTATGGCGGGTTGGGCAAAGGGTAAGCTGCGGGATTCGTCGCGCGGAACTGTGGCGAAGTTGATCGCCCGATCTCCCAATGCTATGATCTTCCCAACGTCGCGTCAGCGAAAGGAGATTGGCTGTCCTTGCGTCTATTCCGAAAACAAAAAGGCGAAGGGGAAGACGCCGGGAAGACCGAACAGGCCCTAGAACGGACTCGCAGAACCTGGTTCAGCCATCTCACCTCCCTCTTCGAACGCTCCCGTATCGACGACTCCCTCTGGGAAGAGCTCGAGGAGCTCCTGATAGGCGCCGACGCCGGCGTCGCGACCGCCCAGAAAGTGCTCGAAGACGTGCAGCAGCGCGTCGACAAGGAAGGGCTGAAGGACCCGGCTGAGGTCCGCGACGCCCTGAAAGACGAGCTCGTTGCCATTCTCAAGACCGCCCAGCCCAGGGGCGCCCTCTGGCAGAACGGCGGCCACCCGCAGCCGGCGCCAAAGCCCGCAGTCATCCTCGTAGTCGGCGTCAACGGCACCGGCAAGACCACCAGCATCGGCAAGCTCGCCTACGCCCTCCGACAGGAAGGCCGCCAGGTGACCATCGCCGCCGCCGACACCTTCCGCGCCGCCGCCATCGAGCAGATGCGCGAATGGGGCGACCGGGTGGGCGCCGAAGTCATCGCCCACAAACAGGGCGCGGACCCGGGCGCCGTCGTCTTCGATGCCCTGTCCGCCGCCGAAAGCCGTGGCGCCGACGTCGTCATCGTCGACACCGCTGGCCGCCTTCACACCAAGTTCAACCTGATGGAGGAGCTGCGAAAAATCCTCCGCGTCATCCAGCGCAAGGACGCCAGCGCGCCGCACGAGGTGCTGCTCGTCCTCGACGCGACTACCGGCCAGAACGCCCTCACCCAGGCAAAGGCCTTCGCCGAGGCGGTAGACGTCACCGCCATCTGCCTCGCCAAGCTCGACGGCACGTCGAAGGGCGGCATGGTATTCGCTATCTCCGACCAGCTCGGCGTTCCCGTCCGCTTCATCGGCAGCGGCGAGGGCCCGGAAGACCTGGGAGAGTTTTCCCCTGAGGAGTTCGTTGAAGCGCTATTTGAGTAGCGGAAACGGCTCCATCTTCCCCTCAAGGACGAGGCCCGTAGGGAGCCACGTGCGCGTTCGCGGCAGCGACGCGAAGGGGTCACGACATGCCTGACACGCTGTTCTGGTGGCTGGCCGTCGAGGTGATGGGCCTGGTGGCCTTCCCTCTCGTCTACGCCCTCTTCCCGCGCTTCCCCGACCGTGGCTACGCCTTCGCCAAGCCCTTCGGGCTGCTCGCCGTCGGCTTCGTCTTCTGGATACTCGGTTCCGCCTGGGTCCTGACGAACAACGTCGGCGGAATCGTCTGGGTCATCCTGATGGTCGGCGCGGCCTCCGGCTACTTCGCCTGGCGCCGTCGCGACGAGATGCTCAGCTTCCTTCGCGAGAAGTGGTCGCTCCTCCTCGTCATCGAAGGCCTCTTCCTCGTAGCTTTCATCGTCGCTGTCTATTTGCGCTCCTTCTCGCCCGACATTAGCGGCACCGAGAAGCCGATGGACTTCGCCTTCCTCAACGCCTCAACCATCAGCCAGCACTTCGCTCCCAACGACCCCTGGCTCTCCGGCCACACTATTAGCTATTACTACGGCGGCTACTTCCTCGTCGCCATGACCGGCAAGCTGGCCGGCGTGAGTACCGGCGTCGGCTATAACCTCGGTCTGGCGATGATCGCCGCCCTCGCCGTCGTCGGCGCCTTCGGCCTCGTCTACAACCTGGTCAGCCTTCACGAGGGGGCCGTAGCGAAGCGGGCGAAGATTCTCGCCTGGCCACTTGTCTTCGGGCTCGTGGCCGCCTTCCTGCTGACTGTCGTCTCCAACCTGGAGGGCCTGCTCGAATTCCTTGCGGCCCACGGTGTGGGCGGCGCCGGCTTCTGGAACTGGATCGACATCAAGGGGCTCACCAGCGTCGGCAACACTACCAACACCTGGTATCCCACGTCGAACTGGTGGTGGTGGAAGGCCGCCCGCGTCATGTCACCGACGGCGCCGGAGACGATCACGGAGTTCCCCTTCTTCAGCTTCCTCCTCGGTGACCTGCACCCACACGTCATGGCGATTCCGTTCGACCTGATCGGGATCGGCGCCGCCGTCCGCCTGCTCCAGGAGGATGAGACGCTCGACCTCTCGTTCTGGACGCGGCACCAGATGGTCCTCGTGGCGCTGGCCGTGCTTGTCGGCGGGCTGTCCTTCCTCAACACCTGGGACTTGCCGACCTTCTTCTTCCTGCTGCTGGTCGCCGCCTTCCTGCGCAACTATCTCGCGCTGAAGCGGTGGGACTGGAAGCTGCTGAAGCAAACGCTCGGGTTCGCCGTGCCGCTGGGGATCGCCTCCGTCGTTGCTTACGTCCCCTATCACAAGCTGTTCATCCCGGCCTTCGGCTTCGCCAGCCAGGCAAACGGCATCGCCCCCGTCGAAGGCAACGGCACCATGCCATTCCACGCCTTCATCTTCTGGGGCCCGTTTGCCGTGCTGATGCTTCCCTTCGCCGCCCAGCGACTCGTCGCCTCTCTGAAAGAGCGCCGCTGGCAGCGAAACGAATGGCTTGCCGCCGTTCCCGGGCTCGCCGTCGTCGGATTCTGGTTCCTCTGGGTTCTGGCCCGCGGCCACCTGGGCAGCGCCGTCCCCGCGAGGGGCAGCGCCTGGCTGACGGCCGCGATTCTCGTCGTCCTCCTGACGCTGCTCATTGCCACGCTCCGTCGCGAGGTCGAGGCCTTAGCCGCCGGTAAGAGCTCGCTGCCGATAGTTGTGGCCCTTTTGGCCGGCTCTCTGGCGGCTCTGCTGGTCCTCGGCGCTGAGTTCTACTTCATCCGCGACGTCTTCAATGACCGCATGAACACCGTGTTTAAGCTCTACTACCAGGCCTGGATGTTCCTGGCCATCGGCGGCGGCTTCGCCCTCTACTACATGGTCCGGCACTGGCTGCCGACGAAGACGGTCTCCGGCGGCTGGCGGTACACCTGGGCGGGCGCTGCAGTCGTAATCCTGGCGGCTGCTCTCGCCTACCCCGTCGGCGCCACCTACGCTCGAACCGACAACTTTGGCGCCAAGCAGAACCTCGACGGTCTCGCTTTCGCCAAGCAGGATTCCCAGGGCGACTGGCCCCTGGCGCAATGGCTCCTCCAGAACGCGAAGCCGAGCAGCGTCATCGTAGAGATGGTTGGCAACCAGACCATCGGCTACGAGTGGGGCTCGACCGGCCGTATCTCCTCCTGGACGGGCCTTTCGACCATCTTCGCCTGGCCTGGCCATGAGCAGCAGTGGCGCGGCTGGAAGGGCGGCAGCAACGACCTTTCCGCTGCCCGCATGGGCGATGTCGACACCCTCTACAAGACGGAAGACACGAACCAGGTCAAGCAGATCGTCGCCAAGTACGGCATCAATTACATCATCGTGGGTTCCCTCGAGCGACAGGCCTACTCGTCGGCCGCGCTCGAGAAGTTCGACAGCATATATCCGGTCGCCTTCAAGTCAGGCGACAACGTGATCTACACGACTGGAGCTAAGTAGGAGCGAGAGTGGACGCTGGGGTGCAGTAAGCCAGCCGTCCCCGTATACTACTCATTGAGGAGTTCATAGGCGCTCATGGCCGTATCTGACGAACCTGTATCTGACGAACCGAAAAAGCCCGCCGTCTCTGCCAAGGTCTCCTCCGCGCAGGCGCTCGCCTGGCTGAAGGCGAACTGGCCGCGCTACTGGGAGATCGCCGTGTTCGCTGCCATAGTCGCCGTCGCAGCCGGACTGCGCCTCTGGCACCTCGGCTTGCGTGCCATCTCCCATGACGAGAGCCTTCACGCCACCTATAGCTGGTATCTCTACAACGGTCAGGGGTACACGCACGACCCCATGATGCACGGACCATTCAAGTTCTTCGGCGTCGCTTTCATCTGGAAAGTGCTCGCCTTCATCAGCGCGGCTCCCCTGCTCAGCAACTGGGTACACTGGGGTCCCAGCGATTACACTGTGCGCCTCCTTCCCGCCATTTTCGGAACGGGGCTTGTAGCGCTTCCGTTCTTCTTCAGGAGCTACATCGGGCGCGTCGGTGCCTTCTTCGCCGCGCTGCTCCTTGCCTTCTCACCCATCCTCCTCTTCTTCAGCCGCTACATCCGCGACGATGTCCTAATCGCCTTCTTTACGCTGGCCCTCGTGATCTGCATGTGGCGGTATCTCTCGGAACGGCGAACCTGGTTCCTTTTCCTGATCGCCGGGCTGCTCGCGCTCAGCTTCGTAACGATGGAGGCTGCTTTCCTGATATCGGGCCTCCTCCTACTCTACCTCGACATGCTCGTCGCCTGGGACCTCGCGGAGCAAATGCGGGAGAAACATTCGCCGAAAGCGTTTGCGGCGCACGCGAAGCCTACAGGTGCCGACCCATTGCCAGCCGAAACATCGCATCGCGCCCGGCCCGACATCGACTACTATGGGGTATTAGGTGTGCCCACACATGCCAGTTCGAAAGACATAAAGAGGGCATATCGCAGATTAGCGCAGGAGTGGCACCCCGACAAGAACAAAGACGCCAGCGCAGACGAGAGGTTCAAGCAAATACAGGACGCTTATGAGCTCCTGATGAATCCGCAGCGGCGTGCCGCGTATGATGACCGGCTCGGCACCACCGACATCGTCCCGATCGCCAAAGCCAAATCGTCGGTCCCCCGGGCTGGCCAAATTTCGGAAGGCCCATTCCGCTGGGCGGCCTTGTTTGTCGTGCTCATCCCCTTTGCCTGGCTCATCGCTGCCGCCTGGCCGTTTATCGGGAAGTGGCGTGCTCGCTGGGGCCTCGAAAAGCTTCCGCTTTCCGCCGACCTCCTGCTGGTCATGGGAACGCTCGCGGGAGTGCAGTTCGCCGCCGGCGTCCAGCTAATCCCATTTATCGGCGGCACGAAAACCTATTACAAAGACCCGGGCGCCAACGAGCAGACACTGATGAGGCTCACGGTTTTCTCGTTCCTCTTCGTGACAACCTACATCGGCCTTCTCTGGAAGCCGCGTACCTGGCTGATCTGTGCTGGGATCTTCTACGCCATCTTTGTGCTCTTCTACACGTCGTTCTTCACCAACATGGGCGGCTTCTGGTCCGGCATCTGGGGCTCGCTGGACTACTGGTTGCAGCAGCAGGGCGTGCAGCGCGGCAGTCAACCCGTCTACTACCCGCTGATGGTGCTGACGATGTACGAGTTTCTGCCATTGGCGGTCGCGACAATCGGCGGCCTGTGGCTTCTCATGCATCGACGCTTTCTCGCCTCATTGGCGGCGGTGCTGTCCGGTTTCCTGATCGTCCTTGCCTATTTCACACTCCACGCGTCCTTGCCGGGCATGGTGCCCATACTTGTTGTGCTGGGCATCATCCTGTTCCTTCTTAAGCAGAATCTTTTCACGTCCTTCCTCATCTTCTGGTCAGTCGGCTCACTCATCGAGATTATGACGGCGGGCGAGAAGATGCCGCCAGCACTCCATCTATGTCGTGGTGCCGATGGCTATCCTGGCCGCCAATTTCATCAATACGTTCTTCGACCGGTTCCGCATCAAGTTGCCCTTCGACTGGCGCAGTCCAGAGGCGCTGGTGCTTATGGCGGGCGTCTGCGGCTTCCTTTCGATGGTCATCCTCTGGGCGACGGCGTTCTCGGGGTTTGGCGCCGTAGTCGCCTTGCTGTTCGGCGTGGTTGCCGCCGTTCTCATCGGCCGCGCCGTCATGGTTCGCGGACCGCTTCTCGGCGGCCAGGCTGCGGTCGCCCTCCTGGTGCCGGCGCTGTTCATCTTCACCGTGCGCGACGCATTCCGCGCGAACTTCCAAATGGGCCGACCTGGCCGCGGGAGATTCTCTCTTATGCTGATATATCGCCCACCCTGCCAGGTGTTCGGGACCAGGTCGTCGCCGCCGGCAACGAGAGCGGCCTGGCAACGCCTACCCTATCGTCGTCGATAACGAAATCGCCTGGCCGATGGTCTGGTACCTCCGCAACGACCACAAGGTCGCCCTGGGCGAGCTCGAGTATGACGCCTCCGGGTCCCGGCAGCATCGTCTTGATCGGGATGGACCATCAGAGCTGGATGGACCCGTATGTCGACGAGTATCAAATACCTATGCCCGTCCGTCACCTGTGGTGGTTCGGCGACGGCCCGCAGTACTACGACGGAATAACCTCCGGCGGATTCGTCAAAGACCTGTTCGACCCGAGCGTCTGGAACGTCTGGCGCAACTACTTCGTCTGGCGGAACACTCCCTGGGCGCCGCCGCCCGACGACTCCCTGCTCTACATCCCGAAATCCTTGGCCACCGCCACCAGCAAGCCGGTGCCGGCCGTGACCATACCTACGGTCACCGTTCCGCCCGCAAGCCAGCTCGTGATCGGTAGCGAGGGCTCCGGCAATGGCCAGCTCAACGAGCCGACCGACGTCAGCGTCGATCAGGCGGGCAACGTCTACGTCTCGGATGGAAAGAACAACCGGATCGACGTCTTCGACAAGGACGGGAAGCCGCTGCGCACCTTCCAGCCGACCGGCGACGCCGCCCTCAACGAGCCATGGGGCGTCGCCGTCGCAGCAGACGGCAGCATCTACGTGTCCGACACCTGGAACAAGAACGTGGGCGGCGGCATCGGTCAGGTGATAAAGTACGATGCCAACTTCAATCTGATCTGGAAATCCGACCCATCTGCCGCCCTCTACGGCCCGCGTGACCTGCTCGTCCTTCCCAGCGGCAACGTTCTCGTAGCCGATACCGGCAACAAGCGTATCGTTCAGCTCAACGGCGCTGACGGCACGGTTGTCGGCGCCTTCGGCAGCGAGGGGAGCGGTCCAGGCCAATTCAATGAGCCCGTCGGGCTGGCCCTGGGCCCCAACGGCAACATCTACGTCGCCGACACCTGGAACGGCCGCGTCCAGATCTTCAATCCCACCTTCAAGTACGTAACCGAGTTCAAGGTCAAGGGCTGGGGCAGCCAAGAAGTGACGGCAAAGCCCTACCTCGTCGTGATGGCTGATGGCCGTGTAGTCCTGAGCAACCCCGCGAACAGCCGCATCGAGCTCTACGCTGGGTTCGGAACGGCGACGGCCTCCTGGGATCTGCCGTCAACGCAGGGTGTGAGCGCCCGGCCCGTCGGGATGACGCTCGACGGAAACGGCTCGCTGTACGTCGCCGATTGCAATGGCAACGTAGTCTACCGGCTGCCGGTGAGCAGCCTCACGGGCCCGTAGCGACGTTCTTAGGATAGGGGCGTCTCTTGGAAGCATTTCGCGAGATCGCGGATGCCCTGCTGTCTTTCGCTGATCATCACCTCTACGGCGCTCTCTTCGCGCTGCTCTTCGCCGAGGAGGCGGGCATACCGCTGCCCGCGCCCGGCGACACTGTAATCCTCCTGGCCGGCGCCCAGGTCGATCGCGGGCAGGCCAGCCTCTTCGTCGTCGTCCTCTTGGTCGTCGTGGCGACGCTTCTTGGCTCTTCTATCCTGTACTGGATCTCGCGACTGGGCGGCATGCCCGTTGTCCTGAGAGTCTGCCAGCTACTGCACATCCGGGAAGAGCGTCTGGATAGGCCCGGCGCCTGGGTCCGCCGCCACCGGGGCGTCGCTATCGTCTTCGGCCGCCTGACGCCGGGCCTGCGCACACTCACGACGATTGCCGCCGGCGTCTTCCAGGTCAGCTACCCCGCGTTCCTCGTCTACACGGCGATCTCTGCCACCATGTGGGCGCTGATCTACGTGCGTCTCGGCGCCTTCGTGCACGGCTCCTACCGCCACGTCGCCCACTACCTGTTCCGGCCCAGCGCGCTGGCGCTCATACTGCTCGCCTTCGTCATCGCCGCCGCTACCGTCGCCTTCCGACGCTGGCGCGCCGCCCGTGAGCGCGACCGCCTCCTGGAAGAGACCGGCGCCCTCGCGCGTTGACCCTCGATTTCGCCCGCGCCTATAATGTGTCAGGTAGCGCGTCCAATCCTGTTAGTAGACCCGTCATACAGAGGACCGACGCTCTGAAACCGAGGCTCTTAATTGCTGCGTAGTCGACGCGTATGGCTCGGGATGGTCCTGAGCCTCGTTTTTCTGGCCTTCTTCATATATCGCTCCCGCAGCGACCTGGGCGAGATCCCCGACGCCTTCGCCCACGCCAACTACTGGTGGGTTGCCGCGTCGATACCTGTTTACTTCGCCGGCGCCTGGTTCCGAGCCTGGCGCTGGAAGTACCTGATGCGACCCTTCGGTGAGCTGCGAGTCACCGCGCTCTACCCAATCGTCATCATCGGATTCATGGCGAACAACCTCATTCCCGCCCGTGCTGGCGAGTTCGTTCGCGCTTACATCGTCGGCGAGCGCGAGAAGGTGAGCAAGATGGCCGCCCTCGGTACCATCGCCGTCGACCGCGTCTTCGACGGCATCACGCTGTTGCCGTTCCTGCTCATCGTCGTTGCCGTGTCCGGCGCGAATTTCGGTTTGACCGCGTTTCATTTCAATGTCGAGCCTCGCGGCATTGCGATCTTCATGGCGCTCCTCTTCGGTCTCGGCCTGGCCTTGCTTGTCGTCCTTGCCCTATCCGAAGAGCTCAGCCGTCGGTTCGTCGCGCTGGTGCTGCGCTTCGTTCCGGCGCGATTCAAGCCCCAGGCGCGAACGCTGACGGAATCGTTTCTGACCGGCCTGCACTCCTTCCGCAGCCCAACCGACATCTTCCTGGCCTCGGCAACCTCCGTTGTCTCCTGGCTGCTCGAGGCGACGATGTACTATATGGTAGGCCTCGCCTTCGGCCTCCACCTCGGCTTCGA
>CAWJHZ010000012.1:0-12379 GCA_963842845.1 uncultured Chloroflexia bacterium
TTTCCACGCTTGAGAGATTGTCGCCCACTTGCCGCACGTTGTCAAGTCCAGCGCGAAGGACTCGACGCAGTAGCTTCTTGGGAGAAGATGTGGGGGAGAAGGCGGACTTTGAATCTGGTCGGGGCGGTGGGATTCGAACCCACGACCTCCTGAACCCCATTCAGGTGCGCTACCGGGCTGCGCTACACCCCGACCCGCCTTATCCTATCAGAAGCAGGACACCGCTACAAGCGCTCGCGTTACCCGCCAAGCCATCGGCCGAGGATCACCATCAGGAGCCCTACTGAGGCTACGAGCCCGTACTCGGTCGCGACCGGTCGAGACAGGTGGCCGGTGAGATGGTGCTGCGCAATGCCGCTGGCAACGTAGAAGAAGAGCAGCAGGAACACTGCCGCTAGAAAGCCCCCCAGCGGCACGAAGTACAGTGCCCAACGCGCTTCGGCGACGACGAAACCAATCGTGACGGCGAATCCGAGCGAACGCAGGCTCCTTCGCCCTACGGGCGGCGGCATCAGCTCCGTCTCGCGCAGTACCTCTGCGGCCAGCACCGTTGTCAGGAGGCCAGCGCAGATCGCCGCCGGCACAAGGCCAACGCCATAGCTGTACATGACGGCGTACAGGCCGAACGCGGCCAGATAGCTGCCGATGTTGAGAATGAAGCGCCCCGTCCCGTAAAGCTCGCTGTGAATGTCCAGCGAGAGGCATTCGCCATACAGGACGCCGCCCATCATCACGCCGGCGACGAGTGCGGCAAGGAGCTTCCAGTAGCCGCTGACCGTCTCTTGCAGAAAGAAGCCGGCCGAAAGGGAGAACACCGCTGGCACCAAAAGATATGGCGCCGTGTCCAGGGCGCCGCGGAGCGATCCGCCCGCGTAGGCTCGCACGACGCCATCGCTTCCGAGGCCGACGATGAGCGTGGTGAGCAGCAGCCAAAGCGGCCGCGTTGGCTCAAGCGTCAGGAACAGAGCCACGCCCAGCGCATAGATTCCGCCAACGATGGGAATGCGGCCGGCCGGCGGGATAGCAACTCGGTCCAGGAGGCCCGCGGCGCCTCCGACCGGCGCTTCACCGTCCAAGGATGGCTCCCTCCTTGCTCCCCCCAACGATTGCTGCACTGCTTTAGCGGGGGCCGTCGAAGTGACAGCGCAGGCATTCTAGCCGTTGTCGCCTCGGGGTGTCAAACCGAACGGCGATGCGATACTTTACACACCTTGCAAGGTAGTGTAAAATGCCGCTGAAGCGAGGTCACGACATGGCGGGACGTCAGCCTGTTGTCCACGCAGGGTTACGCTTCACGACGAGGCCGTCCTTTTGGCTGCGGCGTTGGACTCACTTTCCTTTCCACTTCGAGAGCCACAATCCGTCCTTCACGGTCAGGGTTGAGCGGGTTGCGGAAGTGCTAGAGGGCGAAGACTGGCCGGAGGGCAAGGTGCCGTTCGAGGTCGTGTTCGCGGATGGCACAAAAGCCGTTACGGAGTGGCCAGTCCTAGACTTGAAGGTACGCGAGTATGGCGAGGTTATGTTGAAGAACGTCTTCACGGCGTATCCTGGTCGCACTATCATCCGTATCCCGTTCGGTCCAGGCGAATGGAAGACACTCTACGCCTACGACGTGTGGCGCGAGGAGTCGCTGTGGATAGGTGTGTGGGGTGTCGCTATAGCTGTTGCTAGCTTCGCGCTTGGTGTCGTAATTGGGCACGTCTAGGATGAGGGTGCGATGCGAACGCCACGCGGGAAAGTCCTAATTCCCGCATCCTACGGGGGTATAATCAAATGGAGGGGATGATGCACAGGGAAGTGGTGGTCAAGGTTAATGCCTTCGTTGACGAAGGCGTGATGCCCCTTGTCTCCGCCCTGAATGAGTTCGAGCGTGTAGAAACCATCGACAGTTGTCAGGGGAACGGCGAGACGCCCGCTTACACTTACTTTCGCTTCCGAGGAACGGCTAGAGAGTTTCTCGATTTCCTGCAAGGGCTATCGGTCAGCCTCGGCACCCGCCTTGACTCGTGCTGCGATTACAACTTGCGAGCCGAATGGTTGGCAGGTGCCGAGGAACCGGTTGGCCAGCTATCCGTACGGCTTGACTACGTACCTAAGCTGGCTGACGCCCTTTTACGCGTGCACCAAGCGATGACAGGTGAGACACAGGACTTGGCAGTTGCTTAGGTAGTCACTGCCGCCGCTGGCTACTGCTGTCTTGTGGTGGTACTCAGCTCCATGGCGCGTGACCTTCGTGGGGCATCGCCCGCCATGATGCGGAGCGCCCTGTACCCACGGATGTTCGCGATCACATTCGCATCGACCACCTGATCGCTTGTACGCTTCGTCCTTGGTCTGCTCTGTGAAGGCCACCTCTATGCTCCTTACTAGATTCAGATTTGCGTTTTCTACAAGATTGCTGTTAGTCTTTGCCCCCGAAGGGGCCGCATATTATGCGGTTGGGGCAGAACGCTTGCGGGGTGTCAGCCCGTAGCCGCTCTCCCCAACGGATGTAGGGTAGCATCCGTGCCTTCCTTTCCCTAGTCGGGCGGTGAGGGCCTATTGCGCGCAACCAACGCTTGTGACCCCCACCGCCCCTCGTTCTATCCCCTCCGGCGTCCTCAGCCGATCTTTGGCAAATAAAAATCCTCATGCTCCCGCATGAGGGTCTTGACGTGCGCCGTTGTGTGGGCTATCCTGTGGGTGTTGAAGTCACGGGATGCCTCGCTGACGGTGTTGAAAACCCCCAAGGCGGGGTATCGCTGTATATGGCTGGATCATAGTTAGCACAAGGTCGAAAGTCAACCCTGATCCGCACAAAGCAGTAGGCAGATTAACATAAAGAACGGATGTCTCTATGGCATCGAAAAAGAAGCACGAAGACACGACGGTTTCGCTCGCTCCGCTGACCTTCGATGAGGCTATGGCGAAACTCGCTCAGGCTAAGCGAACGGATTCTGAGGCTGAGGAGTCCGGCAATACCACTGGACCCGACCGCGAGTCTGCCCCATCAAAGAAGCGAACCGCTCCGCATCGGAAAGCCCGCGTCGATTAAAGCGGAATTCGAACTCGCGTAGATACTCGCTGAGGTAGCGAGCATCTACGTGCTGGAAGACGCCATACAGCCCGCGCTTGAGAATACTCCAATACCCCTCGATGCCCTGAGTGTGAACGTCCCCGCGCACGTACTCGATTTCGTGGTCAATCACGTCGTGCCGTAGGTGGTTCTTTATCATCCGGTAGGCCGGATGGCCGTCCGTAATCAGTCGCGCATCCTTGTCCATGTGGCCCTTGAGGATGGGGTTCAGGGTTCGCGCTATCGCATCGGTGACGTGGAAGGTTCGAACGCCTCCGCCTCGCTCCAGTATGCCGAACACGACTTCCTTGTGACTAAACTGGTGGTGCGCCCGTGGCCGCAGGCCCATCTCAATCTCATCGCTGATGCGCTCGTGCATCACCTTGTGGCCGCGCCGTCGCTTTGCGCCGATGTACGTCTCATCGGCCTCTACCGTTCCGCTCAGAGGCGCACCGTAGGACTCGCCCATTGCCTCGCGGACGCGGTGACACATGAACCACGCTGACTTGTAGGTGATGTCCAACTCGCGGTGCAACTGATGGGCGCTGATGCCCTTCTTGGAGGAGCACATCAGGTATATGCCCGCAAACCACTTGTTGAGGGGAATCTTGGAGTCTTCGAAGATTGTGCCGATGGTGGCCGTAAACTGCCGCTTACAGGCGCGACAGCGGTAGAGCGAGCGGACAGCGTTCTTGCTCGCCGTCTTGCGTGTGATCTTCCACGGCTCGGCCGCCCCACACTTCGGACAACGTGCGCCGTCCGGCCAGCGTTGCCGCTCCAGATACTCGCGGCATTGCTCTTCGCTCCACTGGAGAACCTTGAGGAATCCGACTTCGCTACCTTCCATGATGCTAACCTCCAAGAATCTATCTAGAGAATAGCACAGATGGGCAGGTGTGTCAAGTACCTAATTGCCAACCGAACGAAGATTAGCTGGAATCCCTCTTGACCGAAACGCTGGCGCTTGTCACCCTTGGAGGAGTTAATTTTCGTCCCGACAAGGAGGGCCGGGCGACTGCGAAAGAGAACCTTCCTGCTGGCACTTTGCGTGTTGCCGATCATTGCCGCCGCCGGCTGCCACGGCGGGATCGCGGCCTTCAATCCGCTCCGACCGGCTGCCTCGCCGACGCCCTGGTCGCCGCCGGCCTTCCTCAACGCCGCTACGCCGCTCGACATCCCGACGTATGACGGCTCCGGGCAAGCCGTCCACCCCGACGTCGTCTACTTCCACGATGGCTGGCACGGCCACAAGTACTGGATGGCCGTGACCCCTTACCCCAACGGCAACGACTCGCGCGAGAACCCCAGCGTGCTGGTCTCGGAGGATGGCCAGACGTGGTCAGCGCCGGACGGCCTCAAGAACCCCGTCGTTCCGGCTCCTTCGTGCGACCATAACAGCGACCCGGACCTGGTCTACAACCCCGGCAACGATAAGCTTTACCTCTACTACACGCGCCAGGCGCGGTCGAAGCGCTGCGCCGGCCAAAACGCTAACGACATTCTCTTGCTCACCTCCGGTGACGGCGTAGACTGGAGCGCGCCGCAGTCGGTGATGCACTGGAACCTGGACAGCTATCCGCTCTACCTGTCACCGGCCGTTGTGCTGGTTGACGGCACGTTCCACATTTGGATGGCGGGCGGCGGCGGGGTGCTGCACGCGACGAGCAAAGACGGGATCACCTGGTCGCCGGTCGAGAAGGTCGACCTGGCGGCTGCGCCCTGGCACCTCGACGTACTTTATGTCGACAAGCAATACGTGATGGACTACGTTGACTCGCCCAACGCGGGGGCGCACCTGATGCTGGCGACGAGCAGCGATGGACTGAAGTGGACCACGGATCCCAACCCACTGCTCAGCCCAAGCAACGGCTGGGACAACGAGCGGATTTATCGCTCGACTCTTCTTTACGACGCCAGCGCTCGCCTCTTCAAGCTGTGGTATTCCGCAAGAAGCGACAACGGGCAGTGGCATATAGGGTACGCAGAATCGCCAGGCTAGAGTGATCGCAAGCGACCGCCCGACCCGCTGGGGAACGGGCCTCGCATGTGCTGCCCGTCGTACCGGCCTGGTCGCCGGTCGCTCGCCTTACCAGTCGAAATAGTTCGCCATCGGCGCCGCTTCTATCTTGTTGCCGGTGCAGAACGGGTCCCGGAGGCCGCCCAGGTACTCGCTGATTTCGCTCCCGACCCTGTCGTAAAGTCCGCAGCCGGAAGGCTCGCAGAAGAACTCGCGCAAGGGCGCCGTCTGCTCGATCTCCTGGTCGTCCACCTGCGACATCAGCATATCTCGCTCAATCTGTGTCATCTCACACCTCCCCCGGGAAGACTAGCTTTCTGTTCGACGACGCGTCCCTCACTCGGAACAGCTTATCGTATTCCCGGGGCGTGTGGCGGGTATGAAGCTTGTGGTGGCGCGTGTGAAGAACGCGTGATGCGGGCCGCTAAACTGGAGTCGCGGGGGCGATCTCCACCAGTCTTTGCATAACGCCCAACAGCGCGTCGCGCCAGCCGTCACCGAGGCGGATCCGACTGAGCCGCACGGAGGTCGGGCCAACCCAGGAGCCGTCAGGAAGCTGGCGTCGCAACTGCTCCTGCGGCAGGTGCCGGCCCTGCACCATCCGCAGGACGATCTGGCCGTCCTCCGTCTGGACCGACTGCACTCCCGCTTCGCGCGCGAGGGTCCGGACGCGAACGACGTAGAGCAAAGTCTGCACGGGCTCCGGCGGCGGCCCGAACCGGTCGCGGAGCTCCTGCGCTATGTCGTCGACCTCCTTCGGATGCTGCACGCGCGTCATTCGCTGGTACAAGGCAAGGCGCAGGTTCAGGTCCGGAGCGTAACTCTCGGGGATGTGGGCAACGAGCGGAAGGTCGATGGCGAGCGGCGGCAGCGCGGTCGACGGCGTGGGCGGCTTCTCGCCGCGCTCGAGCGCCTTGAGTCCTTCGACGGCGTCGGCCAGCAGCCGGGTGTACAGGTCGAATCCGACAGCGCCGATGTGTCCGCTTTGCTCGGCGCCCAGCAGGTTGCCGGCGCCGCGAATCTCCAGGTCGCGGAGGGCGATCTGGAAGCCGGCGCCCAACTCCGTCGCCTCGAAGATGGTCTGCAGGCGCTTCTGGGCGGGCTCATTCAAGGCGCGATGGCGGTCGTAGAAGAGGTAGGCGTAGGCTCTGCTGGCGCCCCGTCCGACGCGGCCGCGAAGCTGGTAGAGCTGCGCCAGTCCCAGCCGGTCGGCCTGGTTGATCATTATGGTGTTGACGTTGGGGATGTCGAGGCCGGACTCGATGATAGTCGTGCAGACGAGGGCGTCGACGGCGCCGCGCGCGAAGTCGAGCATGACGCGCTCGAGCTGGTCCTCCGGCATCTGCCCGTGGCCAACGGCAATCTCCGCCTCCGGCACGAGGCGTCGCAGCTTGTCGGCGACTCCTTCGATATTGAAGACGCGGTTGTGGACGAAATAGACCTGTCCCCTTCGCTCCAGCTCGCGGAGCATGGCGTCGCGGGCGAAGTGCTCGTCGAACTCAAGGACGTAGGTCTTAATCGGCAGGCGGTCCTCCGGCGGCGTGTCCATGACGGACATGTCACGAATGCCGCCGAGCGCCATGTGGAGCGTGCGCGGGATGGGCGTCGCTGAGAGCGTCAGCACGTCAACCTGCTGTCGCATGTGCTTCAGGCGCTCTTTGTGGGCGACGCCGAAGCGCTGCTCCTCGTCGATTATCACCAGGCCAAGATCGCGGAAGGCGACGTCCGACTGCAAGAGCCGGTGCGTGCCGATGACTACATCGACGGAGCCGGCCGCCAGGTCGCGCACTACGTCCCGCTGCTCCCTGTCGGAGCGGAAGCGCGACAGCATCTCGACGCGGACGGGGAAGCCGGAGAGGCGCTCGCAGAACGTCTGGAAGTGCTGCTGAGCGAGCACGGTCGTGGGCACGAGCATCGCGACCTGCATGCCGTCCATCACAGCTTTGAACGCCGCGCGTATGGCGATTTCCGTCTTGCCGTAGCCCACGTCGCCGCAGACCAGTCGGTCCATGGGGCGTTGGCTTTCCATGTCCAGCTTGACCTCCGCCATCGCCGCCGCCTGGTCCGGCGTTTCGACGTAGGGGAAGGACGCTTCGAGCTCCTGCTGCCAGGTCGTGTCGGTCGAGAAGGCGTGCCCGTGCAGCACGTTGCGCGAGGCGTAGAGCACCAGCAGCTCGCGCGCCAGGTTGCGGACGGCCCGCTGCACGCGTTCCTTCGCCCGGCGCCACTCCTGCGTGCCCAGACGGGTCAGCGACGGCCTCTGGTCGCCGGGGCCGACGTAGCGGCTGACGCGGTCGACCTGGTCGGTCGGCACGAAGAGGCGGTCACCTTCCGCGTAGCGCAGCTCCAGGTACTCGCGCTCTTGTTTGCCGTCCGCGACCGCCTGGGCGTCGGTCTGGAGGCGCGTCAGGCCGGCGAACTCGGCGATACCGTGCTCGATGTGAACGACGAAGTCGCCGGGGCTGAGGTCGGCGAGGAAGTCGACGCGGCGGCCGGCGGTCGGACGCGTGAGACGGCGCTGTTTGACGAAGCCGAAGAGCTCGGAGTCGGTCAGCAGCGTGAGTCCGCCTCCCTGCGGCGAGCGAACGCTCCAGCCCTCGGGGAGCGAGCCGTGGACAACGGCCAGCGCGCCCGCGGGCAGCGGGGACTCGGCAGCGGCAACCGGCGTGGCAAAGAGATCGTGCTCGCTGAGCACTTCGGCGATGCGCGCGGCCTGCTGCGAGACGATGACGGTCGTTTGGCGTCGCTGCGACGTATCGGACAGGTCTTTCACGAGCTCAAGGAGGCGGCCGCCGTAAGCGCTGGTGGCGGTAAAGGGCAGGCGGAAGCCGCCTTCGCGCTCCTCGCCGCTGGCCCAGCGCGACAGCTCGACGACGCCGGGTCGCGACGTCAGCGCCTCGCGCAGCTCCGGCCACGGCTTCTGCGGGAAGGGCAGCCTTCGCGGCAGCTCGCAGCGATGCGTCATCTCGTCCTCTATCTCGGCAATCTGCCGATCGAGTTCCTCCTCCGCCGTCGCCATGTCGGATAACTCATCGAGGACGAGGAGGGCGTTCGGCGGCAGGTGGTCGAGAAGGCTGCTGCGGGCGAGGAACGGCACATAGAAGATGTCGTCCGGGAAGCCTTCGCCGCTTGCCAGCAGCGCCACCTCATCGCGGAAGCGCGCGGCGACTTCCGGCTTGCAGCCGTCGAAGTCGAGCTTCGCCAGCAGGTCAGCGGCGCCCGGCTGGGGCAGGAGCATCTCCCGCGCCGGCCCGATTACCGAGGAGTCGACGAGGCGTACCGTGCGCTGGGTCGATGGGTCGAACAGGCGCATGCTTTCGATGCGTTCGCCGAGCAGCTCGATGCGCAGCGGCAGGTCGTTCTCCGGCGGGAAGACGTCGATGATGCCGCCGCGCCGTCCGGCCTGCCCGGGCGTATCGACTAGGGGCGAGAACTGATAGCCGCGCTCGACGAGGCGGCGCCGGAACTGATCGGGCGGCAGCCTGCCGCCGGCGGTCAGCGCCTCGAGCGAGCCGGTCATCTCGTCCGGCGAAAGGGTGGCCTCCGCCAGCGCCTGGACGGGGGTAACGACGATCGGAGGCGCATCGTAACGGCCGGCGAGCAACGCCAGGACACGCAGGCGGTCGCGCACGGCTTCGGCGTCGGGGGCGAGGCGCTCGTAGGGGAGAGCGGCGCGGCGCGGGAAAAGATGCAAGCGAACGTCGTCGCCCAGCCAGGCCGCCAGCTCCTCGATGAGGGCCTGGGCACGGTTGGCATGGGCGGTGACGACGAGCAGCGGCGCGTCGGACTGCCGAGCAAGGAGGGCGACGAGCGCTGCCTTGGCACCATCGGGCGCGCCGACGGTGAGGCGGCCGGCGGGGGCCTTCAGCCGCCCCTCGGCCGTTAGCGCGTCTTCGATCAGGGGTAGGACGCCTTTCAGGTTCATGAAACAACACCGAAAAAGGCTGGGCAGGCGCGCCTGCACCTTCTCCCGCTAACGCGTCGGCCATCCGCCGCGACACCAAATAGGGCTGGTCCTCGGGAACCAGCCCCAACACATTCTAGCAGTCCGTGCCGCGGACCGGCAATCAAACGCCGCCCTTTTCTTGCGGGGCTCGCCAGCGCGACATAGTATTAGGTCAAATAGAGGGCCAACTTGAACTGGTCGGGAGGTGAGACTGTGGCTCAAGGTCGAAAGCAGCAAACTGTGCCGGGCAATTCAGCCTGCGTGAGCCCGGAAGCGGGGATTGGGCTGCTCGAACGCCAAAAGGAAAAGGGTTACGAGCTTCTGGCGTCGGGCCTCATGGACAGTGGTTCCTATGCCGCTTGGGAGAATACCACCCGCCACATCCTCGTGAAATGCTTCGGCTCCGACTCAAGAAACATCGCCAGCGTCATGAATATCGGGAAATCAGGCCCTCGCCCGGCTTACCCAAAGGAAGAATGGTGGGAGGGGCATCGCTCCGTCAGCCTTGAAGCCCAACTCAAGATGTTTGATAGCTGCATCGAACAGCTACAAATGGAAATTGCTGCAGACGATGCACCTTTACCGGAAGACGGTTGTCAGCTCAGCCTGTCGTCGCTCCACCCGACGATTCGGGAACGTTGCAAGCTGGCTTTTGAGACGAAGCAGTACGACAACGCAATTCTCGATGCCTTTAAGACGGTAGAGGAGCAGATTCGATATCGCATCCGCGGGAACGCTGACGACCTTGGTGTCAGTCTGGTCTCCAAGGCGATGAACCCGAAGTCACCGCTGCTCGTCTTCAGTGACGTGAACGCTGAGCAGGAGGCCTTCCACTCCCTTTACCGTGGCGCGATCGGGGGTTTCAAGAATCCACGCAGCCACCGCTTCCTCGAGACCGCCGACCCTGACAGTACTTTCGAGCTCTTGGCTCTGGCCAGCCTACTCATGCGCCTGCTGGAGGACGCTAAGTCGCAGGTGAATTAGGGACACCCCTTCGGTCACCGAGCGTCTAGCGGCGCTTCTTCGGCGTTCTCGGCGACGAAGCTCAGGTACAGCAGCAGCAGCGACGGTATCAGTATAACGGCGCCGCACAACAGCCCGACCAACGCCGAGCGGATCATCGTCTGGCTCGACGCGACGTCGAACATGCTCTCGCTCGGCACGATGAAGTACGGGTACTGGATGACGCCCCAGGCCGCGACGAGGAGCGCCACTGCGCCACCGGACGCCGCCGGCGCCAGCGCGTACCAGCGCCGCCAAAGCACCATCAGGGCAACCAGACCGCTCGCGGCCGCCACGCCCAGCATCCACTCTGGCGCCGCCCGTTGCCAGAGGCCCCAGAAGCCGGTGGCATCCCAGCGGGCCACGGCAAGCGTGATTATCCCCATCAGGCCGACGGCGACGCCCGCCAGCAGGCCGCGCAGGCGGAAGTCCTCGCGCAGGTCGCCGGAAGAGCGCGTCGTCATGTAGCTCATCGTCAGGAAGGCGCAGGCGCAGACCGCGGTCAGGCCGAAAAGTATCGGGAAGGGGTGCATCCAGGGCGCGAAAACGCCGGAGGTGACGGCGCCGTTGTTGAGCTTGATCTCGCCGCCGCCCGTCGCGCCCAGGGCCACGCCGAAGGCAAACGGCGTGATGACGCTGGCGACAGCAAACATGACGCCGTGCAGCGGCACCATGCCCGCCCCGGACTCGCGCGAGTAGTTGCGGAAAGCGAATCCGGCGCCACGGAAGACGATGCCGACGAGGCCGACGGTCAGCGGCACGAGCAAAGCCGTCGACAGATTGGCGAGGGCGGTTGGGAAGGCCATCAGCAGGACGACGACGATGAGAATGAGCCAGACGTTGTTCGTCTCCCACACGGGGCCTATCGCCTTGTAGAGGGCGTTTCGCTGCTGCCGGGCGCGCGGCCCGCTCGCCAGCGCCGACCAGATGCCGCTGCCGAAGTCGGCGCCGCCGAAGATCGCGTAGGCCATGACGCCGGTTAGCGCGACGATCGCCGCTATCTTATCAAGGGTCACTTGCGGCCCTCCTATTCAGTCCGCGGCGTCTTCGCGTGGCCGCGCTGCTGGAGCAACAGGACGCCGGCCAGGCCAACGGCCAGCGCCACGTAGACGATACCGAACAGCACGAGCAGCACCCAGATGCCAGAACGAGACGTCGCGCCGCCCTCGGTCCGCATGACGTGGTAGATCATCCAAGGCTGGCGGCCGAACTCGGTGACGAACCAGCCCATCTCGATGGCGAAGAAGCCGAGAACGCCCATCAGCACAAGGATGGCAAGGAGCAGTCGCGGCGGGTCGACTCGCTTCTTCCACCAGACGTGCCCCCAGAACAGGGCCGAGACGCCGACGAAGGTGAAGCCGAGAGCGACCATCAACTGGAACGGGAAGTGGGCGAGCCAGACGTTGGGGATCTCGTCCTGCGGGAAGCTGTCGAGGCCCTTGATCTCGGCGTCAGCGTGCTCGAAGGCGAGAATGCTGGCGAGCTTGGGGATCTCGATCGCAAACCTCGTCTCGTGGTCGCCGGGGAAGGGTATGCCGCCGATGCGCAGGGGGGCGCCTCGTTGCGTGGCGAACTGGCCTTCCATGGCGGCGAACTTCTCGGGCTGGTTGTGCGCTACGGCCCGCGCGCTGAGGTCGCCGGTGACGACCTGGACCGGTGCGAAGACGGCGGCAAGCCCGAGGCCGAGCATGAGCGCTTTCTTATTGTAGTCGGAGCGGTCGCCGCGCAGCATGGCGAGGGCGTAGATGCCGGCGACGCCCAGGCCGAGGGCGACGTAGGCCGCCAGGGCGCCGTGGACGAACTCGTAGGGGAAGGCGCGGTTGGTGAGCATGGCGGCGGTCGGGTTGACGTTGGTGACGACGCCGTTGACGATGTCGAAGCCGGTCGGCTGGTTCATCCAGGAGTTGGCGCTGATGATGAAGAAGGCGGAGGCGAGAGCAGCGACGGCGATGGGAATCGTCGTCAGCCAGTGGGCCTTCGGGCTGAGCTTATTCCAGCCGTAGAGGTAGAGGCCCAGGAAGATGGCCTCGGTGAAGAAGGCGAAGCCCTCCAGGAAGAACGGCAGGCCGATGATGCCGCCGGAGAAGCTGGTGAAGCTGGGCCAGAGGAGGCCGAAGGAGAAGGAGAGGATGGTGCCGGAGACGGCGCCGACGGCGAAGAGGACGCCGACGACGACGGCCCATCGCCTGGCCATCTGGCGGTACATCTGCTTGCCGGTGCGCAGGTAGAGGCCTTCGGCGGCGAAGAGGAGGGGCGGCAGGCCGATGCCGACGGTGGCGAAGATGATGTGGAAGCCGAGGGCAGTGCCCATGAGGGCGCGGGCGGAGGTTACGGTATCGAACACGTCCTTGTGCTCCGG
>CAWJHZ010000013.1:0-197524 GCA_963842845.1 uncultured Chloroflexia bacterium
GCATAATGATGGCTGTCTCCGCTGGCGACAAAGGTCCGGCGACGACGACGATGTGGCGGCGGTCGTCGACAGTAGCGGTTACCTGGAGGTGCCAATGCTGCTCCTCAACACCGCTCGACTGTTGGACACGGACCTGGAGACGCCCGTGACGGTCAGTCCGGTCGTGCTGCGGCTAAAGACATCGCGGTCGCTGCGCCTAGGGCGTCAGTATGACCGGCACGGAGAAGAGGTTGATGACGCTGCCGTCCGCGGCACTATGGCTGTACGCCTCGATCATGCCCGGCTGTTCGCCGCCGGACAGCGAAAAGCTCAGTTCCTGGGAAAAATCACCTCTTCCCTGTGTGCCCTCCGAGGCTTTGACGTCTGCGCTTGCCAACTCGTTGCCAGTCAAATCGTTAACCGAAACTGTCAGCGCCCCTTCAGAGACGCTGGCGCTGCCGGTAATGGCGACTGGGCTCTTCACCGAAGCGCCGCACAATGGTGAGTTGATAAGTACATCCGGCTCTTCGCCGGTGATAACGAACGGTACGCTGGCCAACTCCTGTTTGCTGCCATCTTCGGGATTGACGGTCAAGATATGCACTGTAGCGCCGAGAGACGGAGTAGAAGGCGCGGGAGGAAACGCAAGCATTGCTTCGAAGGTGCTGGTATCGTCCGGACCTTTGCTGGCCGTTGTGAATGCGCGGCAGTAGGTGCGATTGCCATCAGTGCTTTGGATTTCAATGACGACGACAGTCCCCTCAGAAACACTGGCGGTCCCTGAGACGGTTATCGGCACGCGCATCCTCTCGCCCTCTTTCGGACTGATGATGGTGGCCAATCCCGGTTGCACAGTCACGTCAGGCGCTAGGGTAGCGGCGGTGTTGGCTGTCGGGGTCTTCGGCGGCGCCTTTGCGTTGTCTGTGCAAGCAGATAGCAGCACGACCGAGCCGACCGACACAACGAGAATTAGCGCCAGACGCCTTAACCAAGCCATTCTTTCTCCTTTTGCTCAACCGCCACCCAAGTATAATGCGGCCCGTTATTCCCAAACAGCCCATCCTACGCGTTATGCGTCAGATTCCCTAGGACGAAGCGAAAAATATATGCTCACAAAAAGCAGGGGCTCAGCGGTAGAGCTCCTTCCTTCCAAACAGATCATCGAGCAGAGCGGTTAGGAAAGCGTTAGCGGTGGCGACGCAACCGCAGGTGACGAGGCCAGACACGAAGACCTGATGGTGTTGCGGTCCGCGAGTTCCTACGCAGGCTCTCGCGTCAGGTTCAAGTCCAACAGACGCCCAACGATCTGCGCGTCCGACAGCGCGTCGGGCGACTCCGGCCAGCCGTAGGCGGCGAACACCGCCTCGTCCAGCTTGCGATGCGCGTTTGCCAGCCAGGTCGGGCGCTGGTTGTAGAGGTTGGTCAACGTTCGTTTCTTTAGCTCGCTCGGAGCGATGCTATCTTCCGGCGGACTTAGCCAACCTTGCCGCAGGCCATCGAGTTCCCGCGCCGCGTCCGCAATCGCTGCCTGTTGTGTAGGCGATGCGTGCGGAAGGGGGAACGTCTCGAAGCAACTCGTCGGAGTGTAGCGGAAACCGCTCTCCACCTCCCGCAACTGTGTCCCCATCGCGCGTGCCCACCCCTCATGAGGGCGAGAGTGCAGCACGCCGAAGAAGCAATCATCGTTGCGGGCAAAGGCGATGAGTTGACAGTCCGGCAAAACTGCAGGAGTCAGCCACACGAAGGAGCGGTACTTGGCAACGCGGGTGGTGACCATGTACCGCGCAAGCCCTTCGAGAGCGGACCGCAGGTCCGGTGGGGCCTCCGCATGAATCCACCACCGCAATCTGTAGACCTCCCGGTTGTTTTTCGCACGGGCAGGCTTGACGTGCTTCTTGATGTACTCGAACGGCGCCTCGTAGAGGGCGGCTTGGCTCTCGCTGGTACCTGGCGGGAAATCAACGATCCACATGTGTCGTGGGCGGCGCGTGATGTCCAGGCCGTTGGCCCAGGGACGCACCACATCTGAGTTTGGTCTGCCGTGCGGGTTGGGCTTGCCCAGCAGCTCTTTGGCTCTTGCCTCCGATATCTCAAACGGCCCTACCTTCGTGTCGCCCATGAAGGAAATACCCAGATTCTCTTTGAGGCGCCGCGCGTGAGTTACGTCCGCCGCACCGGTCAGGTTGGCGTTTATGTGCGACACCCGGCGGGCGTGCGCCAGGGCCTGTTCCGGTGCGTCGTCCTTCTCCTCGTTGAGGCGGCGGTCCTTTTCGCTGCCGTCATCAAAGCCGACCATTGAGACGCGCACGGCTACGCAACAACTAGTGAATATGGATGAGACCGTTTACGAGGTCAGCCCTCGCTGGACCGCTCTAGGTCGGCGCAGCGCTCGCAGGCCCGGCAAGACGGACAGGCTGGATGCCCGGGTTGTCGCGCTCTTTGCACGGCAGGAGACATCGACATTGCCTCGGGTTGTGCCAGAGGACGACACCGCCATCCTTGCCCTGCTGACGTCGGAGCGCGAGGCTGCCCTCGGTGAGGCAGCTCGCCTGGGGAATCAGATTCACGCCCTTCTCATGCAGCTTGATCCCGAATACGAGAGGAGTCTGCCCAACCTGCGCTCGAAGGCTGGCCTTGCCGCCCTGGAAGGTTGCACGTCCCCAGACAGCGGTTTCTTGCAGGAGCAACGGGCCGCTGCGGTGCGGAGGTTGGCCCTACGCTTTCGGCTGGCTCTCGGCCAAGCGCAGGAACTGGCCGAGCAGATTTCCTCCCATGCTGAGGCTCGCTACTCACCTCTCGCTCGGCTATGCGGCGTCAATCTTCTCACTGCTGGTATGTTGGCCGGTGTCCTTGGGCCAGGAGGTCGGTTCTCCACTGATGCGGAATTGGCTGCGTACGCCGGCGTAGCGCCGCTAGAGACGTCTTCAGCCGGGCTTACTCGCCATCGTCTTAACCGCGGCGGCA
The DNA here is from genome assembly GCA_963842845.1 of uncultured Chloroflexia bacterium. Lineage (GTDB taxonomy): Bacteria > Chloroflexota > Dehalococcoidia > DSTF01 > JALHUB01 > JALHUB01. Next base: position 2,944 of record CAWJHZ010000013.1, read on the forward strand.
ATCGGCGGCTCAACGCTATCTTCTATCGAATCGCCTTAACACAGGCGCGTTGCTCGCCGGAGGCGAAGGCGTACTTGGAGCGTCGCGTTTCTGAGGGGAAGAGCCGGCGGGAGGCCATTCGCGCACTAAAACGCTTTATCGCCAGAGCGATCTGGCGGCTCTGGCAGGAGTGCGAAACCCGTTCCGTAACGCCTTTAGCGGAGAATGTTGCCTGAACTCTTGTACATAGGAGCGTCACTTCGTGTGCGGTCCGCGGGCCTCTTCAGTTGTTAATGCCTGATGGAGCGCCAGGCACCCCGAATCTAGCACCGCCCGTGAAGTTCGTCGAGTGTCGCAGATACCAGGCGGGGAGCCTTTCGGCTCCCACCTGGTTTGTCAAGGCGATGGCATCTGGGTGTTGCGAAAAACACTTGAAACCAGCCTGACGCGCCGCATGCTAGCAACCCCCAAAGCCGTCTGTCAAGCCCCTAAACTTCCGTCGAGTTCACCGAGTAATCCTGGGATTCACGTTCACAGCGCAGGATTCGGAATCCTGGGGTAGCACGGAATACTGGCCCACCACAACCTGAGGCATGTGCTAGCTCGGAAGATACGACTGTTCCAGTCGGGAGGGGCGGAGAAGGCGCTGGAAGATTGTGTCTGGTGCATGGAACAGTTAGGTTAGAGATGGAGAAGCTCGCCAGCAGCGTTGCCCTGGCCGAGCATGAGCAGGAAGCGGGGCCGGCCCGCCCGGCCAAAACTCGCCAGGTTCGTCCAGCAAGGAACACTCCCCGGCAGCCAGGAAGCCGATCTTGCCCTTGAGGCCGCCACCGCCCTCATCGAGGACATGAAGCCTGGCCTCAGAGTGGATCGCCGTCCGCTGCAGAGAGCCCGCGATAAGACGAGGGAGCAGGCAGACCAGGAGAGATGACAGAGAGGATGACGGGCAAATCCCAGAGAGGCGAAGATCGGGAGCTCATTGTCCTCCGGAGCCAGGTGTTGCGCTGTCCGGGCGCCGACGAGTTCGTTGATACGTCGAACGACGATGACGAGCTCGGGCAGCAGGTCCTCCCACGTTTCGCCGAGGTTGCCCCTCAAGACGAGGAGTTTGCCGATTTCCTGCCGCGAACAGGGCCCCGGCCAGCCGGTGAGACCGCTGAACTCTCGGCAGCGCGGGAGGTGAAGGTCGATGCGAAGGAGGAGCCAGAGCGAGAACCGGATGAGGTGGCCCTGGAAGACCAGGAGGGCGGTGACGATCCGGTTCGCGTGTACCTCCGCGAGATCGGGAAGGTGTGCCTCCTCTCCGCCAACGATGAGAAGCGCCTGGCCCGCCAGATGGAGGAGGCCAAGCACATTGAGCGCATCGAGAAGCGGTGGACGGAGGAGCAGGGCCGCCGTCCCACGGGCGTCGACGTTACCCTTGCCGTCCTCGAGGAACTCCACCAGTCCAAGCGCGTTCTTGAGAGCGTAGTCAAGCATCTGAACCTGGGCAACGGCACCATCCCCGAGTACATCGGCAATCCCATCTTCCGGCAGGCCGTGGACGGCGAGATGGACCCAGACCTGGCGCAGTGCGTGGCCGAGAGCCTGCGTCTCGAACCGGTGCAGGCCGAGTGGGCGCTGGTCCGCCTCTCAATTGTCACGCACATCCTCAACCCGGGGCTGCTGGCCGTAGTGGCGCATGATGCGGGCGGAGAAACGACGCTTCTGCCGCCGCCCTGGCACATCCGGGATCACCTGGCGAAGCATGAGGCCTTTTTGCGGGGCCACTTCTCCCACCTCAAGGATGAGGGGCACAGTGCGGAGAAGCGTCTGACCGAGGCCAACCTCCGCCTGGTGGTCAGCGTGGCCAAGAAGTACATAGGGCGCGGCATGTCGCTGCTGGACCTCATCCAAGAGGGGAGCATCGGCGTAATGCGGGCCGGGCAGAAGTTCGACTACCGCATGGGATACAGGTTCAGCACCTATGCTACGTGGTGGATTCGGCAGGCCGTTAGCCGTGGCGTAGCAGACCAGGCCCGCACGATCCGCCTCCCGGCGCACATGGTGGAGACCACCAACAAGCTGGTGCGCGTCAGCCGTCGCCTGGTCCAGGAGTACGGCCGCGAGCCGACCAGCGAGGAGATCGGGCGCGGGATGGAGATCGCAGCGAAGAAGGTACAGGAGATCATCAAGGTCACGCAGGTGCCAGTGTCCTTAGAAACACCCATCGGCGAAGAGGGGGACAGCCACCTGGGCGACTTCATCGAGGACCGGTACGCCCTGACACCGCCGGAGGCCGCCTCTCACCAGTTCCTGAAAGAGCAGGTGATGGACGTGCTCGCCAGCCTTACGCCCCGGGAGAGCAAAGTGCTGGAGCTACGCTTCGGGCTGGAGGACGGCCGCAGTCGTACGCTGGAAGAGGTGGGGCGAGAGTTCCACGTCACCCGCGAGCGTATCCGCCAGATCGAGGCGAATGCGCTGCGCAAGCTGCGCCAGCCATCGCGCAGCGAGAAGCTCGAGGACTACCTAGAGTAGCTGGGCTCACGATCCAGAAGGCCAGGCCTAATCTGGCCCTGCTACCGTCAGGCCTGTGGGGTGGCGATGTTCCATCCGTATCTGGAGCGTGGACACGGTGAGCTGTTGGGGCAGCCCAGAGGGAACAAGCAGTGAGACGAGCAGCCGAAATCTGTTGAGATGAAGCCACTTGATAATCAGCATGGTGTTGGACGGGCCAGTCCGTTCCAGCACTAGAGGCAAGAGAAGCCAGGGTCACCACCCTGGCGCATCCTGTATCGGGAACGCCCGCTACGGGACAAGAAGGAGAAGGTCATGATTGGAGAGAAGGTCCGGCACTATGACGGTAAGAACACCGACTTGGCTGCCTTGAAGGGGAAAATAGAAGAGTACCTTCAAGGTGATGGCTTCAAGGTTCAGTCTTCCGTGCCAAGCCCTCACGGCACGCTCATTCAGGTGCAAAAGGGCGGCTTCCTCAGCGCTGTCATAGCTGCCGACCGCGCGTTCAACATATTGATCGACGGCGAGCCCAACAACTTCACGGTCAGGATCGGCATCGGCAAGTGGCTCGAACATCTGGGAGTCACGGCGGTCGAAACCCTGTTGCTATCTGAGCTCTTTCTCCTCGTCGACGTCCCGGAGATGCTCTGGAATCTCGAGGTGGAGAACAAGATAGTCAAGCAGGTAGATTCTATCGTGGGATGATGGGCAGCCGCGAGCATTTCGAGGGTCAACTCGTATCCGACTAACGCGAGTCTTTCAGTGCGTGGCGCGTCCTTGAAGGCGAACGCGTTGCTAGACCGTGGCAATCATCATCCTTCACTTTAGCATGCTGAGCGATCAGCTTGCTCTTGGGGCGCCAAGACTCTTCCGGTGGCTGGTGAAGAAGGTCGGATGACGTCCTGCCACCCGAGCGCTAGGTTACCCCCACGAAGATCGTGAGACTCGCGATCCAATCGGGATATCGAGCTTCGACCCTATCCGCCTCCCCGACTGGAGAAACGGCACACTGGTGAGACGCTCTGACTGGGCGGTCTCCAGGATCCGCTCGTAGGCTTCGAGGTAGCCGTCGACCATGACCGGGACGTCGAATCGTTCTTCGACGTGTCTTCGGCAGCGCTTGGGGTCGATGTCACCGATGTGCCGCACTGCCTCCACCATTCCATCGACGTCGTCGACCAGGAAGCCGGTCTCGCCGTCCACGACGATTTCGGGCGCAGCCCCGCGAGCAAAGGCGATGACAGGCGTGCCGCAGGCCATCGCCTCGGGCATCACCAGACCGAAAGGCTCTTCCCACTCAATCGGCGCCAGCAAGCAGCGGGCCCTGGCGTATAGGTCTCGCTTCTCCTCGGCGTTGGCTTCACCGAAGAACCGCACGTTCGTGCCGTCGATCTGAGGTTCTACCATCGCCTCAAAGTATGCCCGGTCGACCGCGTCGACTTTACCCGCGATGACCAGCGGCATCGAGAGGCGACGCGCCACTTCGATGGAGAGATGCGTTCCCTTCTCAGGCGAGACGCGCGCCAGGCAGAGGAGGAAATCCTTCTTGTTCGCGCGGAACGGGAACGTCTGCACGTCTATCGCGTTGTAGACGACTCCAGCGAATTGGGCGCTGTGCAGGCCAACGAAGCCCTTGGCCTGCGACCAACTGATCGTGTTGTAGAAGCCGTTGTAGTGCTCCCAAACGAAGCGATTGTCCGGCGTAAGGATGCCGTGGGTCGTCGTTAGCATGGGCACATCTATGAGTCCGGCGAAGGCCATCAGGAATTCGCCCGTGTGGTTGTGGATGATGTCGAAGTCCGCGGCGTCGCGCAGCGCCTCGGCGCCGTGTACGAGCTCGTACGGAAGAGTGCTTTCAATTCCTGTCGCGGTCCTTAAGCTGCGCGGGTAGACGGAGCGTAGCTCGGCCAGGGTGATGGAGTCGCCGGAGGCGCGCAGCACGACGTCGTGTCCGCGCCGGACCAGGCCGTCCGCTAGCAACCCCACGACGGCCTCGGTGCCGCCATAAGCGGGGGGCGGGACTCTTTCAGCCAGCGGTGCAACTTGTAGTATTCTCATGTCCTTCTCTCTTCAAGATGAGTCTACTTGCGCCTTGTTGCGGCAGGCTACACACGTACTAGGAAGGATTAAGCTCAGAGGGCCTCGCTTGTTGCAATCGCCTGAGGGAGCAGAGGGCTTTCTAGTGAGGGGGAAGAACTGCCCTAGACAAGACCACTATTAGGTTAGCATATGATATGTGCTCTCGTCAAGCGTTTTCGGTGTCGCAATGTTCGGGAAAGTAATAAATGCTTCAGGCCCTTGCCACGACGGAAATGCTGACCCCGTTCACACACCATCTTCCCATGTTGTGCGTCCCGCGGCGCGCTGGGGTATCAACCATCGGCGCCGGAGACAGTGCTGCCGTGGGCAGGAAGCATGGCTCTGTCACACCAGATGGTTCCTATGGGAGTCACATAGAGGGTGGACTCGTTTTCGGGGGCAGGCCACCAATGGCGATTCGCATCGTGCAACCTCCTTGTTGACGACTAGCATTCAGCGGCGATTCACAAGGATGACCCACTGCTGCGGAAATAATACAGTCTCTGCCGCATCTGTCAAAGCTGAAATCAAGCAAGCGGTCTGGCCGGCAATCGTGGACGAGGGAAAGTTCGAGCGGGTCCAGCGACTGATGGAGACGAACAGTCGCATGGACCACAACGGCTCACGCCCTGTCCGCCACGCCTTCGTCCTCAGCAACAACCTCCTCCACCGCGGGCGCTGCGGCTCGCCTATGGAGGGCAGGTCAGGAACCGGACATCTCGGGGTCAAGTACTTCTACTACGTGTGCCGCCAGCCGGACTGCGGGCTGCGAGTCTCAGCAGAGGAGATCGAGGGCGCCGTCCTGGGACGTATTCAGGAACTGGCGGGAGATCATGACGTGCTCGACCGCCTTGTCGACGAGACAAACCGGCGGCTGGCCCGCTAGAGACCTGTGCTTCAAAACCAGCGCCGCAGGCTCCAGAAGAGCCTGGACGAGGTCAACTCGCAGGCCGAGAGGATACTGACGGAGTGGGCGGCGCTCGACCAGGAGGCCGGCCGGGCGTTCCTCACGGAAAAGCTTGGAGGGCTCGCCGAGCGGCGCGCCGACTTGGAGCGCGGCTTGGCCGATTCCGATCGTGCCCTCGCTCATCTCGATGAAGGTCGCGTCGCGACGGGAATGGTGCGAAAGGCTCTTGGTGAGTTCGGCAGGGTTTACGAGTGTCTCACGCCGTACGAGCGGAAGGAACTGGTTCGGCTTGCCCTGCGCCGCGTCGAGGTGAGCGGCCGCCGGATCGCGATGGAGCTGTACCCCTTCGCCTTGCCAGAAATGGCGGCGGCCCAGGGCCTTTTACGCTCTGAGCCACCAAACTGGCTCCCCGAGCAGGACTCGAACCTGCAACCTAGCGGTTAACAGCCGCCCGCTCTACCGATTGAGCTATCGGGGAGCACCGAAGCTAGCATCTGCCTGGCTGCCGAGCCAGGACTCGAACCTGGACTAAGGGATCCAAAGTCCCTGGTGCTACCATTACACCACTCGGCAGCGGATCAGTCCATCCGCACACCAATAAAGGCGGGGTCTCCCGCCTTCCGCGCGATCGTGAACTGGTGCCGAAGGCCGGGATCGAACCGGCACGAGGGTTGCCCCTCAACAGTTTTTGAGACTGTCGCGTCTACCTGTTCCGCCACTTCGGCCTTGGAGCGGAAGACGGGATTCGAACCCGCGACCCCCTCCTTGGCAAGGAGGTGCTCTACCGCTGAGCTACTTCCGCCCTCAACCCTGCCTCTGCCACCGCAGAGCGACCCTATTATAGTCAATGGCAGGTCGCTCGACAAGCAAGGTAGAGGGCTTAGCCGCCGTAGCCCCGGCCAACAGGACCGCCCGCCGCGTTCACGAAGTCTTGATGTTAGTCCGACGCCTTTTCACGTCCCATCCACGGGCGCGACGCAGGATCAAGTTTGAAAGCTGCAACCGCCCACGTAGGATCGGGTCGACTTCCGTCGATCCAAGAATGGGGGGCGCGGCGCAATCCTCCCGCAGCAAGAGCGTCAGTAGGAGGCGCCGCGTCCCCCGCCAAATCTCGCCTCTATACTCATCCTCTAGCAGCGCGACCTCATGGGGTGTCGGCGGGAGGGTTGGCTGCCGGGCTGAGGAGGAGAATCTCGAATCGTTCGCTGCGTGCGCCCTCTAGCCGCCCGTTGCCACGGCCGCCTTCAGCGCTGCGATGAGCTCGGCGTCCTCGCTCGGGTCGACCGTTCGCGGGTCGAGGAGCAGCGTATCGCGCTCCACCCGCGCGACGACCGGCGTATCACCCAGGCGCAGCCGTCGGGCCAGGGACGCGACGTCCGCCATGCCGCCCAGCGCGAGCAGCTTTGTCGGCAGGCTTTCCTCCGGCAGGCTGCCGCCGCCCACCATCGACCTGCCGTCGACAACGCTTGCGCCCCTTCCCACCGCCTTCGCCCACGCCTTTGCCCGCGCCTCGATCTCCGCCACCGGCAGCGCGATCATTCGCCAGACAGGCACCTTCTCAGCCTCCTCCTGCTTCACATAATGCAGAAGCGTCGCCGAAAGCGCCGCAATCGCCCCCTTGTCCAGCCGGCCGGAGCGCGCCAGCGGGTGCTTCTTCAGCTTGTCGACAAGCTCGCGCCGGCCCAGGACGATGCCCGCCTGCGGCCCGCCCAGGAGCTTGTCGCCGGAGGAGAAAACAAGGTCCGCGCCCGCCGCCAGGCTCTCCTGCAGCGTCGGCTCCTTCCCCAGGCCGAACTGCGTCGTGTCCAGCAGGCAGCCGCTGCCCGGGTCGTCCAGGAGCAGCAGGCCGCGCGTGTGCGCCAGCCGCGCCAGGTCCGCCGTTGCCACCGACTCTGTGAAGCCGACCACGCGGAAGTTACTGGTGTGGACGTGCAGGAAGGCCGCTGTCCGCTCGCCGATGGCCGCCTCATAGTCGCGCAGGTAAGTGCGGTTCGTCGTGCCCACTTCGACGAGGCGGGCGCCGCTCTCCGCCATGATCTCCGGTATCCGGAACCCGCCGCCGATTTCGACGAGCTGCCCACGCGAGATGATGACCTCTTTCTCGCGGGCGAACGCCGACAGCGCCAACAGAAGGCCAGCAGCGTTGTTGTTGACCGCCAGCGCCGCTTCCGCGCCGGTCAGCCGGCAGAGTAGCGATTCCACGAGGACGTGGCGATTGCTGCGCTCGCCTTCCGGCAGATCGAATTCCAGGTTGCTGTAGCCGCCGCTGACTGTGCTCATCGCGGCAATCGCCTCTGCCGAGAGCGGCGCGCGGCCAAGGTTGGTGTGGATGATTACGCCGGTGGCGTTGATGACGCGTCGCAGGCCGGGGGTCGTCGTTGCTTTCAGGCGTTCGACGAGCGACGCCACGATATCCTCGTACGATGGCGCCGCCTGGCCCCCGGCGATGGCCGTCCTGACGTCCTCCAGCTCCTCGCGCGCAACCGCGACGACGATATGCGGCGCGAAGGCGTCTCTGAAGGCGGCGAGTCGCTCGTCGCTCAGCAGCCGGTCGACGCTGGGCAACCGGCGATAAGGGCTTGTCACAGCGCTTCCCTTCGATTGGAGTATCCGCTATTCTAACACAGTCGGCAGTCCATTCACTTGATCTATTTTTCACTAATGACTACCATGAGGTTACACCACACACGGAGGCAGCCATGACGAACCTGCGAATCCCCGGACCGACTCCCTGCGCCGACGAAGCTCTCAAGGCAATGTCCCGTCAGATGATCAACCACCGCGGCCCTGAGTTCGGCGGCATAATCCAGCGGCTCACGGTCGGCGTCAAGAAAGTCTTCGAGACTGAGAACGATGTCTACATCCTCACCACGTCCGGCACCGGAGCCATGGAGACCGCCGTCGTCAACTTCCTGTCGCCTGGCGACCGCGTGCTCGTGGTGTCGATTGGCGCTTTCGGCGACCGCTTCGCCGACATCGCTCAGACCTACGGCGCCAACGTGACGAAGCTGCCATTCGAGTGGGGCACCGCAGCCGACCCAGTCGCGCTTGACAAGGCGCTCGCCGCCGCGCCCGGCTACAAGGCCGTCCTGTTCACCCACAACGAAACGTCCACCGGCGTCACGAACCCGCTCAAAGAACTCGCCGCCGTCGCGCGCAGGCACGGCGCCCTGGTCATCGTCGATGCCGTCAGCAGCCTCAGCGCTGTTCCCTGCCCGGTCGATGCCTGGGACCTCGACGTCGTCGTCACCGGCTCGCAGAAGGGCTGGATGGTGCCGCCGGCCCTGGCCATGATCTCGGTGAGCGAGCGCGCCTGGAAGGCATATGACGTAGCCAAGATGCCGCGCTACTACTTCGACGTGGGAAAGGCGAAGAAATACCTGGAGACCGACCAGACGCCCTGGACGCCCGCCATCTCCGTCTTCTTCGCTCTCGACGTCTCGCTGAAGATGATGCTTGCCGAAGGGCTGCCCGGCATCTTCGCCCGCCACGAGCGCATCGGCAAGCTGACCCGCGACGGCGTGAAGGCGCTGGGGCTGGAGCTACTGGCCGACGAGAAGTTCGCCTCCAACACCGTCACCGCGGTCAAAGTGCCCGAAGGCATCGACGGCAAGGCGCTCGTCAAGCTGATGCGCGAAGAATACGACACGGTCCTCGCCGGCGGGCAAGCGGCCCTGGCGGGCAAGATCTTCCGTATCGGCCACCTCGGCCTCGTCAGCGACGGCGACATCACCGCCTGCCTCGACGCGCTGAAGTTGGCCTTGCCGAGGGTCGGCTTCGCGCCTGCCGCCGTCTAGACCGCCGCGAAAGGTAGAATGGACCGCAAGGTTCTCGTCACCGATCCCATTTCGCAGGACGGCATTGCCGCCTTGCAGCGCTGTGCCCAGGTCGACGTCAAGCTCGGCATTCCCGCCGACGAGCTAATACGCGTCATCGGCGAGTACGACGCCCTCGTCGTCCGCAGCGAGACGAAGGTGACCGCGGCCGTCATCGACGCCGCAAATCGCCTACAGGTGATCGGCCGCGCCGGCGCCGGCGTCGACAACATCGACCTCGACGCCGCGACCCGACGCGGCATCATCGTCGTCAACGCGCCCCTGGGGAACACAATCTCCGCCGCAGAACACGCCATCGCTCTCATGCTGGCGCTCTCGCGCTATATCCCGCAGGCCAACGCGGCCCTCAAGGCCGGCAAGTGGGAGCGGCAGCGCTTCATGGGCGTCGAAGTGCGCGGCAAGACGCTGGGCATCATCGGCCTCGGCCAGATCGGCTCGGAAGTGGCCAAGCGGGCGCGCGGCCTGGACATGCACGTCATGGCCTGCGACCCGTTCGTCTCTGAAGAGCGGGCGCAGGCGCTCATCGTCGAGATGGTCTCGCTCGAAGATCTGCTGCGACGCTCCGACTACATCGCCATCCACACGGCGCTCACGCCCCAGACCCGCGGCCTCATCGGCGAGAAGGAGCTGCGACTGGTGAAGCCGTCCCTTCGCATCATCAACGTCGCGCGCGGCGGCATCGTCGACGAAGACGCGCTGTACAACGCCGTAGAAGAGGGGCGGGTCGCCGGCGCCGCCGTCGACGTGTTCAGCAAGGAGCCGGCGCAGGACAACATCCTCTTCAAGAGCGACCGCATCATCGTCACGCCGCACCTGGGCGCGTCTACGGCCGAAGCGCAGGACCGCGTAGCCGTCGACGTCGCCGACCAGATCGCCGCCGTCTTCCGCGGCGAGCCGCCCGCCTACTCCGTGAACGCGCCGCTTCTGGCCCCGGAGACGATGGCCATCATTGGGCCATACGTCAACGTCGCAGTCATGACGGCCTCGCTGGCGACTCAGCTTAGCGCGGGACAGCTCAGCACGGTCGAAGTGGAATACCTGGGCGAGATCGCCGACTACGACGTGACGCCCCTCAAAGCCGCCATCATCAAGGGGCTGCTGGAGCCCGTCAGCGAGGAGAACGTCACCATCGTCAACGCCAACCTGGTCGCCGAGCACCGCGGCCTGCGTATAAGCGAGCGCAAGGGCGCCTACGAAGGCATCTTCAGCAACCTCGTGCAGGTGCGCGCCGCAACAAACGACGGCGTCACGACCGTCTCCGGCACGATGGGCCACGACGGACCGCATATCGTCCAGATCAACGAGTTCTGGGTCGACGTGGCGCCGGGCGCCGGTCACCTGCTCATCTGCGAGAACGTCGACCGGCCGGGGATGATCGGCACCGTCGGCATGATTCTGGCCAAGCACGACGTCAACATCAACTCCATGCGCGTCGCCGGCGAGCGCGGCCAGGCGATGATGGTCCTCGGCCTGGATTCGGCGCCGTCCGATGAAGTCGTGCAAGAGCTAACTACCGTTCCGGACATCTTCTCCGTCCGCCGCGCTCGAATCTAGCCCCCACGACAACCTCAGCAGCGGGCTTAACCCTTTTTTTACACATCCTTATTGACGCCTTAGTCCCGCCTCCTTAAGCTTTGCGTTGTATGTAAGGAGTAAATGCCATGAAAAGAATTCTGAAGTTCGCTCTGCCATTTGCGCTACTGGCAATTGTCGTATCCGGAGTCCTCACCGGCGTCGCGCTGGCGCAGGGCGGCGGCAACAGCGGTACCGCCAGCCCGACGTCGCGGATGGACCAGTTCCTCGGCTTCCTCTCCAACCGCCTGGGCATTTCCAGCGACCAGCTCAAGACAGACGTTCAGGGCGCTGCCAGCGACACGGTGAATCAGATGCTGAAGGACGGCACCATCACCCAGCAACAGGCCGACAAGCTCAACCAGGAGATCCAGAACGGGAACTACCCGGGCCTGCTAGGCGGCTTCGGTAGATTCGGCGGATTCGGTATGATGGGGAGAGGCGCGCTCGGCACCAGCCTCCAGAGCATCATTCAGTCGGTCGCCGGCAAGCTCAACCTTACGCCGCAGCAAATCCAGACCCAGCTCAAGAGCGGAAAGAGCTTGGCCGACATCGCCTCCGCCCAGGGCGTCTCCCGCGACGACCTGAAGAACGACATCACGACTGCCGTTGGCCAGCAGGTCGACGCGGCCGTCAGCGGCGGCAAGATCACTCAGTCGCAGGGCGACACCATCAAGAGCATGCTGAGCAGCAACCTGGACCAGCTCATCGACCACACGGGCGGCCTGGGCGGTCTGGGCGGCATCTTCGGCGGGAAGGGTCAGAAGGGGAACGGTCAGAACAACAAGCCGAATAGCCAGGCCACACCGAACACACCGAACACACCGAACACGAGCTCGCCCATGTGGCGCGGCGGGACCCAGAACAGCCGCACCGGCTTGGGCATGAGGTTCATGTAGCTATCGATTTGGGCTTTGTCTCTCGTCCGACCTCGCGAGAGCAGGCAACATACCCCGCGATGCAACGGGCCGCCTTTCGTCCACGGGCGACCCGTTGCTCCATTTTCAGAACCCTGATGCTCGTCGGGCCAGCCGCTTAAGGCGACTCCGCCGACCCGCGAATCGCCTCGTTCATGCTGCCGCTGCGAAAGCCCGCCAAATCCAGCGTCACATACGTGTAGCCAAGCGCTTTCAGCCCCTCGACGACCCGGCGCCGCGTATCATCGTCCAGGAACGTCGCTATGTCGCCGGCCTCGACCTCTATGCGCGCCAGCCTGCCGTGATGGCGCACGCGGAGTTGACGCAGCCCCAGCGACCGCAATAGCTCCTCTGCCGCCTCTATCCGCGCCAGCGCCTCGCGGCTGATGGGAGTCCCGTAGGGGATGCGCGACGCCAGACAGGCCATCGACGGCTTGTCCCACGTCGGCAGGCCGCGTTCCAGCGACAGCGCCCGTATGTCCGCCTTCGTCAGGCCGGCCTCGCGAAGGGGAGCGCGAACGCCCTGCTCCGACGCGGCACGCTTTCCCGGACGGAAATCGCCATCGTCGTCCGTGTTGCTGCCTTCGACAACGGATGCCAGCCCCTGCTCGTCCGCGACCACCCGCAAATGGCGAAAAAGCTCGCTCTTGCAGTGATAGCAGCGGTCGGTTCCGTTTCTCAGGTACTCCGGCGATTCCATCTCCGTCGTCTCGATGACGACGTGGCGCACGCCGATGCCGGCTGCCAGGCCGCGTGCCGCTTCCACCTCCGATGCCGGGACCGCCGGCGAAAGCGCCGTCACTGCCAGGGCGTGGCCGTCCAGCACCTCGCGGGCAACCGCGGCGAGCAGAGTGCTATCGACGCCGCCGGAAAACGCCACTACCGCGGAGCCCATCTCGCGCAGCAGCCGGCGCAGTTCCGCGTGCTTCTCGTCCAACGTCACAACCGAGTCTCCTGTTCACAACCTGCAACTATCTTAGCACCCGACTACCGGAGCCGGCCACGCCGTCCGCCCTACAACCGCGTCTTCGCGCTGCCTTGTAAAGGTTCTTACGGACTCAGCCGATATCTATATGAACGGAGGCGCGCGTCTGCTCGCTAGGATTGCCATGCCACGAAGCGTTAAGGGCGATATCCTCTATCCCTTCGCCACGCTGAGCCTTATCGCCGTCGTGCTCGTCGGCGTGGGCGTCGCGCTCCTGGCCGGACGCGAGATCGAGACTCAAGCGAAGGCTTCCACCGCCAACACTGCGGCGGCCTCCGTCGTCGCCCTTTTGCAGCCGCAGCTCTCCGGCCTCGACCTCTCGGCGCCCCTATCGGGACCGGCCTACGACCAGCTTCAGCAGACGGTCACCCGCTTCGTCCTCTCCGGGCAGACGCAGCGATTGCGCGTCTTCAACCGGCAGGGCCTGACGGTCTACTCTACCGACTCATCGGAGATGGGGCGCGTGCCAGCCGATCAGCAGTCCATCCTCGGCGCGCTCGGCGACAAGACGAGTGGCACTACACTGGGCTCCCGTTCAACCGGTGACGGCGGCATCGCCACCAAGGGGCCCATCCTGGACGTCTTCACTCCGCTATATTCCAGCGGCCGGCAGGTCGCCGCCGCCGTCGAGATCCAGCAGGACTTCTCCGCCGAGGCTTCCAGCATCGCTTCCGCCCAACGCGTGCTCTATTTCGAGATCGGGTTGGGGCTACTCCTGCTCTACGCCGTCTTGCAGGCGGGCGCTTGGGGCGTCACCCGCGCCCTCGCCAAGGACCATGCTCGCCTGACCTACCTCTACCAGACCGGTGAGCACGTCCGCTCGTCGCTCGATACCCAGGAGGTGTTGAGCCAGATCGTTCGTGATGCGACGCTGATCGTCCAGGGGCAGTACAGCGTCGTTTGCCTCGTCGACCCGGAGTCGCGGGCGCTCGCAGCGCGGGCAAGCTACGACCACGCGCAGGACTCGGTTGCCCAGCACAATCGCGAAGTCCAGGAGTGGCTGTTCCACCGCGTCCTTGCCACCGGCGAGACGAATCTGCTGCGCAACTGGCGGGCGGACTATCGGCGCGTCTTCGGCATGGATGTGCCGCAGCAGCCGATGGCGGTCCTCTGCGTCCCCATGAAACTGCGCCGCAAAGCGACAGGCGTAATAGCCGTCCTCCGTCCGGCCTCTGCCGACGGTTTCGGCCGCGCTGAGGTGACGATGCTGGAGGAGCTGGCTGGCCAGGCGGCGATGGCAATCGAGCAGGCGAATCTCTTCGCCCGCGTGCGCTCCTACGCCAGCGAGCTCGAGCTTAGCTATGACACCACGCTTAAGGCGCTCTCCGCCGCTCTCGACGCCAAGGACGCCGCCACCGAGGGCCACTCCGAGCGCGTGGCCAGGCTGACCGTCGCCATCGCCCGCGAAATGCAAGTGCCCGAGGAGAAGCTCATCGACGTCGAACGCGGCGCTCTGCTCCACGACGTCGGCAAGATAGGCGTTCCGGACGAAGTATTGCGAAAACCGGCGACGCTCACCCGCAAGGAGTGGCAGGCGATGCGGCAGCACCCACTCCTGGCCGGCGCCCTCGTCTCCAAGGTCGGCTTTCTCGAGGGCGCGCTGCCCATTCTCCTTTACCACCATGAGCGCTACGACGGCCGCGGCTATCCGTTCGGCCTCGCCGCCGACCGCATTCCCATCGAAGCGCGCATCTTCGCCGTGGTCGACGCCTACGACGCCATGACCTCCGACCGCCCTTATCGCAAGGCGGTCTCACACGAGGCGGCTCTGGCGGAGATCACCGCGAACTCCGGCAGCCAGTTCGACCCCGATGCTGTCGAAGCCTTCCTGCGCGTCATCGACCGCTTCCAGGACCAATTCGGAGAGCAGGCCGCCTAGGCGCGCGGACACTCTCTCGCCTTCGCCTTGACGGGCGAACCGATATTCTGATAACTTCATTTAGTCCCCGAATGCCGGCATGGAGGAGGAGCGAGTGCAACAGCCCCCACTCGACGAATCGCGGCTGGAACGTCTCGATATCACCGGGAGCGCTGTCCGCGTCCTCTCCGGCGGCCAGGTGACCGTCACGCAGTCGGCGGTGCAGAACCTGTTCGCCGCCGATGCCGACGTTCGGCAAAGCACGGTGGGTTCGGTCAAGGGAGAGCGAGTTTCGTTGAGTCAGGGAGGCGCGCTGCTGGTCGTCGGACGGGAGGTATCGGCGGAGGGAGCCTACGTTGGCCTGCTGGTCACGCCGTCTCTGGGAGGCGACAACGTGCGTCCCGTCCTCACCGTGCCGACCGCCTTCGCCCTGGGCGCCGGCTTCTTCTTCGGGAGATGGCTCGTCAAATCCGTCGGCCGGCTGTTCGGCCGCTAGCAGGAGCAGTACTGTGGAACAAGTCCAACTGACCGTCTCGCACAGGGCCGTTCTCGGCAAGAAGGTGCGAAGCCTTCGCCGCGGCGGCACCACGCCCGCCAACGTCTATGGCCACCGGCTGGAATCGCAGTCCGTGCAGGTCGACAGCCTCATTCTGGCGCATGCTCTGAAGAAGCTCGAAAGGAACGCTATCCTGTCGTTGCTCGTCGAGGGCGAGAGCGCCGCGCGACCCGTAATCGTGCGTCACATCCAGCGTGACATCATCAACGACAAGATAATGCACGTCGACTTCTACCAGGTCTCGCTGGCCGAGAAGATGAAGGCGGACGTGCCACTCCTACTCATCGGCAAATCGCCCGCCGTCGAGGACCTGGGCGGCATCCTCTTGCAGGGCCTCGACTCCATCACCGTCGAAGGGCTGCCCGCCGACATACCGCCGCACATGGAAGTCGATATCTCGGGGCTCGCCTCGTTCTACGCCTCCGTGCACGTCCGCGACCTCGTGATCGATCCCAAGGTCCACCTGATGACCGATCCCGAATCGGTCATCGCGAGTGTGGCGCCGCCGAAGAAAGTAGTGGAGGCGGCCGGACCTGCCGAGGAAGGCGCCGCGGAGGAAGGCGGAGAAGCGGAAGCCCCGGAGGAATAACTCGACGCGTGTGGCGAGAGCATCTTGCTCGCGCGAAGACGAAAGCGCCGCCAGAACACGTTGCCGAGCCTGCCTGCCGCTTGGTTAGGGCTTTCCAGCCTCGCGCTGGGGCTGTCTATTCCAATCGACGCTCGATCAACGCTCGCTCGCCGCGCGCGAACTCCTGCGCGGAGAGCGCTCGCCGGCCCTCTTTCTGGACGCGGATCACCGCCAGCAGCCCCTCGCCCGTTTGGACGGCAAAGCCCGCTTCGCGCGCCGGCCCTTCGGCATCCGACGGAATCGAGACTATCGTTTCCGGCGGCTCTCCGCTGTCGCCCTCGAGCGGCCACGCCTCGTGAATCTGCAGCACAGCGCCGTCGAGATGTGTGAAAGCCATCGGCCAGGGATTGTACGCCCGCACCTGTCGCCAGATGCGCAACGCCGGCAATCGCCAATCGATCAGCCCGTCTTCCTTCTTCACGACCGACACGTAGCTGGCGAGCGACTCGTCCTGCGGCGCCGGCGTGAGCTTACCATTGACATAATCCGGCAGAGTCGCCATCAGCAGAGCGGCCCCCTCCTCGGCGAGCCGGCGCGTCAGACTGCCGGTCGTATCCTGCGGCTCGATGGCGACCTTGCGCTGGCTGAGGATCGGCCCCTCGTCGAGCGCCAGGACCATCCGCATGATCGTCACGCCGGTCTCCTCGTCGCCGTTCAGGATCGCCGCCGCCACCGGCGACGCGCCGCGATAGCGCGGGAGAAGAGAAGGGTGGATGTTCAGCACACCGAGCCGCGGCAGATCGAGCACCGGCTGTCGCAGTATCTGGCCGTACGCCGCCGCGACCATCACGTCGGGTCGCAAGCTGGCCAGCTCCGCAATCGCGTCCGGCGCCGCCAATCGGGCCGGCTGGAAGACAGGCTGGCCATATCGAAGCGCCATTTCCTTCACCGGCGACGCCCGCTCGCGACGGCCGCGGCCTGCCGGTCGGTCCGGTTGCGTGTAAACGGCCACCACATCGTAGTCGCTGCCGATTAGCCGTTCCAGCGCCGGCAGCGCGAACTCGGACGTCCCCAGGAAAACGATGCGCAATTCTTTCTCCACGGTCGATAACCAACTGTTACGTGTTGACGAGGCGGATTATACTATGGTCGCGGAAAGAGGAGGGAGAGATGAGCAAAGCCAGTCATCTTGTAGCAATGTTCGTCATGGTTGCCGGCTCCATAATAGTCCTGTCGGCGTGCGGCGGCAGCACCAAGAAGGCGGACATTACCCCCACACCACCTGCGACCACCGGCACCCCGTCGCATGCTTCGTCGCCGGCGGCAACCCCTCAATCCGGGGCCATAACGATAGACCAGCCGCAGCAGGACGAGACGGTGAATGTCCCTGTGACCGTCTCCGGTTCCGCCAGCGTCTTCGAAGGGGCGCTCACGGTCGCCATCGAAAGTTCGACGGGCGAGCGTACGTACTGCCGCGCCAACACAACGGCCAGCGAAGGCGCGCCTGGCACCGGCACGTTCGACGTTTCGCTTGCTTTTCCCCCTCCGCCCTTCGTCCCGCCTCTCAACCTGGGCGCCCGCGTCCACGTATTCAGCCTGAGCCCTAAGGACGGCAGTATCCTTGCTGAGGCGATAGTTCCGATCAAGCTGAGCGGCGTCGTGCCGAACGTAGTTGTCGAGTCGCCGTTGTGCGGTGCACCCGTGTCAAGCCCCGTCACTGTTAGCGGCACCGCCTCCGTCTTCGAGGGATCGCTGATACTCGACATTAAGGACTCGACGGGTAACGTGCTCGCGACCGCGCAGGTAACGGCAACGCCCGGCACGCAGACGCCCGGCACGCCGATGCCCGGCACGCAGACGCTCAGCACGCCGATGCCGACGTTCTCCCAGGACCTGACGTTCTCCGTATCCAGCGCGCAGCAGGGCACCATCGACGCCTACAATCTGAGCGCGAAAGACGGGAGCGTTGTCAACCTGTTCTCGGTGCCTGTCTTGCTGACGCCGTAGACACGGCGTCAGCTAAGTCTACTTCTTCAGTGGGAAGAACGGCCAGGCGGCGCTGAGCAGGAAAGCACCCTCCTCGACGCGCTGCGGCTGGACTTGATGCGTGATGTCAACGATGGTCGCGCGGGGGTTGATCGAGAGCATGACACCCTTCATTACCCCGACGTAGTGGTCGGCGACGCCGAAATCGGTCGTCAGAGTGGCTACCGGCGGGTCCGGCAGCACGCTAGCCGCCCCCCAGTCGCCACTCGTTAACCTGCGAGAAGCGGGAGCTGGAGTCGAACAGGACTCCCGGCGTCACTCCCTGCAGGTTCTTGTCGACGGCGTAGGTGAACGTGCGCTGGTAAAGAGGCAGGTTCGGCAGGTCGTCTGCTAACGCCTCCTGGAACTGACGGTACAGCGTCTTACGCGCTTCCACGTCGCTGCTCTGGCGCGCATCCTGCAGAAGCAGGTCGACCTGCCCATCGCTGAAGCCGGAGAGGTTTTGCCCGCCGGGCCCCGCCTGCGAGCTGTGGTAGGCTGGATAAGGATCGGGGTCCGGCCCGCCGTCGAAACCGTAAATAGCGACGATGAACTCGTGCGGCATCAGCATGTCGCGCAGGAGCGTCGTCGGCCCCTGCACCGAGGCATCCGTCGGCATGCCGAGCGCTGTCCATGAACTGGCGATATCGTTCGCAGTCGCCGCGCGCAATGGATCGTCGTTCGTTACGATTCGGAAGCGCAGCTCTGTCCCGTCCTTGGCGCGGATGCCGTTCGGCTGCAGCGTCCAGCCCGCCTCGTCGAGAAGCTTCGCCGCTTGGTCCGGATCGTACGTGTAGCGGTCAAGCACCGGATAGTACGACCAGGTGCCGGTGGCGATGGCGCTATCCGCCTCTACCGCCTGGTCCTGGAGGATCGATGAGATTATCTCCGGCCGGTTCGTCGCGTACGCCAGAGCCTGCCTGACGCTCTTGTCCTGCAGCGAGGGCCACACGTCGTTGAAGTAAAGAACGGTCGACGTGGTCGAAGGGAGCTGCAGCACCTGCAGGTCGGTGTCGCTCTGCAAATACTGGCTGTCATCGGCATTGAGCGGCGACTGGAAAAAGGCGCTCTGCACCTGGCCGGCCTTCAGGGCCTTCATGAGCGCCGGCTCGTCCTGGTAGAAGCGGAACTCGAAGCGTCGCAAATAGGGGCCGCCCAGATAGTAATTGGTGTTCGCATCCAGCTCCGCCCGCTGCGACGAGAGGTCTGTCAGGCGGAACGGCCCCGTGCCAACGGGCTGCTGGTTGAAAGGACTGTCGTACAACGCGTCCGCGTCCTGCCCCTGCAGCAGATGCGACGGCAGGATACCCATCGTCAGATGCGACAGCAGCGGCGCGAAGGGCTGCGTTAGCGTGATCTGCACCGTCGCATCGTCTACCTTGGAGACGGTGATGCTGTGGAACAGCTCCGCCTGCGCCGGCTGGCCGCGGAAGTTGGGGTCGCGCAGCGCGTCGTACGTGAAGATGACGTCGTCCGCGGTGAAGGGCTCGCCGTCGTGCCAGGTGACGTGCTGACGCAAGTGGAATGTGTAGGTCAGGCCATCTCCGCTGATGTCCCAGCTCTCTGCCAGGTCCGGCTGCACGGTGCCGTCCGGGCCCAGGCGTGTCAGGCCGGAGAAGATGAGCGCTGTCAGGTCGGCGTCGACTTCGTTGGCGGAGCTATATAGCGGGTTGATGCGGCTGACACTGCCGGCGACGCCCTCCCTATGCGTGGCGGCGGGAAGAGCAGCCGCCATGTGGGACGAGCGCGACGTCTGGTACCAGAGGACGGAGAGGACGACCACTCCGGCCGCCACTACCACCGACAGGAGCCATCGCGAGCGCGCCATGCTTGTCACGTCGAGGACCCGCATTTCGAGCACCAGCGACCGGAGAAGGGCGCTGAAAGACACCACAGCCGAGGTCGCATATCTTCAGACCTCGGCCTTTACATGCCTAACCTCTGAGAAGCGGCGAAACAGCCTTATCCAGCATGCCGTTCAACCGTTGCCTCAGGACGTGACGCTCCACATGGAGATGAGGATGAACACCGCCGCCAGGACGATCGTGAGTTGGAAGAGCGTCTTCTCAACGCCCCGACGCGTACGGGTCACCGACTGCGTCCCCAGCTCGCCGAACCCCGATCCGCGTACCTGCAGAAGGATCACTATCACCAGAACGACGGACACGATGATCTGGATATAGTTGATGTACGTCTTGGCGATTCCGGCCAGAAAGATGAAATCCATGGCACCCCCTAATCTAGCGCATTCACGGCGCAAGCGCTAGCCGGCGCTCATCACGCTTTCCGGGGCCGCCTTGTCGATGAGCTGCTCGACCTGGTTGCGCTCGTAGTAGAGGTGGACGAGCGTGTCGGCAAGCTTCTTGGGGTCGTGGTGATAGCGATTGTCCTCACTGACGACGTCCGCGGTGATGACCCGCGCGCCGTCCAGGATGGACTTGTCGACGGGCACCGGCTGCGACCGCGCCTTCTCAGGCAGGCGCCCGCGTGTGTTGTTGTTCGCCAGAACATAGTGGAATAAGTGGTCGCCCATGTGGCGCCTCAGCACCTCGAAGTGGTCGCTGACGGCAAAGGAGTCGGTCTCGCCGCATTGTGTCGCAACGTTGCAAACGTACACCTTCAGCGCCGGTGACGCCTGAATCGCCTGTCGTATCCCATCGACAAGCAGGTTCGGCATCACGCTGGTGAACAGGCTGCCCGGCCCAACGACGACCATGTCGGCGTTGAGTATCGCCCGCACGGCGTCGGGGTTCGCCTCCACGTTCGCGGGCTGCAGGTAAACCTCGCGGATGCGGCTCGGCGAGTCGGTAATGTTCGACTCGCCGTGGATGATCTCCTCGTCCTCCGTGTGAGCGGAGAGCGTGACGTTCGCGAGCGTGGAGGGAAGAATGTTCCCGCGCACCGCAAGGACGCGACTCGTCTCGCGCACCGCCTCCTCGAAGTTGCCCGTGACGCCGGACATGGCGACGATAAACAGGTTGCCGAAGCTGTGCCCCTCCAGGCCGGAGCCCTCGCTGAAGCGGTACTGGAACAGCCTCGTCATCAGCGGCTCGGCGTCGGCCAGCGCGGCTATGCAGTTGCGCACGTCGCCCGGCGGCAGGATGCCCAGCTCGCGACGAAGCCTTCCGGAGCTGCCGCCGTCATCCGCGACGGTCACCACCGCGGTCAGGTTGCCGGAGTACTCCTTCAGCCCGCGCAGCAGCGTCGACAGGCCCGTGCCGCCGCCGATAGCCACGACTTTCGGCCCTCTCGCCAGATAGCGACTGCTGTGGAGGACGTTGACGAGACTCTCGTCGCCGGTCCGACGCATCAGCGCCGACAACAGCGAGTTGTTCAGCCGCCAGAACGCCAGCAGGATGAGCCCGCCGCTGGCCGCGATGAACAGCGTCCCCCTGACGGCGCGCGGCATGAACTGGAGGGTGATGTAGTAGACGGCTCCCGGGAAGGTGTAGGAGACGTAGACCTCGCGCAGGAGGTAAGAGAAGCCGAGGCCCATCGCTGCGACACCCAGGGCCATCAGCAGGAGCCAGCGCTTGACGTTAATGCCCAGATAGAGCCACTTGATCAGGTTGCTCTCTCTGATTGCCCTCATTTATCGCCAATCATTAGCTAAGGGGGACAATTCGATGATCAGGACTTGAGCTTCTCTCGTAGAAGCTCCGCAACGACTCCCGGGTTGGCGCGGCCGCGCGTCTCTTTCATGATCTGACCAATCAGGAACTTGGCGGCCTCTGCCTTACCGCTTCGATAGTCTTCCACAGCTTTGGGGTTTGCCGCCAGCACCTTGTCGACGATAGCCGCTACCTCCTCTTCGCCGCTGATCTGGGTGAGGCCCAGCTCGCGCACCACCTCCGCCGGTGCTTTGCCGGTCTTGAACATCTCTTCGAAGACGGCCTTGGCGCTTTTGCCACTGAGAGCGCCCTGCTCAATCAAGCCTATCATATCACACAAATGCCGGGGCTCAACCTTCGACTCGTCGACGTCGATACCGGCCTGGTTCAGCAGCCTGGCGAAGTCGCCCAGCATCCAGTTGCCGACCGTCTTCGCGCGCTGCTTCAGCGCCTCCGCGTCTGCGCCTGCGGATGACGACAGGCACGCCTCGAAGAAGTCGGCGCGCGCCCGCGTCTCCGTCAGCAGGTGCGCCTCGTACTCGTTCAGGCCGTACTCGTCGATGAAGCGGCGCCCCTTCGCGTCAGGCAGCTCCGGCAGCGACGCGCGTATCCTCTCCACGTAGTCGCGCTCCGGCCGCAGCGGTGGCAGGTCCGGCTCCGGGAAATAGCGATAGTCGTGCGCGTACTCCTTCGTCCGCTGCGAGACCGTCTCGCCCCGCTCCTCGACCCAGCCACGCGTCTCCTGCACCGGCGTCCCACCGGCCGCGAGCACGTCGCGCTGCCGTTCCACCTCGAAGCTCAGCGCCCGGAACACCGCCCGGAAGCTGTTCATGTTCTTCACCTCGACCTTCGGGCCAAGCTCGCGTCGTCCCGACCGGCCGAAGGCTGATGTTGGCGTCGCAGCGAAAGCTGCCCTCCTCCATGTTCGCCTCGCTGACGCCGATGTAGCGGAGGATCTGGCGCAGCTTCATCAGGTACTGGCGCGCCTCCTCCGGCGAGCGGATGTCCGGCTCCGAGACGGTCTCCATCAGCGGCACGCCGGCGCGGTTGACGTCGACCAGGCTGTACGTCTCGCCGGCCTCGTTCTGACGGTGCAGCAGCTTGGCGACGTCCTCCTCCAGGTGCACGCGGGTGACGCCGATCACCGTCCGCTTGCCGTCCCCATCCACCTCCAGCCGGCCGTTGCGCGACAGCGGCATGTCGTACTGCGATATCTGGTAGCCCTTCATCAGGTCGGGATAGGGGTAGTTCTTGCGGTCGAACTTGGCGTGCTCGGGGATCTCGCAGCCGAGCGCCAGCGCCGTCATAATCGTGAACTCGACCGCCTGCTGGTTGATGACAGGCAGGACGCCGGGCATGCCGAGGCAAACCGGGCAGACGTGTGTGTTCGGCGGCGTGTTCGCGTAGTCGGCGCTGCAGCGACAGTACATCTTGCTGCGCGTCTGGAGCTGTACGTGCACCTCCAGCCCGATTACCGTCTCGTATTCGATTGTTGTTTTCGTCTCAGTCGTCATAGTCGCGCCGTGTCCGATCTGCTGGTGCCGGGAGTGGGGGTCGAACCCACAAGGCCGTGAGGCCAGCGGATTTTAAGTCCGCCGCGTCTGCCGATTCCGCCATCCCGGCGCTCAAACATGACAATGCTCAGAACCCGAAAGTCCTGAGCCTTCACATTGTGTTGGAGGCGACGACCGGATTCGAACCGGTGATGGGGGTTTTGCAGACCCCTGCCTTGCCACTTGGCTACGTCGCCCCAATCTCGCTTCGCCCGTCCCGCTCAGTCCTGGTGCCGAGGAGGGGATTTGAACCCCTACGCCCGAAGGCACGGCCCCCTCAAGACCGCGTGTCTGCCAGTTCCACCACCTCGGCCCGAGCGCAATCGAAAGGCTACGCCTGCTCCACCTGTCCGGAGCACCTTGCCCCGTACGCGAATGCTCAATGGCAGGAGTGGAGGGACTCGAACCCCCGACCGGCGGTTTTGGAGTCGCCCCCTGCCTAGCAGCAAAGCATACCACAGCATCACAAAGGCTGCCAACGGGTGCGCTTTCGTATTCAAAATGGGGGCTTCGGGGCTTGCCCACCGTCCCGTCAGTAACGAACTATAGCGACCGGTTGTCAAGTGTTTGGCTGCAAAATGGTTGCAGAGTACGGCCGCTTCAATTCCTGGTCGGGGCGGTGGGATTCGAACCCACGACCTCCTGAACCCCATTCAGCCTTCGGCCGTTATAGGCCGTGAGAATGGGTAATGATCAGTAGCGTTCTAGCTTCAAAAAGCGGCTGCTCAGGTGGCCGTCATGAAGGCCAGCTATGACCCGTTGCACACCGTTCGTTAGCAAATCCGTTAGCAGTCCTGAGTCGTCGGCCGGGGGTAGGCTGCGCGCATGGGTAGACTACGAGCACTCTAGACTCTACCCTATCGCGCGCTCTTGGCATTACCGTGATGGAGTGCGGTGAGCCTGTCAAATATAATACGGCTCACGACTGTCACCGGTCGCCGCGCAACAAACCCCCGGCCGTTCTATGGCGGCAGAATACGCCCGCACATAGCGGCCGTCAAGGGTAGAAACTGCCCAGATTTCGATCTGGCGCGGTTTGGCGCGACGCGGCCCGGCTAGCTCACAGCACCGCCCTCACCATCCTTGACTCGCGGGTGTACAATGCGATTATCCCCGTCACATGACGCCCGCCCACGAAAGAGGTCGTGCGATGCGCACTCGGAACGCTTTGCGGCTGCTCCTTATCGTACTGGCGGGAACGTTGGCCCTCCCGATAGTGGCGAGTGTTGTTGCCCTACGGGGGCCAGCATCCGGCGCCCGCGCTGCCGACGCTGACGCTGCCGTCGTCGCCACCGTATCTGTGCCAACTGAGCCCGTGGGCGTGGCCGTCAATCCCAACACCAACCTCATCTACGTGACGAACTTCAACAACGGCTACAACGGCAACGTCTCCGTCATCGACGGCGCCAGCAACACTGTCGTCGCTACTATGGCGGTCGCGAGTGGGCTTTGGGGCCTAGCCCTCAACCCCAACACCAACCTCGTCTACGTGCCGAGCTACTACGACAACAACGTATCAGTCATTGACGGCGACAGCGACACGGTCGTCGCTACCGTAGCGGTCGGCACTCAGCCCGACTACGTCGCTCTCAATCGCAACACGAACCGCATCTACGTGTTGAACGACTTCAGCAACGGCAGCGTCTCCGTCATCGACGGCGCCAGCAACACTGTCGTCGCCACCGTAGCCGTCGGGAGTTACCCCGAGGGCGTGGCTGTCAACCCCAACACCAACCTCATCTACGTGACGAGCTATAAGAGCAACAACGTCTCCGTTATCGACGGCGCCAGCAACGCAGTCGTCGCTACCGTAGCGGTCGGCACTCAGCCCGGGGGCGTAGCGGTTAACCCCAGCACGAACCTCATCTACGTGGCCAACGCAGGCGGCAACGTCTCCGTCATCGATGGCGCCAGCAACACTGTCGTCGCCACCGTGATTGTCGGGAGTTGCCCCTACGGCGTGGCCGTCAACCCCAACACGAACCGCGTCTACGTGACGAACGAATTGAGCAAAGACGTATCAGTCATTGACGGCGACAGCGACACGGTCGTCGCTACCGTAGCGGGCATGAGTGAACCCAATGGCGTGGCCGTCAATCCCAACACCAACCTCGTCTACGTGGCGAACCAGGGTGATGACACTGTGTCGGTTATCGAGGATATTGCTCCTCCAGCACCAACGGTCACCTTCACGCCCACGCCCACTGATACCCGCACGCCAACGCCGACGGAGACCGACACCGCGACGCCAACGGCCACCGATACCGCCACACCGACGGACACCCTAACACCGACGCCGACTGACACTCACACTCCAATTCCGTCTGCCACGGCCACAGCCACCCCTACGCCACGCCCAGCCACACCCACACCCCCTCATCCACCGGGGGTTGGCGGTAAGGTCATGCTTCCACCGGCCGCTATCGCCGCCGAGTCCCGTGGATTGGCTAACGACTCAGGCTGGTCGGCTGGCGCGTATGCGGTACGAGGCGCGGTGGGCGGCGTGCTGGCCATCACCGTGGCGGGAACCGTGGCCAAGAAGCGGGGCGGGCGTTGACGCGCCCGGCGGACGCCCCTAGAATCGCGCCATGAGAACTCCCGCGGCTACCTCTTTGGAGATGAAACATGCGTAACATGATTGTGATTCTGGCCGCGACGGTCGCGCTGGTGGCGTGTGGTGGCGAAAGCAAAACGAGTTCGCAGCCCCAACCGACAGCGACGGCTAACCCGACGGCAAGGGCGACGGTCACTAGCGACTACATCCTTACTGGCCTCGGTATCAATGCAACCGACATCCTCCATATCCCCGGCTGGGCGGTGAATGCCGGCGAAGTAGCCGAAGCCGCAGCCGGCGTAGTAACGCTTCCGACTGGCGCGGGTATCTGCGCAACGCTTGACGACCAGATGCTCGTTGGCCTGGCCGCTGGCACCGCGAGCGCCACGCCCGAGGCTATCGGCAAGGCCATTCCCGACGATCTGGCGACATGCTCACGGGATGTATGAGGAGGCTTGCGTCAAGGCCGGTTTCCTTCACAACGTTCCCACGCCTTCCCGCTAATCTCATCCCGTCGCAAGCGCATCGGCGCTCACCTAGTGCGCCGCCAGAGCTCTACAAGCAAAGCAGCCACCTCATTCGCGAGATCAAATAAATCGGCCAGCCCTACCTTGCGAAACGCCCAGATTTCGATCTGGGGGGCCAAGACGGCGGTTCGTAGCTTGAGGGGTAGGAGAGCGGAGCAGGCAGCGAACAACTAGCGACCGGAGCGGCGCCAACGCGGACGTTTCAGGCGCTCAACCGCGCATCGCGATTCCTCCAGGACCGGCGCCGGCAACAGGACATAGCCGCAGTTGATACAGTACAGGCTTCCGTCGCGGTCCCAGCCGTCCGGGCCAAGGTGGTCGCCACAACGAGGGCAGCGATGTCACAGCGTCCATTGGCGCGGGGAGCTGTGCTCCGCCGTGGGAAGTCTACTTCCTAGCTGAGCACGCGGACTTCTTCTTCTTTCGCTAAAAAGGGGGATATACGGGGAACAAGACAATAGGCCGAACCTGTAGGCACACTACAGGACAAGGCGATTGCTGACTTGACAAACGAATGACTAAGTTGGAGTGGGAGTGGGCCACGTTCGCCATTGCTCGTGAGCATCTTGCCCGGTCCTGAGGACATCTTCCCAATCATCGCGGATTGGTTTGGCACCTAGGTCTGTTATTGCGAACCGCAGCACCTCTTCGAGGGACACCCGGTTGGTGGGAAAGTGACACTTAGACAACGGGCCTTGGTAATGATGAAGGTGGGGAACGTCAACTGTATGAGAGGGGTGCCAATGGTAGGCTATCAACGGCCCATTGGAATTGTGCAGGGTATATGCATACTCCAACGTATGAACCTTCCACGGGCCCCGCTGTCCCGTAGCTCCGACAACCTCGTATTTCTGGACGACAACGAGAGAAAGGCCGCAATCGCCAGCTAGCGGCACCGGCTTGCCCTTTGCAAGCACGAGCACATGTTGCTTGCCTGCGTGGTATCCCCCGCCAACGTTGATTACCGCATCTGTCACGCACGAGACAGCCCGACGTAAAGGCTCAAGGTAGTTCTCGACTGCAAGTGCTGGTCTTCGTCCAGCCACCACGGGTCTCCTTGCGCTTATCTAATCAGCGGCCGAGAGCCAACACGGGCTGCCGTCAGGGCTACCAGGCGATACTCACCAGGCGCGTTACGGACAAATCTCTGACTTCTAACTAGAGCCGAGGTTATGCGCTGGTACGCGGTCTTCGGCTTTCCACCAATGCCAGCCTCCAGAAGTACACGCTTTGCCTCGTTCACCTTCACTAGGCCAGAGTTATCTTGGGCGATTGCTATGAGAGCCTGCGACAGCGTCTTGCCGCGTAGTGTTTCGATGTCGATCTTGTGCTCAGTCTCAGCGGCGGAAAGGCCATAGCGCCCGCGTAGTAGTTCGAGTGCTCTTTGACGATCGATGTTGCCCCGAGTTTCCTCTAAGGCTACCTCCAGTTCCCTTTCTTTCCCGCGAAGCTCGGCAATGAGCGTGAGCAGGCCCGTCTGTGTAGTATCTTGAGATGCAACCATGGTTCCCCCCTACATCTATAGTTTTTCCGATCCAATAGTTGACACGTTTCCGAGCATCTAACCGATAATACTTGTGTGCGGAGGAGGCGGGATTCGAACCCGCAAACCGCTTGCGCGATATCCGATTTTGAGTCGGGTGCCTTTGCCGCTAGGCGGACTCCTCCGAACACGTGAAGTGAATGGCGAGTAGAACAAGTTGACGACTGGCACTACTCGCCATTCATTCTATCGGAGATAGAAAGGGTTATCAAGTGAAGGGCCAGGTTCCCTGAGCGCGGAAAGGATAATATCCCGGCTGGAAACAACGGTGGGATTAACTACCTCGCACCCAAAGAAGCTAGGGAGTTATTTTTTTTTTTTTTTTTTTTTTTTTTTTTTTTTTTTTTTTTTTTTTTTTTTTTTTTTTTTTTTTTTTTTTTTTTTTTTTTTTTTTTTTTTTTTTTTTTTTTTTTTTTTTTTTTTTTTTTTTTTTTTTTTTTTTTTTTTTTTTTTTTTTTTTTTTTTTTTTTTTTTTTTTTTTTTTTTTTTTTTTTTTTTTTTTTTTTTTTTTTTTTTTTTTTTTTTTTTTTTTTTTTTTTTTTTTTTTTTTTTTTTTTTTTTTTTTTTTTTTTTTTTTTTTTTTTTTTTTTTTTTTTTTTTTTTTTTTTTTTTTTTTTTTTTTTTTTTTTTTTTTTTTTTTTTTTTTTTTTTTTTTTTTTTTTTTTTTTTTTTTTTTTTTTTTTTTTTTTTTTTTTTTTTTTTTTTTTTTTTTTTTTTTTTTTTTTTTTTTTTTTTTTTTTTTTTTTTTTTTTTTTTTTTTTTTTTTTTTTTTTTTTTTTTTTTTTTTTTTTTTTTTTTTTTTTTTTTTTTTTTTTTTTTTTTTTTTTTTTTTTTTTTTTTTTTTTTTTTTTTTTTTTTTTTTTTTTTTTTTTTTTTTTTTTTTTTTTTTTTTTTTTTTTTTTTTTTTTTTTTTTTTTTTTTTTTTTTTTTTTTTTTTTTTTTTTTTTTTTTTTTTTTTTTTTTTTTTTTTTTTTTTTTTTTTTTTTTTTTTTTTTTTTTTTTTTTTTTTTTTTTTTTTTTTTTTTTTTTTTTTTTTTTTTTTTTTTTTTTTTTTTTTTTTTTTTTTTTTTTTTTTTTTTTTTTTTTTTTTTTTTTTTTTTTTTTTTTTTTTTTTTTTTTTTTTTTTTTTTTTTTTTTTTTTTTTTTTTTTTTTTTTTTTTTTTTTTTTTTTTTTTTTTTTTTTTTTTTTTTTTTTTTTTTTTTTTTTTTTTTTTTTTTTTTTTTTTTTTTTTTTTTTTTTTTTTTTTTTTTTTTTTTTTTTTTTTTTTTTTTTTTTTTTTTTTTTTTTTTTTTTTTTTTTTTTTTTTTTTTTTTTTTTTTTTTTTTTTTTTTTTTTTTTTTTTTTTTTTTTTTTTTTTTTTTTTTTTTTTTTTTTTTTTTTTTTTTTTTTTTTTTTTTTTTTTTTTTTTTTTTTTTTTTTTTTTTTTTTTTTTTTTTTTTTTTTTTTTTTTTTTTTTTTTTTTTTTTTTTTTTTTTTTTTTTTTTTTTTTTTTTTTTTTTTTTTTTTTTTTTTTTTTTTTTTTTTTTTTTTTTTTTTTTTTTTTTTTTTTTTTTTTTTTTTTTTTTTTTTTTTTTTTTTTTTTTTTTTTTTTTTTTTTTTTTTTTTTTTTTTTTTTTTTTTTTTTTTTTTTTTTTTTTTTTTTTTTTTTTTTTTTTTTTTTTTTTTTTTTTTTTTTTTTTTTTTTTTTTTTCCCCGCCGTCGCCAACGGAGAGCGTCAGAGCTGCCCGGCGTGCCCGTTCGGGCCAGTCCCCGCCGGCAGCGTCAGCGATGGCGAGCAGCGGCTCCCAACCGTCAAAGCGCGATCATCAAGACCATCCGGGATAGTAGGCTGCGCCTCTCGGAGTGCACCGGACTTGGCCGTCGCCCATGCCGCCAACTTTGCCCGCAGAGGCTTGGCTTCGGCGTCGGCAATGCTGCGCCGGAACCGCTCTATCGGTTCGGTCGGTGCCTTCGCTTCAGCGAGATCGTGATGGCACGGTCGGCGATGGTATCAGGCAGCTTCCCGATGCCTGCTATAGCCTTCGGGCAGAAGGTGTTGAAGTCCTTGAGGTCAAAGTCACCGCCTGCTTTCACGCACAACGACGCCGCACCGCCGCGCCGGTGCCGGTATTGAGCACGGCCCGCGACGCTTCCGCGTACTTGGTTTGCCTCGAAGGCGGCGTCGGTTTCGTCGAGCGACAGCGTCGAGGCAGTCTCTGTCGATGTTTGCGGACCAGGACAGCCGGGTGAATGCAACCGGTGAACCAGGGAGATGCGAGCTGGAGTGCTAGGACTTCTTCGAGTCGGGTCTTGCCGGAGCGCTTCTCTGGGGAGGTAATGGAAAGGTAGGGTGTCGACGACAGTGGCGGCGATGCAATGCGTATGCGCGATCCGGAGCCCGACTGCATCCCCTTGTTCTGTTGACACGAGGACGTATCGCCGAACGAGCGCGACTACCTCATCAAGCAGTACCGCGCCATCGGGGATAGGCTCAGACTCCCACTGGCGAGCTGAATGGATGAGTGTTGGAAGTGCGTGAGCGTGGCCATGGAAGTCGGCGGCATCGCCCTTGTCTGGGGCGTCCGCCAGTTGATGATGCGACATGGAATGTTGAGGGCGTGAAGGCGGGCGGCGATCCGCACCATGTGGTCGCGGCCGAGCGGGTCGTTGTCGGCCCATAGCTTTACCGTGAATCGCGACGACACCTGAAGGCTCGCGTCGCTGGGCGTAACGCCAGCGCCGCATACCGTCGCGACGGCGGCAACTCCGCGCTCCAGCAGCGCCTTGCATGGCGTCTCACCTTCAACTAGCAGGACTTCCGCGCCGTCGGGCAAATCGGGCAGCATATGGGCGCCGAACAGCGGGAGGTCCGCCGTCTTGATGCCGTCGAGCCCGAGTTTGCCGTCGGGCTGCTCCCACCAAACGCGCTTGCCGCCGTTGCCGTCGCGTTCGAAGACGTGAACCGCAATCAAGTGCGCGTCGGCGGGGTCGTGGAGTGGATACCGCACGCGGCCATTTCGTCGGACGGTTTTCTCGGTGCGCCGGCGCTCGGCTCGCGTTTCCCACAGTCCGCGCTCGCGCAAGGCGTTGAGCACGGCGTCCTGAGAGCAATTCGCCCCACAGTGGACGAGCACCTTACCGCCTCTTCGGATACCGACAACGACGGTGTTCTGTCGTCATGAGCGGGGCAATGCGTCAGCCCATGTCCGCGTCGCGCTGTCGCTGCGCAGTCGCAGCCGGGGCGTCCGCAGGCGAGGGCTTCGGTCAGCGTTGCCGAGTTCACGCTGCGCCCCGCGTCATCGAGTCTCAGGGCGGACTTCGGCGCGCGCCAGCATCCGCTCCAACGCATCGCGCACGACGAAAATTCTGCCGCCAATACGAAGTATTGGAAGCTCCCCTCGTCTGGCCGCTTCGTACGCGCCGTTTCGTGAGAGCCCTAGAATCCGCCCGGCAGCGGGAACTGAAATGGTGCGTGTCTCTTCGCTCATCTTCGTCAACTCCAATCCTTGACGTACCGCATTTGCTACGAGTATCTCGTCAGTAACAGGGCGTCAATAGCCGCAGAACGTGGCCCAATAGCCAAAACGAAAGCGAGGCTGCGCATGGCCCGACCGAGAACAGACAGTTACTGGCGGGAGCTGGTCAAGCAGTATGCTGAGAACGAACCTGGCGTCGGTCCGGGGCCGATATTCCGGCGCCTCAAGGCCCAGGCTAGGAAGCTGAATCGGAAAGACAACCCCAGCGAGCGGACAATCGGCAGGATTCAGAAGGAATTCCGCGCACAGAAGGCGGGGGAGCAGAGGGCTTACCGAGAGTTCCATTGGCCTGAGAGCATGGAAGAACGAATGCTGCCTTGGTCAGCGAGCCGCGTGGCACTAGAAATTCTCCACTATTTCCAAGGGCTGTGGGAAGCGCGCCCGCTCATCGGCTTAGTCCGCGAGTTCTACCGCGTTTCGCAAGCCTCCGGGGATGCACCTTTGGGAGACCGCTACTTCGCGGCCCGAGCAATCTATCACCGGAAGGTATTAGGCCGGGACAATACGGCTGAATGGGATCCCACGATGCGGTATTGGGAGCGGTATTTCGCCTATGGCCCCTGGCGATCTGACGAGGCGCGCGAGGCATTTGATGCGGCGAATGAAGCTGATCCGCTTCCAGAAGGCGCAGAATTAGGCCCAAAGTCTATTTCCTTCGACTTGGAAAAGGATCCAGAAGCCCTCGACAAGTTGCTCGAGCGTGCCCTTTCTGAAGAAGAAAGGCAAGCCTTCATCAAGAGGGGCAGAGAAGCCCTTCGGGGCAGAGAGGACGGCATAGAATGAGAGGCTGCATCATTAAGAGGGGTTCGAAGTGGGCCGTAGTCTACAATCTAGCCCGAGATGAGAACGGGCGGCGCCGCCGACGCTGGAAGAGCGGGTTTGCTACCAAGAGGGAAGCGACGGCTGCCTTAACGGAGATCGCCAGCCGTCTCCAGCGGGGCGAGTACGTCGAGCCCTCAAAGCAGACGCTCGCCATTTACCTTCGGGAATGGCTGATCGGTCGTCAGGCGACTGTGCGTCCTAGCACCCTTGCTAGTTATCGCATGAACATCGAATCGCACATCATCCCGGCGCTCGGCTCGATGCCCTTGCAGGCGCTCACGCCCGCGACACTCAACGCCTTCTATTCGGGTATGCTCGCGGACGGCAGGAAATACGGCAAGGGCGGACTCAGCGCTCGGACTGTGCGCTACACTCACATGATCTACGACGCGCCCTATCCGACGCCGTGCGTCAGCAACTCCTGGTCCGCAATGTCGCTGATTCATCGAGTCCACCCAGACCGCGAGGGACGCCTGCCATGAAGACTTGGAGCGGGCCTGAGCTCCGCACCTTCCTCGACAGCGCGGTCAACGAGCGGCTGTACGCGGCCTTCCTGCTGGCGGCCACGACAGGGATGCGACGGGGCGAAGTGTTGGGCCTTCACTGGCGCGACCTTGACCTAGATGCTAGCAGGGCCTCCGTGACCCAGACCTTGATCGCCGTACGCGGTGAGCTAACATTCTCAACGCCAAAGACGGCGAAAGGCCGGCGCTTGGTTGCGCTCGATGCCTTCACTGTCGCCGCCCTTCGCGAGCATCGGCGTTCCCAACTGGTCGAGCGCCTTGCTCTCGGTTCTCAGTACCTTGACGCCGATCTCGTGTTCTGCCAGGAGAACGGCGAGCCGGTGCACCCTGATCGCTTCTCAGACCTCTTCAATCGACTGGTCAAGGCCGCTGCGCTCCCACGCATCCGCCTTCATATCTGAGGCACACCCATGCGACGCTCGCGCTTGCCGCTGGAGTCCATCCCAAAGTCGTTTCCGAGCGGCTAGGCCATGCAACGGTCTCAATCACCCTCGACACGTACTCCCATGCTCTTCCTGCCATGCAAGAGGAAGCGGCCGAGCGGGTAGCGGCGCTAGTGTTCGCCTAGCGCTGACGGTTGCGATTTGGTTGCAATTACCACTGCATACGAACAGAAACGGCTCGAAAGGGGCCGTTTCTAGATTCATTTCTTGGCAGGAGTGGAGGGACTCGAACCCCCGACCGGCGGTTTTGGAGACCGCTGCTCTCCCAACTGAGCTACACTCCTAGATCACGAGGAAGTATAGCAGCCGTTTTTCGAGGTCGTCAAGCACTAGCGGCGTATGCGCAACATCTGAGGGAAGCCGCGACGGCGAATCACTGCCCGTTCGCCGCGTCCACGATCGGCTTCAGGAAGGCGCTGTCGTCCCAGGTGGCGTCGTCCCCCTCGCCCAGGCGCACAGCAACGACGTCCAGGCTTGGGATAACGTAGATGCGCTTCGTCGCGAAGCCCATCGCCTCGTACGTGCCCTTCGGCAGGCCCGCGAACTGCCACAGCCACCAGAAGTAGCCGTAGTTCGTGTTCTCGATCTGCGAAGCCTGCGTTGACTTCGCCACCCAGTCGGCCGGCACCACCTGCTTGCCCGCCCATTGACCGTCGCGCAGGAAGAGATAGCCAAAGCGGGCGAAATCCCTTGCCGTGCTGAAGATGCAACAGTAAGTCATGCTGTTGCCGGCGTTGTCCGTCAACCACTGACTGACGTTGAACCCAATCGGCCCGAACAGCTTATCCTGCGCGTACTGCGCCACTTCCTCGCCCGTCGCCGCCTTGATGATGCGCGAGAAGACCTCCGCGTCGCCATCCGAGTAATACCAATCGGTGCCCGGCGCGCGGTACAGGTATCGATTGATGGCGAAGGCGACCTCGTTGGCCTGGCCCAGCATGCTGACGGTATCGCCGCCCACCGGGTCGTACGTCATATTCCAGGTCAGCCCCGACTCCATCGACAGCAGGTTGCCGATCGTTATCTTGCTGCGCGCGTCGTTGCGCCACTCCGGGATGAAGTCGGAGGCGCTCTCATCGACGCTCTTGATCTTGCCCTCGCCGATGGCGATTCCCACCAGCGCGCTGGTCACGCTCTTCGCCATCGACCAGCTGTTGTCAGTCGAGGTCTCGGTCCAGCCGCCCCAGTAGCGCTCCCAGACGATCCGCCCGTGCCGCAGGACGACGACCGCTCGACAGCCGTGCTCGACGCAGTACGGGTCTATCCCATCGAGAGACGACGCGTCCATTCCTTCGGCCGCCGGCGTCGAAGTCTCCCAATCGCTTGCCGGAAAGACGGCGTTTTGCACGCTGACCGCGGTTGGCTGAGCCGTCGACGAATCGCTGGATAGCTTGCTGTCGGCGCTAGAGTCGCAGGCGGCCAGGGCGACGCAAACGGCCGCAATGGCGATGAAGGCTACTGATCGTGGTGAAATCCAATGAGGCATCGGTCAACCCGTCGATTCGCAACCGTTCGACCGCTTGTGCCGCGAGCATAGCCGAGACCAGCCCCGCCGATCAAGCGAGTGAGGCGCGGAAGTCAGACGTAGACCGGATCCAGGTAGGCTGAGCCCGAGACCTCTGAGGGGGTGGGAGTTCCCGGCGTTAGTATCTGGAGCACCGTCGTGGAGTGCGGCACGTCCGCCATCAGGGGAAAGAGGGGACTCTCCGCCGGCAGCGCTATCGAAAGGCGATCCCTCTCGGATTCGGATGCCAGCGCCATCAGCGCCATGAACACGTCCACCATCGTCTCCTCCGCCCCGGCGGCGTAGCCGTAGTCGAGCACGTAGGCGGGAAGCGCCATGTGCTCCGTGCCGGTCGCCTTCTCGCGTTCTGTCACCCGCAGCGACCGTCCGAAGTCCCAGGCGCCCGCCGCCGCTATCAGCACGCCCTCTGAGCGGTACCCTCGCCAGTGCTGCCAGCCGTAAGACGGGCTCCTGCCAAGACGTGTCCGCACGCTTTCGACGTCATAGGGCAGGAACATCTCGCGACCGGCGTGAGTCCGGTTGATGAGCTCCACGACCTGCGGCAGGTCGCCTGGCCCAATGCTGCCAACGTCCCGCGTCGGCTCACGACGGGCCGCGACGTCGAAGGCGTCCATTCGCCCGTCCACGGGCCAGCTCTCCGCCCTCGCCCGGCGGTTAAACGCCAGCGAAGTGTCGTTGTCGGGGCTGATCAGCCAGTAAGGCCCGTCGAAGTCGGCTTCCGTAGCGAGCGCCATCTGCTGGACCACCAGGTCAGTGCCGACGTGCCGCCGCCGGTATTCGGGCAGCACCCGGCCCTGGTGGACGTAGAGGAGTCGTCGTCGCCGGCCGCCGACGAGCACGTCGTGCCACGCGCCCGCGACGACTCCCACCAAGCGCCCGTCCTCCTCCGCGACGAGCACGCGCCCGTGCTCCTGCATCTCCTGATGCGCGAAATAGTTAGGCGCGCGTTCGAACGAAAGTACCCGGTCGCCAAGATCGAGGGGGGCGTTGCGCTCCAGCTCGAGCAGCGCGTCGTTATCGTTCGGCGTGGCTTCCCGGATTCGGCGCACTGCCGCCGACTCCCTTCAGCGACGGTCTTGGCCGCCGCAGTACGTCACTCGTAGCGTAGCGCTTCAGCGATGGGGATGCTCGCCGCCTGCCGCGAGGGGATATACGTCATGATCAGTGCCGCAACGTAGGCGCCGGCGGAAATCGGCACGATCTCCAGCCAGGGGATGAAAAAGCCGGTCATCCCCATGTCGGTCATAGACTTGCTTGTCAGCAGGAAGTAGGAAAGTGTGATGCCGAGCCCCATGCCGGTGACAATGCCGAGCAGCGTCACGAATGACGACTCCAGCAGGAAGCTCAGCGCCACCTGCCCGCGGCTGTAGCCGATGGCCCGAAGCATTCCGATCTGCTGCCGCCTCTCGACGACCGTGCGGAAGGCTATCACGCCGACGGCGGCTATCCCAACCACCAGTCCCAGCCCCATGAAGCCCTCCATCAGGTAGAAGAAGCCTTTCGACAGCGCCATCTGGTCATTCATCTGCGCTTGCAGCGACACCGCCTGTGCGCCCTTCGTGAACAGCGCCGCCTCAATCGCCTTGGCCGTCGCCTTCGAGTCCTGGCCGGGCGTGAGCCGCACGTAATAGGTGTTGTAAGCTGGCCCGCTCGGCTCCGTGTCGACGACGCTCGCGTTTGTGTACAGGCCGAAGAAGTTGTTGCTTGGTCCAATCGCCATGACGCCTATGACTTTGACGTGCGTGGCGCTGCCGCTCGTGAGGTTGACGATATCCACCGGTACGGGATCGAATGTGTGCGTGCTGGGATCAAGGCTGTCGAGCTTGAAACCGCCCGCGCCCATCGAGTAGCCGCTGCCGCCGATCGCAAAGTCGTCGATAACAGCGAGCGACGGGTCCTTGGCCAATGCCGCCCACACAGCCGCGTCGCTGTCGTATCCGGTTGCGCGCCCCTGTAGCTTGATGTTGCTCGCTGACAGGAACGCCTGGTCCATGCCGCCGACCTTGTAGACCGGCAGGTCGCTCACCGCCTTGGCGTTGTCCGACGCCTGCCGCAACCGGTTGCCCGAGCTGCCCGCAACGGCGATTCTCCCCACGGCCTCGAACTTCGACGTATCGACATTCGAGCCCGCGAGGGCCTGCTTCAGGTCGCCGATCGGGTTCGACGGGTTCTCCGTCACCAGGATGTCCCAGCCGCCGCGCGCCTCCTGCGTCAGGAACACGCGGTCGAAATTGCCGTTCATCACCGACATCATGGTCAGAGAGAAGACGACGAGCGCGATCATGGCCATCGTCATGCCTGTGCGGAACTTGCTCGCCAGCGGGTAGGCG
The DNA here is from genome assembly GCA_963842845.1 of uncultured Chloroflexia bacterium. GTDB lineage: Bacteria > Chloroflexota > Dehalococcoidia > DSTF01 > JALHUB01 > JALHUB01. Next base: position 39,670 of record CAWJHZ010000013.1, read on the forward strand.
ATTGCCGTCTTTATCGATGGGAAGATGCGCCCCATCCGCCGGCCGCCGAACGCCAGGAGGTTGAGCAGCAGGTGCGCGTTGTACATCACGACGAACGTCGCCGCCGCAACCATCATTATGCCGCTGATGAAGAACATCTCCATGCCGCCCTTTGTGGCCGGGCTCGGAATTCGCCCCCCGGCGCCCAGGCACCAGTAGACGAGGATCGCCAGGCCGATTGAGGTGAACAGCGGTCGCTCTGGTGCGCGCAGATAGCGGGCGGCCAGCGCCACGCCGATGAGCACCAGGGAAATCCCCATGCTCCACGGAGCCGACTGCTTCGACGACACGCCGGCCAGCATCAACAGGCCGCCGAACAGCACCAGCGCGATGCCGAACACCAGCGAACGCCAGCCCGGCCGCTTCTCCGGCTCAGGCAGGTCGCGAATGGCCCGCACGATGTTAAGATTGCTGACCCGCCATGATGAGAAAACAACGGTGATGAAGCAGAGCGTCACGCCCAGCGAGTACGAGATGATGAGGCTTCGGGCCGTGACCGCCGACTCGATGCTCACGTACTGCCCGAGAAGGAGCGTCATCGCGCCGGCGATCAGCGTGGCGACGATGACGCCCAGCGTCACGCCTACCAGCGCCGAAAGCAGATTGTAGCCCATGCCCTCCGAAACGAACGCCTCGATAAGGTGCCGCCGCTTCATGCCGACGGCTCGGCTGATGCCCATCTCAGTCTTCCGCTCGGCCGCCAGCATGACGAAGATCATGACCGTCAGCAGAATGCCCGCGCCGATGGAGAACAGCCCCAGCACGATGAACATCGTCATGAGCACGTTGCCGGCAAGCTCCGCAGTGTCGACGCCCTTCGACTTGATAGGGTCGACGCTGAACTGCGTGCCCTTGAGCGCGCTCTCCAGCTTGGCCGTCACGCTGTCGGAGTACTGCGTCGCGCCCGTCACGCTGCCGTGATTGCTGACGGCGATGTAGTCGATCTCATTCGGACGGTTGAAGTCCTTCTGGAGCGTATCCAGCCGCGTCGTCAGTCCCAGATTCGGATACTGGATCGCTCCCGAAAGAACGCAGTCCTTCACGATCCCTGCCACGCGGAACGTGAACTGCTGGTTCTGGTAGTAGACGTCAATGCTCTGCCCGGGCGTAGCGTCTATCTTGTCGGCAAGGCTCTTATCGACTAGGACCTCGTCGTCCGCCAGCGCGCCCACGTCCACGGCGTTGCCGTTCGTGTCGACAATGTCAGGGAACGCCGCCAGCCTTGAAGGGTCAAGGCCGTTGATGACGCCCGACGGAGTGTGCAGCTTCGTGGTCGGGTTGGACACCGCCACCGGCTCGCTGATCAGGGGCAGGAAACCGCTGATCTCCGAGTCGCCCTGGAACTTCTGCTCCAGGTCCGTCGCCAGCGATTGCGGCACCGCTTGCCTCCGCGTCACGACCTGGGACGCCGCGCCTGACCCCTGGTCGCCGCCGTTGTCGGTGGGCTTCTCGCCGCGCTGAATCGTCTCGTCCACGTGCCCATAAGAGTCGTAGACCATCTTCGTGATGCTGTGGTCTACTGTGTCGCCGGTCGTGAAGGCGGCGGAGATGATGGTTGTGCTTAACATAAGACCGATGACGATAAGCACGGTCTGCGCCACGCGCCGCGGTATGTTGCGCACGCCGATTCGGAACATCACGCGGTTGCGCAGGACAATCAGGGCCAGGGCGCTCAGCGAAATGCCAAGCAGCACCAGCATGGCGATCATGATGTCGCTCATGGGGATGCCGAAGAGAGCTTTCACGGCTTCTCCCGGCTGAGCGCGACGGTCCTTTGAGGCATCAAGCGTTCAGTTTCTCGTCGACTATGAGACCGTCGACCATGTAGATCGTGCGATTCGTGCGCGCGGCGATCTTGGCGTCGTGTGTCACCAGGACGAAGGTCTGGTTGCGTTGCGCGTTCAGCTCGCAGATGAGGTCCATGATCTCCTGCGCGTTCGTGCTGTCCAGGTCGCCCGTGGGCTCGTCGCCCCAGACGATCGCCGGGTCGTTGACCAGCGCTCGGGCCACAGTGACGCGCTGGCGCTGGCCACCGGAAAGCTCCGCCGGCCGGTGCTGCGCCCAATCCATCAGATGCACCTGCTCCAGCGCCGCATGGGCGCGCCGTCGCGCCTCCCTGGCGTTTGTGCCGGAGACAAGCAGCGGCAGCTCCACGTTCTCGATTGCCGAGAGCACCGGAAGCAGGTTGTAGAACTGGAAGACGAAGCCCATGCGCCGCGCGCGGAAGCTCGTCTTCTGATTGTCCGATAGCCGGTTGATGTCGGAGCCATCGACGAGGATTGTCCCGCCGTCGATGCTGTCCAGGCCGCTGAGGCAGTTGAGCAGAGTCGTCTTGCCGCAGCCCGACGGCCCCATGATAGCGATTATCTCTGCCCGCTTTACCGAAAGGTTGATACCACGCAACGCTCGGACCTGAACTCGGCCGGTATCGTACGTTTTTGTCACGTCGTTCGCCGCGACAATGAAGTCCGTCGCGGACGCCGGCGTCTCTATGCGGTCCTTCTCCTGAGAAGCTGTCATCGATTAGTCTCCTGCCGGGCCGAGCTCTGCCGGGGCGACGAACCCAACCCATAAAATCATATGGTGACGGCGGACTGCCGGTCAAACGAATCCGGGCGGTGAGGGGGTTTTGCGGGTCAACGTTCTGTAAAAAGATCGCTGGTCGCAGTGGAATCGTCTAGCTGGGCGCCTGCCACTGCTGCAGCGCCTGCTGTATGCGGTCGTACAGCCCTGGTATCGCGTCCTGCCACTCGCCCGGCAGAAGGATGATCGGCGAAGACTCCCGCGAGAAGCGCATTCGATAGTACAGATAGCCGATCAGATAGTCGCGCGGCCCCTCCGCGACGGCCGGCGCCAGCTCACTCAGCCGCTTGACCACCTCCGGCGGCACCTGCCCCGGCGGATACGACTCGCCGAGCAGCAGCAGCGACTCCGCCTCGCCGAGTTGCCCGCCTGTCGTCCATTCGGCCCGTGCCCGCGTAATGTCGCCCTGCGCCGCGTACCACTCCCCCATCACAGTGCGCGCTCTCGGCAGGTCCGGCTGACGGCTCGTGACGTAGGTCAGCAGGTCGTAAGCGGTCTGGTAGTCCTTCAGCGCCATCGATATCTCCGCCAGGTCGACGCGCGCGTCAAGGCTCCCGGGGTCCTTCGCGACAGCGTCGCGACAGCCGTCCCTCAGCGTCGCCAGTCCTACCGTCGTCGCTTGCGAGCCGCTGCCCACGTGCGCCACCAGCGTCCCCGTCGCGCAGGGGCTGAGCGAGATAAGCGAGTTGCCGATGATCTCCTGATAGTGCGTTCGCCGGAAGTCGCTGCCCTGCCAGAATGACGAATCGGCCAGCGACGGCATCCGCGAGAGCGCCATGCCGTAGGTCGGTATGGCCTCCGGAGCGCCCACGTCTTCGAGCACGCCCGCCGCCGCCAGCAACACCGTCGAATCGGCGCCGGCATAGCGACGCGCCTGGAGAGCGGCATCGCGCGCCTCGTCCTTGCGCCCGGCAATGACGAGCATCCGCGCCAGGTTCGCATAGCCGATGGCGCTCCGCGGCTCCAGCTCCAGCCCCCGCTTCAAGCTGGCGATTGCCGGGTCCGGCGAAGTCACGTCTCCCTTGATCACGGCCATCCCCTCGGCGACGCCGAGCTGCAACTGGTAGATAGCGAAGTCCGGGTCCTCGTTCACGGCCTGCTGCCCCTCGCTGATGGCCTGCTGGATGTGCCCCATCCCGAGCTGGCTGAGGCTGTGCGAGTAGTGGCGATGAGCGACGTCGATGCGAAGCCAGACCAGCGGCAGCGCGACGAAAGCGACCACCAACACCCCGCGTGGCAGGAGCGAGCGCAAGCGACCGACCCAGTGTGGCAGGCGCCTCTCTTTCTTTTCCGCCGGCGACAGCGACCGGTAGTTCTTGACCACGATCGCCGTCACCGCCGCCATCGCGACAAGCGTCGCCTTCCAGATGTTCGCCGCGTCGACCAGGTTGTGCACCGCAAAGCCGGTGAGCGCCGCCGCGCAGGTCACCGCCAGTAACCGCTGCTCCGTGCTCCCGCGGTGATAGCTCTGCCGGAGCATCCAGCCGAGGGTCAGCAGCAGCGCCGCCAGCGCCGCCAGCCCTACGATGCCCGTGTCGTCGGCGAGTTGCAGGAAGCCGTTGTGCGCGTGGATGGCGTGGATCGGGAACTCACCGCTGTACTGGGGATAAAGCTGAGCAAACGTGCCCGGGCCGCCGCCGAACAGCGGGTGGTCGCGGAAGATGCTGACACCGGCATCGAAGACGTCCTGCCGCGGCGAGATCGATTGGCGGAACAGCCACTGTGGTCGCACGTTCCAGCGTATCGCCAGCAGCGCCGCCGCCAGCGCGACAACGAGCAGCAGCACAACGCCGCCCGCGACCGCCAGCGACGGCCTCGCGCGCAGCCGCCCCAGGCTCCGTCGCGCCGTCTCGACCGTCCAGTCGCCGCGGACGGCCGCAATACCGGCGACGGTCAGCGCGACGGCGACCGCCGCCCCCACCCAGGCGCCACGCGCGAGAGTGAGAAAGATCGCCCACAGCGCTGCGAAGAGCAACACGCCCCAGAAGATGCGCAGCCATGCCGCTCGCGTGCGGTAGACGGCCAGGACGTAGAACGGCATCGCCAGCACAAGCGTCATGCCGAGGATGTTCGGGTGATCGCTCACGTCGTGCACCTTCGGCACCGTCGGCGGGATGAGATTGCTCAGGTGGAAGCCGCCCGAGGTCGCGCGGGCCAGGTTAAGCCAGTCGCGGTAGTCGCCGAAGACGATCCAGAGCGCCCAGACCGCTGCCGCCGAAGCCGCGAGCAAGAATGCCGCCTGCAGGCCATGCGCGTCCAGCAAGTCGAGGTCGCTTAGCGCGTAGAAAACGAGGATCGCCAGCAGGAAGATCAGCGTGCTTTCCAGGCTGACGCGCCAGGCGATGGAAGCGACCGTCGCGACGGCGTAGGCCGCCAGCAGGAGCAACAGCGGCCAGTCCAGCCCCGACCCGCCGGGCAGACGCCGTCTGAAGAGGAGATACGCGGCGTAAAGGATCGCCGGCGCCAGCGCGACCGCCTGGAAAGCGATTGTTGCGCGGAAGACCTCCGGCTGCACCTGAGGCGCGCCGCTGCAGATGAGATAGCCCAGCCAGCTTGCCGCCGCCAGCAGCGCCAGCCATCGCAGCGGTGCTGGCCCTGATGCCTGTCGCGCCTGGTCGCTCAAGCCGCCTCCCCGCCGTTTCGCATTGCCCCATTCTATCACCGCCGGACGCTTGCGCCAGCCGACGGCCGCGGCGATGACACAAAGGTTCCTTCGGCGCTACTCTTGAACGGCGAAAGGCGACGAAAGGACAGCACGATGGCGGATCCCGGGCCGTCCAGCGAGTCCCCCGCAATCGACGTGCGGGACCTCGTGAAGACGTATCGTGGCGGCGTCCAGGCGCTGCGCGGCGTCAGCTTCCAGGTCGAGCCCGGCTCCGTCTTCGCGCTGCTCGGCCCGAACGGTGCCGGCAAGTCGACGACGGTCAAGATCCTGACGACTCTCTCCCGGCCTGACTCCGGCACCGCCCGCGTCGCCGGCATCGATGTCCTCCGCGATCCGTTCAAGGTGCGATGCGTCATCGGCTGCGTCGCCCAGAAGTCCACCACCGACCTGGAGGCGACGGGAAAGGAAAGCCTGACTCTGCAGGGCCAGCTCTACGGCTTCAGCGGCCCCTCTCTCCGCAGCCGCGTCTCCGAGCTGCTGGAGCGCTTCGCCCTGACGGAGGCGGCGAATCGCCTTACCCGCACGTACTCCGGCGGCATGCAGCGCAAGCTCGACGTGGCCATGGGCCTGATCAACCGCCCGCGCGTGCTCTTCCTCGACGAGCCGACGACAGGACTCGACCCTGAGACCCGCGCCGGCATGTGGGAGGAGATCAGACGCCTCTCTCATGAGGAGGGCCTGACCATCCTGCTAACAACCCACTACCTCGAGGAGGCAGACCGTCTCGCCGGCTGCGTGGCAATCGTTGATCGCGGACGCATTGTCGTGCAGGGGCCGCCGGAAGAGCTGAAAGCGGAGTTGCGCGGCGACGCCGTCCACGTCGAGCTCGCGGAACCGACGCCCCAGGAGCGCGTCCAGAACGCCCTCCGGCCCCTCGGCGACTCTCTGCGCGATATCGCCGTCGACGGCCGGATGCTGCACGCCCGCGCCGACAGCGGAGCGGAAGCCGTGCCCGCGGTACTCGGGGCGCTCGATAGCGACGGAATCGTCGTCGCGTCCGTGACCGTCGCCCGCCCATCCCTCGACGATGTCTACCTGCGCTACACCGGTCGCTCCTTCAAAGACGCCGACCAGGAGGAATCGCGATGACGACGATGGTGGTTCAGGCCTCGCACCTGATGGTCCGCCTGCTGCGCGCCATGCTGCGCCAGCCCTACTATCTCGCCGTCTCGCTCACGCAGCCGATCATCTGGCTGCTGCTGTTCGGGCAGCTCTTCAAGAACGTCACGGAGATCCCCGGCTTCGCGACCAGTTCCTACATCGATTTCCTCACGCCGGGCGTTGTCGTCATGACCGCGATGTACTCCAACGGCTGGAGCGGCATGAACTACGTCGTCGACATCGAAAGGGGCGTGCTGGACCGCTTTCTCATATCGCCCGTCCGCCGTGAATCGCTGATCGGCGGTCAGCTTGCCTACAACGCCGTCCTAACGCTTGTGCAATCGTTCATCATAATCGCCTTGGGGCTCATCGCCGGCGCGCGATTTCACGGCGGGCCGCTTGTTCTGGCGCTCTTCATCGTCGCCGTGCTGCTGTTGGGCATGGCTTTCTCCTCCTTCTCCGACGCCATGGGCCTTCTCCTGCGTCAGGAAGCATCCGTCGTAGCCGTCGTCAACTTCGTCGTCCTGCCGCTGTCCTTCCTCTCGACGGTCTTCATGCCGGCGGGCCTGCTGCCGCACTGGATTCGCGTTGTCGCGCGATTCAATCCGGTGAACTGGGCGGTCGAAGTGGGCAGGCAGACGCTGACCGGAAACGTCGACTGGACGCTAGTGGGCAGCCATCTTGGCTACCTCGCGGCGCTGGCGCTGGCGCTTGCCTGGCTGGCGACGCGCGCCTTCCGCTCCTACCAGCGCTCCGTCTAGAGCGCTTGGACCTCGCTTCTCGCCTTGGCATCGCCTCGACAACAGGAATACGCCTTTGGGACGACTTTAATTAGAGGGCGACCGCACATCCGTCGCCTTCGCCGACTCGCGCTCCCTCTCCGGGTGAAGCAGTCCGGCAGACATGGTCAAAGGCGCAATGCTGCTCGTGGCCACGGTCCTCTTCGCCGCCATGGCGTTCGACCTTGCCGTCTACTTCGCGCGCATGGGTAGAGCGCAGTGGGAGGCGGACGGCATGGCAACGGCGGCGGCTCGCCAGCTCGCCATCAACGGAAGCCAGGACGACGCTCTCGCGGCCGCTAACAACTGGCTGGCGAACAACGCGACCGATCCTTCCACCGCTCAATGCTGCGCCTTCGCCGACTGGCGCCCCCTGAGCCATCCTGACGGCATCCTCGACACCGTCACCGCGACCGCCCATGTCGGCCACAGCACCTTCTTCCTGCACTACCTTGGCTTCCCCGAGAAGCTCTACGTCGACAGGTCGGCCACGGCGCAAGTGGTCGGTGCGAAGGGCGCGCCGATTTGTCCCTGGGGCATCGTCGCCGCCTCAGCAGCGCCGGGCAGCGGCGACTACGGATTCGCGCCCGGCCGCGTCTACACTTTCAACCTCGACGACAACTCCGGCGACGGTGGCACGCTCATCCCGCTCGATCTGAAGGGCGCAGGCATTGCGGGCTACGAGAAGACGTTGGCCGCCGGCTGCCAAAAAGAGGACACCGGCACCTGGTCTGCCGGCGAAACAGTCCATCTGCTGCCGCCCGGCGACGAAGCCGCCCAGGCAACTCTGCGCGCCGTGACGGTTCACTACCAGTTCGAGTCGGCGGATGGGACCGAGGACTACCTCGGCAACCAGTGGTGCGACGCGACTTTCGCCTCGGATGGAAGCATCACCGGCTTCAATCCCTACGTCCAGTCGCCTCGCGACGAGTGCGTGCGCGGCAGCGGCGACGGCGGCGTGGGACGGCTCGTCGTTGTGCCTGTTGTCTCGTCGCCGCAGGACGGGAGCGTGCGCATCCTCGGCCTCACTTCCCTTTATCTCGCCTCGTGGGACCGCGGTACCTCCGCTGGCCGGCGCCTCTACGGCATCTTCTTCGACCGGGCGCGCCTGAACGTCAACAACGTCGACCTCGTCGGCGTCGACGACACGCCGCTGGCGCCATTGCGGATCTCTCTAACGCACTGATTGGTCAGTTGGGCTGTTCGGGGGATAAGCCGCGCTCGCGGAGGAAGGTATCGATTGCCTGCGCCACCCTGTCGGCCACCGCTTTTCTTGCCGCCGGGTCTTTGAGCACCGCCGCATCAGCGTCATTCGTCAGGAAGAGGGTCTCCGAGAGGACGGCCGGCATTTGCACCTCGCGCGTGACCACGAACTGACAGAAGCCCGGCGAATCGTGCACCGTCGAGTCCTCCTTCGTGCCGCGATTGACCGTATCGTAGCCGTAGTCCTTCAACCCCTGCACCGCCGCGGCGAGGACGAGGTTCGCCAGGCGGGCGCTCTCCGTCCCGAAGCGGCTCTGCCCGCAATACCATACCTCCGTCCCCGATTGCGCCGGATTCGTCGAGCCGTTGTTGTGAATCGAGATGTACACGTCGCCGTTCACCGCCGCCGCCAGACGTACCCGGTCCATCAGGTCGCGCGAGATCAACGGTTGCGACAACGGCCCCGGTGCCAGCAACTTCCCGAAGCCGTCGCGCGTCACGTAGACGTCGTACCCTTTCGCCTCCAGGAATTGACGTAAGTTCTCCGCGATGTCCAGATTCGCCTCCGCCTCCGTCAGGTCCACGGTGCCGTCCGAAGCGTGATGCACCGCTCCCGGATCGCCGCGGCCGTGTCCCGGGTCGAGAACCACCGTTGGGCGATGCGGTAGCGGCGTCGGCTCCGCCTGGAGGAGCGTGCCGGGCCCCGCCAGCACCTCGGCGTTCGTCGACGGCTGCGCCTCGGCCGGGATCGGCAATAGCCGAGGCGCAGCCGTCGCGCTGCCGGGCGTCTCCGCTCTGACACTGTTAGGGGGGAACGGAGTACGAGCCGGAGTGCCTTTATGCAGCGGCGCGACCGTGGCTGCACCGGGTTGAGCGGCATCCTCGGCCGGCAACCTCCCGTGGGCCGCAACGACCGACGCCGCTGCCAGGCTCACCCCCATCGCCAGCGCGCAGGGAAAGACGATGAGAAACCGTGCGTTCATCCCAGCCTCCTGCTAGACTGCCTGCTCTTCTTCGAAGACCACGCGCACACCCAGCGCCCGCCCGAGCGCCCGTGCTTCTTCGAGCAAATCCTCTGCCGGTATGTCCTCCATGTTCGATGTAAGGCCGCTGTTATCCACGAACTCCTCGTCCACCGTCATGAAGACCTTCAGCATTTCGTCGTCGCTGCCGCCCGACGGCTCCTCCTCCGGCCTTTCCTCCTCCGGCTTCTCTTCCTCCTCTTCCTCCGTTTGCTCTTCGTCGGTCGGCGCCTCCAGCGGATCGAGAGGCAAAGGCGCGATTGGCTCGTCGTCGCCTTCCGCATCACTGCCGCCGAATCTCAGGAATGGTATAAGCTTCATCTCAACCTCCAACTACTGAATCGGCGCCGAGACGCTGGCAAACAGCGTCTGCACGATGGACGGGATCACCAGCATCGCCAAGCCGGACAGAAAGCACATGACCGCGCCGTACAGACACAGCTTGTAGGGATGGCCTCCCGACGCCGCGTACGGCGCGAAAGTGTTCGCCAGCGTCAGGACCAGAATTACGGCGACTATGAACGAGCGGACGAAAGCCATGTTAGGCGCAGCAAAGAGCAACGTCGGCGAGACGCTGGCGTCGCTGGCGATGCTTGTGTCCAGACCCTGGCTCTGCACCTCGACCATCTTCGCCCCGAATATGACTAGCACCTGCGACACGAACAGCAGGATCGATAGCAGCGCCACGTGAAGCGGTATCATGACGAACGTGAAGGTCGAAGACACCAGCTTGCGACTCGCCCGCAGCAACGAGACCTTCATCGCCAGCGCCGAGGCCAGACGGCTGATGCCCTCCGCGTCGCCGCCCAGTCGCACGCCATCCCAGAAAATGCGCACACTGCGGCTCACCATCTCGCTGCCCGACTCCGCCGCAAATCGCGTCCACGACAGGTCGGACCGCAGACCGTTGCGCAGTCGCACGTGCAATCGCTTCACCTGCGGCTCCAGCGAGCCAAGCGAGCGACGGTTCATCCGCGTGAGCGCCTCGCCGACGGTGCTGCCCATCGCCGTGACCATGCTGCCCATGGCGCGCAGCACGCTGGCGATGTCGCGGTCCCGGCGGTCGATCTGGCGGTCCTCTCGAAACGCCAGCATGCCGACAGGGAAGAGAAACACGGACATCGTTATGAATGCCACCGCGAGGCTGAATCCCAGCAGCATCACTCCCGCGCTTGCCGCCAGGCCCACCGGCAGCACGTATCTTGCCAACAGGGCGGCGAAATGCCTTTCGTGCGAGAAATCGGCCAGGGAGCAACCCTTTATCTCCAGCGGCGCCACGGTGTAGACGATGTACGAGCCTATGAAGGTGGTGCCGATGACCACCGCCGCCAGGCCGACGATCAGCCCCGCGCCCATGCTGTAGATCATCATCGACACCAGCGAGATGACGACGATCAGCGCCGCCGACACCATCAGCGCCACGTAGGCGTCGGTCCAGCGTTGCAGCGTCTCCAGATCGCGTTCGTACTGTTTGCCGTAGAGCTCTAGCTGCACCTCCATCTCCCGCGCCAGGAACGGCGCCTCTCCTTCACCCGATGCGAGCGCGCTGGCGAAGCGCAACAGCAAACTGCGCATGTTTTCATCGGTAAGCGTCTCCGCGACCACTTCGCAGGCCTGCGCGTAGTCATAGTTCAGCCGCTGCGCCGCCCAGTGGATGCGCCGGAAAAGCACCGACGTGCTGTAATTGAGGTTGGCGGTGTGCTCGAAGAGCTGCGCGCGCGAGATGCCGGCCGTAGCGATGGCGGACATGTAGGTAAGCTGCGTCACCAGGTCGAACGCAACGGGGTCCCGACCGAAGAATCGGGCGGGCTTGTTCAGCTTGTCGCGCTCTTTCGCGAGCTCGCTAGAAGAGTCCTTCGCGTTGCGCCTTAGCAAGGAGTTGATAGAGATCATGAAAGTTAACCACACCCTGTTGCTGCAGCTTCTCCAGAATCGCCGCTTTCTTGTCTAGCTCCGTGTAAATCTTGCGCTTGTCCTTCTGCGTCAGGCCCCTTCGCGGCGCCACGCGGTTCTCGAGCAGATAGCTGTTCATGTTCCCCGTGAACTCGAACACGTCGTCTGCCGGGTTCCAGCGAAACGCTTCGACGAAAGAGAAGGAGTCCGACGCCAGGTCATAGCCAATGATCTCGTTGATACTCAGGACGCGCCTGCCCAGCCTGCCGGAGGGCAGCCGGACAGCGCTGCAAATTACCACGATGTTCAGGTTGTCCATATAGGGTTTGGGCACGTTGATCGGGTTGCCCGTGACACGCTGGATCAGCTTCTCGACCGACGACGCGTGGAACGTAGACATCACCTGGTGGCCGGTCTGCTTCGCCTGGAAGGCCACCGCCCCCTCCTCGCCACGGATCTCGCCGACGAGAATGGCGTTGGGCCGCTGCCTCAAGGCCGCCTTTAGCAGGCCGAACATGTCGACGGACGCCCCCTGCGTAGCGTCGCCGCCCATGCGCACGACCTCGCGGATCCAGTTCGTATGAGGCACCTGCAGCTCAGGCGTGTCTTCAATCGTCACGATCTTGGCGTCCGGGCGAATGAAGGTCGTTATCGCGTTAAGCAGCGTCGTCTTCCCGGAGGCCGTCTCTCCCGACACCCACAAGTTGAGCCCTTCGCCGACGACAATCGCCAGGTAGGCGGCCATCTTGTAATCCATGCTGCCGAAGTTAATCAGGTCGATTATGCTGATCGGCGTCTCGGCGAACTTTCGAATAGTAAAGTTGCTGCCCCGCTTGGACACCTCGCCGCCGTAGACGATGTTGATACGGGAGCCGTCGTTCAGCGCCGCGTCGACGATCGGGTTCTTGAACGTGACCGGCTTTTTGATGTTTTCCGACAGCCGCAGCACGAAATCGTCCAGCTCCTCGTTCGTGTGGAAGACGATGCTGCTCTTCAACCCCTTGAATATCTTGTGCTCGACGAACACGGCGCCGAGGCCGCTGCAGCTAATATCCTCTATGTTCGAGTCCTTGATCAGCGGCTCCAGCGCCCCCATGCCAATCTTGTCGCGCAAGATGGTGTACTTGATCGTCTCCAGCTCCCGTTTGGTGACAGGAACTCGCGACTCGTGGCCACCGCCGCCCCTGTGGGAGTGCCCGGCGTGCTTCTTGTCGCCGTTGCCGGAATGGCCCTCGCTCTTCACAATGCAGCATTGCTCTACAACGTCGCAGAGCGCCTTCGCCTTCTCCTCCTCCGTCTCCGCCTTCGCCAGGATGTCGACGTAGTCGAGCAACCGGCGTTCTACCTGCCCCAGCAGCTCTTCGAGGTCCATTCCCACTGGCGGCTCTACCGCCAGGTAGTAGTTGCGGGGGTCCTCCGTGTCCGGAAAGACGTGGACGAACATATCATCGCCGACCGGATAGATCAGGTTCGGGTGCTCCAGCTCGCCGAGCTTGCGGCTGATCTCCGGGTAGTAGTCAGGCACGCCCACCAGCGCCATCGGCACCATGTGGAGGTAGTCCATCAGGTGCGGCGACGCCTCGGCGCGCGCCAACAGCTCCTTGGAGATGAGCTTCTTCAGCGCACAATCGCCGTGGCCGTTCTTGTGATCGTCGACCACGTTCTCACAGGGAAAGGGCAGCGAGTTCGGCATATCAGGCTTTTGCTTTTGTAATCGGCACTATCCTCATTCCCATGCCAGGCTCAACCTCGAAGCTTACGACGTTCCCTGTCGTCTTCGCGGCGCCGCGCACTTTGGCAACCTCCAGCACCTTGACGAGCTGGTCGCCTATCTCCTCGATGCGCAGGCGCAGGTGGGCATCGCAGATCGACCGAATGCGGATGAACATCGATTCATCGAACGCGTAAGCGTGAAGAGTTATCAGCAGCGTCCTGTTCTCGTCGCAGATCTTCTTGAGTGCGTTGAAGAAGGTCAGCGTGTCGCGCTCCGGCACGTGCGACACGTATGACGTTAGCGAGTCTATCGCGATGATGTCGTGCGTCTGTCTCGAAATATGCCGCAACAGCCGGGAAAAGAACGTCAGCGACTCCTCCGGCGTCATAGCCGCGGGCACCGGATAGATGTTTAGCTTGCCCAGGAGAAAGTGGTCCATTATGGTCATGCCCAGGCTTTCCATCTGCCGCAACAAGCTGCGCGTCGTGTTCTCCGTCGTGTAGTAAGCGATGCGGAAGTTCTCCGTAAGCGCCCCCCAGATAAGCTGCTGCAGTAGCACGCTCTTCCCGGAGTCCGACTGCCCCTCGATGAGCGACAACGATCCTTCCGGTATGCCGCCGCCTATCTTCTTGTCCACCTCCGGGTTGCCCGTCGCTACCACCCGTCTTTCGCCGTAAGCTGCCTGGTACATGACTCAGACTCCTATCCTGTCACGGCCGCGGAAACCGTGACGCCGTTTTCGGTCGATACAATGATCCAGCCGTTCGTGCCGGTTCCCATCGGCGGGTTGATTCTTATCTCAAGCTGCAGGATCTCCCCCGGGTCAAGGACACCCGGATTGACGTAGTCGTCAAGGATGGATGTGACCGCCCAGGTGTTCGACTGGAGCGCGCCCGACGTGAAAGGCACCCACTGAACGTACCGCGTTCCCGATTCCGAGAGGTACTGCACAACCACGTCCATCCGCCCGAAATCCGCGACCGTCGTCTGGCCGTCATTGCGAAGCTGCACCGCGATGTTGGCGTGACTTGGGTCCACCTGCACGCTCACTGCCGTCAGTTGCGTGCGCACCTGTTCCTCCATGCGCTGCTCCATCGCCTGCCATGACTGGCCCAGTTGGTCAACCGAGCTGTAGCCGCTCCTCGCCATCACGACGGACGTGATCATCATTATTGCCGCAATGATCAGGGCGGGAATGCCTGTCTCCATGCCTACTCACCCCTATACCGTGAAGTACTTCGCATCGCTCGACCCGTTGGGAGCGACGATCTTGGCGTAATAAATGGTGTTGGACTGAAGCGCGTCGTCGAGATGGATCACGATGTGCAGAGTCGCCGTCGGACGCCACTTCGTGTCGTTTTCGAGGCTGTACTCCCAGCAAGGCGACGTACAACTTGGGCCGCCGTACGGTATGCGGACGAACTGCCCCTCCGGTCCGAAGAAGACGTCCATGTTCACCAGTGGATCGATGACAGTCGAGCCGACGTTCTTCGCCCAGAGATCGGCAACGGTGGCGCCGCTTTCGCCCGTAGCTTGCACGATCTCCACCTGGGTGCCCAGACGATCGTCGATGACGCCGGCGGTCGACGTAAGGGCGCCGCTCGTGCGGTCAACGCTCGGCAAGACAGCGTTGATGACCGCCACGATGGCTACGATCCCCGCCACGGTAAGCATGATGGTGGTAATGGCCTTTTCTATGGTGGCACCCCCTTATTGCTCCTTCATTTCAAGGGGAAGGCTCTCGTGGCCCTCCTAGGCCGTTTCTTGCCACTTATCGGCCAGGCTGGAGAGGCTAAGGCCGGCGGGCTGGTCTCCCTTCAAAAGAGCGTCAAGCTGACAGATCACCACCAGGCACTCGTTTGTCGACGGCGGCGTCTTCCGCTCCAACGACACGTGCACCAGGCTGGTCACCTTCAGCAGCGCCTCCTTCGAGTCGGCAGAGAGATCGCCTGTGTACTCGCACAGGTCCAGGAGGACGCGAAGCCGCTTTATGCCTATCTGCTTGACCGCTTCCTCCGCCCAGACCGCCAGTCCGGCCACCGTTATCAGGCTCCAGTGCGGCTTTTCGGCCGGCCGGGCCGGCGCGACGGCGGATACAACGGGGCGGATGGCTACCGGCTCCGGCGGCGGGACCAGCGGCGGCGTTGGATAGGTCATGGCCGGTTCGACGGCAGGAAGAGGCTCCTCCACCTTTCGCACTTCCGGCGGTGTCTCCATCTCTACCGGCTCCTGCGTTGGCGCTTCCAGCTCGTCCTGCCAGACGTCGTCGGGCAGCGAAGCGGCCACTTCCGCCTCTGGTTCAGCGGCTTCAGGCTCAGCCACTTCGTCGCTAGACACGCGAACGACCTTTATCGGTGGTCGCGAGTCGGGGACGCTTGGGTCTGGACGCAATCCTTGGCCAGGCTCCGAGAAGGGATTGTCCTGGCCAAGTATCGCCGTGCGGATCTCGCTCAGTATTAGTTTGACTTCCCCCTTGAGGAGCTTTACCTCATCCTCAAGAGAAGCTATCTTGGCGTTGAGTTCCATGCTTCTGCCTCCCTGCCGTCACGGCGCCTTTCCCGTTTCGACCCCTCACCTTTCGGAGGTCGAGGCGCCGCCCTTGCGGCAATGAACTCTTGTTAGTGCAGGTCGACCACCGTATCCAGTCCGGCCGGCGTTGTCCTGGCGATGGTCATTGTTCCGCCGAGCGGTGGCTTGACCTCGATAGTGAACGGCTGGTTTGGCCCCAGGGCGTAGCCCGACACGTCAAGTGATACCTGCGCCAGCTCACCTTCAGTTAGCAAGACGCCGCTGCCCACCAACATCGTCATCGTCCACGTTGCGTTGACTGCGTTCTGGGTCGAGTCGCGGTAGTCGATAACCATCTTGTTGCTCGTAGCGGTCGGGTCGAGGTCGACGGGCTCGCCGCCGGCGGCGTTAGCTAGGTCGAACACGACGGTCTGTACCGTGGTCCCGTCGGTGTTGGCGATGACGGCGCCTCTCAACTCTAGCGAACCTTCGGTCTTCTGGAGTCCGGAGTAAACGGCTTCCTTGCCTCGCTCAGCGCTGAACAGACCGGTGCTTAGCACGACGAATGCGAAGACGGTCGCCACAACTACGAAGGCGATAAGGATGATCGCCGTCTCCAGGCCGGTGATGCCATCCTCCTCGTGTGTGGCTCTTCGAAAGAGCCTTATCAGTTTCTTCATTTGCTTGCCTCCCTGGTACCTTTGCTGTCTGGCGGGATTTCTGGTCCGCCATGGCGTCCTGGTTCCAGCATCTCGCTCTATCGATTTGCTTCTTCCGCCGGTTCGCCGCTGAACGAGGCATCGACGCCGGCGGCGGCCAGGACCAGAAATCCTTTTCCTTAGCCGCTGGTTTTTTCGTCCTCTCTGAGAGGGAACAGCATGGTGCCCGCACCCAATTTCCCTTGGGTGGCAGCACCCGCCCTCGAATCCAAACAAACCTGGGTTGCTTCTGGGAAGGCTCGTCGCCTTAGGGGAGCTTGCCTAGGGGGAAAGGAGCGATTTTCGGCTTGACGGCGGAATTCGCCCCTTAGCCCTAAAGATAGATGCCCTCTGCCCGATAACACACACGGGCTCTATCAATGGAAGGACATCCTACGGCAGGCGTGGATTTTCCTGCCGCGAAGGCGGGAAGCTCTTCGGAGGAGTGGTCTGAGCGCATGCAAGGACAGCTCAACGGCGACAGGCTGCGTCTACTGATCGTTGAGGACGAGGGCCTCTGGCGCGACATGCTCCGCTTGGCGCTCTCGACTCAACCGCACATGGAGGTCGCCGGCACCGCGACGAGCAAGGACGATCTGCGGAGCCTGTGCGTCTCGCTGCAGCCGAACGTCCTCCTCGTCGACATCCGCCTCGACGGCAACACCCAGGCGCTCGCCGCCATCCACGCCGTCAAGACCGAGTGGCCGCAAATCGGCGTCGTCGTCATGGCCGCCGAGACCGACCGCGAGTACCTTTCGACGAACCCGCCGCCGAACACGCCCGGCTGGTCCTACATCATCAAGCAGTCGCTCGCCGACGCCACCGGCCTCGTGCGCGCCATCGAAGCTGCCGCCGCCGGCCTCGTCGTCCTCGATCCCGCCATCCTCTCCGGCCGCAACGACGCCCATGGCCCCCGCCTCGGCCGCCTGACGCCGCGCCAGATGGACGTCCTGCACCTGATGGCCAAGGGCTACAGCAACAGCGCCATTGGCCGTGCCCTCGTTCTGGAAGAGAAGTCCGTCGAGAACCACATCAACGCCATCTTCAGCCAGGTCGTCTCCAGCCGCGACCCGTCAATCCACCCGCGGGTGCTGGCGGTCATCACCTACCTCCAGGAGACGCAGAAGCTCGCCACCGCCTAGCCTCGCTGGCAATGCGATCCTTCGAAAGGCAGGACTGAAGAGCGGCGGGAGACTCTCGCCGAAGTCCTCACGGGCTCTCGCCCATCGATTTCTACTAATCTACGTCAGCGTTAACTGTCCTGCGAATATTGCGTTGTAATAGCTGCGATAGTCTGGGGAGGCGATAGTTGAGGCTGATCATTGCAGCGCTGCTGGCTTCTGCGTGTGGACTTGCGTTCTTGACGGGCGGCAGCGTAGCGGAGGCACGCACTGCGACTCCCATCGCCACGGTCACGCCCACGAACACGCCGACGCCGAACCCGGGGCGATGATAGATCACAGTTCATGGTGCGATCTTGAAGAGCCCTGTCTATCGACTGCCCACAGGATTGCGGAAAACCATCAGCGCTGAATATCTTCAGCGTGGCCCTGGTCTGTCGGCCTTCGACGGCGACCGGTTTTCGTCGAGGATGCCCCAGTCCGCAGGAATACAAATACTGTAGTTCATGGACGTCATCGCTGACGCGCTGCCAGCCATCCGGGCACGGTCGCTTGGGCGGCAAGGCAAATCCTGCGGGAATGGAGGGATGTGCGTGGGTATGAAGGGGGGCCGACCGTCCAGTTCTTCATCGGAGGCAGACCTACGCTGCAGACTGGCTCTGGCATGCGGGGTCGACCAAGATAATGTACGTTCATAGGCGGCTACCCCCTTCAGCCATCTTTCGCGCAGGATCTTCCCTTGCCATTGGACCGGGTGAATGCGTCGTGCCATATGTTGGCGGTCAGTCTTGCGGGTACGATGAGCGCTGCCGATTACGGCGGCGGAGGTCCGGAGACTGAGCGAACGCGAAGTGGATCGTGTTGGCGATGCCGAATGCTTTGTCTTCATCGCTCGCCCCTTCCAGGTCGCACCGCGGTAGTCGCCGAAGGAGGTGTTGGGCTGCGACAGAGTGATCGGTCACGGGGCCGAGGAGCGCCACCTTGCATCGGCCATCTGCCGCGGCTGAATCGTCACAGTCGAGCCACCGCTGGTTTTCTGTTGTCGTGTTCTCAGATGAGCAGGAGGCAGGTTGCGGCACGGAGGGGGCTCAGGTCACATTCAACCTGCTTGATGCGCAGGGGAGAGTCGTTTCCGTCGCAGATGAGACCGCTGCCTGGCATGCATATCCCGAATCTGCCCCCCTGTATCTGACGCTCACCTTCTCGCCACCAACGGCAATCCGCGTCGGCAACGTTGGCGACGGGCCGGGAGGCGGCGCTGGTCCATGGGTTCGGCTATCAGTCGGGCTGGCTTTAGCTGGCCTGGCGAGCGGCATCGGCGCATTCGCGCTCCGGAGGCGGACAACGAAGGTCTGACCTCCGCCGCGGTCTGCCCCGCAAGTGGCATCTAGACACCGGAAGGCTTATTCTGGTGTTGGAGACGCCACCTGGCGGGAGGCGCAACATCTTGACGAACGTCGGCCTGGTCTACGACCCCCTCTACCTCTGGCATGACACCGGCGCCCACCCCGAAAGCGCCCTCCGACTCACCGCAATCATGCACGTCCTGACCGAAGCCGGCCTCACCGCGCGTCTCGTCCCCCTGGCCGCCCGCGACGCCACCATCGAGGAGGTCGCGATGGTGCACTCAGAGCGCTACATCGCCTCCATTCGCGACATGGCGCAGGCCGGCGGCGCCTGGGCCGACCCCGACACCTACATCTCGCCGCGTTCCTACGACGTCGCCCTGCGCGCCGGCGGCGGCTGCATCGAGGCGACCGACGCCGTCCTCGACCGCGCCGTCGACAGCGCCTTCTGCCTCGTGCGACCGCCCGGACACCACGCCATGCCCGACGCCGCGATGGGCTTCTGCCTGTTCAACAACATCGCCATCGCCGCCCGGCACGCCGTTCGACGCCGCGGCATCGAGCGCATCGCCATCGTCGACTTCGACATTCATCACGGCAACGGCACCCAGGCCGCCTTCTACGAGGACGGCGCCGTCCTATATTTCTCCACGCACCAGTACCCGTACTA
This sequence comes from uncultured Chloroflexia bacterium, assembly GCA_963842845.1. Lineage (GTDB taxonomy): Bacteria > Chloroflexota > Dehalococcoidia > DSTF01 > JALHUB01 > JALHUB01. Next base: position 59,012 of record CAWJHZ010000013.1, read on the forward strand.
CCCGGGCACGGGCCACCTGGAGGAGACCGGCGCCGGCGCGGGCCGCGGACTGAACGTCAACGTGCCGCTTCCCGCCGGCTGTGGCGACGACGAGTACCGCCGCGTCTTCGACGAAGCGCTGGAGCCGCTGCTCGACCGCTTTGCGCCGCAATTAGTCCTCGTCTCCGCCGGCTACGACGGCCACTTCGACGACCCGCTGGCCAGCATGACGCTCAGCGTCGCCGGCTACGGCGAGATGATGTCGTTCCTGCGCCGGAAAGCGGCAGAGCACTGCGAAGGACGGCTGGTCTGCGTCCTGGAGGGCGGCTACCACCTGCTGGCCGAAGCGTGGTCGGTGCGGACCTGCCTGGAAGTGCTGCTGGGTGACGCGCCGACGCCCGATCCCTTCGGCAAGGCGCCCGAGCCCGCCGACTGTCAGATCGACCGTGTGCTGTCGGCCGTGAAGTCCCTGCACGGGCTGACGGTCTCGCCGCAGGCCTTTGCCTAGGGCAGGAAGCGCTGGAAGACCTCGTTGCCGAGAAGCCGGCCGCGCGCCGTGAGCCGCATCCGCCCGTCGACCGACTGCAGCAGGCCTACGTCCGTCAGGTAGGCAATCTCGTGGCGATAGCGTTCGCCGACGTCCACGCTGAAGCGACGCCCCAGCGACGCCGCTGACACGCCGTCGTTCAGCCGTAGACCCAGGATCAGCGTGTCCGCCAGCGCCGTCGCCGCGTCCAGCCTCTCCGCCGACGCCACCTGCGGCAGCTTCGCCAGCCCGGCCATCCAGTCGAGCCCTCGAGCCGCGCCCAGCCGCTCGACCGCCGAGACATAGCGTCGCGGCGACCTCGCGTTCGCGAACCGCCATTCACCGAGGTACGAGTGGGCGCCCGCGCCCAGCCCCAGGTAGTGCTCGCAGCGCCAGTAGGTCAGGTTGTGCCGGCACTGGCGGCCCGGCCTGGCCCAGTTCGATATCTCGTACTGTTCATAGCCAGCGCCGGCCAGCCGTTCGCCGCTCCATTCGTACATCTCCGCCTGCGCGTCGGCGTCCGGCTCTGCGCAGTCGCCCTTCGCGATGCGTCGGGCCAGCGGCGTGCCCTCTTCCAGCGTCAGCGCGTACAGCGACAGGTGCTCCGGTGCCAGCGCGATGGCCCTCGCCAGCGACCGCTGCCACGCCGCAAGCGTCTGCCCGGGCAGCCCGAAGATGAGGTCCAGGTTGATAGCGTCGAAACCGGCCTTGCGCGCAGCCCGAAACGCTTCTTCCGCTTTCGCGACGTCGTGGATCCGCCCCAGCAGGCGCAGCTCTTCGTCCTCGAAGCTCTGGACGCCGAGGCTGAGGCGGTTGACGCCGATACGACGGAGCGTACGCAGGTGGTCGGGCGATGCGCTCTCCGGGTTCGCCTCAAACGTTATCTCCGCGTCGTCGGCGATAACCAAGAGGCGTCGCAGGCCAGCGACGAGTCGCTCCGCTTGTGCCGGTGGCACCAGGCTTGGCGTTCCGCCGCCGAAGTACAGCGTATCAACGTTGCCAACGACGCCCGTCTCCGCCCAGAACGCCGCCTCGCGCAGCAACGCCTCGACGTATTCGGGTATGAGGCGTTCCTGTCGCGCGTACGAGTTGAAGTCGCAGTAGGCGCATTTGGCGCGACAGAACGGGATATGCACGTAGATGCTTCGACACTCGCTCATTGCGGATCGATCGTACCACCCGCTGCCGCCGCGTTCCACGGCCGCTGGCGACGTTGCGATCTGACGCTGCTCGCACGGACCCGCTGCCGCTTCTCGTAACATTTGCGACGATCTTCCCATCCTCCCGCCCGCATAGCGCTGTCCCCCTCCCCGCAGATTGACTTCGCTGCTCCCCCCATGCGACACTCTAACGCAAGCGCAAAACAAACCATCTCGAAGGAGAAAAAGTGCACTTTAAGACACACTACTGCGGCGACCTCCGCAAGGAGGACAGCGGCCAGGAAGTGCTGCTCGCCGGCTGGGTGCATCGCCGGAGGGACCACGGCCGTCTCATCTTCATCGACCTTCGCGACACGCGCGGCCTCGTCCAGGTCGTCTTCAACCCCAAGACCGCCCCCGAAGCCCACGAAGCCGCCGGCGACGTGCGAAACGAATACGTCCTGCAGGTGCGCGGCGTGGTCTCGCCGAGGCCTGCCGGCACCGAGAACGCCGCCCTCCCGACCGGCGAAGTCGAAGTCGTCGCCAGCGAGGCGCACGTCCTCAACGTCGCCAAGACGCCGCCGTTTTACATAAACGAAGAAGTCGAAGTCGACGAGCTCCTGCGGCTGCGCTATCGCTACCTCGACCTCCGCCGCGTCACCGTCCACGACCGCTTTGGCATGCGACACCGCGTCACCAAGTACATCCGCGACTTCCTCGACGCGCGCGGCTTCTACGACATCGAGACCCCCATCCTGACCAAGAGCACTCCCGAGGGCGCCCGCGACTACCTCGTGCCGAGCCGCATCTACCCCGGCAACTTCTACGCCCTGCCGCAGTCGCCGCAGCAGCTCAAGCAACTGCTGATGGTCGCCGGCTTCGAGAAGTATTATCAGATAGCGCGCTGCTTCCGTGACGAAGACTTCCGCGCCGACCGTCAGGCCGAGTTCACCCAGCTCGACATGGAGATGAGCTTCATCGACCAGACGGACATCCTCGACCTCATCGAAGAACTGTTCGCCGGCATGATCTCCGCGCTCCGGCCCGACATCGAGCTCGCGCCGCCGCCCTTCCCGCGCTTCACCTACGACGACGTGATGCGTCGCTATGGCACCGACAAGCCCGACATCCGCTACGGCATGGAGCTCGCCGACGTCACCGACCTCGGCCCGACCTGCGACTTCGCCGTCTTCCGCGACGTTATAGCCGCCGGCGGCCAGATACGCGGCTTTGCCGCTCCCGGCGCCGGTACCTTCACACGCCGCGACGTCGACAGCCTGACCTCGTTCGTCGAAGACCAGGGCGGCAAGGGCCTCATCTCCGTCGCCCTCCTCGGCGAAGGGCCCGTCGACGGTCTGACAATGGAGGACGTCCGCTCGCCGATGCACAGCCACCTCAGCCTGGAGCTTATAAAGGGGCTTGCACAGCGCACCGGCGCCAACCGCGGCGACCTGCTCATCGTCGTCGCCGACCAGCCCGCCGTCGCCAGCGCCGCCCTCGACGCCCTGCGACGCGAAATGGCCGCCCGGCTCAATCTTGCCGACCCGCAGACCGCCGCCTGCTGCTTCGTCGTCGACTTCCCGCTGTTCGATTGGAGCGAAAGCGAGCAGCGCTGGGACAGCGTCCACCACCCGTTCACGGCCCCCAAGGACGACGATGTCGCCCTCCTCGAAAGCGACCCGGGGAAAGCGCGCAGCAAAGCCTACGACTTCGTCATCAACGGTATGGAGGGCGCCGGCGGTAGCATCAGGATCCACCGCCGCGAAGTCCAGGAGAAAGTGTTCGATCTGCTGGGGATCGAGCGCCAGGAAGCGCGGTATCGCTTTGGTCATATGCTCGAAGCGTTCGAGTACGGTGCGCCGCCCCACGGCGGAATCGCCGCCGGCGTCGACCGCATCGTCGCCTTCCTGACCGGCGCGCCCAACATCCGCGAAGTCATCGCCTTCCCAAAGACCCAGAGCGCCTACGACCCTATGATGGGAGCGCCGTCGCCGGTTTCGCCGAAGCAATTGGAAGAGCTCAGCATAGCCACTACGAAGCAAACGGAGGTGATCGCCCCTGTGGAGGGAGCGCCGCAGGCCGATCTTCAGTAGAGAAAAGAGACGTCTAGGAATAACGTAGCCGAGACTTTCCAGTCTCGGTGGCGAAGGGTTCGATGACCGGAGATCGGTAGTAAGGAGCGAACGCCATGAAGAGGCTGCTTGCTGTTGCGGCGTTACTGTCAGGAATCCTCCTCGTCGTCACCACCGGTTGCGGCGGAGGCGGCGGGAATAGCAGCCAGAGCGCCGACAACGGCACGACCAGCGCGGGCGGCGGCTCAGCGCCTTCCGGGTCAACGCTCCGACTCATCGGCAGCGATCCGCTCACGCTCGACCCCGCCATCGCCACCGACGCCACTTCCGCCGGCTACATCGTCGAGATCTTCGGCGGCCTCGTGACGCTGGACAAAGACCTCAAGATACAGCCTGACATCGCCAGCACCTGGGACATCAGCCCCGACGGCACGGTTTACACCTTCCACCTGCGCAACGACGTCGTCTTCCAGCAGACCGGCCGACAGGTGACCGCGGCCGACTTCAAGTATTCGATTGAGCGCGCCGCCGACCCGGCAACCGCTTCAACGGTCGCCGAAGCCTACCTCGGCGACATCGTCGGCGCCACGGACATGATCAACGGCAACGCGAAGTCTATCAGCGGCATCGAGGTCGTCGACGACCTCACGCTGCGCATAACCATCGACGCCGCCAAGCCCTACTTCATCTATAAGATGGCCTGCCCCACCGCCTTCGTCGTCGACCGTACCCAGGTGGAAGCCGACCCCAAGAACTGGACGAAGAATCCGCACGGCACCGGCCCGTTCGAAGTGAAGGAGTGGAAGCTCGGCGAAAGCCTGACCCTGGAGGCTAACCCAACGTATCACCTCGGCGCGCCGGCGTTGAAGTCCGTCCAGTTCCTCCTCTCCGCCGGCTCGCAGCTCACGATGTACCAGGACGACGAGGTTGACGTGGCCGGCGTCAGCGCCGACGACATCGACCGCGTGCGTGATCCAAACGACTCCCTCCACAGCGAGTACCTGCAAGGCGACGAGATGTCGACCTGGTACATCGGCTTCAACACGCAAAAGGCGCCCTTCGACGACGTGAAGGTGCGACAGGCCTTCGCCCTCTCCATCGACCGCCAGAAGATCGTCGACGTCGTCCTCAAGGACATGATGTCGGTCGCCACCGGCATTATGCCGCCCGGCGTGCCTGGCTACACCTCCACCGTCACCGCGCAGGCATATGATCCCGACAAGGCGAAGCAATTGCTCGCCGAGTCGAGTTACGGCGGGGCGTCGGGTCTACCCCAGATAACGATCACCGAAGTCGGCGCCGGTGCCACCGCGGGCGACGACATTCAGGCGATGGTCGAGATGTGGAAAGAGAACCTCGGCGTCGATGTCCAGATCCAGCAGACCGAGCAGGCCACCTTCTGGCAGGACCTCGACAAGGGCCAGTACCAGATGTTCACTGCCGGCTGGGTGATGGACTATCCTGATCCCGAGGACGTCCTTGACATCCTCTTCTACAGCCAGAGCCACCAGAACAGCTCTCACTACAACAACCCGGACGTCGACAAGCTGCTCGTGCAGGCGCGCACAGAGCCGGACGCGAGCAAGCGTCTGGCCCTCTACCAGCAGGCCGAGCAGATAATCGTAGGCGACACGCCCGTGATCCCGCTCTACAACGCGCGCGATAACGTCGTCGTGAAGCCCTACGTGAAGAACTTCTTCCTGCCGCCGATCGTCATGCCCTACCTGCGATACGTAACAATCGAGACTTAGGCGCGACGACGGCGGGGGTGGTTGACGATGCAAGGGCTTCTTCCCTACATAGTCCGGCGACTTCTCTGGGCGCCCATCATCCTGCTTGCCGTCACGTTCATCTGCTTCACCGTCGTGCGCTTCGGTCCGGGCGACCCGATACGCGTCATCCAGGGCCAGTACTCCGATCCGGCTGCCCTCGCGCGCGTCCGTCACACAGAAGGGCTCGACAAGCCGTTCTTCGAGCAGTACGCCATCTACCTGAAGAACCTGGCGCACGGCAAGATGGGCGAAAGCTTCATCTACCGCAACCGTGACGTCTCCGAGGTCATCTTCCCCAAGGTCTGGCGCTCGGCGCAGTTGGGGCTCGTGGCGCTGCTCATCATCTTCGTCGTGGGTGTACCGGTCGGAGTGTTCGCCGCCCTCCGCCAGGGCAAATGGACCGACCCCTTCTCGATTAGCGTCTTCTTGTTCTTCCAGTCCATTCCCATTGTGGTCGCCGTGCCCGTCATGCTCCTCGTCTTTACGCTCAAGCTGCACTGGTTGCCCGCCTCCGGCTGGGGCGGCATCTTCGACAAGCGCATCGTCATGCCGGCGATGGCGCTTTCCCTGCCGGGAATCGCCGGCGTGGCCCGCCTCACCCGCGCGACGACACTATCCGTGCTGAGGGAAGACTACGTCACTACCGCCCGCGCCAAGGGTCTGAGCGAGTTCAGGGTCATCACCCGGCACGTCGTGCGCAACTCGCTGCTGCCGCTCATCACCGTCATTGGCATCTCCCTGGCGACGCTGGTGGAAGGCGCCTTCTTCGCCGAAACGCTTCTGGGCGTGCCGGGTATAGGCCAGTTCGCCTTCCAATCCGTCCAGAGCCGCGACTACAACGTTATCCTGGCGCTTACGGTCATCCTGGCCGTGGCCTTCATCATCGCTAACATCGCCATCGACATCGCCTACACACTGATCGACCCGCGGGTGCGCTATGAGCGGCGGCAGTCCTAGCCTTCACCCCGAAGACGGCATCGATGCCGCACGGCCGTCGCGCGGCCCGCTGGCGGTCGCTCTGCGACGTCTCCTGCGCAAGAAGGTCGCTATCGCCTGTCTCCTGTTCATCGGTGTCTTCTATTTCTGCGGCATCTTCGCGCCAATTGTGGCGCCGCACAGCTACAGCGCGATCAACCTGGACTACGTCACGAAAGGCCCTTCGCTTTCGCATCCCCTCGGCACCGACGAGATTGGCCGCGACGTGCTCAGCCGCATCATCTGGGCTTCTCGCACTACGGTCGTCGTCACGGTCTGCACGCTGGTTACGGGTGGCCTTTTCCTTGGGGTGGGGCTCGGCCTGCTGGCGGGCTACGCTGGCGGACGCGTTGACACCGCGATCATGCGCCTTGGCGACGTCTTCTTCGCCCTGCCCGGCCTGCCCATGCTCATCATGGTCAACGCCACGCTGGGAGATCGCGTGCGCGGCTGGGGCTGGCTGGGAGCGATCGAGACCGGCCTGAAGATAGACGGCTTCCGTGACTATTTCGTCGTCTTCGCCGCCCTTTCGCTCTTCGCCTGGGTCGGGATGGCGCGCCTTATCCGCTCGCAGGTGCTGGCGCTGCGAGAGAGCGAGTACGTCACCGCTGCCCGCGCAATGGGCGCTTCCACCTGGCGGATCATCTTCCGGCATCTGCTTCCCAACGTCGCCAACATCGTAATCGTCAGTCTCTCCGCCTCGCTCGGCGCCATCGCCGGCACGGAAATAGCGCTGACCTGGTTTGGTGTTGGCGTCCACCCGCCCACGCCCAGCTTCGGCTCCATGCTTTTCGAAGGCGGCTCCGTTCGTAGTCTCAACGCCCACGCAAGCCTCCTGCTAGTGCCCGGCGTCGTCGTTGCTGCCCTCATCTTCGCCTTCAACCTCCTCGGCGACTCCCTCACCGACATTCTGACGCCTCACGCTCGTTAGGTACCCCAGCCAGGCCCCTTCCAGGCGCGATAGCCCTTCCCGCAGGCCGGCGTCCTCCTCGCAGCCGGCCGCCAAGCGCGCGAATGGCGCCACTAGCTTCCATGACCCCCTCGCCGCATGCTATAATTGGATTCCGAGGTCCTAAGTGAAAGTTTCCACGGAGCGCATTCCCCAGAGCCAAGTTGTGCTGGAGATTGAAGTTGAGCCGGAGCGACTGGAAAAGTCGCTCGACGCGGCTTATCGACGCATGGTCCAGCGCACCAACGTGCCCGGCTTCCGGCGCGGCAAAGCCCCGCGTCAGATGCTCGAACGGCAGGTCGGCCAGGACACGCTCCTTCAGGAGGCGCTCGACCGCCTGATCCCCGAAGTGTACCGCGAAGCCATCGAGCAAGAGGACATCGACGCCATCGAGCTCCCCCAGGTCGAAATGGTGAGCACGGATCCGCTCGTAATGAAAGCGACCGTCCCCATTCGCCCCACCGTCGAGCTCGGCGACTACCGGCGCATGTGGCTCCCCCGCGACTCCGTCGTCGTCCCCGAAGAGCGCGTCGACGAGGCGCTGGAGCAGCTTCGCCACCGCTACGCCAACCTCCAGCCCGTCACGCGTCCCATCGCCTGGGGCGACATCGTCACCGCGGACGTGAAGGGGACCGTCGATGGCCGCACCCTGTTCGACCGCTCCGACATCGAGTTTCAGCTTCGCGAGGACCGGCCGGTCTTCCTGCCGGGGCTCGCCGAGCAAATCATCGGGCTCAGCAAGGACGCCGAGAAGGAAGTCGAGGTGCCGCTTCCGGGCGATTTCCCGGAGGGCGATCTCGCCGGCAAACAGTGTCACTGCCGCGTCGTCGTCCATGGAGTGAAGGAAGAGCAGCTTCCCGAGCTCGACGGCGCCTTCGCTCGCCAGGTGGGCGAGGGATTCGACAGCGTCGCCGCCCTGCGCCAGCGTCTCGCCGACGACCTGCACAAGGCCGAAGAAGAGGCGGAGCTGGAGCGCTACCAGGAGCAGATACTTCTCAATCTTGACCAGACGGCGGAGATTGAATACCCGCCAGTCCTCCTCGAAAAGGAGATAGACCATCTCCTGCACGAACAGCTCGGCCCCCGCGGCGAGAGCGGCATGGAGCAGCACCTCCAGCGCATCGGCAAAACAGAAGAAGAGCTGCGCGGGCAGTTGCGTGAGACTGCCGAGCGCAGGGTTAGACATTCACTACTGTTGTCTGAGGTGGCCGAAGTCGAAAATATAGACGTCGATGAAAAAGAAGTCACCGAGGAGGCAGAGCGAGTGATCTCTGCTGCGGGCCCGCAGGCCGACCAGTTCCGACGAATGTTCGGGACCCCCGACGGCCGCGCTGCCATTCGACGGTCCCTTCTCACGCGCAAGACCTGGGACAGACTCGTCGAGCTCGTCTCCAGCGAGAAATCGCCGGAAACGGCGGATGAGGCCGCCCAGGCCGAAGAAACGGTTAGCGAATGAGCCCTGTAATGACGGCTGTACTCCCAACGTTTGAAGTTAAGAACGCCGCCTCGCACCCAGGGCCCCTAGGAGCAAAAGCATGAGAATCGACAGTCTGATACCCATGGTGATCGAGAGTGGCGCCCGCGGCGAACGTGCCTTCGACATTTACTCCCTCCTCCTCAAGGAGCGGATCATCTTCCTCGGCACGCCAATCGACGACCAGATTGCCAACCTGATGATCGCCCAGCTCCTCTATTTGGAGCGCGAAGACCCGGACCGCGACGTCAGCATGTACATCCATTCGCCGGGAGGCGTTGTGCCTGCCGGACTGGCCATCTACGACACGATCCAGCTCGTTCGACCGGACGTATCTACAATCTGCGTCGGCATGTCCGCCAGCTTCGCCACTATACTGCTGGCAGCCGGCGCGACCGGCAAGCGCTACGCCCTGCCGAACTCCACCATTCACATGCACCAGGCGGCCGGCGGCGTGCGCGGTCAGGCAGCCGACATCGAGATTCACGCCAAGGAGATCCTGCGCGAGCAGCAGATCATCCGCGACATCCTGTCGAGGCACACGGGACAGTCCGTCGAGCGAATCGCCCGCGACTCCGACCGCGACTTTTTCATGGACGCGCAGCAGGCGAAAGAGTATGGTATCGTTGACGAGATTCTGGAGAAGCCCCCGCTTTAGGTTTGAATGATTGGATGCGGCCCCATAGGTCGCGAATACGAGGTCTAAAATGCCGACTGGCCGGAGCAGCAGAGTACAGTATCACTGCTCCTTCTGTGGAAAAAACCAAGATCAAGTAAAGCGCCTCATAGCCGGGCCCGGCGCCGTCTACATCTGTGACGAATGCGTCGAGCTCTGCCGCGAGATCATCGACGAAGAAGTCGCCGGTCCCGTAAAGGCGAAAGCAAAAGCGACGCGCGTACCGCCGCCCAAGTTCATCTACGAGCAGCTAGGCGAGTGGGTCATCGGGCAGGAGCAGGCCAAGAAGGTCCTCAGCGTTGCCGTTTACAACCACTACAAGCGCATCGGCGCCGCCCGTCAGACGGCGGTAGACGGCGTCGAGCTGGAGAAGACGAACATCCTGCTCGTCGGGCCCACTGGCACCGGCAAGACGCTTCTTGCCCGGACGCTGGCGCGTATCCTCGACGTCCCCTTCACCATCGCCGACGCCACGGCGCTGACCGAGGCCGGCTACGTTGGTGAGGACGTCGAGAACATCCTATTGCACCTCATCCAGTCGTCGGACTACGACATCCAGCGGGCCGAACGCGGCATCGTCTACATCGACGAGATCGACAAGATCGCCCGCAAGAGCGATAACCCCTCGATCACCCGCGACGTCTCCGGCGAAGGAGTGCAGCAGGCGCTGCTCAAGATAATCGAGGGCACGGTTGCCAACGTGCCGCCCCAGGGCGGCCGCAAGCACCCGCACCAGGACTTCATCCAGATCAATACCACCAACATCCTGTTCATCTGCGGCGGCGCCTTCGAGGGGCTGGACCACGTCGTCGACAAGCGTATCGGCAAGACACGCAAGTCCATGGGCTTCACCACCGACTTCCGTCAGACGAAGACCGGCCAGGAGCTCACCGACGAGCTGCTCAAGCACACCACGCACGACGACCTCCTGCACTACGGCCTCATCCCCGAGTTCGTCGGCCGCCTGCCGATGGTCGTCAGCCTCACCTCGCTCGGCCAGCCGGAGCTCGTGCGCATCCTCACCGAGCCGAAGAATGCCCTGGTCAAGCAGTTCCAGCGCTTTTTCGCCTTCGACGGCGTCGAGCTCGTCTTTACCGACGAAGCGCTTGGCGCCTGCGCCGAGCAGGCCATCCGCCACCGGACCGGCGCCCGTGGCTTGCGCACCGTCCTCGAAGACACCCTGCTCGACGTGATGTACGAGATCCCGTCCCGCGGCGACATCAAGAAGTGCGTCGTCGGCGGCGAGACGATAAGTGGCCACAAGAGGCCGGTGATGATCACCCAGTCCGGCCAGACCGTCGAAGAGTTACCCGAAGAAGAATCTGCCTAGCCGCCAATCCAGGCATTGCAAAGAGGCCGACCTTAATGGTCGGCCTCGCGCATTTCTCGACGTACGAGGCGCCTCCCGGAATCGCTCTTCGGGATGGACGCCTCTTGCCAGGTCCGATTGGTATCACTACAATGCCCCAATAATGAAGAATATCAATAGGCGCCATCGAGAAAATGAAATCATCATCTAACGCCTTCGTGATTTCGCTGTTGATCGCGGCGACTATTGCTGCGGCTTGCTCTGCCTGCGGCACAAACACCGATCAAAGTAATCAACGGACTCTAGGACCCGAAGCGACCCAAGAATCCCTGGATATCGACAGCAACTTCCAACGGAATGTCGCGACCGCTGAGGCGAAAGGCCTACCCGCTTATTGGCTAGGCCGAGGATTCACTGCCGGCGACTTGACCTTCGACGGTCCTTACGGCTCGGGAACCGGAAGCGATGTTGAGAGCGGTGAAATTGACGTCGACTATGTGGCCTGGTTGGAGGGCACGCCCCATCAGGGCGCAACAGTCAGCCTATTCCTTACGGCCTACGGCCGAGACGCTTGGTCGCGCGTCGAAAGCCAGTTCACGAAGCCGCGAGCAGGTACGGAGGAGACGGTCAGGGTGCAAGGCAAACAAGCTCAGTTGCTCTCTCAGTTCTCTTCAGACAGGCCTTTGAACGCGTTGTGGCTGATTGTTGACCTCGGCGACGCGGTGGTCGTGGCAGATGCGCATTCGGGAGGGCCGGCCACTCCCGGCGGTCCGGACGTTAGTCCTTTTATCAACAACCCAGACCTCCTCGTCCAGGTCATGCAGAACTTGCGGCCCTATCCACAGTAGTCCGCGCTACTCCCGCGCCATCCCCAGCAGTATGCCCGACACCGCACAAAACGTAGCCGAGACTTTCCAGTCTCGGCCGCCTTCATCTCCGAGCGATTTCGAGGCTATTCGCGGGCTACCCCCAGCAGTATCCCCGACACCGCCACCCACAGCAGAATGTCGACCATCAGAGGCGCATCCTTCAGCAGCACCTCCTCCGGACTGCCGCCCTCGCCGCGCACGTGCACGAGGTACAGATAGCGGAAGATCCCGTACAGAACGAACGGGATCGTCAACATCATCGAGTGGTTGGCCGGCAGCGCCGTCGCCGTGAACGTGTACAGCCCGTACGCCACCAGCGTCGACGCCGTCACAATCGACGCCATCTGGTCCAGCAGCGCCGGCGTATACTCCTCCAGCGTTGGACGGTGTGCGTTCGCGTCGTCCTTGAGCAGCACAATCTCCGCGCGACGCTTGTTGATCGCCAGGAACAGCGCCCCCAGCGCCGTAACCACGTACAGCCACGGCGAAATCGGCACGTTGATGACGAACGCGCCCGCCATCGCCCGCATCACGAAGCCGCCCGCGATGGTCATCAGGTCCAGCAGCACCATGTGCTTGAGGTACAGCGAATACGACAGCATCAGCACGATGTAGCCGCCGATGACCGCGCCGACCCGCCACTCCAGCGCGAAGCCGCCCGCCAGTCCCGCCGCCATTAGCGCCGCCGCCGCTATCACCGCCGTCCGCGTCGACAGCCGCCCCGACGCAATGGGACGCGTCCGTTTCTTGGGGTGAAGCTGGTCGCTCTCGCGGTCGCGCACGTCGTTGATCAGGTAGTCCGCGCCGCAGACCATGCAGAAGAGGGCGAACGTCGCCGCCGTCTTGGCGACGAGCGGCAGCCAGCTCGATGGCTCGCTCACGTGCCACGTCTCGCCTAGCGAGAAGATGAACGCCATGAAGACGAGGACGTTCTTCGTCCACTGCCTCGGCCGCATCGACAGGATGATGTTGCCGAAAGTGGAGAGCGCGCCCGCGCCGCTCACGCCCGTCAGCGAGGCGCCAGCCGGGATGCCTACGGCGTCCGGGGCGAACGGTTCGCTATCTGCCATGTTATCGATGATACGGTCTCCGATCAGGCCGGTCAATTGACGTTCCTTCCTTGACTCTCCCTTCGGCCGCCACTAGACTTCTCTGATGTGACGGGAAGAAGCCGTCTTGATCTACTTCTCGTCCAGCGCGGACTGGTCGAGAGCCGGGAAAAGGCGCGCGCTCTGATTTTGGCGGGCGCTGTTCTTGTCGAAGGCAAGCCTGTCGCCCGGGCCGGCGCCCTCGTCGACGCCATTGCCGCCATCGAAGTCGCCGCCGGCGACCAGTACGCCAGCCGCGGCGGCGAAAAGCTGGCAGGCGCCCTGAGAACGTTCGGCCTGAGCGTCGAAGGCCTCGTTGCCATCGACGTCGGCGCCTCGACCGGCGGCTTCACCGACTGCCTGCTGCAGGCCGGCGCGTCCCGCGTCTACGCCATCGACGTCGGCTACGGGCAGCTCGACTTCCGCCTGCGACAGGACCCGCGCGTCTCGGTCCTGGAGCGTGTTAACATAAGATATCTGGAGTCCCTGCCGGAGAAGGCGGACATCGCCACCATCGACGTCTCCTTCATCTCGCTCGAAAAGGTGATTCCGGCGGTAATGAAGCTTCTCAACCGCGGCGCTTGCATCGTCGCTCTCGTCAAGCCGCAGTTCCAGGCGAAGCGGAGCGAAGTGGGCAAGGGAGGCGTCGTGCGCGACCCCCAGGTCCACGCCGCCGTTCTCGGACGGCACGTCGCCTGGGGAACGGAGCAAGGGCTGCGATTGTTGGGGCTGACCGCTTCGCCGCTTCTCGGGCCGGCGGGCAACAAGGAGTTCTTCGTGCTGTGGCAAACACCCGAATGATAAGGACCGAAGCATGAAGAAGATCGGTATCCTCTACCACTCGAAGATGGCCGCCGCCGGCGAGCTGGCGCAAACCCTGCGCACCGCCATCGCCCGCGAAGTCCCCGAAGTCTGGACGAGCGAGGCCTGGGACGAGGCGAATGCGAAGCAGCACGTCCCGGGAAGCGATCTCCTGATATCCATCGGCGGCGACGGCACGGTCCTGCGCGCCGCCCGCCTCGTCGTCCCCCACGATGTGCTCCTGCTCGGCATCAACCTCGGCCGTCTCGGCTTCCTGACGGAGCTCCGCAACGGCGAAAACACGATCCGCCGCCTGCCCGACCTGCTCGCCGGGCGCTGGCGCGTCGAAGAGAGAGCGATGCTGCACATCCAGGTGCTCGCCGGCCGCGACGGCCCCGTGCTCAAGGGCGCCCAGCCCTATCTTCACGCCTTGAACGACGTTCTGATGGGGAGGCAGGCACTCGGCCGCACGATCCTGGTCAGCGTTAACGTCGACGGCAGCCTCCTCGCCGACTATCGCGCCGACGGCGTTATCGTTGCCAGCGCCACCGGCAGCACAGCCTACGCACAGGCTATCGGCGGGCCAATCCTTTATCCCAACGCGAAGGACATGGTGCTCGTCCCGGTCGCGCCCCATCTCGGCCAGGCCAATCCTCTCGTCCTGCCCGGGTCCTCCGTCATCGATCTCGTCCTCGACCCCGATCACGCCGCCTCGGTCAGCCTGGACGGCGAGCCGGCCTTCGAGCTTGGCGCCGGCGAGATCGTCCGCGTCAGCCTGAGCCCGCACATCGCCCGCTTCCTGCGCTTCTCCGATTCCCCCGGCTTCTACGAGCGCGTGGCCGTGCGCCTGCGCTGGCGCCGCGCTGTCGATGCGGACGAAGCGGCGATTCAGCCGGCGGACGTTATCGAGGCGGGTCGTAGCGACGAAAAATAGGAGAGACGATTGTCCGACCGCTTCAAAGTCGAGAAGGCCGGCGTCGGCGACATCGCCCGGCTGAGCGAGCTGGTCAACGACTTCGCCCGCCGCGGCGACATGCTTCCGCGCGCCCCCGCCGAGCTCTTCGAGACCTTGCGCGACTTCTTCGTCGTCCGTTACCAGGGCGAGGTCGTCGGCTGCGCGGCGCTGCATATCAACTGGGAAGACCTGGCAGAGGTGCGCTCCCTGGCCGTGCGCGAGGAGAGCCAGTCGCGCGGCGTCGGCTCGCTGCTCGTGGGCGCTTGTGTCGACGAAGCGCGCTCGCTGGGTTTGAAACGAGTCTTCGCTCTCACAATGAAGCCGGCCTTCTTCCAAAAGCTCGGCTTCGCCCAGGCCGACGCGATGACGCTCTCCCGCAAAGTCTGGAGCGAGTGCTATCGCTGCCCGAAGTTCATGAGCTGCGACGAAACGGCGATGGTTCTCGACGTCTAGCTGCCCAGCAAACAAGGAGGTTGCCGTGCCCGACGAGCCCGATCCGACTCCGCCGCGTGTGCTGAAAAGCGAACGACCCTTCAGCGGCCGCCTCCTGAAACTGCGCGTCGACACCGTCGAGAGCGCGCGAGGCGAGTCCACCCGCGAAATCGTCGAGCACCCCGGCGCCGTCCTCCTCCTCGCAGTGGACGAGCACGACTGCGTCTACTTTGTCCGCCAGTACCGGCACCCTGTCGAGCGCGTTCTCCTGGAGCTGCCCGCCGGCACAATCGACGAAGGCGAGTCGCCGGAAGCGTGCGCCGAACGTGAGTTGCGCGAGGAGATCGGCTTCCGGCCGCGCTCCCTCCAGCGCATGGGCGGCTTCTTCCTCAGCCCCGGCTACTCGAACGAGTACATCCACCTCTTCTTGGCGACCGACCTGGAAGAAGCGCCGCTGGACACCGGCGACGAAGACGACCTGCGGGTGCTGTGCGTATCCTGGTCAGAAGCCCTGCGCCTCGTCGACAGCGGTGAAATCCAGGACGGCAAATCAATAGCCGCGATCCTCCTCGTCGCCCTCCGCCGCTCCGTCGCATAGCAACCGGTCCCATACGGACAGTTTCACATACCCCGTCTTAGCTGCGGGCGGCTAGTGGAGCCGGCGCCTCCTTGCGTACCAGCCGCCAGCGGGCAGCAGCACCGCGGCAAGCGCCGCCCACGTTGCCACGGTTCTGTCGGAGCCTTTCGACGTTTCGCTCGACTCGGCAGCTACAGCGGCCGGCGCCAGCAGGACCTTGCCGCCGACGCTCGGAAGATGCCCCGTCGGCGTTGGAGTGGCCGTGACAGGCGCGGCAGCTATAACGTCCGTTCCGCCACCACAGATGCCGACGTTATCGTAGCAGGCCACCCATTCGTTAGTGTCACCGGAGGCGACGGAGGCGTCCTGAACCGACATGGCGTCCGTGCCAGTGGCGACTGCCGTGAACGTCACCTCGGCAAGCGGGCTGGCCACTCCCTGGCCGACAGGCAGGTTGTAAGGCCCAACGGCAGATAGACACCCGAGATAGGCCTTGCCATGGCCGGGTCCGGTGGCCGGGTCCGTGTCACAGGATGGCGGTGCGGCTCCAGAGGACGTGCATTCGAAATTCGGGCCGAGGCTAGGGGTGCTGAACACCGTGGCGCCGGCGTTGGCGTTTGGGTCCGAGTCCAGACCGGGCGGGTAAGTTGATCCCGCCGCTCCCGCAACACAGTGGTTAAGCGTATCGTCGTATACAAGCTGGAAGTTGAATGCGGCAGGAGGGCCGCCAATCCCACCCGACAGGGGGGGCATGTTGACCAAGCAGATTGCTACCTGATAAGTTTCGCCAACTACGGTGTTGCGCGAAGTGTCTATGGGGTTGCATGGACCGGTGCCGTTCGTCGGGTCCATGTCCACCACAACAGACACGGGTGATTGCGCGTGCGCTACCCCCTTCGGGGAACTGACGAGCAGAAGAAAGGACACGGCCATCAAGGCACCAACTGCGAGCGCAAGGATCCTCCAAAAACGACATGACATCTCTTCACCTCCTATGGATTCAGCGCGTAAACTGGCCGGGGCACGAGCAGGTAAGAGTCAAGGCGGGCGCATCGCACAACCTCCCTGTTGGCGGGAATCAATCAGCGGGGAATGATTAGTAGTGAGCCACCAGCGCCGCGATTATAGCACTGCCTAGGCGGTTGTCAACTCGGAGGTGAGGCATTCGCTGCCTCTCGACTGATACCGCGCCCTGCTATTAGGTAGACGTTCTCACGTGGACAGTTTTACACATTTCGGTTCTGGTCTAGCGGCCAGCCGTGTGTCCAATTGAGATGTTCTTCGGTCCAGTACCTCTATTTTCTCGTTAATCTGGACTCGTCTTGGGGGCAGGGCAGGGTCTGTAAGCGTTCGCCGTTGACGGGCCGTGTTCGGGGCGATAGGCTGAACGAGAGTGAACGGAGAAGGAGGGGACCATCATGAGGGGGTTCAGAGCAATCACAGTTCTTGGATTCGTGGCCCTGTTCGTGGCGGCCGTTCCTACCCTAACAGCATGCGGGGGATTGACCGCAGGGGGGAACGGGCCATCCATTGAGTCAGTTGTTCGTTCATACTTATGATGCAACTGCCGAGGGAGACCAGCAGCGGTTCGAAGGAACTCTGTGCGATTCAGAGAGCGACGGTTTCCTCTCCGCCTTCTCCCTATGGCAAGAAGCGAGTGACTCGGAGAAGGACGGAATACGGGTCACGAGCGTCGACGAGCATCAGCACGGAACGACGGCGCAAGTCGATGTCACGTTCAAAGACGGATCAGCTGATGCGGTTTCTCTTTCCGTCGAAGGCGGACGTTGGTGTATTACCAGCGTGGTGACTGGCGTGCCCCCGGAAACGCCACCCTCCTCGTGACTCCCATTGGCGCCATTTGTCGTAAAGAAGTTGTGCTCGCCCTCCCCACAGCAACGCTGCCTCAGGTGCCGGTGGCCGCCTGCGCAGGCGTTAGCGTAAGCGTTCCCACGTCGGGAGTTTCACACATGCCCGTGCTGGCTACGGGTTGCTAGCCGTGCCGGCGCCTCCTCGCGTACCAGGCCACACCGCCAAGCGCCGCGACGCCCGCCGCGAGGAGCAGCGTGCCACTAACGGCTGCTGTGTAGGTCAGTAGCGCCCGTCCCGTCGCCTGGGCTGCCGAGGGCGTGACAAGATAAAGCGGCTATTTGGCCGCCGAGGTCAAATGCTGAAGCACGAGAGAGGCGATAAGCGCACCAGCTGTACTGTTGGCGATATTGATGGCACCGGACGTGATCTTTGTGGTGATTGAGTCAAGCCATCCAACAACGGCCGGTCCAGGTATGCTGGCCGATGTCACGTCGGCTTGGATGGCGTCGGCGAGGCCAGCGATATCCGTGTCTTGCAGGCCCAACTCACGAAGGGCTGCAGTAAGGTCCTCCCATGTGCCTACGTTTTGCTCAAAGTCGCTAATCTGACCTTGGCTGCCGCTAGCCACAACATTGGTCCCGCCATAAATGTAAGTGTTGAATATCTGCTGTACCTTCGGCGAAGGGATTGGCGGTTCCCCGCCGAGCATTGCCTCGCCCGCCTCGGGATTTTCGGCTTCCACGCTTAGCACGAAGGATAGAACTCGATTGCGAATCTGATCGAGCAATCCCTCAAGCTCCCCCCGAGTAACGATCCTCCACGCGCTCATGCAGACGTAGCCACGACCGATCTTTTCGGAATAGTAAGCCAGAAAGTCCGCAGGCCAAGGCACCTGGAACTGGGTCTCCCGCTCTGAGGCGAGGAGACCCTCGTAGTGGGCCACACCCTCCATGAATTTGATGGTGAAAAGGACCTCCCTGTGCTCCTCTTTGACCGCCACGCTTGGAATCGAGAGGTTACGCTGCTGCATTCCGAAAGGGCCGAGGAAATCCCCATATACCTCAGCGCGGGTCTTCCGATAAGGGGGAAGGTCAGCTTCCGCCTGATATCCGTTCAGTTCCTGCTCTACCCAACGACCCATGGGCTCGTGCTGCAAACGTTTTGACAGTATGAGGCACTTGCGAAGGACTACTGACAGGGGCACGCCCTGGGAAGTGCAGTCGTTCTGAATCTCGCGGAGAAGGCTCACTCACCCTCCTTGGCGGTAGTGCTCAACAGATTATAGCACGTCGCGCGCTGATCAACTTCGTCGGTTGGGGCCAAACCCGGGCTCCCATTCGCTTTACCGACGCTCGCCTCACCCTAGCTTCAAACGCCCACTTGTCCTATCATGAGGACGTTCCGCGTTGTCAAGCCCCGTAAGTCTCATCGAGACGCACCGCCCGGTGGCTTCGCGACCCGGAAGCCAAAACGACTATGCATGACGTCCTCATCGTTGGTGCCGGCCTGGCCGGAATGCGCGCCGCCGTCGAAGCCTCCCGCGCCGGTGCCGACGTTGCTCTCCTCAGCAAGGTCTACCCGCTCCGCTCCCACTCCGTCGCCGCTCAGGGCGGCATCAACGCCGCCGTCGGTGACGACGACTCGTGCGAGAACCACGCCTACGATACCGTCAAGGGCAGCGACTACCTTGGCGACCAGGACGCCATCGAGACCATGTGCCGCGAAGCCCCCGACGACATCATCGAGCTCGAGCACATGGGCACCGTCTTCGACCGCCTTCCCACCGGGCGCATCGCCCAGCGACCCTTCGGCGGCGCCGGCTTCCCTCGCACCTGCTACGTCGCCGACATCACCGGCCAGGCGCTTCTCCACGTCCTCCACGAGCAGACCCTCAAGCTCAACGTCCGCACCTACGACGAATGGTTCGTCACGTCCCTCATCGTCGAAGGCGGGCGCTGCTGCGGCGTCGTCGCCCTGAACATGCGCACCGGCGACATCGAAGCCCTTCCCGCGAAGGCCGTCATCCTTGCCGCCGGCGGCCTGGGACGCATCTACTCGCCGACCTCCAACTCGCTCATCTCCACCGGCGACGGCCACGCGCTTGCTTATCGGGCCGGCGTGCCGCTGATGGACATGGAGTTCGTCCAGTTCCACCCGACGACGCTGAAAGAGAGCGGCGTCCTCATCACCGAAGGCGCCCGCGGCGAAGGCGGCCACCTGCTGAACTCCGAGGGCGAGCGCTTCATGTCCCGCTACGCCCCGAACAAGATGGAGCTCGCCGCCCGCGACGTCGTCTCCCGCGCCGAGCAGACCGAGATCGACGAAGGCCGCGGCGTCGACGGCTGCGTCCTCCTCGACCTGCGCCACCTCGGCGAGAAAATGATAAACGAGAAACTCTTCCAGATCCGCGAGCTCGCCCTCGACCTTACGAACACCGACTTCGTCTCCGCGCCCGTGCCCGTCAGGCCCGGCATGCACTACGCCATGGGCGGCGTCAAGACCGACGTCGACGGCGCCGCGCCTCTCGCCGGCCTCTTCGCCTGTGGCGAGTGCGCCTGCGTCAGCGTCCACGGCGCCAACCGCCTCGGCGGCAACTCCCTGCTGGAGACCATCGCCTTCGGACGCCGCGCCGGCAAAGCAGCGGCTGCCTACGTCGCCTCGCAGCCCGCGCCGTCGCCTTCCGACGCCTCCGTCCGCCGCGACACCGAAACGCTGGCGCAGCTTCTCGCCCGCCCGACGACGAGCGGCGACAGCATGGCCGCCATTCGCGGCGAAATGGCCGGGGAGATGAACAAGGGCGTCGGCATCTTCCGCACAAAGGAGGGCATCGCCGGGGCCCTGAGCGCCGTTCGCAAGCTTAGGGAGCGCTGGACCGGGCTGGCGGTGCGGAATCAAGGCAAGGTCTTCAACTTCGAGCTCTTGTCCGTCGTCGAGCTCGGCTTCATGCTCGACCTGGCGGAGGTGATCGCCCTCGGCGCCCTCCAGCGCGAAGAGAGCCGCGGCGCTCACTCCCGGCGCGACTTCCCGGAGCGCGACGACGCCGCCTGGATGAAGCACACGCTCGCTTTCCGGACCGGCGGCGAGCCACGGCTGGAGTACGCGCCGGTGACGAAGACGCGCTGGGAGCCGGAGAAGAGAGTGTACTAGTGGAAGCGAAGATCCGCGTCCGCCGCTACGATCCGACCGCCGACGGCAAGCCGGAGTACGAGCTCTTTACCGTCGAAATGCCGCAGTCGGCCACGGTCCTCGACACCCTGCTGGCGACGCGTGAGCAGCTCGACGGGTCGCTCGGCTTCCGCTGCGCCTGCCGGAGCGCCATTTGCGGCTCTTGCGCCATGCGCGTCAACGGCGAGTCGCGCCTCGCCTGCAAGACGAAGATCATCGAAGTCTCGCACGGCGGAACGGTCACCCTGGAGCCGCTGGCCAGCCTGCCGACGCTCAAGGACCTCATCGCTGACATGGGACCGTTCTACGAGAAGATCCGCGCCATCACGCCCTGGCTGGCGACCGACCCCGCAAGGCGCGCGCCCGCCCGCGAGTACCTCGTCGAAGCGGCCCGCTCGACGAAGCTGTCGCAGTTCGCCGCCTGCATCCAGTGCGGCGTTTGCTACTCCGCCTGCCCCATCGTCGCCCTCGACGACCGCTATCTTGGGCCGGCGGCGCTGGCGAAGGCCTATCGCTTCTGCCACGACCCGCGCGACGACGCCCGCTCCGAGCGCCTGTCGCGCCTCGCCGACGAGCACGCCCTCTGGCGCTGCCACACCATCTTCAGTTGCGCCGAGTGGTGCCCGAAGAACGTCAACCCGACGGAAGCTATCCAAAATCTAAAGAAGCTGGCGCTCCTCAAGCGCTTGCGCTTGCTCCGATGAAGGCACGATGTAGTAGAGGAGGGCTTCAGCCCTCCACGTCCTTAATAGCCGCAACCGGCAGCGCAGTGGAGAAGTAGAATGTACAAACCGGCGGACGCGCAGTTTCAGGCCAGGGCCCTGCGCACGGGCACCGCGGCGTGGGCCCTCCAGCGCCTTTCCGGCCTGTTCCTCACGGTCTACCTGGTCATCCACCTCATCATCATCGGCACCGTCGTGCGCGGCGAGACCAACTTCGACAAGCTGCTCTCGAACTTCGAGAAGACGCCGTTCCTCGTGCTCGACGCCGGCCTCGTCGGCATTGTGGCGTTCCACGGCCTGAACGGCCTTCGACTGATCCTGATGGACTTCGCGGTCGGCCTGCGCTTCCAGAAAGCGCTCTTCTGGCTGTCGTTCGCGCTGGCCGTGGGCGTATTCATCGGCACGGTTATTGCCGTACGCAACCTGCTGTAGTGCGCGCGGAGAAAACATTGCATGGCATGTAGGGGAGGTCTTTAGACCTCCCGCCGGGGCGGGGATCAATTGACTGAGGCAACCACAACTCGGGAACGAATGACGGCCGAAACTGCAGGCCCCTGGGCCGCCGTCGGCTCCGGCTTCTG
Source organism: uncultured Chloroflexia bacterium (assembly GCA_963842845.1). GTDB lineage: Bacteria > Chloroflexota > Dehalococcoidia > DSTF01 > JALHUB01 > JALHUB01. Next base: position 80,885 of record CAWJHZ010000013.1, read on the forward strand.
GGCTTGGCTGCTGCAGCGCGTCACCGCCATCGGCCTCGTCGTCCTCCTGCCGATTCACATCGTCGTCAACCACCTGGTGAACATCTCCAAAGTGGAGGGCGGCGCCCTGCCCGGCCTCGTCGTCTTCTCCAACGTCGCCGGGCGCTTGGAGACGCCCGCCTACTGGGTCGTCGACGTCCTGCTGCTATCCTTCGCTCTCTACCACGGCCTGAACGGCGCGCGCAACGTCTTGATGGACTACGGGCTGCGCGGCGCTGGCGAGAAAGTCGTCACGGCCGGCCTCTCGCTGCTGGGCGTCGCGGCGTTCGCGTTCGGGATAATCGCCCTCGCCTCCTTCATCGACTAGGCGTTCCCTCCGGGCTTTCCTTGACAAACCTTCGCGGACGGTCTATTCTCGCCTCACTGCGATTCCTGACACCATTTGTGCTCTGGAAGACTGATGACGCATGCCGGAATGATACTCCGACTCGTACTTGGGCCGCTCGCCGTTTTGTCTATTGCGCTGCTGGCGGTGGCTCTCCTCCTGCAAACCGCGTCAAGGGCTGGCGCTGACCACAGGCCACACGTGATTGCCAACTTTAGGACGGGTCCAGGCCAACAGTTTCCCAGCGGCATAGCCGTTGATCCTGCCACGAATCGCATCTACGCCGCGAATGAGATTGCCAATACCGTTTCTGTCATCGACGGTGCCAGCAACGCGATCACTGCCACGATACCAGTCGGAAGTGACCCCGTCGGTATCGCCCTCGACCCCAGCGCCAACCGAATCTATGTGGCGAATCGTGTTAGCAATGACGTCTCCGTCATCGACACCTCCAATAACACAGTGATCGCTACCGTGCCTCTCGGATGGATGCCTTTGCAAGTGGCTGTGAATCCCAACACCAATCGCATCTATGTGACTAGCTCCGACGGCCTGTCCATCATCGACGGAGCCAGCAACGCCACGCTCGCAACGATCTCGGTGGGAAGCGCTCCATTGAGCGTTGCCGTTAACACCCGCACTAACCGTATTTATGTGGCGGACTTTTACAGCCGCAAAATCTCCGTCATCGACGGCGCCAGCAATACGATCCTCACCACCGTGACCCCTGGCGGTTCCCCAAATGGCATTGCCGTCGACTTATCCAGGAACCTCGTTTATGTGGCCAATACCGAAAGCAATACGGTCTCTATCATCGGCGGCAGCAGCGTCATCGGCAGTATAACGGTCAGAGACTATCCCATCGGCGTGATCGTCAATTCGATGGCGAACCGCATCTACGTGGCGAACTCTGGCAGCGACAGCGTCTCCGTTGTAGATGGCGCCAGCAGTGGGAGCGTCATCGCCACCGTGGCGCTGGAGGGCCACCCTTTTGCCATGGCCGTCAACCCCAATACGAACCGCATCTACGTGGCCAACAGTAAAGATGACACGATATCAGTGATCGAAGACAACTTCACGGAGAAAGGGGGCTGGCGGGCTGCCGCGTATGCGGCCCTCCTTGTCGGCCTGGTTGCGGTCGTCGCGCTAGTCCGAGCTGGGGGATCGTATGCGATACCGCGGCTCAAGACTCGCCGCGACTAGCGGACGGTTCGAAGAATTGCTGCGGTCTAGCTCCCGCCGCCGTTCGGTTCCTGCGCATCTCTCCATTGAACCGATTCCGTCTCCCCTAGATTCTCGTCGCAACCGCCATCACGAACCAGTGATTCGTGAAAACCTGTCCTTCCTTCTCGACCACGTTCATAGCGATCCGCTGTTCCGCGTCTAGACTTCCGATGATCTCGACGATCCGCGCCACTCGTTCCGCCGCCACGTCTGCCGTCAGCGACGAAAGCGGCCGCAGCTCCGCGTACGTCGATACGGCGTCCACCTTGAACCGCGCCTCCTCCAGCATGCTGGCCCATTCCCCCGGCCGGTACTCGCGCACGTGCGACGCATCGTGCAGTGCGTCCAGTTCGTTCATCGTCGCATCGATGAAGTCATCTTCGGGCACTCTGCGATCATCGATTATCAGGCGGCCGCCCGTGGCAAGCACGCGGTTCATCTCGCCCAGCGCGCCCCTGATATCCGAGAAGTGATGCGCCGCGCGGCGACAGGTCACAACGTCGAACGCCCGATCAGCGAACGGAAGGTCTGCTGCGGCTGCAAGGGCGAACTCCACATTCCTCAGACCGTTTCGATCCTGGAGCCGGCGAGCCTCGTCGATCATTTGGTGCGTGATGTCGACGGCCGTGACGCGGGATACGAAGGGGGCGAATGCGAAAGCGGTGTGGCCGGCGCCCGTGCCGACGTCCAGCACCCTGGCTTGGCGCGGCGGATCAGCCAGCGCGACGAGTTTGCGCAAGGTCGATTTGTTGGCGTGAGTCCGGCTGGAGACGTAGCTTGACGCGCGTCGCCCGAAGACCTGTTGCGCGCTGCGCTCGGTATCTCCCGTTGCCTGTCCGTCGACGCTACGATCCGCCGCCGTTCGATCCCTCCGCATTCTCTCCCACCGGCACGTAGCTCCCCAGCCGCTCGCGACGCTGATAGCGCGCCTTCCCCTGCTCCAGCAAGTCGTTCCCCTCGATGTCGTTGACGACGATGGCCGGAAAGTCCTCCACCTCTAGGCGACGGACTGCCTCCGTGCCCAGGTCCTCGTACGCGACAATCTCGGCGCTCTTGACGCGCTTCGATAGCAGCGCGCCCGTCCCGCCGACCGCCAGGAAGTAGACGGCGCGGTTCTTCTTGAACGCCTCGCGCGTCTTGCGGTCGCGGCCGCCCTTGCCGATTGCGCCCTTCAGCCCGGCTTCAAGGAGTCGCGGCGTGTAGGGGTTCAAGCGCATCGACGTCGTCGGTCCGGCGGCGCCGATGACGCGACCCGGACGCGGCGGCGTCGGCCCGACATAGTAGACTACCTGGCCGCGGATGTCGAACGGAAGCGGCTGGTTCCTGTCCAGCGCCTCGATGATCCGTTTGTGGGCGGCGTCGCGCGCGGTGTAAATGACGCCGGTCAGACGCACGTGGTCACCGGCCTTGAGTCCGGCGATTGCTTCGTCAGTAAGCGGTAGTCGAATATCGATACTCACGTCGTTCCTCCCTACAGCTTCGCTTCTTTCACACGGGCGCTGTGGCACTGCATGTTGACGGCGACCGGCAGCGCGGTGATGTGCGTCGGATAGCTCTCGACGTGTACCGCGAGCGCCGTGTTGACGCCGCCGACCGCCTGCGGCCCCAGTCCGAGCGCGTTCACCTTCTCCAGCAGCTCGCGCTCCAGGTCCGCGGTCTCTGCGTCGCTGTTCGGCCTGCCGACGCGACGCGTGATCGCCTTCTTCGCCAGCAGCATGCAGTGCTCCGCCGTCCCGCCGATTCCGACGCCGACGACCAGCGGCGGACACGGATTGCCGCTCGCCTCTTCCACCGCCCGCAGCACGAAGGTGACGATGCCCTCGCGTCCCTGGCCGGGCAGAAGGATAGTCATGCGGCTCATGTTCTCGCAGCCGCCGCCCTTCGGCATGACCTTGACCTTGAACGCATCGCCGGGCACGAGGTCGACGTGGATGACGGCGGGCGTGTTGTCGCCGGTGTTCTTCCGCGCCGAAAACGGCTGCGTCACCATCGATTTCCGCAGGTAGCCTTCCGTATACGCCTTCGCGACGCCTCGGTTCACCGCCTCGTCGAGCGCCCCGCCGTCGATGTGTACCTCCTGCCCGATCTCGACGAAGACAACCGACGTGCCGGTGTCCTGGCAGAGCGGGATCATCTCTGCGGCCGCCAGCTTCGCGTTCTCCAGTATCTCCTCCAGCACCTGCCGTCCCAGCGGCGACTCCTCGCTGTCGCGGGCGCGCTCCAGCGCGGCGACCACGTCGGCGGGTAGATTGTGCGCCGCATCGACGAAGAGTTCCGCCACCTTGTCGCTTATCTGATCAACATGAACGTCTCTCATGGACTACCTTCCTGCTAGCCGGCCGGCCGCGGTTACCCGCCATCGATCGTTTGCCGACGTTCTTGGGTCTTACTCGCGCTCGCGGGGCGCTCGGCCTGCCTGCCGGTAGGCAGGGTTGCCGAGCGCCCTCAACACCACGCTCCGAACGCCCTCGCCTACAGCCCCGTCACCTTCGTCACTTCCCGCACCGATGCCGCCGACCGCTCGAACATCGCCCGTTCGTCGTCCGTCAGCTTGATCTCGATGATCTGCTCGATCCCGCGGGCGCCCAGCTTCACCGGCACGCCCATGAAGATGCCGCTGACCCCAAACTCGCCCTCCAGGAACACCGAGCACGGCATCACCCGCTTGCGGTCCAGCAGCACCGACTCCACCATCTGGATCGTCGCCGCCGCCGGCGCGTAGTAAGCGCTGCCCGTCTTCAGCAGGTTGACGATCTCGCCGCCGCCCTTGCGCGTCCGCTCGACCAGCGCCGCGATGCGGTCCGCCGGCATTAGCTCCGAGATCGGGATGCCGCAGACTGTCGTGTGGCGTACCAGCGGCACCATGTCGTCGCCGTGACCGCCCAGCACGTACGCCTGCACGTCCGCCGTCGACACGTCGAGCTCGCGGGCGATGAACGTTCGGAACCGCGCCGCGTCCAGCACGCCTGACTGCCCGAAGACGCGCTCGCGTGGGAAGCCGCTGATCTTCTTCGCCACGTAGCACATCACGTCCAGCGGGTTGACGAAGACGATAATGATCGCCTTGGGCGACTGCGCTATCGCCTGCTGCACCACCGACTTGACGATCTCCGTGTTCGCCGTCACCAGGTCGTCGCGGCTCATGCCCGGCAGGCGCGGCTTGCCGGAAGTGATGATGATGATGTCGGAAGCCGCCGTGTCCTTCCAGTCGTTCGTCCCGACGATCTTGCAGTCGAAGCCGACGACAGGCGCCGCCTGCGACATGTCCAGCGCCTTCCCCTGCGGAATGCCTTCCGCTACGTCCAGCAGTACGATGTCCGCGATGCCCTTGGGAGCGAGCTCTCGCGCCATCGCGCCGCCGGTCTGCCCCGCCCCGACAATCGTTACCTTACTTCGCAACGTTCACCTCCTGTAACGCTGATTGTGATGTTTTCGACGCATCGATGTCCGACGACTAAGAAGCGTCTAGCCGCTCACTGGGTGGCCTCGCTTCGCTCGGCCCTATCCCTGCAACGACTTCACATAACTCAACCGTCCGCCCGCCAGCAGCACCTGCGCCTGGTGCGCCGACAGCCCGTGCCGCGCCTCGAACTCGTATCCCCGCGTGCGATTGCGGATGCGCACGGTCTCGCCCCGCTCGACGGCGCCGCGGGCATCCGCAATCTCCAGCTCATCGCCCTGCTCAATCCGGTCATAGTCGCCCTCGTCGACGAACACGAGCGGCAGGATCCCCACGTTCACCAGGTTAGCGCGATGGATCCGCGCGAACGATTTCGCCAGCACGGCGCGCAGCCCCAGGTACATCGGCGCCAGCGCGGCGTGCTCGCGGCTCGACCCCTGCCCGTAGTTGCTGCCCCCGACGACGACCGAGCTGCCCGCATTTCTCGCCCGGCGCGCGAAATCCGCGTCCACCTGCTCGAACACGTGCTCCGCCATCGCCGGAATGTTGGACCGCAGCGGCAGCAGCTTCGACCCCGCCGGCATGATGTGATCGGTCGTGATGTCGTCCGCCACCTTCAGGACTACGCTTGCCCGCAGCGTCTCCGGCAGCGGCTCGCCGCGTGGCAGCGGCTTGATGTTCGGCCCGCGGACAACCTCGACGCGCTCGCCCTCCGCCGGCGGCGCGATGATCATGCGGTCGTCCACCTTGAACTCGGCGGGCACGACGATTCGCGGCGCTTCGCCCAGGGCGCGTGGATCGGTTAGGACCCCGCTGAGAGCCGACGCCGCCGCGACAAGCGGGCTGCACAGATAGACGCGGTCGCCCAGAGTCCCGCTGCGACCCGGAAAGTTGCGATTGAACGTCCGCAGCGACACGGTGCCCGTCGCCGGCGACTGCCCCATCCCGATGCACGGCCCGCACGACGACTCCAGCACCCGAAAGCCCGCCGCGATGAGGTCGGCCAACGCTCCGTTTTCCGCCAGCATCAGCATTACCTGCCGCGTGCCCGGATTGACCGACGCGTTCACCGCCGGCGAGACCATCTTGCCTTTCACGATCGCCGCCACGAACATTAGGTCCAGGTACGACGAGTTCGTGCAGCTGCCGATAACGACCTGGCCGACCTCCATCCCCGCGACCTCGCGCACCGGCACGACGGCGTCCGGGCTCGAAGGCACCGCGATGAGCGGCTCCAGCGCCGACAGGTCCAGCTCCATCGTCTCGTCGTACCCCGCGTCCGCGTCCGGCGACAGCGGCTTCCAGGCCTCCTCGCGTTTCTGCGCTCGCAGGTATTCGCGGGTGTGTTCGTCGCTCGGGAAGATAGAGCTCGTCGCGCCAAGCTCCGCGCCCATGTTCGTGATGATCGCGCGTCCGGGCACGCTGAGCGAAGCGGCTCCCTCGCCGGCGTACTCAAAGACCTTGCCGATGCCGCCCTTCACGCTCAGACGGCGCAGCATCTCCAGAATAACGTCCTTCGCCAGGACCCACGGCGGCAGCCTGCCCTTCAGCTCAACCCGCACCACCCGCGGCATCATCAGCCGGAACGGCTCGCCCGCCATCGCCATCGCCACGTCCAGGCCGCCGGCGCCCATCGCCAGCATGCCCGCGCCGCCGCACATCGGCGTATGGCTATCGGAGCCCAGCAGCGTCTCGCCGGGCGCGCTGAAGCGTTCCAGGTGCACCTGATGGCAGATGCCGTTTCCGGGCCGCGAGAAGTAGATGCCGTGCTTGGCGGCGAAGGTCTGCAAAAAGCGGTGGTCGTCCGAGTTCTCGAAGCCCGTCTGCAGCATGTTGTGGTCGACGTAGCTGACCGACAGCTTCGTGCGGACGCGAGGGATGCCCATCGCCTCGAACTGGAGATAGGCCATCGTGCCCGTCGCGTCCTGCGTCAGTGTCTGGTCGATGCGCAGCGCGATCTCGCCGCCGGCGACGGCCTCGCCCTCGACGAGGTGCTCCTCGATGATCTTCCGCGTCAGGTTCTTTCCCACGAATTGGCTCCGAAGGGGAAACTGAAAAACCCTGTAGCCGAGACTTTCCAGTCTCGGCGGCCTGCGTGCCCCAGGCCTCCCGCGAGAATAGCCGCCCCTTTTCGGCACGCTGTCAGAGCCAATTATACGTCTGCCGCCCCTTTTAGCCCAACTCGCGCCGCCCTCGTTCTCTGTAGGGGCGGGCCCCTGTGCCCGCCCTCGCACGCTGCACCAAGCTGGCCCTGCTTGACATCGGCGTTATGATCGTTATAATTGTAATGATCGATATGGTCGAACGGGAGAGCCGCAACGATGAAACGCAAGATATCCGCCGTCGAGGCGCGCAAGAAGCTCGGAGAGATCCTGGAAAGCGTCTACTATCGCGGCGACGAGGTCGTCATCGAGCGAGCCGGCAAGCCGATGGCCGTCGTCGTCCCCGCCGAGCGCTACGAGGCGATGGAGCGCAGCCGCGAGCGCCTGTTCGACCTCGTCGAGAAGACCTGGGAGCGCAACAAGAACGTTCCCTACGATGAGGTCGAGCGGGACGTGCAGGCAGCAGTCCGCGAGGCGAGGGGTCGACGCGGCAGCAGTCCTCGCTGAGCATGAAAGCCGTCCTCGACAGCAACGTCCTCGTGAGCGCCGTCCTGAGCGATGCCGGGCCCCCCGGTTCGATACTGCGGGCCTGGCGCGACGGTTCCTTTCAGCTCGTCATCGCCCTGCCGCTCCTGAGCGAGCTCGAGGCGGTTCTGTCGCGTCCACAAATCGCCAACCGATTGGCCTGGTCCGAGGCCGAGCGAAGCGAGTTTGTCGTCGCTCTGGGCGAGGGCGCGATGATGGTTGCGCCAGGCGAGGAAATCACGCTGATCGGCGCTGATCCGGCCAACAATCGCGTGCTTGAAGCCGCGGCGCAAGGCCGTGCCGACTACGTCGTCTCCGGCGACCGCCACCTTCTGGACCTGGGTAGCTACGAAGGCATCGAGATCGTTATGCCCGCTCGTTTCGCCGCCGTCCTTTCGACCTCCCCTTAGCCAACACGCGTGCCCCTTCGTTCCCTGTGGGGGCGGGCCCCTGTGCCCGCTCTGGCACGCGGCTGTGGGCAAAGAATGTAGGGGAGGTCTTTAGACCTCCCGCAACCTCGCGCTGCTCTTCCCTTCTTTCTTCGATGCCTTCTGCCCGACAAGAAGGTTGACAAACTCCCAGGCAATGTTATAATCGCGGCGTTGACAGCTCGCTGCTGATTATCCCCGCCGATTGACCCCTGCCGAGAAAGAGGCCGTGCCATGCGCGCCCGGAACGCCCTGCGGCTGCTGGTTGTCGTGCTGGCGACCGCGTTGGTTCTCCCGCTGGTCGTCAGCGTTCTTGCCCTGCGGGAGCTGGCATCCGGCGCCCGCGCTGCCGGCAGCGATCCTTCCGTCATCGCCACCGTCAGAACGGGGTCGGGCGGACACACTCCGGTGGGCGCAGCCGTCAACCCCAACACGAACCGCGTTTACGTGGCGAACAGCAGCAGCGACAACGTCTCCATCATCGACGGCGCGAGCAACGCCGTCCTGGCCACAGTAGCGGTCGGAGGTTCCCCCGAAGGCATAGCCATCAACCCAAAGACGAACCGCGTCTACGTGACCAACCACTATCCTAACGACAACGTCTCCGTTATCGATAGCACCAAAGACACCGTGATTGCCACCATAGCGGTAGGGAGTGACCCATCTAGCGTTGCCGTCAACCCCAATACGAACCGGATCTATGTGGTTAACGGGGGGAGCGATAGCGTCTCGGTCATCGATGGCACCAAAGACACCGTGATCGCCACCATAGCGGTAGGGAGTTACCCCGGCAGCGTGGCCGTCAATCCCAACACCAACCGCATCTACGTGGGGAACGGCGGTGGCATCTCCGTTGTCGACGGTGCCAACAACACCCTGGGCGCCACGGTAGCGGTCGGGATTAACCCCCCAGGTCTGGCCGTCGACCCCAGCACGAACCGCATCTACGCGACGAACTTATATGGCAACAACGTTTCCGTCATGGACGGCGCCAGCAACACCGTCGTCGCCACCGTGGTGGTTGGGACCTGGCCTGAGGACGTGGCCGTCGATCCCAACACGAACCGCATCTACGTGTCGAACGCTGCCAGCGACAGCGTCTGCGTGATCGACGGCGCTAGTGCCACGGCGATCGCCGCCATAGCAGTGGGAAGTGGCCCCAGGGGAGTGGCTGTGAACCCAAAGACGAACCGCATCTACGTCGCGAACTCCAATAGCGAGAACGTCTCCATCATCGACGGCCCCAGTAACAAGGTCGTTGCCACTACCTCGGTTGGAAGTTACCCCGGCGGCGTGGCCGTCAACCCCGACACGAACCGCATCTACGTGGCGAGTTCCAACGCCAACGAGGTTTCCGTAATCGATGGTGCGAGCAACAAGATCGTGGCTGCGGTACCGGTTGGCGTTTACCCCAAGGGCGTGGCCGTCAACCCCAACACGAACCGGATCTACGTGACGAACCTGGGCAGCCACAATATCTCTGTCATCGACGGCGCGAGCAACGCAACCGTCGCCATAGTACCCCTCAGAGCATGGCCGGCGGCCGTGGCCGTCAATCCCAGCACGAACCGGATCTACGTGGCACACTCGGGCGGCAACGGCGTCTCCGTGATCGATGGCGTCAGCAACACGGTCTCAACCGTAGCTGTTCCGCAGAGCCCCTCCAGCGTAGCCGTTAACCCCGGCACGAACCGCATTTATGTGGCGGATGGGGAAAGCAACAACATCTCCGTCATCGATGGCGCTAGCAACAGCGTCGTCGCCACCGTGGCCGTTGGGAGCTGCTCCGGGACTGTGGCCGTCGACCCCATCACCAACCTCATCTACGTAATGAACTATTGGGTTAACAACGTCTGCGTCATCGACGGCGCTAGCAACACCGCCGTCGCCACCGTGGCGGTCGGAAGTGGCCCCTACGGCGTGGCCGTCGACCCCACCACGAACCGCATCTACGTGGCGAACTGGAACAGCAACAACGTCTCGGTTATCGACGGCGCCAGCAACGCCGTCGTCGCCACCGTGGCCGTCGGGACTAACCCCTCGGGGGTGGCCGCCAACCCCAGCACGAACCGCATCTACGTGGCGAACGGCGTGGACGACACGGTGTCGGTCCTTGAGGATAATGCCCCTCGCGCGCCAACTGGCGCTTCAACCCCTGCGCCCCACCCAGCCACAATCGCTCCCCCCAACCTGCCAGGCGTTAGCGAGGTCAGCCCCCCGGCCACCGGCGCGGATTCTGGACGGGCCATTGGCTCGTGGTGGGTCAACGCTCCTGCCGCGTTAGGCGCTGGCCTGATTGCGGTAGCCGCGGCGCTTGGCGTCGGTGGGTGGTACGCGCGGAGGCGCCGCCAGTGACGCGCTGTGCCACTTCCCTCTTACATTCCTGCGCGCCTTGTGCTTCAATACCCTCATGACTGCGACCATCTCCAACACAACACGGCGCGCCGGCGGCCCCGCAACGGACAGCACGACGCGCTGTTTTTTCAATTGAATTCAATGGGTCAATTAGAGAGGAATGCTGCCGTGCTTCCTCCGCGGCGTCGAGTCCGACTTGCCCCGCAGCATCTCCAGCGCCTGGACCACCTGCCACCGCGTCTCCCGCGGGTCGATCACGTCGTCCAGATACCCGCGCTCCGCCGCCACGTACGGGCTCGCGAAGCGCTCCTTGTACTCCTGCACTAGCTGCGCCCGCAGCCCCTCCTTGTCCTCCGCCGACTGCAACTGGTTCCGGAAGATGATGTTCACCGCCGCGTCCGGCCCCATCACCGCTATCTCCGCCCCCGGCCAGGCGTAGTTCACGTCCGCCCGCAGGTGCTTCGACCCCATCGCCAGGTAAGCGCCCCCGTACGCCTTCCGCACGATGACCGTCACCTTCGGCACGCTCGCCTCCGCGTACGCGTACACCAGCTTCGCCCCGTGCGTGATGATCCCGCCGAACTCCTGCGCCGTCCCCGGCAGGAACCCCGGCACGTCGACGAAAGTGACGATGGGGATGTTGAACGCGTCGCAGAAGCGCACGAAGCGCGCCGCCTTCCGCGACGAGTCGATGTCGAGCACGCCCGCCAGGTACAGCGGCTGGTTCGCGACGATGCCCACCGTCCGGCCCGCCATTCGCCCAAAGCCCACGACCACGTTCTGCGCGAAGTGCCGGTGCACCTCCATGAAGTCGCCCCCGTCGACGACGCGGTACACGACCTCGCGGATGTCGTACGGCTTCGTCGTGTCCTCCGGCACCAGGTTCAGCATGTCCTCCGCCCGCCGGTGTGGCTCATCGCCCAGGTCAAGCAGCGACGCGTCGTCCACGTTGTTCGACGGCAGGAAGGAAAGCAGCCGTCGCACCTCGTGCAAGCACTCCTCCTCGCCTTCGATGGCGAAATGCGCGACGCCGCTGCGGCTTGCCTGCGTCATCGCGCCGCCCAGCTCTTCGTGCGAGACCTCTTCCTGCGTCACCGCCCGGATCACGTCCGGCCCCGTGATGTACATCTGCGACGTCTTCTGCACCATGAAGATGAAGTCCGTCATCGCCGGCGAATAGACGGCGCCGCCGGCGCAGGGCCCCATGATGACCGATATCTGCGGCACGACGCCCGAAGTGAGCGCGTTGCGCAGGAAGATGTCCGCGTAGCCGGCCAGGCTGGCGACTCCCTCCTGGATGCGCGCGCCGCCTGAATCGTTCAGCCCGATAATCGGGCAGCCGGTCTTCACAGCCATGTCCATCACGCGGCAGATCTTCTCGCCGACCACCTCCGACAGCGACCCGCCGAATACGGTGAAGTCCTGCGAGTACACGAACACCTGCCGCCCGTCGATTCGCCCGTAGCCGGTCACGACTGCGTCGCCGGGGAAACGCTGGCCGTCCGTCCCGAACTCCGTCGAGCGGTGCACCACCAGCGTCTCCAGCTCCGTGAAGCTGCCTTCGTCGAGGAGGATGTCGAGGCGTTCGCGGGCGGTGAGCTTGCCGCGGGCATGCTGCGCGTCGATTCGCTGACGGCCGCCCCCGAGGCTCGCCTCTTCCTTCAGCTTGCGCAGTCGCTCCAGCTTATCTCCGACTGACATTCGTTGCGTCTCCTAACGCAGTCTAGGGCTTATGGGAGGACGGAATAGGGGAGTGGCACAGGCTCTACCCTACGGGCGTGTCCTCCGGCGGCGTAGGCGTGTCCGTGTCCGCTGGCTCGGGCGTTGTGGACGGCGGCGGAATGTTGAGCACGTCGCCGACCTGCAGGCTCCGCAACGCATCGACGGTCGTATGGTTTGCCGCTGCCAGTTCATCGACCGTAATCCCGTACTTCAGCGCGATATCGTTGGCGTTGTCGCCCGACTGAACGGTGTATGTGGTCTGTCCCGCTGCCGTGGTCGCGATCGCGGTCGCCGCCACGGGCGTCTCTGTCACAGCGGGGGCCTCCGTCGGCGTCCCGGCGGTCGGCGCGGGCGTTGCCGTCTTTGTGCGACTGGCGGTCGGCGATGCGGTCGCCCCGCTTGTCGAATTGCTGCTCGTCGGAATCTTCAGCACCTGTCCGACGGAAAGGTCATTGCTCGTAAGACCGTTCGCCGACATGAGCGCGTCAACCGTCGTCCCTAGCCTGTCGGCAATCGCGGAAAGTGAGTCGCCGGACACGACGGTGTACGTCGAGCCGCTCACCTGGGGCGCACGCGTCGGCACGCCGTTGATGATGAGCGGGTCGGGAAGATTCGCCGGAAGCGTGGCCGTGGGCACTTTGCCCGGATCGATCCGCGCCGAAGGTGATGACTTCCCTCCGCAGCCCCACGCCGTCAGCGCGAGCAGCAACAGCGGGAAGATAAGCGCAGTCCTGAGCTTCACGAGGCTGCCTCCGGCAGGCTGGATGTTACTACAGCGCCGCCACTGCCACAAGAGGTCGCGGCCAGTCGGATAGTGCGGGGGCGCCAAATCAACGATTGCGCCGGTTCTTGAACCAGCTCTGTAGCCTGTCGAGGGGGCCCGGCTGCGACAGGTCGACGACCTGCCCCCGCCAGCGCTTTTCAGGTGCCCGCCGGTTCGTAACGAAGGAGATGACGATAGTTACGGCCAGCAGTCCCAGCCCGACGAAGAGCGAGTATTGGCCGATGGTGCTGGAGCGGAAGACGAAGGCGACGAAGATGAGCACAAGCGACACGACCATCAAATGTCCCAGCGAAACATGCGAGAAGAAGCTCCCCAGCCGTCCCTTCAGGCCACCGATCCGGTCGATGAGCCGCTTGCGCAGCCGCGTCGTCGCTTTCTGCTCCGGAATGAATTCGTCCAGCTTGTTCAGGAGGTCTTCAATCTCACGCTGGAGTTGGTCCGCCATCTATCTTCCCCCCGAGGCACTTTCCATAAGCCTATTCTACACTCTTGAGGAGAGGGGAATCCACGGTCCGACGCGGTCTTTCACGATTCCTGCACGCATTCTCGAATCAGAAGCGCGCGAAGACTGCACGCCTAGTCGAGCGGGTTCATGACGAGGCCGGCGGAGAGCTTGGGGTGAAAATAAGTGGACTTCTGCGGCATCCGTTCGCCGGCGTCGGCCAGCGCTAGCACGCGATCGACTGGCGTCGGGCGCAGCAGGAAGGCGAGGCTGTACGCGCGCGCTTCGACGAGTCGCAACGCCTCTTCGCCGTCGTGCGTGAACGCCAGCGATCCGTCCGCGGCGGCGCTCTGCTGCTCGACGCCGAGAATGCCACGCAGCACGACCTCCTGCAGGACGGCCGCGTCGAGGGAGCGCCAGGAAGCGGGAGCGTCCGCGGGCAAGTCGTCCGCTATAGAGGCAGCATCGCGGAGCTGCGCAATCAGCCGCCGGCCATCCTCAGCTGCCAGCGCGAAGGCGGCCCGCTCCTCGCTTTTCGCCGCCAGCAGCGATCGCAACTCCGGCCAGCCGCGCGCGACGTCGCTCACGTCTTCCACCGCGAAGCAACGCTCCAGCCAGGCCCCCAGGTCATCGGGGACCGACACGCCTTTCAGCAGGCGATGCGTCGGCAGAACCAGCAGCCCCGGGTCTTCGCGGGCAATTAGCGTCATTAGGACGAAGTTCTCCGGCTCGTCGCCCGTCCAGGTGGGCGCCCGCGAGCGTCGCTCCTTCAAGTATGCCAGCGCCGTCTCGTAGCGGTGGTGACCGTCGACGACGTACAGCGTCTTGTCCCGAAACACCCCGACGAGCAAGCCTGTCGCACCTCCGTCGACGCGACTGACGCTATGCTCCTCGCCCTCGCTTCTCGCCGTCGCCAGCGGACGGGCATCGCTGCCGGCTGCCTCGATTGCCCCTCGCACGCGGGCGTCATCGTCGCGGTAAAGCGCCATGATGGGACTGATGTTGAGGCGCGTTGCCCGCAGAAGGTTTAGACGGTCCTCCTTTGGCTTGCTGAGGGTATGCTCGTGCGGCCGGATGGGCCCCTCGTTCCACTCGTGCAGGCGGACGCGGGCCAGCAGCCCAAGCCGCGTCACGCGCCGTCCCTCGTGCTCGAATCGCTGGTTGTGGGCGTAAAACGAGTTCGACTGGTCCCGGACAAGGACGCCTCTCTCCAGCCAATCCCGCAGCGCCGCCGCCGCCCGCGTGTAGCGATTCTCCGACGGCCCGTCGTCCGGCCGCGATTCGCCGCACTCAAGCCGCACGACGTTCAGGGGGCTGCGCCGGCACAACTCTTGCTGCTCCTCCGGCGAGATGACGTCATATGGAGGGCAGATCAGCGCCGAGAGGTCGGTTTCGGCGTAGCGCAGGCCGCGGAAGGGAAGAACTTCTGGCACGTTGCTCCTGTCCGTGACGCGGTGGGGCGAATTGACCGCAATCGGAGGCCCTACCTAGAATGAGCCCAGGGTCAGCATACCCGGGGGAACGCTGATGGTCTACAATTGCACTTTTTGCGACATCATCGACCGAAAGACGCCGGCGGAAATCGTCTTCGAGGATGATGATGTTGTCGTCTTCCGCAACCGGCTCGGCTGGGTGCCTGTGATGCTGCTCGTTGTGCCGCGACGGCACATAACGCAGCAGGACCTCTGGCGCGATCCCGGACGCGTCGCCGAAGTCGCCATGGCGATGGGCGAAAAGCACTGCCCGCGCGGGTTCCGTCTGCTCTCCAACTTCGGCTTCGACGCCCTGCAGACGCAAACGCACGGCCACATCCACGTGCTTGGGGGCGTTCGGCTCGGCGAGTACGCCTAAGTCGCCGGAGCTGACGTCGTCAGTGCCTCTGCCTGCGCCGCCAGCAACTCCTCGATCCCCTTGCCGGAGAGCCGCAGCACCTCGTCGAGGCGTGTCCGCGGGAAAGGCGCGCTCTCCGCCGAGCCCTGCACCTCGACGAACTCGCCCGAAGCCGTGAGCGCGACGTTGAAGTCGGCTTCGGCGCGCGAGTCCTCCTCGTACGTCAGGTCGAGCAGAGCCACCCCGCCGACGATACCAACGCTGACAGCCGCAAGGGCGTCGCGCAGCGGCATCGTCGAAAGGAGGCGCCGCGCCAGCAGGTTCTCGCACGCCTGTCGAAGCGCCAGGTAAGCGCCGGTAATCGCGGCGCAGCGCGTTCCGCCGTCGGCGCGGATCACGTCGCAGTCGACGGTGAAGGTTCGCTCGCCGAGGACGTCGAGCCGTGTTACCGCTCGTAGCGCCCGGCCGATGAGTCGCTGGATCTCGTGCGTCCGCCCGCCGACGCGCCCGACAGTCGCCTCCCGCATCATGCGCGTGTTCGTGGAGCGTGGCAGCATGCCGTACTCGGCGGTCACCCAACCGCTGCCGCCGCCTCGCTCGCGCAGGAACGGTGGCACCCTGTCCTCGACGCTGACAGCGCAAAGGACGACTGTGCCCCCCTGCTCGATGAGCGCCGAGCCTTCGGCATTCGGCAGGAAACCCGGCGTTATGCGCACAGACCGAAGTTGATCGGGACGGCGACCGTCAGCTCTTTCCAAGGTGCTCCTTTCGTGACGCAGAGACTTGAGGGCATCGGGAGTATAGCACCCTAGTTCGCTGCTGAGAAGCGCGATGGCAGCGGCGGTGGGTCGCGCTCCGGCGTGACCCACACCCGTTCGCCGTCGGTCGAGAACGTCACATCCCCTTGCTGGTCCGTCCGGTAGACGATGCTGTTGTCCAGCCGCTGCAACGTCGACGACGCCGGGTCACCGAAGGTATTGTCCGCGCCGACCGAGATAACCGACACGACCGGCTGGACGGCATTCAGAAACTCTTGCCCCGACGAATAGGCGGAGCCGTGGTGCGGCACCTTGAGCACCGTCGCCCGCAGGTCGACGTGCTCGGCGAGCAGTGCCGTCTCCCCTGGCCCTTCGATGTCGCCCGGCAGGAGGAAGCTCACGCTCCCCCAGGTGAGCTTGAGCACCAGGGAGTTGTTGTTCGTGTCGGCGCTTGTGCCGGATAGCAGCGACTGCGGCGGGCCGAGCACCTGCAGGCGGATGCCGCGCCCCAGGTCGATCCAGCCGCCCGTTTCGACCTCCTGGTGGGGTATCGACTTAGCGTCCAGCAGACCGTCCCACTCGGCGATAAGCGCATTATCCGTCTGAATCGGCGCTTCTATCACCTGCCCGACGTTGTAGCGTTGGACGACGGTGACAAGGCCGGTGAGGTGGTCAGAATCGGTGTGCGTTGACAGCACGATGTCCAGCTTGCGGTCCCAGAACGGCAGCGTTTCGTCCAGCGCCCGCTCCACCGTCGCGCCGTCCGGCCCGCCATCGACGAGCAGCTTCTGCCCGTCCGGCGTGCGAATGAGAATCGAATCGCCCTGCCCGACGCTGAACATCTCCACCGTCAACCGCCCGTCCGGCGCCGAGAAGACGGCCGTCCACGTCAGCACCGCTGGCAGTGCCAGGGCGCCGGCCAGCCATAACGTTGGGATAGCTCGCAGCGGTCGCGACGGCAGCGCCAGCACGCGTCGCATCGGACGCTGAAGGCGTCGTAGCGCTTCGCTGCCTGGCCGTCGGCGGCTCAGGAGCCAGGCGAACGCCGCGAGCACGACATACATGGCCGTGCATTGCTCCGTGTTGAAGCGGCGCAGCTCCAGCGAAGCGAACGGCAACGTCGCGAAGAGCCGCACGCCTGTCGTCATGTAGGTTAGGCCCGCCCAGGCGAAATAGCCGAGGAAGTGCGCCATCGGCTGCCAGACCAGTCCGGCCAGCGCCACCGGCATCGAGCTGAGCATGATGAACGGCACCGACGGTAGCACGACAACGTTCGCCGGCAGCGCGACAAGCGACACCCGCTGAAAATGCAGCGCGATGAGCGGCAACGACGCCAGCGAGGCTGCCGCCGTCACCACCGCGATCTCGAACAGAGCGCTCAGCGGCCCTTGCTGCAAGTGCGCCTGTAACCCGCCGAATCGCTGCGATGCGTCGATGAGCCGCTCGCGAAACAGAGGCACCAGGACGATGAGACCCGCCGTCGCCGCGAAGCTAAGCTGGAAGGACACGTCCGTCACCACCGACGGTTGCAGCCCCGCCATCACTGCGCCCGCCAGCAGGAGGGGCGCCGGGCCGCCGTTTGGCCGGCCCAGAAGCGTCGCCAAGATGTAGAGCCCGCCCATGATTGCTGCCCGCAAGAGGCTTGGCGAGATGCCGGTCAGCAGCACGTAGCCGGCGATTGCGAAGAGCGCGAGCAGTGCCGCCCGTCGCCGCCCGATTAGCCAGGCGAAAGCGCCGATGCAGAAGCCGGCGACCAGCGTCACGTTGTAGCCGGAGAGAGCGATGATGTGCGAGGTGCTGGTGGCGTTCAGGTTGTCCTTCAGATCCTGTGGCAGGACAGACCGCTCTCCCAGCAGAATCCCCTGTGCCAGCGCCGCTTGCGGCTGGGGTAGCGCCTCCGCCAGCGCCGACGAAAGGCTCCGTCGCAGGCGATGGGCCGCTAAGAGGACGGCGTTTCCATGGCTGGGCCCGGTCGCCGTCACCTGCGGGAAGTCGGCCACGGAGACGATGCCCTGTTGCGCCAGGTATTGCGGGTAGTCGAAGTTCGGCAGCGGGCTCGGCGAGGTGAGCTTGCCCGTAACGTCCAGCACATCGCCGTAGCGATGGCGTGGCGCCGTCGACGACTCCCATAGCAGGACGCCGCCGCTCATCGGTTGCGAGTCGCCGCTGTCCGCCTGAAGTTGCGTCACGCGCAGCCGCGTTGAGATCGCGCGCCCATGCTCCTCGGAGTCGTCTGCGGCGACGGCCTGGAAAGTCACCGCCGCGCCGTCGTTGAAAGCAGCAATGCCGCGGTTTGTCGCGGGCGTCCCGCCGGTCTCGAAGCGGAAGAACGCGCCGGCAAACAGCCCGCCGCAGACAAGGACGAGCAACGCCGCGCCCGGCCGCCGGCGCACAAGGTTGGCGACGACGGCGATGACGCAAACGGCTAGCCCCGCGCCTGCCGTCCAGCGAGCGTCCCAGCCCAGAGCGGCGGTAACGGTCCCGAAGAACCAGGCCGCGGCAAGATAAGCCAGCGTCACGGCGTCGCCACCGTGACAAGGTCCTTGATCTTGTTGTAAGTCGCCGTGGGTATGAGCTTGCGCGAGACCAGCTCGTCAGCGCTGGCGAATGACCCGGCCGACTGCCGCGAATCGACGATTCGCTGCGAATAGACCGTCCCGATCCCGGGCAGCCTGTCCAGCTCCGCTGCGGTCGCCGTGTTGATGTTGATCGTCTCTCCGGCGGCGAGAGGCGCAGCGGTAGGCGATGCGCTTGCGGTGACAGACGCGTCGGCGACGCTGCCGATGCTCCGCACAACCACCTGACCCTCGTCGTGGACGCGTTCGGCCAGGTTCAGCGACGTCACGTCCGCTTGGTCCGTCGCGCCGCCGGCGGCAGTGAGGGCGTCGGCCACGCGGTCGCCGTCGTGCAGCGTGTAAACGCCGGGATTGGCGACAGCGCCGGTAACGTAAACCTCGATAGCCGTGCCGCCAAGCGAAGGGTCGTCGAAGTGGAGCTCGAGGGGCCGCGGTCCGTCCCGTCGTTGCAGGACGAGGATGACGAGGCCCACGACGATGACGGCGCAAAGCGCGGCGAGGACAACGCTGCGATTCCGTTCGAGCCAGGCGCCCACGGGAAGTCCTTTCCCCTGAAAAACCGAGACGCGTAAGCGAGCTTACAATTGGTCGCTGTCTACCGTCAAGGCCGTCCCCCGCTACCTGCGCGAATACCGCTATGCTATACTTCTCAGGTCGAGATAGGAGCGAACATGCACGGCCGCGACCTGCTTTCCATCGCTGACCTGACGCCTGAGGAGCTGCGCCGCATCGTCGACCTCGCCGTCGACATGAAGCGCAACGGCTACCCGCGCCTCCTTGACGGCAAGACGCTAGCGCTCCTGTTCGAGAAGGCATCGCTGCGGACGAACGTCAGCTTCAACGTCGCGATGCAGCAGCTCGGCGGCCAGGCGATCTACCTTGGCCAGAGTGAGGTCGGCCTCGGCCAGCGCGAATCGGTGGCCGACGTCGCACGCGTGCTCAGCCGCTATGTTGACGGCATCGTCGCTCGCACCTACGCCCAGCAAACGCTCGTCGATCTCGCGGCCTCCGCGACGGTCCCCGTCGTGAACGCCCTTTCCGACGAAGAGCACCCCTGCCAGGCTGTGGCCGATCTCGTCACGATTTACGAACGAAGAGGCCATTTTCACGGCCTGACGGTCGCCTTCATCGGCGACGGCAACAACGTCGCCACTTCGCTTGCCCAGGCTTCGGCGATGGTCGGAATGAGCTTCATCATCGCCTCGCCGGAAGGCTATGAGCTGGGCAAGAAGGCGCTTACCCAGGCGCGACTGTTCGCCTCCATGAGCGGGTGCAGCGTCGACGTCATCCGTTCGCCCAGGGAGGCCGTGAAGCAGGCCGACGTGGTCTACACCGATGTCTGGATCAGTATGGGCCAGGAGGACAGCTACGACGAGCGTCTGAAGGCGTTCCAGGGCTACCAGGTGAACGCCGATCTGCTTTCGCTGGCACCGCCGGAAGTGATACTGATGCACGACCTACCCGCCCACCGCGGCGAGGAAATAGCGGATGATGTGATCGAAGGGCCGCAGTCGGTGGTGTTCGACCAGGCGGAGAACCGGCTGCACGCCCAGCGGGCCATCCTGGCATTGCTCCTGGCCGAAGGCTAGATTCGGGCCCATCCAGAGAATCGCGGCGCGAGATGCAAGACCTCCTCAACACCATCAGCGACAACCTGTCGCGACTTGACTGGCGCGCCGCCATCGACATCCTGCTGATCGCCGCCATCATCTACTGGGTGCTGCTGCTGTTGCGCCGCACGACTGCCATGTCCGTCCTGCGCGGCATAGCCTTCGTCTTCATCGGCGTCTTCCTGCTGGCGCGCGTCTTCGACCTCAAGGTGCTGACGTTTCTCCTGCGCAACTCCCTCATCGTCGTCCTCATCGGCATTCCGATCGTCTTCCAGCCGGAGCTGCGACGCGCCCTGGAGCGACTGGGCAGGACCGGCCGTCGCGCTTGGATCGGTAGGCCCAACTACGACCAGCTTATCGACGCCGTTACCGGCGCCGCCTGCAACCTGTCGCGCGCCCGCCACGGCGCCCTCATCGTCCTCGAAGGCGAGACCGGCCTGGAGGATTACATTGACACAGGCATCCGCGTCGACGCTGCGCCCTCTGTGGAGCTGCTGCAGGGCATCTTCTTCCCGAACTCGCCGCTCCACGACGGCGCTGTCATCTTGCGCGAGAACCGCGTCGTCGCCGCCGCCTGCACGCTGCCGCTGGCCGGCGAGAGTGGAAAGGGCGTGCTGGGCACGCGGCATCGCGCCGCGCTCGGCATCACGGAATTGACCGACGCCGTATCCGTAGTCGTCTCCGAAGAGACCGGCCAGGTGTCCGTGGCGTCCAATGGGCGGCTGTCGCAGTGGCTGGACGAGAAGCGGCTTCGGGCGACGCTCCAGAGTGTCCTCGGCGTCACGCCCTCGCGTCGCGGTGATAGCGACAATGGGAGGCGAAGTGCGATCACCTAGTGATGTTTCCAAGGGGCTCTTCGCCGTCATCGCCGACGCCTTGGATCTCGTCCGGCAAACCTACTCCCTCGGGCTGCTTTCGCTCGGGCTGGCGGTCGTCATCTGGTTCGTCGTCACCGATGCGCAGACGCCCACGCGGACGGTTTCGTTCAGCGATGTCCCCGTCCAAGCGCTCAACCTGCCGCAGGGGCTGGCGACGACAGGGCAGATTGGGCCAGTAACAGTGCGAGTCACCGCCGACGAAGATGTCTCGAACAGCCTGTCGATCAGCGATTTCAAAGCCACGGTCGACCTCTCCGGCGTAACGCAGCGCACCCCTCCGGGCCTCTCCGTTCACGTCGATATTCTTCGCAGTGACGTGAAGCTGGTCCAGGTCAACCCTTCCACCGTTAACGTGACCCTTGAGCCCGTCACGACGCAGACCGTTCCGGTGAAGGTAAACATCGTGGCGCCGGTGCCAGCCGGCTACAGCGTCACGGACGAGAAGGTCGATCCGCAGACGGTTCAGGTCTCCGGCGCTGCCAGTCTGATGGAGCAGATCGACGCCGCCTGGGTGGACCTCGACCTCTCGGGCGTCCAGACGAGCCAGGAGCGCGAGATCGTTCTCGCCGCCCGCGACAAGGACGGCCAGTCGCTGGACGTCAACATCGAGCCCAGCACAGCAAAGGTGACAGTAACGGTCGTCAGGACGGAAGGGGCGGAGACCTTCCCGGTCAACCCATCCATAAGTGGCAACGTCGCGCCAGGCTACATGGTATCCGCTGTCCAGGCCGACCCATCTTTCGTCGTCATCGTAGGTCCGGTGGATGTGCTTCAGTCGATCCAAACGCTCACAACCGACACGATCCCCGTCGACGGCGCGCAATCAGACGTTCAGCGGAGCGTGAAGCTGAGCCTGCCGGCCAACGCCCGCGTCTATGGCAGCGATGAAGTGGTAGTACACGTGGTCGTCGTTTCGGCCGTCGGGCAGCGCAACCTGCAGATTGCAGTCCAAACAAGAGGACTGAAAGAGGGGCTCACGGCCACCCTTGCGCCCGATACTCTGACCGTCACGGTCTCCGGCGCGCTGCCCACCCTCGATGCACTGCCCGGCGACGCTGTGACCGCCAAACTCGACCTCTCCAACATGACCGCGGGCACTTATCAGATCGCCCCTAAGGTCGACTTGCCGGCCGACGTGCAACTCGTCGGCGTCGATCCGCAGGACGTGTCCGTCACGATCGCCGGCCAATGAGCCGAAGCCGCGCCGAGAAGGAACCGGCGGAGAAGCCGCAAGCCAAAGCTGAGAGCGTTCCCGTCGTTGCCCTCGTCGGCCGGCCGAACGTTGGGAAGTCCGCGCTCTTCAACCGCATGCTCGGCGGTCGCAGGGCAATCGTCGAAGAGGCGGCCGGGACGACGCGCGACCGTCTGTATGGCGATGTCGAATGGGAGCGAAAGCGCTTCCGTCTCGTTGACACCGGCGGTCTTCTCATGGACGGCTCTCTTCCCTATAGCGAGCTCGTGCGGGCGCAGGTGGAAGCCGCTGCTGCCGAGGCCGAAGTCGTCCTCTTCGTCGTCGACGGCAAAGAGGGCCTCACGGCCGCCGACCGCGACGTCGCCGACCGGCTGCGACTCATCGAAAAGCCCGTCCTCCTCATTGCCAACAAGACGGAGAGCGAGTACCGTCGCGAGTCCGCCGTCGACTTCTACGAGCTCGGCCTCGGCGAGCCGCTTCTGGTGAGCGCCCTCCACGGCGCCGGCGCCGCCGAGCTCATGGATGTCATCGCCGACCTTCTGCCGGTAGCGCCCGAGACGGAAGCCGCCGAGACGCTTTCGATAGCCATTGTCGGCCGGCCGAACGTCGGCAAGTCGATGCTGACCAACGCCATCCTGGGCGAGGAGCGCGTCATCGTCAGCGAGACGCCGGGCACCACGCGCGACAGCATCGACTCGGTCTTCGAGTACAGCGGCCGGAAGCTGACGCTCATCGACACGGCAGGCATCCGGCGCCGCGGCCACATCGAGAAGGGCGTCGAGAAGCACGCCGTCATGCGGGCGCAAGCCGCCGCCGAGCGCGCCGACGTCGCGCTTCTGCTGCTCGACGCTGTGGAAGGGCTGACGGCGCAGGACGCGCACATCGCCGGGCTCATCGTCGATAGCCACGTCGGCATCGTGATCGTCATCAATAAGTGGGACCTCGTGCCGCCGGAGCCCATGTATCGCCGGGATTTCGTTCGAATCATCCGGCGGAACCTGCGCTTCCTCCCCTGGGCGCCGCTGTGCTTCGTCTCCGCAAAGGAGCGGACCGGCATCGATGATCTCCTTGACGAGGCGCTGGCCGTCGGCGAAGAGCGACGAAGGCGCCTCAGCACGGCCGAAGTGAACGCCGTCGTGCAGCGGGCCATCGGCGAACGCGGCCCCCCGTCGAAGGGCGGCAAGAAGTTGAAGGTGCTCTACGTTACGCAGGCGCAGGTTGCGCCGCCGACCTTCGTTTTCTTCGTTAACGATGCCTCGCTGCTCCATTTCTCCTATCGGCGCTATCTGGAGAACCAGTTGCGAAAGGCATTCGGATTCCCCGGCGTGCCGTTGAAGCTGATCTTCCGCAGTCGGGGAGGGAAGTAGATGCTCTGGCAGATCGTCGTTGCGACCGTTATCGGCTACTCGCTGGGTTCCGTCCCTGGCGGCTACCTGATGGGCAGGCTGACGCGTCGGATAGACATCCGCGACTACGGCAGCGGCAAGACCGGCGCTACAAACGCTTTGCGCTCCCTCAGCATCTGGGCCGTGGTCGGCGTGCTTATCATCGACCTTGGCAAGGGCGCCGTTGCCGTCTCCATCGCCCGCGCCCTCTCCGACAGCGCCTGGCCGCAGGCGTTCGCGGCTCTTGGTGTCCTTGTCGGCCACGTCTGGCCCGTCTGGCTGGGCTTTCGCGGCGGACGCGGCGTCTCCGCCGCCTACGGCTCGCTCCTTGGCATGAACCCGCTCGTCGCGCTGGCGCTGCTGCCTGTGGCGCTCGTCATCGTCGGCGCCACGCGCTACGTCTCGCTAATGTCCGTCTCCATGGCGCCCATCGCCGCCGCCGTCTTCCTGGCGCTCGCGGCAGCCGGCCTGCTGCCCTTCGCCTATGCCGTCTTCGCGATCGCCGCCGCGGTGCTCATCGTCGCGCTCCATCACGACAACATCCGACGCCTCCTGTCCGGCGCCGAGCGCAAGATCGGCCAGAAAGAGCGGGTCACGCAGCAGACGGGAGGGCGATGATGGAGAGAGTTGCCGTCGTCGGCGCGACGCGATGGGGTACCGTGCCGGCGGTCCTGCTGGCGCGCAACGGCCTGGCGGTGCGCCTTTCCACCTTCGAGGTCGCCGACGCCCGCCAACCCAGCTAGCTCCTTTCCGAAAAACCCCGGCGAAAGGCCCTCCCCCACGCGTTGACAAGCGCTTTCGGCCGTGCCTAGACTGAATTCGAAGAGCACGAAAGATGGCGCTGGAAGACTACCTGGAGGAGCTGAAAGACCGGTCGCGGCCGCTGCTGGCGTCGCGTATCGCTGAGCTATCTTCACTCTCCCAGGAAGAGGCGGAGTCGTTCTCCCGCGTCTGGCCGGAAGTCGAGGTCGCGCGCCGTCGCCAACTGCTGCGGCGTCTCCTCGAACTGGCCGAAGACAATGTTGAGATGGATTTCGACCGCGTGTTCACGACAGCCCTCGATGACGAGGACGCCGACGTCCGCGCCCTGGCGGTCCAGGGCCTTTGGGAGCACGAGGGCCGCGACGTCATCGCGCCGCTCATCGAAACGCTGCGAAACGACCCTTCCGCGACTGTCCGCGCTGAAGCGGCGGCGTCGCTCGGCCGTTTTGTCCTGCGCGCCGAGTTCCAGCGACTCCATCCCGCCGACAGCCGCCGCATCGAAGAAGCCCTTCGTGCCGCCGTCGACGACGACGCCGAGTCGCCCGAGGTGCGCGGCCGCGCCATGGAGTCGGTAGGTGCCCTCAGCGCACCATGGGTCCGCGAAAGCATCGAGAGCGCCTATCGGAGCAAGAACTGGCGCCTCCGCGTCGGCGCCGTGCACGCCATGGGCCGCAACTGCGACCCGCGCTGGTTCTCTCTGCTCGCCTCCGAGCTCGAAAGCGACTCTCCGGAAATGCGTTTCGAGGCGGCAACCGCCTGCGCCTCCTGCTGCGATGAATCGGCCGTCCCTCACCTGAAACCGCTCCTCGAGGACGACGACGCTGAGGTCCAGGAGGCCGCCATAGCCGCCCTGGGCGAGATCGGCGGCCAAGAGGCGCGGGAGGCGCTGGAAGAGATGAACCGCCATCCGGAGGCGCGCGTCCGCGAGGCCGTCGCTGAGGCACTCGAAGAGTTGGAATTCAACGAAGACCCGCTCGGCTTCAACCTCCCAAGGAAAGGCAGGTAGCTTGAGCACACTGCGAACGGAATCGGCGACCTCTGCCGGCGGCGTAGTCTACCGCCTCGGCGAGCGCGTCATGGAGATTGTTATCGTCGGTCGCAGCAGCGAAGGAATCTGGGGGCTGCCCAAAGGCACGCCGGAGTCCGGTGAAGACCTCTTCGCTGCAGCCACGCGCGAGGTGCGCGAGGAGACGGGCCTGGAGGTCGTACCGGAAGAGAAGATAGGCTCCATCCGCTACTGGTTCGTTCGCAAAGAAGAGGGCGTCCGCTATCACAAGACCGTCCACCACTATCTGTTCGTCCCCATCGGTGGCAGCCTCGAAAACCACGACGCTGAGCACGACCGCGTCGGCTGGTTCGAGGTCGAAGAGGCGTGCCGCCTTCTCACGTATCCCAACGAGGTTGAGATAGTCCACAAGGCCGTCAACATGCTGATCCCACGCGCTGCAACGACGGAGGCGAAGCGGTGACGAGGACTTCAGTCGAAGGGGAGGTCGCGCGCGGCGAGAGGGTCGTCCTCCGCATCAAGCGACGCAGCGACGTCGACGCCGACTACGCCTGGCGAAAAGACGCCGAGCTTGCCACCTACGACGCCGCCCGTCCTATCACTACCGCTTTCGAGGACTACCTGGCGCTCTACGAGGACGATTCTCGCTCAGCCGACGCCGTTCCGTCGCACATTCGCTGTCGAGGACATGGATGGACGCCACATCGGGAACGTAATGTTCTACAACATCGACGTGCTCAAGAGCGAGGCGGAGATTGGCATCACCATCGGCGATAGGCGCTACTGGAGCCACGGCTACGGCACCGACACGCTGCGAGCGCTCGTCCGCTACATCTTCACCAACACGAAGCTCACGCGGCTCTACCTGAAGACGCTCGACTGGAATGTGCGGGCGCAGCACGGCTTTCGCAAGGCCGGCTTCGAGCAGTACAACACGTCGCGCCGCACGAACGGCACGTTCGTCCTCATGGAGCTTCGCCGTGTCGCCTGGGAAGCGCAATTCCCTGCGTAGAGCGGGACCTGCCCGCGACGGCCTACGTCGTTCGACCCGGAATCGGAAGCTCCGCCGCCGGCGGCGACGGGTTCGCGACGCCTTCCAGCAGCCCGCGCGGCAGCACGGCCGCAAGCTCCTCCACCGTCCACTTACCGTCCCTGGTGATGATGCGGCCCATCTCCTCCTCGTACGCCAGCGAAATAGCGCCGCCGGAGACGTAGAACACCTTGCCGTTGACGTTCCAGGCCTCTTCCGTCGCGAGATAGGTGACCATCGCGGCCACCTGCTCCGCCGTGCCCAGTTGAAGTGGCCTGCCGGAGGCCGAAGCTGCCCTCGCGACGTCCTCCGTCAGCCGCGTCTCCGCCACCGGCGCGACGGCGTTGATGGTGATGGCGCTTCGTCCCAGCTCCCTCGCCAGCACGCGCGTGAGGCCAAGGACGCCCGCCTTCGACGCCACGAAGTTCGCCTGGCCGTACGCCCCGAGCAGCGCTGACGGCGATGTGAAGTTGATGATGCGGCCGAAACGTTGGTGTCGCATCTGGATCGCGGCGGGATGACAGGTGCAGTAGTGGCCCTTGAGGTTGACCGCGATGACCGCGTCCCACTCCTCCTCGGTCATCTGCAGAAAGTCGCGACCGCGGAAGATGCCCGCCGCGTTGATAAGGATGTCCAGCCTTCCGAACGTGTCGACCGCCGTCTTGACGATGCTCTCGCCGCCCTCGACGGTGGCGACGTTGTCGGAATTGGCCGTCGCCTTCCCGCCGGCCGCGACGATCTCGTCCGCTACTGCCTGCGCCGGCCCGCCGCTCGGACCGCTGCCGTCGACGGCGACGCCGAGGTCGTTCACGACGACAGTCGCGCCCTCCGCCGCCAGCGCGAGCGCCACCGCTCGGCCGATGCCTCTGCCAGCGCCGGTCACAGCCGCAATGCGATCCCTCAGCCTATCCGACACGTCGTAACCTCATTCCGTCTCCTGCGTCGGAACGGCTGCCGCTGTCGTGCGCGCGAACGCCGGCTTCAGGTGCTCCGCCGGCGGCCCGGGATTCTCGACGAACTGCAGTAGCTGCGTCGGGACGGCTTCGATTAGCCCGTCGACGGTCCAGCCGCCTTCCTTGAAGATCGTTCGCCTCGGCACCGGCGGTTGCGACAGGCATACACTGCCGCCGAAGACGTAGAATATCTGCCCGTTGACGTTCCAGGCGGCGTCGCTGGCAAGATAGGCGATAAGCGGCGCGATGTACTCCGGCTCCGGTATCACCATGCCGTACTTGGCCGCCATCTCGCCCATGCCGACCGTGAGGCGAGTCGCTGCCATCGGCGCGATCGCGTTGCAGGTGATGCCGTAGCGTCCCAGCTCCTTCGCCAGCGCCCGCGTGAGGCCGGCAATCGCCGTCTTCGCGGCGCCGTAATTCGCCTGGGCTGCGTTGCCCATAAGCCCGGAAGACGACGAGGCGTTGATTATCCGTCCGCAGCGCTGCCTCTGCATATGGGGCGCGGCCGCCCTCGTGCAGGCGAAGGTCCCCTTGAGGTGGACGGCCATCACCGCGTCCCAGTCCGCCTCGCTCATCTTGATGAACATGCGGTCGCGAAGAATGCCGGCGTTGTTGAAGAGAATATCGACGCGGCCCCAGGCGTCGAGAGCGGCGTCGACGATGCGGGCGCCACCCTCCATGCTCGCGACGGAATCGTGATTGGCGACCGCTTCGCCGCCTGCAGCAGCGATCTCGGCGACGACCTGGTCCGCGGGTGCCGCGTCCTGGCCGCTGCCGTCGGGTGCGACGCCGGCGTCGTTCACGACTATGCGCGCTCCCTGCTCGGCGAAGTACAGCGCTACGCAGCGGCCGATGCCGCGGCCGGCGCCGGTCACGACAGCGACTTTTCCTTCCAGCGACCGGCCCGGGGGCCTCAGAGGGTCATTCGGCTCTGCCGTCAACTGTTAGCCCCGCGACGGCAGGTAAACGGTAGCCTTGCCCGGCGACGTCTTCTCGCCGCCCTCTTTCTCGGTCCAGATGTCGAGTTGCACTACGTTCTTGCCGCCTTCTTGCGACTTTTCAGTGATCACGCCGCGGCAGATGATGTCCTGGCCGGGAACGTCCATGCCCCGGTACTGGCAACTATACTTCTTGAACTGCCCCTTGTCGCCCAGCCAGTCGTGCAGCAACTGGCCCAGGAAGGCGTTCTTGAGCGCGCCGTGGACGATGACTCCGGGCAGGCCGTTGCCGGCCGCGAACTCCTTGTCGTAGTGGATCTGGTACATGTCGCCGGAACCGGCGGCCCACATGACCAACTGCTGCGTCGTGCAGTTCTTCACCAGCTTCGGTATCTCGTCGCCGACGTTGACGTCTTCGAAGTAGACCTGATCAGCCATCTTTCACCCTCCCTAGTACATGATGCCGGTGCCGCGTTCGGTCGCGACGAGCTTGCCTTCTTTGTTGTAAAGGTTCGCCTCTGTGGTGAGGATGAGCATCTTGCCCAGCGCGCCCGTCCTCTCGCGCAGGTCGGCTATCTTGGTGACGCTCTTCAGCACGTCGCCGCCGCAGATGTCCTCGCCGTAGTACTCGAACTCCGTGCCGCCGTTAAGGAGGCGCATCAGCCCGAGGCCCGGTATCGCGGGTGGACGCTTGATGGAGTTGCCGACGATGTTCGTCGGGTTCAGGGGCGTGTGGATCGCGTGGCCCAGGAAGCCGGGCGGAGCGATGATGCCGCGGTGCCCCTTGCTCCTGGCGTACTCCTCGTCGTAGAAGACGAGGTCCGTGTGGCCGACGGCGCGCGCAAACCAGCGAATCGCCGACCTGTCGACCTCGACCGTCTGAGGCTCTCCATCTTTGCCTATGACAGATCGCATTTCGTCCGTGATAATCGATTCTTCGGTCACGGTCTTTCCTACCTCCTTATTGGAAACTCGCAGACTGGAAATTGGACGTGGTGACGTAGACGATAGCGCAGCCCCGTTTTCGTGTCAAACGGACGGGATAGCCAGGCGCATTATCGGCCTCAGCGGCAGTCCACCGGCTCGAAGCGCCCAGCCCGCAGCTCTTCGATGAGCTCTGCAAGCGTCGATATCTGACGCTCGAAGCGCGTGGCGCAGCGTCCGACCTGACTCGCCTGATGCGCGTCGCTGCCGCCGGTCCCCGCCATGTGCAGCACCTCTCGCAACCGCTCCGAGAACTCGTTCTGCTGCTGCGCTCCCCGACCGTGACGAGTCTCCAACGCTACGCAATGCCGGTAGGCCGGATTGGCCGCCGCCTGCTCTAGGCCGCGCTGCAAGTCTGCCTCGTCCATCTCGTACCATGGCATGTAGCGACGGTACGGATGCGCCGCCACCATAACGCCGCCGTCTTCCTTCACCATCTGCGCCAGTTGCCCGATGCGGTGCATGCCGAACCGGTAATGCGTCAGGCCGTACACGAGCATATGGCCGTTCTCCGTGTTCACCTCGATGCCCGGCAGGACGACGAAACCGTGCTTCTTTGCCAGCGCCGCGCACTCGTCGACGTCCCAGAAATAATCGTGCTCGGTCAGGCACACGCCGTCGAAGCCTGCCGCCTTCGAGAGCTCAATCAACTCGTCCGGCGTCAGGCGGGAGTCCCAGGAGATAGGATTTGTGTGGGAGTGCAAATCGATAAGCATGAGAAGCGCTTTCAGTATCCCCATTGCGACGAGATAGAGTCAACGAACGTCTGGCCTTCGCTAAAGCCTGGAGCGGCTTTCGGCCAGAGATAAGGCCTCAAATGCCGTGCAACGGGCCTTCGATTGGCCTGGCAGCAACCCCTTGACGTGACAGTGCCGCAAGCTTAACGTCCGAGTCACCTGGCCACAATGCTGGTGGGAGGCGACGGAGATGCAACAAAACGAGTTACCCGAGACGGCAAGCGAGGCTGAACGGCGGAGCGACTGGGCTTACTACTACGAGTTGCACAGAAGGCGCCGTTGGAATTCTTCCCTAGTACTACTTAGGAGGCTAACATGGTTTGCCTGGGGCGCGTTGGTTGCCCTGTGGGCAGACGCGTTCATCAGAAACGGCTTCGTAGAAGCATGGCACATCTGGGCGTTGGCCGCCGTCTGCGTATACACCGTTTTCGTAGACCTGAGACTGAAGCCCGATGGGGAAGAGGAGGTGGCCAAGTGGCTAGCAATGGTGCGATTGAACGGATTTGACACTCGGGGAGACATCGACGACGTCCTGATCTCATATTGGGAGGCCGAGCGACTAGTGAAAGAGGGATGGCTGAAGCCCAACAGGGAAGAAGGCTTGTACCATCCTCTGGACTGCGGTTGGGACGTCCTGCTTGGGCTTCACGCTCGTGGGTGGAAGCGAGTCGGGTACGATTGAGGCTTCTGCATGAACGAAGGTCTTGCTGGTTGGCCGAGAGGATGGGCGGGTCGTAACGTGCCAGTACGACGAGGCGTCCCATGAAGTACGAGATCGGCGTAAAGGTCGACGGCCGCTTTCGAGGCGCCGTTGACGAAGAGCGGCTGCGCGGCCTTGCCGGGCGCGTCCTCGCTGCGGAGAGCGTGGCGCCGGCGGAGATCGGCATCGTTGTAACCGGCGACGCCGTCGTTCGCCGTCTCAACCGTGAGTTCTGCGGCGAGGACGCGCCCACCGACGTCCTCTCCTTCGCCCTCACCGAGGGAAGGGACGATTTCCCTCTCCCTCCTGGCAAGGCCGTTCGACTCGGCGAAGTCGTCATCTCCCTGCCCACCGCGCGTCGACAGGCGAAGCAGGCCGGCCATTCGCTGGAGCGAGAGGTGGCGCTGCTCCTCGTCCACGGCCTGCTGCATCTCCTCGGCTACGACCACGCCGTCGAATCGGAGGAGCGTCGCATGCGGTCGCGCGAGCAGGCTCTGCTGGCGAGTCTGGGAGTGATATAATCTTTCTGAGACATGGCTGCTGAAGTCCTCTACCGGAAATACCGTCCCCAGACCTTCAGCGAGGTTGCCGGCCAGGACCCCATAATGCGCACCCTGCGCAACGCCGTCGCCTCGCACAAGGTATCGCACGCCTATCTCTTCAGCGGCCCGCGCGGCACCGGCAAGACAAGCAGCGGCCGCCTCCTCGCCAAGGCCGCCAATTGCCGCGACCCGCAGGAAGGTGAGCCCTGCAACAAGTGCGACTCCTGCGTCGCCTTCTCGGAGGGACGCGCCCTGGACCTCGTCGAGCTCGACGCCGCCAGCAACCGCGGCATCGACGAGATCCGCAGCCTGCGCGAGAAAGTCGGCTTCGCCCCCGGGAGCGCCGACTTCAAAGTTTACATAATCGACGAAGCCCACATGCTCACGGAGCCCGCCTTCAACGCCCTCCTCAAAACGCTCGAAGAGCCGCCGCCGCACGTCATCTTCGTCCTGGCGACGACCGAGCCGCACAAGATACCGGCCACCATCGGCTCCCGCTGCCAGCGATTCGACTTTCGCCGCGTCCCCCTCGAGGCCGCTATAGGCCGTTTGGCCTACGTCTGCGACCAGGAGGGAATAAGCTGCCCGCGCGAGGCGCTCGAGCTCATAGCGCGTTCCGCCACCGGCAGTATGCGCGACGCCATCAATCTTGTGGAGCAGACGGTTGACTACCACGGCCGCGAGCTCAGCGTCGAGACGGTCCAGAGCGGCCTCGGCCTCAGCGGCGACGCCCGCAGCGCCGACCTGGCGCGCCTCGTCTTGCGCGGCAGCCTTGGCGAAGGGCTAGCGCTCATCGCCGCCGTCCGCGATGATGGCCTCGACCTGCGACAGTTCCAGCGCGAGGTCGTCGCCTACCTGCGGCGGCTCCTGATGATGGCCGCCGGCGCCGAAAGCACACTCAGCCTGACGAAAGAGCAGGCGCAGGAGATGAAGAAGGCGCTGGAAGGCGTCGGCAAAGAGGATATCGTGCGCGCCCTCCGCGCCTTCGGCCAGGTCGACGTCCGCGCCGACCCGCTGTCGTCGCTGCCGCTGGAGATGGCGCTGGCCGAATGCGTCCTTGCCCGCGAAGCAGCGGAGGCGCGACGGACCGCGGCGCCACCGCCTGTCGAGCGCAGGGAGCCCGCCCCCGCGCGACCGCCGTTCCCGTCGGCATCCGCCCGCGAAGAACGACCGGCTCCTGCCGCTCCTTCTCGACGCCGCGCCGCGCCCGCCGGTTCGTCCGCTGTCGTAGAGACCGGCGGCGATTCCGACGAACCAGACGTTGACATCGTCCCGCCCGCCGTGCCCGTGCCCGCAGAGGTGTCCGCCCTTCGCGAAAAGTGGCCGGCCATCTATCAGCTTGCCCGCAAGATCAACTTCAAGACGGGCGCCCTGCTCAACAGCGGCTGCGCCATCACCGGCGTTGACGACAACACGATCGTGTTTGGCTTCCGCCACGGACCGCTCGCCGAGAAAATGAACGCCGGCGAGGGCGGCGCCTACCTGCAAGCGTTGCGTGAGGCGGTCCAGAAGGTGCTCGGCGCCGCATACGAGGTGAAGTGCGTCTACGACCCGCAGGCCGCGGGCTCTCGAGCCCGGCGGCGGCGGGAGCGGCGGACATCTCGTTCAGGCCGCCCGCGAGCTCGGAGCGCGGGTTATCGGCAGCGATGACGGAGGAGATACGCCATGAAGATGAACCGCGACATGATGCGCCAGATCCAGCAAATGCAGTCGCGCCTGGCGAAGGCCCAGGAAGAGCTCGTCAACCTCACGGCCGAAGGCAGCGCCGGCGGCGGCGCCGTCAAGGCCACGGTCTCTGGCAGCCTGGAGATACGCTCCCTCAAGATATCGCCCGAAGTCGTCGACCCCGAAGACGTGGAGATGCTGGAAGACCTGGTCATCGCCGCCTTCAATGAGGCCCTTCAGAAGGCACAGGCGCTCCAGACGGAGCACATGGCCGGCCTCACCTCCGGCCTCAACCTGCCCGGCATGCGCTAGAAGTGAACATAACGAGGATTCGATGACCCAGACGACCGCCGCACTCCCCGTAAGCCGCCTGATCGAAGCCTTCAACAAGCTGCCCGGCATTGGCCCCAAGAGCGCCCAGCGGCTGACGTATTACCTCTTGCGTGCCCCCTCAGATGAGGCGCGGACCCTTGCCGAGGCAATCCTGGAGGTGAAGGAGAAGATCGTCCTCTGCTCCATCTGCCAGAACATCACCGACGCCGATCCCTGCGGCGTCTGCCGCGACGACCAGCGCGACCAGTCGAAGATCTGCGTCGTTGAGGAACCCCTCGATATCCTGGCCCTGGAGCGCACGGGAAGCTACAAAGGGCTCTATCACGTCCTCCACGGTGTCATCTCCCCCATGGACGGCATTGGCCCCGACGAGCTGAAGGTGCGCGAGCTCCTGGAGCGGCTGAAATCGCCGGCGGAGGTGCGCGAAGTCATCATGGCGACGAACCCCAACCTGGAGGGCGAAGCGACCGCCATGTACCTGACGCGGCTCATCGCGCCGCTCGGCATCCGCGTCACGCGCCTCGCCCGCGGCCTGCCGGTCGGCGCCGATCTCGAGTACGCCGACGATGTCACCCTCACCCGCGCCCTCGAAGGCCGCCAGGAAGTCTAGAAGCGAAAGGAGAACATCACATGATGGAGATACCGGTAACGACGGGTTTTGAGGTGGAAGGATATCAAATCACCAAATACCTTGGCGTGGTGCGGGGTATTACCGTTCGCAGGACTAACTGGGCGCAGACGTTTTTCTCCTGGCTGAGAGGAATATTCGGAGGGCGCATAAAGGCGTGGGTTCAAATGTGTGACGTATCTCGTCAGGAGGCTTTCAACGAGATGGTGGCGCACGCTGGATCCCTGGGAGCCAACGCAATCATCGGCATGAGATACGACTCGGGGGAAGTCGCCGGATTGGCGGAAGTGCTGGCCTATGGAACCGCCGTCATCATTCAGCTTAAAGCTCAATAGGGGAGGACTTTAGTCCTCCCGCTCATCAAGCCTTCAACTCAAATGCCCGTCCCTCGCGTCTACAAGACAACCGGCATCGTCCTCCGCCAGCGCCGCCTCGGCGAAGCCGACAAGATCGTCACTATCCTCACGGCCAACCTCGGTAAGCTCGACGCCGTCGCCAAGGGGGTTCGACGCCCCCGCAGCAAGCTCGCCGGCCACGTCGAGCCGCTCACCTACACGTCCTTCATGCTCGCCCGCGGCCGCGAGCTGGATATCGTCACCCAGGCGCAGACGGTAGAGGTCTTCCCGTCCCTGCGCGAGGACCTGGAGCGCACCGGACGCGCTTTGTACGCCGCCGAGCTCGTGGAGCGCTTTACGCCGGAGCGCCAGGAGAGCTATCCTGTCTTCCGCCTCTTTCTGGAGACGCTGCGCCGCCTGTCGACGGAGGAGCGACTGGACATGACGGTGCGCTTCTTCGAGATGCGACTGCTCAGCCACCTGGGCTATCAGCCGCAGATGGAGGAATGCGTGCTCTGCGGCGCGTCGCTGAAGCCCGTCACCAACGGTTGGAGCGCGGAAGCCGGCGGCGTCCTCTGCCCGACCTGCGCCGCCAAAGCGCCGATGTCGCGACCGCTATCCGTGAACGCGCTGAAAGTGATGCGTCTTCTGCAAAAGGGGAGCTTCGCGGAGGTGATGCGCATCCGGACCGCTCCTGATCTGGAGGCGGAGTTGGAGCGCCACCTGAGAGAGTACGTTCTCTACGTCCTCGAGCGCGACGTCCGTTCCGCGCGTTTCATCGAAACGCTTCGCCGTACCCCGGCGCCCGCCTCTCCCGACGCGACATAACGAGATCGGCCGACGAACGAAGTCTACGCCCGACGCTCCAGCACGTACTCAGCTATCTCCGCCAGCGAGCTCCGCTGTGGCGTCGACGGCAGCGCCGACAGCGCCGACAGCGCAACCTCGCCGAAGCCCTTCGCCCGCGCGTGCGCCTGCCAAAGGACGCCGGAGTCGCGCACCATCGCGATTGCCTCGTTGAGGTGCTCCGGGCCGCCGCCGTCTTGGAAGAACGTCTTCACCGGGTTCTCGTCCGGGCGGCGTTCGATGAGCAGCAGCGATGGCAGCGTCAGCGTCCCCTGTGACAGGTCGCTGCCGATCGGCTTCCCCATCTCCGTCTCATCGCCGCTGAAGTCCAGGATGTCGTCGACGATCTGGAACGCCATACCCAGGTTCTCGCCGTAAACCCGCAGCGATTGCGCGTCTTCCAGCGAGACGCCGTTCGCCAGCGCGCCGCCCTGCGCCGCAATCGCGAACAGCGAGGCCGTCTTCCCCCGGATCCGCCGCAGATAGCCATCCAACGTCTGGTTGTAGTCGAAGGCCACGCGGTCCTCTTCGAGCTGCGCGCCCGACATCATCACCATCGTCTCGGCGAAGAGTCGGGTGACCTGCGGATTGCCCGTTCGTGCCACCAGGGCCGCCGCCTGCGCGAAGATGTAGTCGCCGAGAATGACCGCCGCGTGGTTATCGAACAGCCTTCCCGCCGTCGGACGGCCGCGCCTGATGCCCGCTTCATCGATGACGTCGTCGTGGACGAGGCTGGCCGTGTGAAGCAGCTCCAGCGCCGTCGCCAGCGGCACGGAGAGGCTCGAGTCGCACTCGCCGAACTTGCCCGCCAGCAGGCAGACCGCGGGTCGCATCCGCTTGCCGCCGTTGAAGAGGACCGCCGCCAGCATCTCCGCCAGCCAGGGCGAATCAACGTTGCCCAGTGAGCTCAGGGTCTCCTCGACCCGGCTCATCTCGGTCAGGACCGGTTCATAGAGGCTGGCAGTCCGTGTCATCGCCCCCTCATTTTACCTTACAATCGATAAAGCCGCCGCGCGTTCGCCGCAGTCGCGCTGGCCACTTCATCGACGCTGCTTCCCCGCAGTCCGGCGACGAACTCGACCGTCTCCCGCAGGTGCGCCGGCTCGCAGCGCCTGCCGCGCTGGCTCTGCGGCGCCAGGAACGGGCAGTCGGTCTCGACGAGCATGCTCTCCAGCGGCGCCGACGCTGCGGCCGTCTGCAGCTTTCTCGCGTTCGGGTACGTCACATTCCCCGCGATCGATATCATGAAGCCCAGCTCGACGTACGCCTGCGCTAGCGCCGAATCCCCGGCGAAGCAGTGCAGCACACCGAGCGGCTTCCTCGCCTCCGGCTGGCTCTGCGCCCAGTCCCGCAAAATCGCGAACGCCTCCTCCTGCGCCTGCCGCGCGTGAATCACGACCGGCAGGTCCACCTCCGACGCCAGCGCGAGCTGCTCCTGAAACGCCTTCCTCTGGAGCGCCGGCGCTGATAGGTTGCGATAGAAATCGAGCCCCGTCTCGCCGATAGCGACGACCCATGGCTCCTTCGCCAGCGTCCGCAGCGCCCCCAGCGCCTCTTCGTCGAGGCAGCTTGCGTCGTGCGGATGCATCCCAACGGTAGCGTAAAGCCCCTCGTGGCGCGAGGCAAGGTCGATCGCCTGGCGGCTGCTCGGCACGTCCATCCCGATTACGACGCTCGCCTCCCAGCCGCCCTGCCGCGCCCGCTCCAGCACGTCCGGCATGTCCGATGCAAAAGCCGGCATTTGCAAATGACAATGGGAGTCGAACAGCGGCGTCATTCCTCTTCGACCGGCGGCTCCAGCTTCTTGAACAGCGCTTCCGGCTCTCGCAGCGGCTGCCCGGCCGGCACCAGCGCCGCCTGCCAGCCTCCCGACGCGACCTCGCCGTCGAAGCCGAGGAAGCCGTGCAGACGCTCGCACGTGAACGGCAGATATGGGTAGAGACCGACCTTGAGGGCATTTATCGCGCCAAGCGCCGTATAAAGCGACATCGCTGCCGCCTGCGGGTTGTCGCGGATCGTCTTCCAGGGCGCTTTGTCGTCCAGATAGCGGTTCGTCTCCTGCGCGAAGCCCATCGCCGCCGAAAGGCCCGCGCGAAAGCGGCACAGCCGGATGTTCTCGCCGACCTCAATCAGCGCAGTCTCCGCCTTTGCCAGCAGGGCATGGCTCTCCGCGTCGAGCTCGCCCGGCGCCGGCACAAGCGCGTCGAAGCGGCGATACGTGAAAGTGAGCACGCGATGCGCCAGGTTCCCCCAGGTAGCCACCAGCTCGTCGTTGTTGCGGCGCAGCAGGTCCGCGTCACTGAACTCGCTATCCGCCGTCTCCGGCATGATCGCCGCCAGGTAGTAGCGCAGCGTGTCGGCGTCGTAGCGCGCAAGGTACGTCGGCAGGAAGGGCGCCGTACCGCGACTCGTCGACGCCTTGCCGCCGCCGAAGTTCAGGTACTGGTTCGCCGGAACGTCGTAGGGAAGGTTCAGGCCACCGTAGGCCATGATCATTGCCGGCCAACTCAGCGTGTGGAACCAGATGTTGTCCTTGCCGATGAAGTAGTATCCCCTGCACTCCGGGTCTTCCCAGAAGTCGCGCCATGCCTCCGGCGTCCCCCGCCTCTGCGCCCACTCCTTCGCCGCCGACAGGTAGCCGATGACGGCCTCGAACCAGACGTAGATGCGCTTCTGTTCGTAGCCCGGCAGCGGTATCTCGATCCCCCATTCGACGTCGCGGGTAATCGCCCGGTCGCGCAGGCCTTGCTCCAGCGCCCCCAGCGAGAAGTTGAGCACGTTCTTCCGCCAGTGCTCCTTGTCCTTCGACAACCAGGCCTTCAGCGGCTCGTTGTAGGCGCTCAGGCGAAGGAAGAAGTGCTCCGACTCCCGCACCTCCGGCGTCGAGCCGTCGAACCTGCAGCGCGCGTCTATCAGCTCCTCTGGGTCCAGCGGGTTGCCGCAGTTGTCGCACTGATCGCCGCGCGCCGATGCGTAGCCGCAGATCGGGCAGGTCCCTTCGACATAGCGGTCCAGGAGGAACTTCTGCTCGACGGTGCAGTACGGCAGCCGCATCCTGTCGAGGTAAATGTCGCCCTTCTCGTGCAGGCGCAGGAACATGTCCTGTGTGACTGCGGCGTGGTTCGGCGTGCCCGTCGTCGTGTACAGGTCGAAGCCGATGCCCAGCGCCCGCCACGATTCGAGGAACTCCTGGTGGAATCGTGCTGCCAGCTCTGCCGGGGTGACGCCCTCCTCCTGGGCGCGGACGGTTATCGGCGTGCCGTGCTGATCGCTGCCCGACACCATTAGAACGGCGTTCCCCTTCAGCCGGTGATAGCGCGCGAAAATGTCCGGCGGGAGGTATGCGCCCGCTATCTGGCCGAGGTGAAGGGAGCCGTTGGCATACGGCCACGCCACACCGATGAAGATATTCTCCGGCATTCCGACCTCGCTGGCAGAGTCCAGGTGATTTTATTATACGTGGGGCTTGAGAGGTAGGGCAGACGGAAGCTAGGTGAAGCGCTGCACCTCGAAGCGATACAGCCGCACGGTCTCGTCGTCACCGATGCCCGCCTTCGCGCGTGCAATCCGCACCTGCTCCTCCACGCTGTCGACGCCCGCCAGATCGGGCAGCAGCAGTCCGCGGCGCGCCCCGCATTCGACGATGACGCCGTAGCGGCTCGGGTCCAACTCCTCCTCGTCGTCGATAGGCTCAGGCTCCGTTAGCACGTCGACGCTGTAGGACAGGTAGCACAGTTCGTCGTCCGTTATCGGGAGAAAACGCGGGTCGCGGCTGCAGGCCGCTATGGCGTTGTGCACGATTTCCATGATCAGGTTTATCTGCGTCGCTTCGATGGTGCCGATGCAGCCGCGCAGGTCGCCGCGCTTCTTGATCGAGACGAAGACGCCGCCCTGCGGCTCCGCCGCGAAAGCCTTCTCGAACTCCTGGGGCAGCTCCTGCGGCCACAGAAAGCGGCCGGACCGAACGAACCGCTCGACGGTCTCCTTGGCGAGTTGCACGTAGGGGTGCTGTGGCTCGCGCGGCGCTTGCTCGGCGCTTGGCTGGGCTTCACTCTTCTCGGCGCCGTCCGCAGCACCGACGTCGATTGCCGCCACCATGTAGCCGACGCCGAACGGCCCCTCGTAAGATAGGATGCGCGGGCGCACCTCGTGCCCGCTCAGAAGGCCCATCAGCATCGCGGTTTGCGGCAGCGCGTCCTCTGCCGCGCGGGCCCGAAAGTCGCGCGTCGCCTCCAGCACCCAATCGACGTCCCACGTGGCGATGGCGTCCTGATAGGAGCTGTCGAACTCGCGACCCGCCGGATCGTAGCGGCTGGGCGCGCCCGGCAGCAAAGCGTGCGACAGGTCGGCGCTGCAGATGACGGCGACCCGCCTCTGAAGCCGCGCTAGCGCCCGTCCGATCGCTTCGCCGAGCTCAAAGTGGTAGCGTAGCGTCCCGAACGACGGCGCTATCGGGACAAGCCGCGCGCCTTCGAGCCCGGAACGCAGGTAATACAATGGGACCGTACAGCCCCAGTCCAGCCCGTCGATGGCGCCGTCGTCCCACTGCTCCAACGTCACCAGCGGCAACTGCGCTGTCTCGGCCTCCGCCTGAATGGCCGCCACAGCGTCCAGGTCATTCCGAAATTCGAAGCGAAGCTGCGGCGCGCCCCAACGCCCCATGTCCCCTGTGAATTCGGCCATCGCCAGTATGCCCGCCGCTGCGGGCTGCACCGGCCCGTGCGGGCTGATGACAACGACGGTCTCCGGTCGCAGTGAGGCCAGCTCGCCGGCGACTCCCTCCAGCGCGGCGATGGTGCGGCGTGTCTCACCCTCGCGGCCGTGGCCCACCTCGTGGACGATGACCGGCGGATGAGGCGCGATGCAGGCGTAAATGATCCCGTTCATGGCGTCAGGAAGCCGCCGAGACCGGCAGGCGTCGCTGGTAGGCGGTCGTGCGAATGTTCAGGTCGGCGCCGCAGTTGGCGCAATTCCCGTCCGCCGTTAGAGCGCGCTTTCGCGTTTGGTAGCCGGCGCGACTAATCACGACCTCGTGGCACCGCGGGCAGCGCGTGCTCTCGTCCGCGTGGCCGAACACGTTGCCCGGGTATATGAACAGCAGACCCTCCTCGCGGCCGATAGCCATCGCCCGGTCCAGCGTCTCGACGGGCGTCGGTGGCAGATGCCCCAGTTTGTAATGCGGCTGAAAAGCGGTAACGTGCCAGGGCGTCGCTTCGCCCAGCTCCTCGCGGATCCAGCGGGCGATGGCGCGGAGCTGCGCCTCGTCGTCGTTCATCGTCGGAATGACGTTGGTCACGATTTCCACGTGCATGTCCCAGCGCTCCCGGGCGTACTTCGTCGATTCGAGGACCTGCTTCCAGTGGCTGACCTTCGCTAGGTCGCGATAGAGCTCATCGCTGAAGCCCTTTACGTCGACGCGATAGGCGTCAAGATACGGCCCGAGGAGGTCGAGCGCCTCCGGCGTGCTGAAGCCGTTCGTCACGAAGACGGTGTACAGGCCTGCTTCCTTCGCCGGCTTCGCGCAGTCGAGGGCGTACTCCAGCCAGATGCCGGGCTCGTTGTAGGTGAAGGCGATCCCCTGACTGCCGAGGCGCTTCGCCAGCGTGACGGCGTCGGCGGGCGCGAGGTCGTGCGAAAGGCGCTGCGCCTGTTCCGGCGAGGCGAAGGATATCTCCCAATTCTGACAGTGCTTGCAATGGAAGTTGCAGCCCCAGGAACCCAGCGACAGGCATGTCGAGCCGGGATAGAAGTGGAAGAGCGGCTTCTTCTCCACCGGGTCGTTGTTCACCGAGGCGACGCCCGGATAGTTGTACAGAGCCATGCGTCCATCGACGGCGCGGCGCATACGGCAAACGCCGAATGCTCCATTCGGGATCAGGCAGCGCCAGTGGCAGACGTTGCAGCGCAGCTTGCCGCCGGGCGCCGTCTCCCAGAGCTCCGCCTCGCGTTTTGTGCTAGGATTCGTGATCATTTGGCTTCAATTATAGCACCGGCAACCAGGCGTTGCATGAGAGGGGTGCGACGGTCGAAGAGGCGAACTAGAACCAGTCGAAGCAGAAGGGAGAATGACGGACCGAGAAGATCGCGCTCGCCGCTTCCAACGCCGATTCGTTCTCGACCTGCAGCCGGCCGATGCGCGCGGCCTCTCGCGGCGACAGGTGGCCGTTGAAGATTGGCGCCAGCACCGCCGCGTCGGCAACGAGGTCTGCCGAGCCGCCGTCCGCCGCTACCTCGAGCCGGCCGCCCTGCGCCTCGATGCGCCAGGCCCCTTCGTTCCAGGACGCCGCCGCGTCGCGCACGCCCAGGACGAAGCGCTGACCATCCGCCTGAGGCGGACAGCCTCGCGCCCGCAGCGCCGCAGGCACGTCGACGACGCGCAGCATCAGCGCCGACCACGCTTCCGTGCGCACGCGCTGTGGATCGTCCAGCAGGCCGAGCAGCGGCTCATCCGGCGACGCCAGCCATTCGATCTTCTCGTGGATGTCATGGGAAAGCAGGTAGTTCACCAGCGCCGTGTAGGCGTCGCCGTCCTGCGTCGCCAGCTCTCGCACCCACAGGCGGCTCGACGGCCATGGCCTGTCCGGCAGCTCGGCGCGACGCGTGTAGTAAAGCACGTAGCCGCGCGGCCGGCCTTCGGCGTCCTCCCACAGAGCAGCGTCCGGCGTGTCGCGCTCGCGTCCGAACACCCAGTCCCGCCACCACGACTCCGACCGCACGAGCACGCAGTTCCGCTCCGCGCTGTAGGCTTCGTAGAGGTCGTTCAGCGTGTGCCACTCGTCCGCCATCACCCGGCGAAAGCGGCCCTCGCTTGGAGGAGCGACCAGCGTCTTGACCTCTTTCGGCGCGAAAGTGAGGCGGAGGTTCCGCGCCGCTATCTCCCAGCCGTAGCGACGGTAGAGCGGCACGTGCGGCGTGTACAACGCCGAGATCGTCTGGCCGCGCTCTCGCATATCAGCC
This sequence comes from uncultured Chloroflexia bacterium, assembly GCA_963842845.1. GTDB lineage: Bacteria > Chloroflexota > Dehalococcoidia > DSTF01 > JALHUB01 > JALHUB01. The sequence continues at coordinate 122,879 of CAWJHZ010000013.1, forward strand.
AGCGCGCGGCGCAGCAGCGCGCCCACGTAGCCGTGACGCCGGTGCTCCGGCAGGGAGGCGACGCCGCCTATCGCCGCCATAGCCAGCGGGGCGCCATCGATGCGCATGGTCAACGGCATGATGCGCATTCCTGCCACCAGCCGTCCTTCAACGAATCCGGCCAACGACCACTCCAGCGGCACGTACGCCCTCGACCTGGCCACCGCCTCCGCTAGCGCATCCGGACGCCGGTCCTGGTTGAAGGCGTAGGCGTTGGCGAAGATGAAGTCCGCCAGCTCTTCGTCGCGGGCCGGGCGTATCTCGAGTGTCATGGCCGGTTCCCCCCAGCAGACAGGACTACCAGAAGAGCGCCTTATCGCTTTCGATGACCCAGTTCACGAGGTCGAGCATCGAGCCGATCTCGATGCCGTCCATCACCTCACTCTCGCTCACGCCGCGCTCCGAGCAGCACACGCGACAGGCCCGAACGGTCAGCCCTTCGAGGATCGCCGCCCTGAGGAGCGCTTCGCCGTTAGGCATTCGCTCGCCTCCGACAGGCATCTCCGGCGGCGCCTGCCCCTTCTTGCCGGCGTAAACGGCGTCTTCGAGGAGGAAAAGATTGGCCTTGTGCCCCTCGTGTAGCGCCACCAGGAGGAAACGCAGCGCCGTGTAGAATCGTTCCTTCCCGTACGGCGCCTCCGAGAGCGCCAGAGTGATGCTTGCCACGAATTGTCCAGGCTCCTTCCTACGATGATAACGTTGGCCGAGGCTTTTCGGCCCCGGCCTTCGACGGTTCATGCGCTGTGAGGTGGAAACCCGCTAGAAACCGGAAGCCTCTGACGAGCCCGCGTCGCTGCTTTCCGGCGTCACTGACAGCAGCGTCGAAGGGCCGGCAACGGGTTTGGCGCTTTCCGGCTCGGGCGCCACCCTCCGCTTCTTCGCCACGGTCGACGCGCCGATGGCCCGCTCGTGGCCGCAGTAAGCGCAGACCGCCCAGTTGAGGCTGATCGGCTTGCCGCAGGCCTCGCATTCCTCCAGCAATCGCGTGCGACAGTACGGGCAGAAGGCAAAATCGCGCCGGATATGTTTCTGACAGGCGTAGCAAAGCTGCTGGTCGTCCACCTCGTGCAGCATCGCCTCCGTCTCCAGGTTGCGGATGTATGCCTCGGCCAGCGTTTCGTGCGGACGCAGGATGAGGTAGAGGATGAGTCCCGGCAGATTGAACACCAGCACCAGCACGACAGCGACAGTCTGGGACAGGGAGTCGCCGTCCCGCTCCTTCGTGTCGCGATACGTCCAGATAACGGCGGCGAGCCACAGGATCGCCCAGTACGAGGCCGCGAGCGCGATGAGCAGCTTCACCCAAGTTGTCCAATCGCCCATATGTCTCTCCTAAGATGATGGCTCCGAACCTGATGGCCTGCTCCCGCGTTCGCCGCGATTATAGCATGCGTTCTGCGCTACTGTCATTGACGGACTTGAGGGCCGTTCAGAGCGTTGAGCGAGACCGATGCCGCTGATAGAATAGCTTCGCCACGCGAAAAGCAATCGAACGACCCCTTTCCCGCTGGACGACGCCGGACCAATGGATGTTCTAGAAGGGCTCAATCCGCCTCAACGCGAGGCCGTGCAGACCACCGAAGGCCCGCTCCTCATACTCGCTGGGCCGGGCAGCGGCAAGACGCGCGTCATCGCTCACCGCATCGCCTACCTGGTCGCCGGCCAGGGCGTCGACCCGTACCGCGTACTCGCCGTCACTTTCACGAACAAGGCGGCGCGCGAGATGCGGGACCGCGTTTACGGCCTCATCGGTGAGCGGACGCGTGCACTGACCCTCGGCACCTTCCACGCTGTCTGCTCGCGCATGCTGCGAATCGATGGCGAGCGCGCCGGCATCGCCCGCGGCTTCGTCATCTACGACGACGCCGACCAGATGACGCTGATGCGTCGCGTTCTCGCCGACATGGGCGTCGACCCGAAGCGCTACCCGCCGCGCGCCGTCCTCGCCGTCATATCGAAGGCGAAAAGCGAACTGGCGACGCCGGAGAACTACGCCAAGACCGTCGCCAGCTACTTCGAGGAGATCGTCTCGCGCGCCTACGAGCGCTACGAAAAGGCTCTGACCGACAACAACGCCCTCGACTTCGACGACCTTCTCCTCAAGACCGCCCTCCTCTTCCGCCACGACGAGGAGGTGCTGCGCAAGTACCAGGAGCGCTATCTTCACGTGCTCATCGACGAGTTCCAGGACACTAACGTCGCGCAGTACGTGCTGGCGCGTCAGCTTGCTGGCCTCCACCGCAACATTTGCGTCGTCGGCGACCCCGACCAGTCGATCTACTCCTGGCGCTCCGCCGATCTCCGCAACATCCTGAACTTCGAGCGCGACTACCCGGACGCCCGTGTCGTCTACCTGGAGCAGAACTACCGCTCGACGCAGAACATCCTCGATTCCGCGCACTCCGTCATCAGCGTCAACCAGCAGCGCAAGGAGAAGAAGCTCTGGACGGAAAAGGGTGCCGGCACGCCTATCGTCGCTTACGAAGCCTATGACGAAGAAGAGGAAGCCGAGTTCGTCGCAGACGAGGCGCAACGGCTGGTGCGCGCCGGTGACCACCATTGGGGCGACATCGCCGTGATGTATCGCACCAACGCGCAGTCGAGACCGCTGGAGGAGGTGTTCGTGCGCGACAACCTGCGCTACCGGCTGGTCGGCGGGACGCGTTTCTACGAGCGCCGCGAGGTGAAGGACGTCATCGCCTACCTGCGTCTCATCCACAACCCCTTCGACAGCCTGAGCCTGATGCGCGTCATGAATGTTCCGGCGCGCGGCATCGGCCAGCGGACGCTGGAGGAGCTGGCGCGCTGGTCGGCGGAGATGAGCGTGCCGGCCTACGCCGCGCTCCAGCTCGTCGCGGAGGAGGAACAAGCGGACGAGGGCAAGCGCACCCATGCCTTTGCGGCGCGAACGGTCAAAGCGCTTCTCGCCTTCCTTGAGATGCTGAACGACCTGATCGGGGAGGCCCCTTCGCTCACCGTCTCCGACCTCCTGGCGCAGTTGCTGGAGCGCATCGACTACCGCCACTACTTGCTGTCGGAGTTCGAGGACGGCGAGGAGCGCTGGGACAACGTCGAGGAGTTGCAAACCGTTGCCGCCCAGTACGACGCCCTCGCTCCGGACGCGGCGCTGCCCACGTTTCTGGAAGAGGCCGCCCTCATGACCGACACCGACGAGTACGACGAGAAGGTGGACGCCGTGACGCTGATCACCCTGCACGCCGCGAAGGGGCTGGAGTTTCCCGTGGTGTTCATCGTCGGCCTGGAGGAGGGCCTGCTGCCGCACATCCGCTCCTTCGACGAGCCGTCGCAGATGGAGGAGGAGCGCCGGCTGGCCTACGTCGGCATCACGCGCGCCAAGGAGCGCCTGTACCTCGTACGGGCGTTTCGACGCCATCACATGGGCATGGCGACGCACAACCCCTCCTCGCGCTTCCTGAAAGACATACCGCAAGAGCTGCTGGCCGTGTCGGAGCCGGCGGGGCGCCCGAGCGCGATGCCTCAGCGGACGCACCTGCGCGCCTTCCACCGACCGCTCTCTTCGGACGAGGAGCCGTTGCCGCCGCAGTTCGAGCCCGCCTTCGCCCCCGGCGACCACGTGCGACACGCGCGCTTCGGCGATGGCATCGTCATAAGCTGCGACATAGAGGGAGCCGACCAGAAGGTGACGGTGGCGTTCAAGGGCGAGGCCGGCATCAAGAAGCTGTTGCTATCGTTCGCCCCGCTCGAGAAGATCGACGCGTAACAGGCGTTTGGCGTTCAAGCTGCGTGGGGCGTCTTCGCGCGAAAAAACGCCCGGTGCTCCCACCCGCCCGCCCGCATGGCGTCTCGACCCATCATGGCTTCCCCGCCGCCCGCGTCGACGTAGCCGTCCGACGCGCTGCCGAGTAGAATAAGCCGCATGAACGGCGCCCTCGCGACTCTCCTCTTCGCCCACGTTACCGGCGACCGTGTTGGCGACTGGCTCATCACCCATGGACTGAAGATCGTCGTCATCCTTGCCGTCGTCCTCGCCGTCTTCGTCTTTTTGCGCATCGCCGTCCCGCCCGTCATCGACGCCGCCGTGCGACGACAAATGCTCGGACGTCCCGCCGAAGAGACCTCCAAGCGTTCGGCGACTCTTGTCAACGCCTTCCTGCGGACAGCCGAAGTCGCGCTGGCAGTTGTCGCCCTGCTCATGGTCCTGCCGGAGCTGAGCGTCAACATCGGCGCCTTGCTGGCGGGCGTGGGCATCGCCGGTATCGCCATCGGCTTCGGCGCCCAGACCCTCGTCCGCGACACCCTGAACGGCATGTTCATCCTCATCGAGAACCAGTTCGGCATCGGCGACGTCGTCACCGTTGCCGGCGTCACCGGCCGCGTCGAAGAAGTGAACCTGCGGCGCACCGTCCTGCGCGACCTCGACGGCGTCGTCCACAGCGTGCCGAACAGCGAGATACGCGTCTCCAGCAACTACACGCGCGACTGGTCGGGCGTGAACATGAACGTCACCGTCGCCTACGACGCCGACCTCGACAAAGCGACCGCCGTCATCGATGCCGTGGGCCGCGAGCTTGCCGCCGACCTCGACTTCGGCCCGCTGATCACCCAGGCGCCGCACGTTGAGCGCGTCGACGCGTTCAAGGACAGCGGCGTCTCGCTGAAAGTGCTGGGCGTGACGAAGCCGATGCGACAGTGGGACGTCATGGGAGAGCTGCGCCGTCGCCTGAAGAAAGCCTTCGACTCAGAACGAATCGAGCTCCGCTGGTAAGTGGATACCCGGCATGGGCATGGACTCAACGCAGAGGCGCCGCTAACATTTCTCTAGCAACAGCATGGCGAGAGGGGGACAACAATGTATAAGTGGTTTGAAGCCACCAACTTCCGCTGCTTCAGGCACGTCAGGATAGACGGCTTTGCAAGAGTCAATCTGATGGCCGGCCTTAACAACGCTGGCAAGACATCGCTACTCGAAGCTCTCTTCGTTCACTGTGGAGCATACAACCCCGATTTGGTCCTCAAGATCGACGCTCTGCGCGGCATCGATAGGGTCAAGGTAGAATTCGGTTCGCTGAGGGAAACCCCCTGGGATTTTGCATTCCATGACTTTCATGTCACAGAGAATGCCGTGCTGAGGGGAAGAGACAGCGAAGGCGGCACCCGGTCAGTGACGCTTAGAGTGATTCGCGATCCCGCGGAAGTGAAGGACGCAACCGCGTCCCTGGCCGCGCCATCTGCCGGCAACGGGGGAACGCAGAACCTAACGCGCGCTCAGATTCTCGAGCTGCGTTACACGGCGCGACACGAAACCGCGAAGCACTACATGATCCTAGATGTGTCCGGTCCGCGACTCGTCCCACCCCCCACGCCTCCCCCCTTCCCGACTCACTATCTTGGCGGACGGATGGTCGTGGCACCCAAAGAAGACGCCACTCTTTTCGGCGAGATCCAGGTTCGCAACGAAGAGGAATTCATCACGGAAGCTCTTCGGTTGGTTGACGGCCGTGTTAAGCGTTTGGCTGTGGTCGTCAGAGCGGACGAACCCATAATCCATGGTGATGTGGGCTTGGACCGAATGCTGCCCCTTCCACTGATGGGTGGGGGCATGGTTCGCCTCGTTTCCATGCTTCTACGGATCGCTGTCTCCAAGAATGGCGTCCTTCTTCTCGACGAATTTGAGAACGGTCTGCATCATTCACTCCTTCCCGGGGTGTGGCGCGCAGTAAGAGAGGCGGCTGACAGGTACAACGTGCAGGTCTTTGCCACTACCCACAGTCACGAATGCATTGCAGCAGCGCATGATGCTTTCTCGGAGAAGTTCCCCTACGATCTTAGGCTTTTCCGCTTGGAGCGGAGGAATGGTGAGAGTACTGTCGTGAAGTACGATCAGGAGATTCTGGAGACTGCTCTGGAGAGCGGGTTGGAGGTACGGTGATCGGCGACCTTGGCGAACTGGGTAGTCCGGCGCCCCGCGCGTTCTCGAGGCGGTGCCTTCTAATAGCAGAAGGGCAGGACGAGAGACGTTTCTTCGCCGCCCTCAGCAGGCATTTGGCGTTGGGAGACTTCGATTTCTACGATATGGGCGGGAAAGACGCGTGGCCAGTAAAACTGAAAACCGTCGCGATAACTCCCGGATTTCGGAACGTTGAGAAGATGGGCTTGATTCGTGACGCGGATGATAACCCTGAGGCGGCTTTTCAGAGCGTCTGCGACGCGCTGCGAAGTTCGAATCTCCCTGCCCCCGAAGCGCCTATGGTCCCCGCCGTCGGCAACGTCACGGTCACGGTCCTGATAGTGCCGAGCCGCGACGAGAACGGCTGCCTTGAAGACCTATGTCTTAGGAGTGTGGCGTCGGACCCCGTCATGCCGTGTATCGACGACCTTATTTCCTGCATCACGAAGAAGGCGCTCCAAATGCCGGATCATGTCTCCAAAGCACGGCTGCAGACGTTCATAGCCCTGAAACCGGGGCCACCCAAGCTGCTTGGTGAAGCGGCTGACGCTCACTATTGGCCCTGGGGTGATGAATCGCTCGCCGAGGTCTGCCAGTTTCTGCGCGTGGCGTTAGCGTAGTCTGCCAGCGGGACCGCCAAGTTGGGGTTGGGCACGCGCGCCTATGGGAACGGCTTGATCTCCGTCTTCGCCGTGGTATCGCAACTGTTTGCGTAGGGCGGCGGCATAATTCCCGTCTCGTCCGCGAACCAGCGACCGTCCGGCGACCACGTCGTGTCGTCGTAGAAGCCCGGAAGGAATGACGTTACGTGGTAATCTCCCGAGGCGCTTCTGAGAACCACTCCGTTTGTATCCGCTCCCTCGCTCGCCGCCGGGTCGGCCCCCTCGTAAGCGATCATGCTGCCGTCGGCGGAGAACCGCGGTATGAAGTCGGCGCCCGCGATCGTCGTCCGGATGCTTCCGTCCGGGTCGACGAGCAGCAGTCGCGAGTCCGGCGTGCAGCGGTCCGCGATGGTTGCCAGCACGTCCTCCGTCGGCGACCACCCTGTATCCTCCGACTCAACGTTCGTGATGTGGATTCCCCCCGCGCTCCCATCCAGCGGCACGACATAAGCGTCCCGCGAAGCGTATTCCACGGCGAGCGCGAACTTCCCGTCCGGCGACAGCCTGATGGCGTCCGGCGCGACGCTGCTGCCCGCCGGCCACGAATAGAGCCGCGTCGTCTCGCCGCTCGTCGCGTCGATTGAAAAAACGCCGTCGGAGCTGGCGAAGACGACTGCGCGGCTGTCCGGCGTCCAGTCCATGGTCCCGCTGTCGCCCGACGTGTCCGCGGGGACAACCGTCGGCGTCGCTTCCACGGAGGCGATGAAGCCGGTCGTGCTGCCCGCCGACCTAACGAAGATGTGCTTATCGTTGGGCGCCCAGCTTACGTAGGGATTCCAGTTCTCGACAGCCATCGGCCCGTTGACTATCCGGCCGATCTCCCGGTCGTCCGCAACCGACGAGATGACGAGATCGAACAGGTCCAGGCTTGTCATGAAGTCGCCCGAGTGCGAAACCGTGATACCCTGCTCATCCGAACGCGGAAGGCGGCGCAGCGTCTTCGCATCGAGGTCGAGCAAATAGCAGTTCCGGTCCGATGGCATCCAGCCGCACAGCACGAGTTGCGTCGCCGATATCCATTCCCACGGCTCCAGTATCGGCCCCGGCGCCGTCACGATCTGATAGGGCTGTCCGGTGGAGGCGTCGACGAGGTACATGCCCGGAGGGTAATCGCCCCCCGCGGTCGGCTCGAGCGTTATCGCGCTTAGCTCCGGCAGAGGCGGCGGCGGTGTCTCGGTGAGGAACGGCGTCGCTGTCGGTTCGGTCGTCGCCGTGTTCGACGAAACGCTGGCAGCGCCGCTGCCGCTCCCGCAGCCGGCCACGAGCAGCGCCATCGCCGCTACCGCCACGAATGCAAGGAGCGAACCGACTTTGGCGTCCTTCACGACAGTCCCCCGTCTGCCCTGGATTACGCTTAACATAATCCTACGACCGGAGTGGTGCTTGACGCCAGCCGTGTGCCTACCCTGCGACACTCCTACGAGGAGATGTTTTTCGGGCTTTCGTCGCGATGGGGGCCAGCGACTACGGGAACGGCAGGACCTGCGTGCTCCCGCCGACGTCCTCGCACTCGTAGGGCAGCGGCCCCATCGAATACGCGAGCCAGTGGCTGTCCGGCGACCAGGCGTCGGCGCGGTGGAAGCCCGGCAAGAACGTCACTACGTCGCCCCCAGCGACGCTTCTCAGCACCAGCCCGTCCTTCACCTGCGTCCCCTGCCCGTTCGGGTCCGATCCCACGTAGGCAATCGTCTGGCCGTCCGGCGAGAAGGCCGGCGTCTGGAGCGCCTGGTCCGTCGCGACGGTCGAGCGGGTGCTGCCGTCGGGGTTGACCAGCAGCAGCCGCGCTTGCGGCGTGCACCAGTCGGCAATCGTTGCCAGCACGTCCGCTGTAGGCGACCACGTTGAGTTGCCCGACCAGGTGGCGGTGATCTGGGCCCCCTCCGTCGTTCCGGAAAGAGGCACGATCAGCGCACGGAAGCCGCCGGCGGCGGCGCCAGCGTTGACGACGGCGTACCGGCCGTCGTTAGAGACCTTCAGGCTTTGCGGCTTCACGTTGCTGCCCGCTGGCCAGGAGTAGAGCGTCGTCTTCGCGCCGCTGTCCGCGTCGACCGAGTAGATGCCCGCTGAATCCGTGAACACGATCGACTTGCTGTCGCTCGTCCAGGTTGCGTTCAGAGCGGACTCGCCCGTGTCCACCGTCGTAACCTTCCAGCCAGACCCGACCTCGGCGATTCCGGAGGGCGAACCGGGCCAGAAGACGTGCTGATCGTCTGGCGCCCAGACGCCGTAGGCCGTCGGGCCGGCGGTGACCTGACTTAGCTGGTGCCCGTCCTTCGTCGACGCGATCAGCAGCTCACCGTTGGGACCGGTGGTTGCCACCATGTCGCCGGCATGCGAGAAGGTCGCGTTCGATGCGGTTACGGAGCCCTGAAGCTGGTCCAGAGTCTTTGCGTCAAGGTCCAGCAGATAATAGTCGCCGTAGTAACCGGCCACTATGAGCTGATTGGGTGAGAGCCACTGCAGCGGTGAAAGCGTCGACGTTGGTTGCGTCTTCACCTGAAAGATATCGCCCGTCGAAGTGTCGCCGATGTACAGCGTGTCGGTGGCGTTGCTGTCCGGCGCTGCGACCTTCGTGAGCGTCACGTGGCTGCTTGCCGGAAGTTGCGCCGGCGCAGGGGATGCGCTGTCGCCGCTGCTGCTGCATCCGGCGACGAACGGCGCCAACCCAATCAGTATCAACCCAACAACACATGTGACTACCGCGGTCTTCATAGCAACCCCCACTCGGTTTCTCGATGCCAGTATCTACTCTACGACTTACCTTCGCGTCGGAAAACACCCGTGCCGGCTTTCGAAACATCCGGCCGCCACGTTACGCGCGATGCCTCTGCTGCGTTTAACCATATGAGGCCGGCTCGACGTCCCGGCCCCCGCGACAACCCCGCCCTGTGGTCGCGTTCAGCCGCGTCTGTCAGGGAGCGTCGCCATCCGCTACAAGTTGCTCGAAGGAGAGCCCGGCTTCTCTCGCCGCACGCCGCTGCTTATCGCTGCGCCTCTCGCCCTCGCGCGACTCGTCCTGCGTGCGTTCTTCGCGCTCGTGCGACTCGCCCTGTCGACGCTCCTGGCCCTCGTCGTCGCAGTCGTGCTCCTCAACGTCGGACTCGCCTTTGCCGGCGGCCACACGCCCGCCATCGGCGACGCCGGCGATTATCTGTCGCACGTGCTCCGCGTCGCCGCCGACTGGGCTGGCAGCAACCAGTCGTCCGGGCAGGACACGAGCGGTCTGATCAGCGAAACCTCTTCGACCAGCACCTACTGGCCGGCTTCGCACCAGCCTCCGACGACCGCCGGTCTCGTCGCCACCCTTTCGGACCTTGCCCCGCCGGACCTGCGGAACACCTACCAGCAGGCTATCCCGATGCTGGAGCAGTACGACGCCATGCTCGGCGGCGTGCAGACCGCCCTCGCCAACGACCGCGACCTCGACACCTTCTTCGCGGACGTAGACCCCTGGCTGAAGCAGGCCGAATCCCCGACGACGAGCCCCTGACACCGCTTTTTGGGCACACGCCATCGACCGTGCTGGCAAGTTGGCGCAGTACCGTTCCAGATACGGTCGCAGACGCTGTACCCTACCTGCTCGGGGGCGTTCCCTTCTTGGGGGGAGCTGGCATCTTCCGCACCGGGTTTCGCAGCCTGGGATCCGGCTCGATGGGCTTAGGCTTGGTTCCCGGAGATGGCGGCTTCCTCTGAGGAGGGTTGGGCTTCCCAGTCATGGCAGACCTCCCACACTATTATCTACGAGGGTCAGCGCAATACTTGCCAAGCGACACCGGGATCCGCGATTTGTGCCTTACTAGGCAAGCTCGCCGCAGAATCCGGCGCCTACTTGCGCCCTATTTGGGATGGCGGGACTTGTGACCTTCTGTCAGGACGCGCGGCCTTGTCTTCCTTACTGACGAGTCTGGGGTCCGGTCGTATCGGCCTATTCGGCGGCAACTTCGGTTCCTGCGTCGGTGTTTTGGGCTTATCGGTCATCGAAACGCTCCCTTTCAGCTCGCCCACGCGGCCGAGGTTTTGCGGGTCTTGCCCTACCTCTTCTCGATCTTGGGCGGGTTTGGCTTTGGCTGCCGATCTGGCGGCGCGTTTCTAGGATGTGGATTTCGCAGCCTGGGATCGGGCTGCACAGGCCTCCCGGCGGCACGCTCAGGCTTGGTGATCATCGAAATGCCTCCACGCTGTTGTATATGAACGCGCATGCTGTGCTAGCCAAGCCAACCGCCAACAGCACTGCCGACGTCTTCGTCCAGTGAACCTTCCAACGAATCTTCTTGTTGTTCTTTTCGTAGGAGTCCACCCACGTGTCGACAAGACTAAGGCGAGTCATATTCTCCGGGCTTTGGAGATAGTTCTCCCTCAGTCCACGGGGACAGGGAGGAACATCGAAGGTTCGAACCCAGAGTGCAATGACACCGAGTAAGAGCGACAGAACTATTCCAATAACGCCAGCGACCAAAAAAACGCTGGTGAGTCGCTTGCCCTCGGGAGGCAAAACTCCATTCGAAGAGATAACCGCGAGGGAAACACCAGCAGCGGCCAGCAGCAGGCCGACCTTCGCGTCAAGCTTGTCAACCTGATCAAGTTGGGCGCGAATCGCGTCCTTGACCTCCTGGTAGATCACGCCCAGGCTAGGATCCTCGGGGGCCATCTCTGTCATTGGCTCGCTGTCCATGCGAATGCCTCCGGCCGCGCTCGTGGGCATAAGAACATATAATCTGGCGGCTGTCAAGTGGTTTCTTTGTGCAAGAGGAGCAGTCCAGGGGGGGACCCCTCTTGCGAGGGTTCCAGGAGGTGTCCCCCTGGCCTCTATCCTTTAATCACCGCTAGCGGCCGCAACCGCGCTACCTTCCGTGAGATCCCCGCTTGGTCTAACACCTCGACCACCGCCGCCACGTCCTTGTACGCCTCGCTCGCCTCCTCCGCCAGCAGCGCTCGATTCCGCACGCGTACGACGATCCCCCGTCGCTCCAGCCCGCCCGCGATGTCGACGCCCTGCAGCGCACGCTTTGCCGCGCCCCGGCTCTGCAGCCGTCCCGCGCCGTGGCACGTCGAGCCCCACGTTTCCGCCATCGCCCGCTCCGTCCCCACGCACACGTACGAGTAGCGCCCCATGTCGCCCGGCACCAGCACCGGCTGCCCCACCTTCCGGTAGCGCGGCGGCACCTCCGCGTGGCCCGGTGGGAAGGCGCGCGTCGCCCCCTTGCGGTGCACGCACAGCCGCATCGACTGCCCGTCGACGCGGTGCTCCTCGACCTTCGCGATGTTGTGCGCGACGTCGTAGACCTGCGTCATCCCCAGCTCTTCGACGGACCGACCCAGCACGCGGGCGAAGGCCTGCCGCGTCCAGTGGGCGATGGCCTGTCGGTTCGCCCAGGCAAAGTTCGTCGCCGTCGCCATTGCCGCCAGGTAGTCCTTCCCCGGCTTCGAGTCCAGCGGCGCGCAGGCGAGCTGCCGGTCCGGCAGGACGATCTCGAACTGACGTGACGCCTTCTCCATGACATCCAAGTAGTCCTGGCACACCTGATGCCCGAATCCGCGCGAACCGCAATGAAAGGATACGACGACCTGTCCCATCGACAGGCCGAAAGCCTGAGCCGCCGCCTCGTCGTAAATCGCCTCCACCGCCTCGACCTCCAGGAAGTGGTTGCCGGCGCCCAGCGTCCCGACCTGCTCGTGCCCGCGTTCCCGCGCCCGCCGGCTGACCGTCGACGGGTCGGCGCCTGCCAGGAAGCCGTGCGATTCCGTCGTCTCCAGGTCGTCCGCCGTCCCGTGGCCGCGCTCGACCATCCAGGCCGCGCCGCGAACCATGATCTCGTCCAGCTCGTGGTCGGAGAGGCTCAGCGGGCCGTGCGCGCCCAGGCCGGATGGCACGTCGTGGAATAGCTGGTCGGCCAGGCGGCCGAGGAAGGGCTGCGCCTCGGCTTCCGTGAGGTTCGTGCGGAGGAGGCGCGCGCCGCAGTTGATGTCGAAGCCGACGCCGCCTGGCGATACGACGCCGCCGTTGAGCCGCATCGCCGCCACGCCGCCGATAGGGAAGCCATACCCCCAATGAATGTCCGGCATCGCCAGCGAGGAACCGATGATGCCCGGGAGGAAGGCCACGTTCGCCACCTGCTCGAGCGCCTGGTCCTCGGCCATCGTCCTCAGCAGGGCCTCGTCGGCGTAGATCAGGCCGGGCACGCGCATGCCCGCCTTGTAGCTGATGGGCAGCCGCCAGCGGTAGTCGTCAACCTTCTCCAGTATGCTGAGCCATCCCTTGCTCATCGAAGCCCGCCTAGATGTCGAGGATGACCCGCGCTTGCCACACGCCTTCGGCGTGCGCGACCTGAAGCATGTGGCGCGTCACGGCCTTGACCATCAGCTTCGGATTGTGGCGCTCCAGGTCCAGCGGCTCGCCGTAGGCCCATGCGACGATCCGTTTGTCGCTGATTTCGGCGACCTCGAAGTGGCTGAAGACCAGGTTATCGACCTCACTGACGTACAGCAGCTCCGCCAGCCAGTCGACGAGCAGCGACTCGCGGTCGTCGGCCTCGACCTCGATTCGGCGCTCTTCCCGTGGCTCTACGCGCTCGAGGTCCACCATCAGCGAGAACATAGCTTTGGCGGCGTTCGCGAACGCTTCCGCCGGGTCGACGCCGCGGGCGATGATGCCGATGTCGGCGGTGTGGTCGAACGTCTCGAACGGCGGCCGCTCCATTCCCTCTCCTCAGCCTCAGTATCGCAGCCGCATTTCCGGCCCGTCAACGGGAGAAAGTTCCGCGAAGCAGGCGAATGCAGCAAGTACGGATGTAGGGGAGGACTTTAGTCCTCCCGCGTGGAGGACTTATCGAACCTTGGTCTCCCGCCAGAGCAATTCCAGCGCTTCGATGGGCATCTCCGCCAGCCCCAGCCCCCGCTCGCTCGCCAGCGCCTGCAGCCGCTCGAAGCGACGCCGGAACCGCCGCGACGCCAGCCGCAGCGACTCCTCCGCGTCCAGCCCCAGCTTCCGCGCCAGGCTCACCAGCACGAACAGCGTATCGCCCAGCTCCTCGCGCTGCTCGTCCAGCGACTCCGCCCGCGCCAGCTCCGATGCCTCCTCCGTCAGCTTGTTCAGAACGTCCGCCACGCCGGGCCACTCGAAGCCCGTGGCTGCAGCCCGCTCCTGAAGCGCCTGGCTGTACGCCAGCGAGGGCAGCGTCTGCGGCACGCGCGCCAGCGGATCCTCTTCGTTGACGCGACCGCGCTCCTCGCTCTTGATCGCCTCCCACTTGAGGACGACCTCGTCGGCCGTTTCCACCTTCGCTTGGCCGAAGACGTGCGGATGCCGGCGCACCAGCTTCGTGGCGATGCCTTCGATCACGTCATCGACGTCGAACTCGCCGCTCTCCGAGGCAATCTGGGCGTGCAACAGTATCTGCAGGAGCACGTCCCCGAGCTCCTCGCGCAGCTTGGCCGGATCGCCGCCGTCGAGCGCGTCCAGCGTCTCGTACGTCTCCTCCAGCAGATAGCGACGCAGGCTTTCGTGCGTCTGGACGCGGTCCCAGGGACAGCCATCCGGCGCCCGCAGGCGTCGCACGATCTCGCGCAGTCCATCGAAAGTGCGCGCGTCCGGCAAAGGTGGCTGTTGCGGTTCCGGCATGGGGTTCTCCAGCGTGCGGCTACGCTCGATTATAAAGGCCGGAGAAAAGGATTGACAAGGTTAAGCTTCCTACCTAACATAGCTTCCAGACAACCTGATGTCGGGCGGGGCGTTTCAGGTGAGGAAGGTGCGGCTTTGGCGGTCGTCCGAGGCCTGGCAACGGCCCTGTTTGTTCTCGCCATCCCTTTGGCGTTCATAGGCACGAACGTCCGCATCCTGGCGAACGATAAGCACGTCTACGACTACGCCTTCGGCCACTACAACGCCCCCGCGCGCACCGGCATATCGCGGGCCGAGCTCGACCGCGCCGGCGCCGAGCTCCGCAGCTATTTCAACAACGACCAGCAGTACATCTCAGTCCAGGTGACGCAGGGCGACCGCGAGATATCGCTCTTTAACGACCGCGAGACGCTGCACCTGCACGACGTGAAAAGCGTCTTTCAGTTCGTGAACCACGTGCAGGAGATAGCGCTGGTTTACATAATGGCGTATGTCGTCGGCGTCTTCGTCTGGGCGCGAGAGCGACCGCTGCGCACGCTGGCGCTCCATGCCCTGAGCGGCGCCCTGTTGACGCTCGCCGTCGTCGGCTCGCTCGCCGTCGTCGCGGCGACCGGCTTCGACCAGGCGTTCACGCAGTTCCACGAGATCGCCTTCAGGAACGACTTCTGGCAGCTCAACCCGGCCACCGATCACCTGATCCAGATGTTCCCCGAAGGCTTCTGGTTCGATATAACGATGGCGCTGGGCGTCCTTACAATCGTCGAAGCGGCGATACTCGCCATCGCCTCCGCCGTTCATCTGACGGTGAGCTGGCAGGCAGTCCGACACCGCCTCTTGCCGAGCCACCAGCCCGCGCCGTAGACGACGAAGAAGGGGAGCGCGTTGCTCCCCTTCGTCATGCCTGCTGCGGCGGTTCTACCTGATGCCACAGCTCCCACAATCGCCTGACGAGCAGCTACCGCAGGCGCTCGCCACCGACGACACGTCCCCCTCGGCGCTCCTCGTCAGCGCGGAGAAGACGGATATTACTCGTTCCGCGCCTTCGTGGCCGCTTGGGCAGGTCGCCGGCTCGTCGGAGCGGCTCATCGAGCGCAGCAACTCGAATTTCTTTTCGCAGGTCGGGCAGTAGTATTCGTATAGCGGCATCTGAGTTCTCCTAATTAGATCGTAAGTCCGCGTTCGACGAAAAGTCAACGCAGAAATCCGATGGCGGCGTGACGGCTATTCGAGGTAGTCCCGCAGCTTGCGACTACGCGTGGGGTGGCGCAGCTTGCGTAGCGCCTTCGCCTCTATCTGGCGGATGCGCTCCCGCGTCACGTTGAACTCGCGCCCAACCTCTTCCAGCGTGCGACTGCGACCGTCCTCCAGGCCGAAGCGTAGCTCCAGCACCTTCCGCTCCCGCGGCGTCAGGCTGGCCAGCACCTCCATCACCTGGTCCTTGAGGAGTTGGTGCGATGCCGCTTCCGGCGGTGCCAGCGCGGCGGAGTCTTCAATGAAGTCGCCCAGGTGGCTGTCCTCTTCCTCGCCGATCGGCGTCTCCAGCGACACCGGCTCCTGCGAGACCTTGATGATCTCCCGCACGCGCTCAGGCGCGATCTCCATGCCGCGGCCTATCTCGTCGCTCGTGGGCTCGCGGCCGTACTCCTGCACCAGGCGACGGCTCACGCGCACTAGCTTATTGATCGTCTCGACCATGTGGACCGGAATGCGGATCGTTCGCGCCTGGTCCGCGATGGCGCGCGTAATCGCCTGGCGGATCCACCAGGTCGCGTACGTGCTGAACTTGTAGCCCTTGCGGTAGTCGAACTTCTCGACGGCCCGGATGAGGCCGATGTTCCCCTCCTGAATGAGGTCGAGCAGCGACATCCCTCGCCCGATGTACTTCTTCGCCACGCTTACGACCAGGCGCAAGTTCGCCTCAGTCAGACGCTTCTCCGCCCGATAGCCTTCTCGCTTCAGGTGGTCGAAGTAGGAGCGGAACGTGGATTCGTGCGAGTCGAGCTTTTCCAGCTCCTCCCACGGCGGTGGCAACAGCTTGTACTCATCGCCCAGCGTTTCGCCGGCCAGTCGCACCAGCTCCGGCGTCAGGATGTGCGTGATAATGGAGAGGCGTACCAGCGCCTGCTCCGCCTGGCCCGGCTGCAGCTTGAGCGACTCGTAGAGCGCCAGCGCCAGGTCCTGGTCGAGCTCGCCGTCAACCGCCGATCGGAATATCGAGTCGCCGATCCGCTGTGACACCGACGCCTTGGCCAGCCCCAGGTGCTTCGCGACACCGTTGTAGTACTTGCGCGCTTCGTATAGCTCGTTCAGGAGGCTGAAAAGTATCTCCGAGCCTCTTGCCGGGCGGCCGTGCTCCTCCAGCCAGCGCCGCTCGATGCGCTGGATGTGCTTGCCTTCCTCCATCGCCCGCGCCAGCCGCTTTTCGTCGTCGGCTGTGAGCAAGTAGACCTTGCCGATCTCCCGCAGGTACATGCGGACGGGGTCATCAATCCCCTCTTGCTCCTCGACGAGGAGGTCTTCCTCCTTCTCGGGCTTGACCTTCTCCTCGGGCTCCGCCCAGATATCGCCTTCCGTCTCCGCCGGCTCCGCGGTCGGCCCGGCTTCGCGGTCTGTGTCGATTACCGACAGTCCGCGGTCCGAGAGGCGGTTGTA
Source organism: uncultured Chloroflexia bacterium (assembly GCA_963842845.1). Taxonomy (GTDB): domain Bacteria; phylum Chloroflexota; class Dehalococcoidia; order DSTF01; family JALHUB01; genus JALHUB01. The sequence continues at coordinate 139,779 of CAWJHZ010000013.1, forward strand.
TACCCGTTCTAGCGGCTCGAAGTCGTCCTCTTCGTGCCCCAGGTCAACGAGGCCTTTTCGCTTCTTCTCCTCGTCCTCGGCGAAGATATCCTCGTCCGCCTCTTCTCTCTCGTCAAAGTCGTTGGTCATAATGTCGTTCTTGCTGTTCCTTGCCGAAGCTATGCCTTCCGCTCATGAAGCTCTAGACCTGCCTCCATGTCCCGCACGACGATTCTTGCGTCGTCGGTATCATCTTCCGGCAGGTCTTGGGATGGAGCCTCGCCCGCGATCAGTTTTCGGGCTTGCTCAAGTAGACGTCCGGCGCCTAGCTTCTGTTCCTTCTCAGCTATCTCCAGACTTATAAACGCCCTTTCTATCTTAATCTTACTCCTTTTGAGGTGCTCAGCACACGTTTGTAACGCTTTCTCCACCTGCGGCGGGTCGAAGGGCAGGTCCCGCGACGCGATCTGCTCCAGGTGCGGGCGCAACTCCGCCGCCAGCGTCTCCTCCAACGGCCGCTCCGGCTCCGACGCCTTCCACGCCGCGAATACCTGACGGTTCTCCGTCCGCACGAAAAGCTCCTGGTCCAGTGCCATCCCCTGCCCGCGCAACTGCGGATAGCGGATAAGCAGCGCCAGGCACGTCTCCTCTCCCTTCGACACGTCGATCCGCTCCTCATCGCCGGTACCTGCGCTACGACGCGCCTTCGCCGTCCGCCGGCCGTGCTCCGTCGGTGTCGACTGGATGCGCGCGGACGAGAAGGCTTTCGGCGCCTCCGCCTCGATGACGAACCGTCGCCAGCCGTCCGGATCGGCGCGGATAATCTCATCCGGGTCGCGGCCCTTCGGCAGCTTCATGACGCGTACATTCACCCCCAGCCGTTGCGCCACCAGGTCGCCGCGCTCGCTCGCTGCTTGCCCCGCCGTGTCCGGGTCGAAGGCGAGAACGATGTTCTCCGTCAGCCGCCGCAGCAGCCCGAGCTGACGCTCCGTCAGCGCCGTGCCCATGCTCGCGACGACGTTGCCGTTGCCGTGCTGATGCGCCGCGATGACGTCCATGTATCCTTCCACTATGACCGCCAGGTCCGCGCGCCGGATGCTCTCCGCCGCCCGGTCCAGCCCGAAAAGTATTGCGCCCTTATCAAAAATCGGCGTTTGGGGCGTATTCAAGTACTTTGGGCTTTCCGAATCGCCGGTGGGCTCCTCGCCGTCCGCCGCCGGCAGCTTCCGCGAGCCGAAGCCGACGGCGCGTCCCTGTCCGTCGCGGATCGGTATCACCGCGCGATGGCGAAAGCGGTCGTATAGTCCCCTCTCTCCCTCGACGAGCAGGCCCGCCCGCAGGAGCTCCCCTTCGCCGAAGCCGCGGCCCTTCAGATGCTCGCGCAGTGCGTCCCACGAATCGGGCGCGTAGCCCAACTGGAACGCCTCCGCCGTCTGCCGGTCGATGCCGCGCAGCGAAAGGTAATCGAGCGCCCTAAGGCCGGGCTGCGAGTTCAAGAGCGCGTGCTGGAAGAATAGCGCCGCCGACTCGTTTGCCTGGCGCAGGCGGTCCCGCTCCGTCTCCTCAGCCGCCACGTTCTTCCGCGCCAGGCTAATGCCCGCTCTCTCCGCCAGCACGCGCAGCGCGCCGGTGAAGTCGACGTTCTCCTTCTTCATGATGAAGGCGAATACGTCGCCGCCCGTGGCGCAGCCGCCGAAGCAGCGCCAGGTCCCCTTATCCGGAAAGACGAAAAAGGAGGGCGCCTTCTCGACGTGGAACGGGCAAAGCGCTCTGTAGTTGCGTCCTGCCTTCTGCAGGTTCACGGACTCGCCGACGACGTCGACGATATCCAGCCGCTGCTTTATCTCCTCAATGGGGTTCATCGTCGATCGGATCCCTCACAAAGACCCAGCGTCGCCGCGCCTCCCGACGTTCCCATCTCTACCCCGTCCAATCGATAACGCCCGTTAACCCCCTGCCGTCTGCGATTCGCCGGGGCCGTCGCAGTCCGCGCCTCACGGATGAGGCGTCGGCGTAAGCTCTGCCGCAGTCGTTGCCTTCGCTGTTGGACCCAGCGTTGGCGTTGCTGCGAACGAAACGAGAAGCCGGTTGTTCGTGTCGTCGCTCTCTTTAATCTTGCCGTTCGGGTCGACGATCACGAGCACCTGCTCCGGCCCTACGACGGTGACGTACCCGGTTTGAATGTCGATGCTCGCGCCGGCGTTCAGGTTTTGCGTCGTCGCACTGGCCGACTTCAGCAGTTGTGTCCCCGTCGCATCGAAGACCCCGACTTCGATTGTTGCATTCTTCAGCGCCCCCTTGCCCTGATTCGTCACCGTCACCACCAGCGTGCCACCGGAAACCAGCGTTCCGCCTACCACCAGGTCCGGCAGCGCCTGCGACGGCGTCGGGCTCGGAGTCAACGAAGAGGCGCTCTGCGTCGCTGCCGCAGTCTCCTCCGGTACATATGTCACCGGCACGTCTGTGGGGACAATCGCCATCGGCAGGTCTTCCGGCGTGGAAACAGGGATTGCCGCCAGGTCGGCGCTCGTGTCCACCGAGCTGGCAATGATCCAGCCGAGAAGGTTCGAGTGCGCCGGATACTCGATCTCCAGCCAGTCGCCGTCGTCGCTGCGGCCCACTATCTTCGCCTCCGAGCCGCGCCGCAGCACGCCGAGAACCACGTAGCCGTTGCTGGGGCCGCTGCGGACGTTCACCGAGCTCGTCGCTGTCGCGGCGGGCCCGCTGATCACTTCTTCCGTGGCGCCGGCAGTCGGCGTCCGGCCCGTCACCGTTGGAGCGGAAACGGAGCCATTCGTGGTCCGGCCGGCCGCTCTGAAGATCATCGCGACGGCGAACACAAGGGCCAGGGCAATCGCGACAAACCCAACTAGCATTATGGGACTGCGGAGGGATGAAGCGCCGTCCTGTCGGAGGGGTTTCTTCATAATCGGTAGAGAGATCGGGTCCTGTGTCGCATTCACCTCGGCGGGCGGGCCTATTCTAGCAGAAAACGCTCTCAGATGTAGCCGTTCGCGCCGCGAAAAACGCTCAATCCTGGAAACCCAGTTGCCGTCCCAGGTCGATGGCGAAGGTGTCTGTCATGCCGGCGATGTAGTCGGCCGCGCGCCGTTGGGGCGGGTCGTCGCTCAAAGCGAAGTCCGAGCTGATCTCCTCCGGATGCGCCAGATAGTACTCGAACAGGAAGCGGACCAGTCGTCTGGCGCGGGCGGCCTCAGGCTGCGCGTCCTCCCACAAATAGACGCGGCGGAACATGAACTCCCGCAGCTCGTCCGTTGCAGCGAGGACGGCGTCGCTCATCCGTATCGAAGGCGCCTCCCGGCCCGGCGTCAGCCCTGTCGCCGCCCACGACTCGTCGACGATGTCGCAGACCAGCGTGTTGATTCGCTGCGAGTGGTGATCGCCGAGAGTCGTGCGCACGTTCGGCGGCAATTCGTCGTCCGTCAGCAGGCCGGCGCGAATGGCGTCGGCGATATCGTGGTTCAGATAGGCGATGCTGTCGGCGATGCGCGCGATCCGTCCTTCCAGTGTCGCCGGCAAGTCCGAATCGGCCGCCATGACGCCCTCCCGCGACTTCGAGTGGTGAAGGATGCCGTCGCGCACCTCCCACGTCAGGTTCAGCCCTCTACCGCCGCGCTCCAACCGCTCCACTACCCGCAGGCTCTGCTCGTTGTGCGAAAACCCTTCCGGCAGAAGGTCCGCCAGCGCTTCCTCGCCGCGGTGTCCGAAGGGCGTGTGACCCAAGTCATGCCCCAGCGCTATCGCCTCCGTCAGGTCTTCGTTCAGGTTGAGGGCGCGGGCGATGGTCCGACCGATCTGCGCCACCTCCAGCGTATGCGTCAGCCGCGTGACGTAGTGATCGCCGGCGGGCGCCACGAAGACCTGTGTCTTGTGCTTCAGCCGCCGAAACGACTTGCAGTGGATGATGCGGTCGCGGTCCCGCTGGAACTCCAGGCGGACCGGTGAGGGCTCCTCCGCACGCTCCCGCCCGTGGCTGGTGCTGCTCCTCGCCGCGTAAGGCGATAGTTCCGCCCCTCGCTGTTCAAGAGATCTCCTTACCTCTGCAGCGTGGAGCATCGCTGGTCTACGGGAGGCGGCACCAGGCGGGTGAGATGTCGTCCGCGGGATTGTGAGTGAAGCGCGTCGTTCCCGAGCCGTCGGCGTTCATGATGTAGATCTCCGGGTTGCCGTCACGGTCAGAGACGAAGGCAATGCGCGAGCCATCGGTCGAGAAAGCTGGCGCCCAGTCGGTCGCGTTGTTGTTGGTCAAGTTCTGCGGGTTGGACCCGTCAGCGTTCATGACGTATATCTCGGGATCGCCTTCCCTGTCCGTGACGAAGGCGATCTTCGAGCCGTCAGGCGAGAACGAGGGGGCCCAGTCTTCGGCCGGGTTGTTCGTGAGCCGAGTCTGGTCCGACCCGTTCGCGCTCATGACGTATATCTCCTGATTGCCGTCGCGGTCGCTGGCGAAGGCGATCTTGCTGCCGTCTCCCGACCAGGAAGGCCCCCAGTCGTCTGCGCTACTATTCGAGATGTTCGTGTCGTGGCTGCCGTCGGCCTTCATGATGTGAATTTGCTCCGTGCCGCTCGCTTTCGAGACGTAGGCTATCAGCGACCCGTCCGGTGACCAGCGTGGCGTATAGACGCCGCCGCTGCTGTTCGTGAGCGCATGCTGATCGCTGCCGTCGGCGTTCATCACAAACGCCTCAAGATCACCCGTACGGTCCGACGTGAAGGCGATCTTGGAGCCATCGGGCGAGCACGATGGCGAATAGTCCCCGGCGGGGTTGTCGCTCAGGTTCTGAACAGTGCTGTCGAATTGCATCGAGTAAACTTCGGAGCCGCCGTTGCGAGAAGTGGAGAACACGATGTACTCCGCTCCCGTCGCCTTCTTCGCGCCGCCGCTTCCGCCGCAGCCGGTGAGTACGAAACTGAGGGGAAGCGCTATGAGCGCCAGGAGGAGGAGAAGGCGACGCGAATGCAAATTCGTACCCTGACTAATGTTCAAAATCGTCGATCAAACCATAAGGTTGCCGTCACCCTATGTCAAGCAGCAAGCGAAAGGCGGAAGCCCAAGCTCCCGCCCTTCGAAATCGTCACAGGAATGCCGGCCTACTCAGGCTTGATTCCCAGCTTCGCCTCCGCGGCCGCGACTATCTTCCGCGTCCGCTCGATAACGTCGGGGTTTACCGACACGGATGTTATTCCGAATTCGACCAGCTTCTCCGTAATTTCCGGGTAGTCCGAAGGCGCCTGCCCGCAAATCGACGAAGTTATGCCCCGCTGGCGGCACGTCTTCACGATCTGCTCCAGCGATCGCGTCACGGCCGGATTCCGCTCGTCGAAGTCCTTCGCCAGGATCGAGTTGTCGCGGTCGATTCCCAGCGTGAGCTGCGTCAGGTCGTTCGAACCGATAGACACGCCGTCGATGCCAACGTCGATGAACTCGTTCAAAAGGATGACGTTGGACGGGATCTCCACCATCATCCACAGCTTGAACTCGGGAGACTGCTTTAGCCCTAGCTCCTCCATCAGCTTCTTAACGCCGGCCATCTCCTCAGGCGTCCGGCAGAACGGAATCATCACGTGGAGGTTCTTGTGCTGTTGGCGGACCCGCTTGACGGCCTCGATCTCCAGCTCGAAGACTTCGCGGTCGCGAATGTAGCGGGAGGCGCCGCGATAGCCGATCATCGGGTTCTCTTCCGACTGCTCGTACTTCTCGCCGCCCTTTAGCCCCGCATACTCGTTTGTCTTGAAGTCGGTTGTCCGGTAGACGACCGGACGCGGGTCGAAGGCGGCCGCAAAGGCCATGAGCCCCTTCGCCATCTTCTGCGTGAACTCCTCGCCGCGGCCCTGTTCGAGCGCGTAGCGCGGGTGCTCGCCGATGTCCGCGACGATGAACTCCGCCCGCAGCAGCCCCACGCCGTCGACGTTGCGGGCGGCCACACGGTCCGCCAGGTCGGGCTGCGCCAGGTTGACATAAACTCGCGTCTTCGTCTTCACCGCCGCTCCCATGGCCACCGCCTTCTCGCGCTCGTAGTAAGCGAGCGTCGCGGCCGCGCGACCGTCGTAAACTACGCCGTGCGCCCCATCGACGGTTACGATCTGACCGTCGTGCAGCGTCTTCGTCGCCTCGCCGGTGCCGACGACGCACGGTATGCCAAGCTCGCGGCTGACGATGGCCGCGTGGGCCGTGCGCCCGCCGCGGTCCGTGACGATAGCGACGGCGCGCTTCATGGCCGGCACGAAGTCTGGCGTCGTCATCTCCGCAACGAGGATGTCGCCGTCGCGCACCCTACCGATCTCGCTCGGATCGAGGATGATCTTGACTTCGCCTGCGGCAGCTCCCGGGCTCGCCGCCGAGCCCTTGAGCAGCACCGGCGCAGTCTCATCGAGTGCTTCTGCCGGCGCCGTGGTCGCTTCCGCCAGCGTGGTCACCGGGCGCGTCTGGACGATGTAGAACTTGCTTTTTTCCTTCGCCCACTCGATGTCCTGAGGGAAGCCGTAGTGCTGCTCGATGCGCTTGCCAATCTGCGCCACCTCGCGCACCTCGTCGTCGCTCAGCTTCTGAGCGGACCGCAGGTCCGGCGGCACTTCCTGCCAGGAAATGTCGGCTATGCCTTTGCCTCCGCCCACCGTCGTCCGCGCGAGCTGACGCTCCTGTACGGCGGTGTGCTTCTCCAGGATCTTCAGCGTCTCCTTGTCGACGACGTAAAGGTCCGGGCTGATCTCGCCCGAAACCAGCCCCTCGCCCAGGCCTACGATCGCCTCCACGGTGATCTTGCTGCGGTCGCTGGTCACCGGCTCGACAGTGAACATAACGCCCGAGAGCTCCGACTGCACCATCCGCTGCACCGGCACGGCAATCTTGACCTTCATGTGCTCGAAAGCATTCTCCGACCTGTAGAAGATCGCCCGCGCTTCGAATAGCGACGCCCAGCACTCCTTGACCGCCTGCACGACCCTGTCGCCACCGAGGACGTTCAGGAAGGTGCTCTGCTGCCCGGCGAACGACGCCTCCGGAAGGTCCTCCGCCGTGGCCGAGCTGCGAACGGCGACCGGCGGCTCGTCCATCTCTCGGTAGCGCCGCTTGATCTCGTCAGCCATGTCGGCGGGAACAGGCGTATCGACGACCATCTTCTCGATGTCGCGCGAGGCCTTTTGCAGGGCGTTGCTGTCCTGAACGTTCAGATTGTTGAGGATCGCTTCAATCTTGGGGCGGAGCCCCGATTGCTCTATAAAGCGGCCGTACGCGTCGGCCGTGACGATGAAGCCGCTCGGAACGGGAATCCCCGCCCGAAGCATTTCCCCGAGATTAGCGCCCTTGCCTCCGACCACGGGGATATCGCCCCTCCCCACCTCTTCAAATGCGACAACGTCTCGCTGCTTGGTCATTGTCATTTGTTCAGCCTCCCTTGCTTTTGAGGTTGGCGCTGGCCCGCTGCGCCGTCAGTCAAACGGAGTACAGGGTCTTCCGCAAATGAAGACAGTATATTATCGGGCGAAAGGAAATAAGAACAATAGGCGGAGTCCTCCTGGGGGAAACCCTATTCGACCGTAACGGTCTTCGCTAGGTGGCGTGGTTGATCGACGTCGCAGCCCCGGTGCACCGCGATGTAGTAGGCGAGCATCTGCAGCGGTATCGCCGTAAGCAGCGGCATCAGCAGGGGCGTCGTCTCCGGCAGGTACACGACGTAGTCCGCCAGCTTCGCGATCTCCTCGTCCCCATCGTTCGCCAGGGCGATGACGATGCCGTCGCGCGCCTTCACCTGCTCCAGATTGGAGATCATCTTGTCGCGCAGCTCGTCCCGCACGACGATCGTCACCACCGGCATCTCCTGGTCGATCAGCGCAATGGGTCCGTGCTTCATCTCGCCGGCCGGATACCCTTCGGCGTGGATGTAGCTGACCTCCTTGAGCTTGAGGGCGCCCTCCATAGCTATCGGATATTGAATGCCCCGTCCCAGATATAGGAAGTCCTGGCGACGGAAGAAGGCGCGGGCCAGCGCCTCGAACTCCTCCGCCTGCCCGACGACCTTGCCGATGAGCTGCGGCATATGCGCCAGCGGCGTCAGGAAATCGCCGAGCTGCTCGTCGCTCAGATGGCCGCGTTGCTGCCCCAAATGGCAGGCCAGCATATAGAGCGCGACTATCGAGCCCAGCAGCGTCTTCGTGCTCGCGACGCCTATCTCCAGGCCGCAGCGCGTGTAGACGACGCCGTCCGCGACGCGTGTTGCCTGGCTGCCCGGCGTGTTGCAGACGGTAATCTCCAGCGCGCCCTTTGCCTTCCCCTCTGCCATGGCCTCCAGCGTATCGACGGTCTCGCCGGACTGGGCGACCGAAATCAGCAGCGTCTCTGGCCCGATGATCGGCCGCCGGTAGCGGAACTCCGATGCGTTATCCACCTCGGCCGGCAGCCCCGCGATCTGCTCGATGTAATGTCTCCCGACCATCGCCGCGTGCAGGCTCGTGCCCATCGCTACCAACACCACGCGCTCGATGCGCTTCAATGCCTCCGGCGGCGGCATGTCTTCGAGTTGCAACCCCAGCGGCGCGAACTGGATGCGCCCGCGGATCGTGTCCAGCACCGCCTCCGGCTGCTCCATGATCTCCTTCAGCATGAAGTGCTTGTAACCGCCCTTCGCGGCCGCCATCGGATCGAAAGGCATTAACTGCGGCGTACGCGGCTGGCCCGCGCCGTCGCCGTGCCAGTAGGTCGCGCCGCACCGCTCGACCGCCACCACGTCGCCGTCGTTCAGGAACACTACTTGGCGAGTGTGCGGCAGGAGCGCCGGCAGGTCGCTGGAGAGGAACATCTCGCCGTCGCCGTAGCCGACGACAACCCCGCCCGCGTTGCCGACACGCGCGGCGACCACCGTGTCCGGCTGGCAGGCGGCGATGGCCAGGACGGCGTGCGCCCCGTCAAGCTGAGCGATGGTCCGTTTTACCGCTTCCACCAGCGGCAGCCCTTGCGCCAGCTCCGCCTCGATGAGATGCGGAATTACCTCCGTGTCCGTGTCAGACTTGAAGACGTGCCCCTGCGCCCGCAGTTGCTGTCTCAGCGCGCTGTAGTTCTCGACGATGCCGTTGTGGATGACCACGACGTCGCCATCGCAGTCGCAGTGGGGATGAGCGTTCGTGTCGCTGGGGCGGCCGTGCGTCGCCCAGCGCGTGTGGCCGATGCCGATCGAACCCTCCGGAAAGCGGCCCTCCAGGCAGGCGACCAGGCTCTGCAGTTTGCCGGTGGACTTGACGATGCAGGGTGAGCCGCCGCCGTCGATGACCGCGATGCCGGCGCTATCGTACCCTCGATACTCCAGCCGGCGCAGCCCCTCCAGCAACAGGGGGCCCGCCTCTTGCGAGCCGACATAGCCGATGATGCCACACAAGGCTTCCTGCCTCCCCTCTACACTCAGCACGCCTCTGCCAGCAACGCGGCGTTCCGCGTCTCTAGCGTCATTGTAACGTACCTTCGCCCACTTGCACAGACATCGGCCGCCCAGTGGCATTCGAGAGGGGTTCCACGACGTTGTTGGCCCCAGGACCATGAGGAAGGCTGAAGCCCCCCAGTTTCTAGCGCTTCATTTAGGGTGATGAGGAGGCCGCAGGACTCTTCCGTCAAGCTCTCTTTTGTCCACCCAAACCCTTTCGCAGCAAGAGATCGATAACCTAACCGAAGCCGGGAAGAACCCTTAAGGGCGGTAAAACAGCAAATTAAGGGAAAATTGCGTGAATTTCATCACTAACCCTTGACAAAACGTTGATCTTTGTTATACTGGCGGCGGTGTCGACCCCCGCCCTTGGGCGACAACCATCGCGTGGAAGGCCCTTCGGAGCCGTCCTCGCATCAGTGGCCTGGAATATGCCGCTTGGATCGCTCGGCGACCGAGACGGTGCAGAACCTTGATGGACATTCTGCCCTTTCGGTCTCGACCGGAAGGGTTTTTTATCGGGCGCAAAGGGCGTCGGTCAGGAGGTAAGGTACGTTGAGGAAGATGCTCAAGAGCAAAATCCACCGGGTTACAGTCACCGAAGCCGACCTCAACTACGTTGGCAGCATTACCCTCGACCCCGAGCTCCTGGAGGCCGCCGATATCCTGGAATACGAGCAAGTCCACGTGCTCGACGTCGACAACGGCAACCGCCTCATGACCTACGCCCTCGCCGGCGAACGCGGCAGCGGCCAGTGCTGCATCAACGGCGCCGCCGCCCGCCTTGTTAAACCCGGCGACCTCGTTCTCGTGCTTACCTACGCCGACTTCTCGGAAGAGGAAGCGCGGCGCCTCCGGCCCATCGTCGTCCACGTCGATGAGCATAACCACATCAATCGCATCGACCCGCCCGTCGAGCAGCTCGGCATCATCGACCACTGGAGCGTCTTCAACTAGGCGCGCCGGAGCGGAAAGCGGGGTGTGAAAATGGCTAGAGTATCGGTACACGAACTGAAGGCGATGAAGCTCCGCGGCGAGAAGTTCGCCATGCTCACCGCCTACGACTTCCCCACCGCCAAGCTCCTCGACCGCGCCGAAATCCCCGTCATCCTCGTCGGCGACTCCCTGGGAATGACCGTCCTCGGTTACGACTCCACCGTTCCGGTGACCATGGATGACATGCTGCATCACACCAGGGCCGTCGTACGCGGCGCGCAGAACGCCCTTATCGTCGGCGATATGCCCTTTATGAGCTACCAGACCGGCATTCAGGACGCGATTCGGAATGCCGGTCGCTTCTTGCAGGAGGCCGGCGCCGGCGCTGTCAAGCTCGAAGGCGGCGCGCCCGTCATCGAAACCGTTCGCGCCCTCGTCTCCTTCGGAATCCCCGTCATGGGGCACCTCGGACTCACACCGCAGTCGATAAACCAGCTTGGCGGCCACAAAGTGCAGGGCAAGACACCCGCCGCCGCGGTTCGCCTCCTCAGCGACGCTGTTGCTCTTCAGGAAGCGGGTGCTTTCGCTGTCGTCCTGGAGTGCGTGCCGGCCGCCCTCGGCAAACTCGTCAGCGAGAGGCTTTCCATCCCCACAATCGGCATTGGCGCCGGGCCCCACTGCGATGGCCAGGTGCAGGTCCTCACCGACCTCCTAGGCCTCGATCCCGATTTCACGCCCCGCCACTCGAAGCAGTACGCCCGCCTTGCCGAAGAGATACAAAGCGCCGTGGAGCGCTATCAGCGGGAAGTGCAGTCGGGAGGGTTCCCGACTGCTAGGGAGAGCTTCTCCATGGACGAAGCGGCCCTTGCGGAACTCTCACAGATGGCGGTGTGACATGGCACTCTCAGAAACGATTCGCGGCCTCAGGACAATGCAGGTGGTCTCGTCGGTCGACGCCATGCGCCGGCTGCGCAGCCAGACCAACGGACGAAAGGTGGGCTTCGTGCCGACAATGGGTTATCTCCACGAAGGCCATCTCTCCCTCGTGCGACGCGCCCGCGCCGACAACGAGCTCGTCGTCGTCAGCATCTTCGTCAACCCCATCCAGTTCGGCCCGAACGAGGACTTCGACAAGTACCCTCGCGACACGCAACGTGACCTCTCGCTCCTCCAGCAGGAGAACGTCGACATCGTCTTCATGCCCTCCGCTGTCGACATGTACCCCGAGGGCTTCGATAGCTACGTCGAGGTCGGCCACGTCACCGATGTGCTCGAAGGGAACTGCCGGCCCGGCCACTTCCGCGGCGTCGCCACCGTCGTCCTCAAGCTATTCAACGCCGTTCAGCCTCACCGCGCCTACTTCGGACAGAAGGACGCCCAGCAGGTCGTCGTCATCCGCAAGATGGTGGAGGACCTGAACCTCGGCGTGGAGATCGTCGGCTGCCCGACCATCCGCGAGACCGGTGGCCTGGCCATGAGCAGTCGCAACGTCTTCCTGTCGCCGGACGAGCGACGCGCCGCGCTCGTCCTCTTCCGCTGCCTTAGCCTCGTAGAGCGCTTGCATCGTCAGGGGGAGCACGATGCAGGCAAGCTCCGCGACCGCCTGGAAGGCCTGATTGCGCGGGAGCCGCTGGCGCATGCCGACTACATCAGCATCGCCAATCCGCACACCCTGCAGGAGCTGGACGTCACAGAAGGCCCGACCCTTATTTCGCTGGCCGTGCGCATCGGCATCACCCGTCTCATCGACAATGTGACAGTTGGCGAAAAGCGCCCGCCCATCGTCTTCGACGTCCCCGCCGGCAGGTAGTCCCGTCCTGCCCGTCGAAGACTTCACATAGAATGCCCCGGCCTCTCGGTCGCCCCGCCAGGCGGACAGGGAGGTCGGGGCGTTCCTTTTCTTCGAAGCGCCGCGTAAGCAACCGGCCTCGGGCGGTTTTGCCCCGCGCCCGTCTCGATGCTAGAATGTGGACGCCAATCCCAACGACAGGAGAACCGAATGGGAGGCCATTCCCACTGGAGCCAGGTCAAACGCCAGAAAGGCGCCGCCGATGCGCGTCGTGGCCAGCTCTTCACGAAGCTTGGCCGTGAGATAACCGTCGCCTCGCGACAGGGCGGCCCCGACCCCAACGCTAACTTCCGGCTCCGGCTCGCCGTCCAGAAAGCGCGCGAGAGCAACATGCCCAACGACACCATCGAGCGCGCCATGAAGCGTGGCGCCAGCGGACCGGACGCGGCGGAGCTCATCGAGGCGACGTACGAGGGCTACGGCCCCGGTGGCGTCGCTGTCCTCATCGATGTCGTCACCGACAATCGCAACCGCTCCGTCTCCGAGATACGCGCCACCATGGGTCGGGCCGGCGGCAACCTGAGCGAGGCCGGCTCGGTCGCCTGGCTGTTCGAGAGCAAGGGTGTCATCGCCATCAACGCCGAAGACGGTGGCGGCGAAGACCTCGCCCTGACCGCCATCGACGCCGGCGCCGAAGACGTCGACATCCAGGACGCCCGCCTCGAGGTCATCACCCGCGCCGAGGACCTGGAGAAGGTTCGGCTGGCGCTCCAGGAGCGGGGCGTCGCCGTCGAGTCCGCTGAGCTGAGCAAGGTGCCGAAGACCACCGTCAACCTCGGCGACAAGGAAGCGCTGCAGACGCTCAAGCTCCTCGACAAGCTGGAAGAACTCGACGACGTGCAGCGCGTCCACTCTAACGCCGAGTTCCCGGACGAAGTCCTCGAAGCGTACGAAGGCTAGGATGCCCCACAGCCCCGACGACCCAACCGAAAGCAGCCTCATTCTCGGGATCGACCCCGGCCTGAGGATGATGGGCTTCGGCCTCATCGCCTGCCGCGGCGACTCCCTGGAGGCCGTCGACTACGGCTGTTTCGCGGTCAATCCGCGGCTGCCCCTACCGGATCGACTCGCCGCGCTCTTCGCATCGCTGCAGGAGCTAATCGCCCGTTATGCGCCGACGGAGGTCGCCGTCGAGCAGCCTTTCGTCGCGGTGAATGCCCATTCGGCGCTGGCGATCGGCGAGGCGCGGGCGCTTGCCGTCCTTGCCGCCGGACTCGCCGGGCTGCCGGTCGAGCAGTACTCACCGGCGGAGGTGAAGCGCTCCGTCACCGGCTACGGACGCGGCCCGAAGGGGCAGGTGCAAGAGATGGTGCGTCTGCAGCTCGGCCTCCGCGACCTGCCGCAGCCGTTCGACGCTGCCGACGCCCTCGCTGTTGCCATCTGCCACGTTAACCACACGCGCGCCCAGTCCCTCATCGAAAGGAGCGCCACGCTATGAGCGCCGTCGCCCGCATCTGGGGCGTCGTCGAAGATGCCGGCCCCGAGGGCATCACCGTCCGAATCGACGGCACCGGTCTCGGCTTGCTCGTCCAGGTCCCCGGTCACACCCGCGACGCCCTGGGCGTCCCGGGCCGCGAAGTGTCCCTGTACACCCACCTCCAGGCGCGCGAGACCGACATCGCCCTCTACGGCTTTGCCACGACCGACGAGGTGCGACTCTTCCACCTCCTCATCGGCGTCTCCGGCGTCGGGCCCAAGGGCGCCCTGGCGCTGCTGACCGGCCTCCCCGGCGACTCCATCTGGGAAGCCATCGCAAACGGCGACGTCGAGCGCATTCGTTCCGCGCCTGGCATCGGCGCCAAGACCGCCAGTCGCATCATCATCGACCTGAAGGGACGTCTGCCGGAGCACGTCTCGTCCGGCATCCCCGTCTCGTTCCTTAGCGCCGACGACGAGGTCATCGCCGCCCTCGTATCGCTGGGGTATACCCAGGCCGAAGCCTCCGCCGCTGCGTCGCGTTTGCCGTCTGACGGCTCCCTCTCGCTGGAAGAGAAGATTCGCCTCGCCCTCTCCTCGTTCTCCGCATCATCCTGAACAGGCACGATCCACCGTCAACAGAAAGGATGGCACATATGGCCAAGCAGGGAGAACGCGCACGGGTGTTTATTAGCTGCGGGCAGGCCGATGGGGAGGAGCGGGACACAGCCGTTAAGATCGCTCGCATGCTGGAGCACGAGTATGGTTTCGAGCCGTATGTTGCCGGTGAACAAGTCTCATTCTCCGGCGTCAAGGAGGCCATATTCAGGCAACTGCCGGAAAGCGAGTACTTCCTATTCATCGACTTTCCAAGAGACGAACTCCCCGATGGTTTCTGCCGTGGCTCTCTCTTTTCAAATCAAGAGCTCGCGATAGCTGCATACCTCGATCTGGACTTCCTCGGGTTCCGACATAGAAGCGTCCGCCCTTTTGACGGGCTACTGAAGTTTGTGCAAGCCGACATTCCGGTGTTCGACAACGTTGCTCAGTTGCCTCAACTGGTTAGGGACGCAGTTCAGTCAAAATGGCATGCCGATTGGAAGAATGGCCTCCAATTGCGTCGAGATCCGGATGAGTTCGACCACATTACGCGGCTTCGTCGTGACGTGTATGGCAACGTCACCATGAATCGGGAGGCCAGATTCTTCCATCTTGACGTGTTCAACAGTCATCTCAGGAAGACCGCTCTCGATTGCGTCACCTACGTCGAATCTATTCGGGACGTGAAGCAAGGTTGCCACATTCCATTTCGCCGCGCCGAAATCAAATGGGCCGGATCCGTCCTTCCCATGGTCCCGATTCCTCCCAGAACGCATCGGATGATTGACATATGTATGATTTACCCGGATGAGCTCGACAACGTCTATTTCATGAGCTACTCGGACTCGCACCAGTACATGGGCATCATCACAGGGGTTTACGAACTGGACGTGGAATTCTGCGTCTACTCAGCGAATATGCAGCAATCGAGCGCGGCTGTCCGTATTTCCCTCGGCAGCACTATTGACAAAACAAGGGTGCTGCCCGTCTGACGAGGCTGTCCGAATCGTGGTATCCTCGTAGTGGTCAGCATGCCCAGCTTCAAGCTCGTCTCCGACTTCGCGCCCACCGGCGACCAGCCCCAGGCCATCGACGGCCTCGTCGACGGCCTGACGCGCGGCCACAAGCACCAGACGCTTCTCGGCGTCACCGGCAGCGGCAAGACGTTCACCATGGCTTCCGTCGTCGCCCGCGTCCAGCGCCCGACCCTCGTCCTCGCGCCCAACCGCACCCTTGCCGCCCAGCTCGCCTCCGAGTTCAAGGACTTCTTCCCGGAGAGCTCCGTCGAGTACTTCGTCAGCTACTACGACTACTACCAGCCCGAGGCCTACGTCCCGCGCACCGACACCTACATCGCCAAAGACGCCGACATCAACGACGAGATCGACAAGCTGCGCCACGCCGCCACCCGCGCCCTCTTCGAGCGCCGCGACGTGCTCATCGTCGCCTCCGTCTCCTGCATCTACGGCCTCGGCGAGCCGGAGGAGTACCACAGCTTCACCCTCACCTTCCGCGCTGGCGAAGCCTTCAACCGCGGCCGCGCCGTCCGCCGCCTCGTCGATATGCAGTACGATCGCAACGACATGACGCTCACCCGCGGCCACTTCCGCCTTCGCGGCGACTCCCTGACGGTTATGCCCGCCTACGAGGAGACCGCCGTCCGCATCGACTTCCTCGGCGACACGGTCGAGCGCATCATTGAGCTCGACCCTCTCACCGGCGAGCTCCTGGCCGAGCGCGACCACATCGACATCTACCCCGCGAAGCACTTCGTGACCTCGCAGGACAAGCTGAACGCCGCCATCGTCGACATCCAGGCCGAGCTGACCGAGCGCGTCGCCGAGCTGCGGGCGCAGGACAAGCTGCTCGAAGCGGCCCGCCTGGAGGAGCGCACCAACTACGACCTGGAGAGCCTTCGCGAGGCTGGCTACTGCTCCGGCATCGAGAACTACTCTCGCCACCTGGCCCGCCGTCCCGCCGGCAGCACCCCCTGGACGCTGCTCGACTACTTTCCGGACGACTTCCTGATGTTCATCGACGAATCGCACATCAGCATTCCGCAGGTGCGCGGCATGTACTTCGGCGACCTCTCCCGCAAACAGACGCTCGTCGACTACGGCTTCCGGCTGCCCTCGGCGCTGGACAACCGGCCGCTCAACTTCCACGAGTTCCAGGATCACATCAGCCAGGTCGTCTACGTCTCGGCGACGCCCGGGCCGTTCGAGAAGCAGCACAGCGCCCAGGTCGTCGAGCAGATCGTCCGGCCCACCGGCCTCATCGACCCGTCAGTCGAAGTGAAGCCGATCGCCGGCCAGATCGACGACCTCCTCGACCAGATTCGCCTCCGCGTGGAGCGCGACCAGCGCGTCCTCGTGACGACCCTGACGAAGAAGATGGCGGAGGACCTCGCCGACTACCTCATCGAGATGGGCGTGCGCACCCACTACCTGCACTCCGAGATCGACACCCTCGAGCGCGTCGAGATCCTGCGCGACCTCCGCGCCGGCGTCCACGACGTCGTCGTCGGCATCAACCTCCTGCGCGAAGGACTCGACCTGCCGGAGGTCAGCCTCGTCGCTATCCTCGACGCCGACAAGGAGGGCTACCTGCGCTCTCGCGACTCGCTCATCCAGACCATCGGCCGCGCCTCACGCCACATCGACGGCGCCGTCATCATGTACGCCGACACCGTCACGGAGTCGATGCGCCAGGCCATCGACGAGACCTACCGCCGCCGCAGTATCCAGATCGCCTACAACGAGGAGCGTGGCATAACGCCGCAGGGCATTCGCAAGGCGATACGTGACATAACTGATCGCGTCAAGAAAGTCGCCGAAGAGCGGGCGCCTTACACCACCGGCGCGATGCCCAAAGAGGAGATGCCGCGCCTCATCGCTGACCTGGAGAGCCAGATGAAGGCCGCGGCGAAGCAGTTGGAGTTCGAGCGCGCGGCCCTCCTGCGCGACGAGATCGTAGAGCTGCGCAAGCAGCTAATCGGCGGGCCCGACGCCCTCCACGAGTTCGCGAAGGCCGCCGGCCGTCCCGGGCCGCTCTTCCGCGGCAATGGCGGTGGTCGTCGCGGCCGCTACCGCCGCTGACGCCCGAACCGTCGCCTCGCGTACCATCCGCCCGCCGTCGCCGCGACGACAGCGATACCCGCCAGCATCGCGATTTCGCCCACCGGCAGTCCGCCGCCTCCGTGCGTCGCACCGAAGTCCTCCGGCGCCTCCGCGATCCCACCGACCGGTGGATCCCCCGCCGCCCCGGTATCCGGCGTTGGCGTGATCGTTGGCGTGGCTGGGATTTGCGTGTAGGTTGGCGTCGGGGTTGGCAGCGGCACAACCAAGAAATAGTCCACGCTCGCCGTGTTATTGCTCTCGTTCGACTCGGCGACTTTGCTGCCGGGGTCGACGGTGACGGTGTTGGTCCTGATCACGCCCAGGCCGGGGGCTCTGCCAGTGTCGGGTGCAGGTCCGGAGAGAACAATCGCAGCACTCGATTCCCCCGGCCCTCCCGGAGGATCCAGGGTGCCCAGGTCACAAAACAGGCGAACGCCATAGGAGCCATTGTAAAATAGGGCGCAGCTTCCCTGAGTGGACTGTACAGCCACCGGCGAAAAACCGACATCCGGGTCGACTACCTCAACGGGGCTGGCTGCCGCGTCGCCCAGGTTCCACACGCTTACAACGAAATTCAAGGGGTCATCGGGGGCGATGGGCGTGAAGAGAGGCGGTGGTCCACTTATGGTCACAGCCAGGTCCGGACCGCCGGGGATCGGCGTTTGTGGCGTGGGCGGCGGCGTAGGCGCCGGCCCAGTCGGCGTAGGCGCTGGCGTATAGGGCGGCACCGGCGTAGGTGTTGGGAGAGGCCCCTGAAGACAAATCTGCAGGCCCGTCCGGTCAGAGCCGGCAACCGTCACCGGCAATGCGTTCCAGCAGCCGAATGGATTGCAGGGCGGCAACGGGTACACGGTGTAGCTGCCGTCAGAAACGTTGGAGAACGAGAAGCTGCCGTCATTGAGGCTCGTCGTCGTCGTAATGAACCCGGGATCGAGGGCAACCGTCCAGCCGCGCTCGGCGCCCATGCAACCGGGCGACTCGGTAAGAATCCCCGATATCGTGTGTCCTGGCCCTTGGGCGGCGGCCAGACCTTGGTACGCCATTGCCACTACGGCGGGCAACGCCACAAGGAGAATACGCAGCGGACGTGAGGAGCGCATCATGCACCTCCGGAGACTACTAACTACCACCAGCGACAGCAGTATACTCCTCGTACCACGAATGTCGAGGCTGTTCAGATTGCGCTTTACTGACTCCCGAACCGCCTCCGCGCGTACCATCCGCCGGCGCTCCCCGCGACGACAGCGACGCCCGCAAGCATCGCGATTTCGCCCACCGGCAGCCCGCCGCCCCCGTGCGTCGCAGTGAAGTCATCCGGCGGCTCCGCAATCCCACCGACGCCGGCCGGATCGGGCGTACCGCCCACTATCGGCGTAGCAGTGGCCGTCGCGACGCCCGTTGGCGTCGCCGTGCAGGTTGGCAAGGTGATTAACACGACCTCCTCAGTCAAAGAATTATTCCAGTAAGCCGATTCCGGAACAGCGTGATCCCAGTTCGCCGTGCCAGTCAGCAGTCCGCCCATGCCGACATTACCGCTAACATACACGCTCTGGCCGGGGGCAACCGCTGGCGTATCGATATAGATAGTCCCTGCCATGCCACCCGTAACCATTGTCACCGAAGGGCCCGCCGTATCCGTGCCTATGTTTTTCACCGCCACGCCAAAGCCGGCAGGCGTATCACAGTAATTCTCCATCGTCTGAGTCGAAAACATGTCGTCGACTATCAGGTCCGGCCCCGGGCCGCGCACAGGAGTCGATGTCGCGGTAGGCGACGGCGAAGGCCCTGGTGTGAAGGTGAACGTTGGCCAAGGCGTGGAGGGTTGGCTGTACTTGATCGTCGCGAAGTCGCTGCCTGTCACGCTGTCCTGGGAGTAGCCGCTCACGTATACATTACCCGAGCCGTCCAGAGTCAGAGCGGACGCGCCATCTTCCCAATTGGAAGGACCATTGTAAGTCGCTGTCCAAACCTCTTCGCCGTTCGCGTCATACTTCACTGTCGCGTAATCATAGTTACTCTCGCCGGTGACATACACATAGCCTGCCCCGTCGACTATCAGGTCATTAGGAGTGCTGTTTGGATTAATGTAGCTACTTGCCCACATCTCGGTGCCTGATGTGTCGTATGTGAGGGTCGCGTAACCCCCTCCCGCGTAGCCAGTAACGTATGCATTGCCGGAGCCGTCAATCGCTAGCGCTGTAGCGATGCCACCTGAGTTGCCGGGACCCTGATAAATGCGGTCCCACTGCTCGTTGCCACCGTCGTCGTATTTCACAGTTACGTAATCTGCAAGGCTCCCATAAAGGTAACCCGTCACATAGACGCCGGAGTCGTTCACTGCGAGGGCTCTTGCATAATCGAAGACCCCAGATGGGTCAGCATAGCGACTGACCCATTGCTGATCGCCGTTACCATCGTATTTAATGGTCGCGAAATCGTAGTTGCTCAAGCCTTCGGATGCCCCCGTTACGTACACACCGCCTGACCAAACGCGTACTGCCGTTGCCTGATCTACTCCGCTCTTTGGACCATCGTATCGGGCGCACCATAGTTGGCGGCCGTCATTATCGTACTTGACAGTGGCATAGTCGAAGTTAGTACCGGAGCCCTTTGATTCCCCCGTGACGTACACGTTGCCGCTGTCATCCAAAGTGATAGCGTCCGCCTCGTCTTGCCCATGGGCGGGACCATCATAACTAGCAGCCCAATCGATATTCCCATCGCTGCTGAACTTGACCGTTGTATAGTCCCCCGTGACGGCTCCGCCCGCGCCCATCGAGTAGCCCGTAACGTACGCGTTTCCGGATCCATCTAAAACCATCGCCTGAAGGATATTGTAGGGTTTGTCGGGAGCGCTGTAGCTGGCCGCCCACAACTGGTTACCGTTTCCATCGTATTTCACAATTTTGAAGTCGTTTGTCGAACCTGGCGCTTCTTGAGAATTGCCCGCCACATATACATTCCCTAAAGAATCAGCCGCTATAGCTGCAGCGCCGTCACTGCCATTCGTCGGATTGTTATAGCGTGCTACCCATTCCTCACAGACCGTGCCCGAGCACCACTCGCTGCCAAATGCGGCTTTGTTGCCAGGCCCCGCCATCAGCAGCAGGGCGCAAACCGACAGAAAGAGGAGAAGACGGAGCAGACGTGAGGAGCGCATCTTGCACCTCCGGAGACTACCAACGACCACCAGCGCCCCAAGCATACTCCTCGTACGACGTTTGTCAAGACCCTTCTTCGTGCGAGCACCTGTCCTGTGCTTGACCGCCGCCGCCCCCTTTCGACGCCGCGAATCCCCCTCGTTTGACGAGCCTGCGGTGCCATGCTAACGTGAAATGTTAGGCAACCGTGCGCCTTCGACGAGGAACGTCATGCCGCCATCTGACCCCGTCCGTCCGCCCGAAGGCATGGAGGATATCGACCACCACGCCGGCTCCCTCCTGCCCGCCGACCGCCACAGCGCCACGCCGCCGGCGCCCGTCATCTGCGCCAACTGCGGCGCCACCAGCCCCGATGGCTCGCGCTTCTGCGCCAACTGCGGCCGCCCCCTCGGCCTCACCCTCCAGGCCACCGTCGAAGCAACCGTCACCGTCCTCTTCACCGACATCCAGGGCTTCTCCGACCTCACCGCCTCCGTCGGCGACCAGCAGGCCCTCGACGCCCTCAAGCGCCACAACCAGATCGTCCGCGCCCAGATCCAGAACCACGGCGGCGCCGAGATCAAGTACCAGGGCGACGGCTTCATGGTCTCCTTCGGCAGCGCCCGCCGCGCCGTCCTCTGCGCCATCGACATCCAGCGCAAAATCGCCGAGCAGAACCGCGACAACCCTGACAGACCGCTCGTCTTGCGCATGGGACTTAACTCCGGAGACGTCCTCCGCGACCAGCAGGACCTCTTCGGCGCCGCCGTCAACCTCGCGGCCCGCATCGCCGAGATGGCGAAAGGCAATCAGATACTGATGTCGGAGCTCGTGAAAGAGCTGGCGGGCCCTTACCCGGGGTTCAAGTTCGTCGACAGGGGAAAGCACAGCATAAAGGGCTTTCCCGGCCGCTACAAGATCTACGAAGTCACCTGGTAGACGTGGCCGCTAGCTCGCGCGCCGCTGCCTTCTCCGTGCATACCACCCGCCGACCGCCAGCGTCAGCACAACGGCCGCAGCGACGCCTGCAATCTCGAAAACGCCCGCGCCCGACGACCCGTGCCCGTCTGGCAGCGCGTCCACGTCCGGCGCCTCCGCTATGCCGCCGACTGTCAACGGTATAGGGTAGTCCTGGATCACCGACACCGTGTCATCGCCGGAGTTCGCCACGTAGATGCGGTTCGTGCTGGGGTTGACGCCCACGCCCAGGGGGTAATTCCCAACCGTTACGGTAGCGACAACCGCGTTGCTGGTGCCGTCGATAACGGAGACGTTGTCGCTGCCGGAGTTCGCGACGTAGATGCGGTTCGTGTTGGGGTTGACAGCTATGCCCTCGGGTGCACTTCCAACGCCTACAGTGGCAATCACCGTAGTGCTGGTGCCGTCGATGACGGAGACGTTGTTCCTGTCATAGTTCGCCACGTAGATGCGGTTTGTGGTGGGGTTGACGGCTACGCCGTAGGGCTCCAACCCGACCGGTACGGTGGCGACGACCGTGTTGCTGGTACCGTCGATGACGGAAACATTGTCGCTGCCATCGTTCGCCACGTAGATGCGGTTCGTGTTGGGGTTGACGGCCACGCCGTAGGGCTCACTCCCAACCGGTACGGTGGCGACGACCGTGTTGCTGGCGCCGTCGATGACGGAGACGTTGTTGCTGCTGTTCCATTCGTTCGCCACGTAGATGAGGTTCGTGTTGGGGTTGACGGCTACACCGTCTGCAAAACGCCCGACGGGCACGGTGGCGGCCAGCGCGTTGCTGGCGCCCCCGATCACAGAGACGTAGAAGCTGCCAGAGTTCGCCACGTAGATGAAGTTGGTGTTCGGGTTGACGGCGACGCCCCAGGGGTCAGTGGGCCCGACCGCTACGCTGGTGACGACCGTGTTGCTGACGCCGTCGATGACGGAGACATCGTCGCTATAGTAGTTCGCCACGTAGATGAAGTTGGTGTTGGGGTTGACGGCCACACCGTGGGGGTTAGTGGACCTGACGACCACGCTGGTGACGACGGTGTTGCCGGCACCGTCGATGACGGAAACGTCGCCGCTGTCAATGTTCGCCACGTAGATGCGGTTCGTGTTGGGGTTAACGGTTACGCCAGCGGGGGAACTCCCGACGCCTACGGTGGCGACGACCGTGCTGCCGACACCGTCGATGACGGAGACGTAGTTATCATTCCCGTTGGTCACGTAGATGCGGTTCGTGTTGGGGTTGACGGCCACGGCATTGGGGCCATTCCCCGTCGTCATGGTGGCGACGACCGTGTTGCTGGTGCCGTCGATGACGGAGACGTTGTTGCTGTACCAGTTCGCCACGTAGATGAGGTTCGTGGTCGCGTTGACGGCCACGCCCACGGAGCCAGCCCCGACCCCTACGGTGGCGACGACGGTGTCGCTGGCACCTTCGATGACGGAGACGGTATCGCTGTAATAGTTCGCCACGTAGATGCGGTTCGTAGTGGGGTTGACCGCCACGCCCCGGGGCTCACTCCCCACAGCCACGGTGGCGACCAGCTTGTCGCTGGCGCCGTCGATGACGGAGACGTTGTTGCTGCCATCGTTCGCCACGTAGATTTGGTTCGTGTTGGGGTTGACGGCCACGCCCCGGGGCTCACTCCCCACAGCCACGGTGGCGACCAGCGTGTTGCTGGCGCCGTCGATGACGGAGACGTTGTTGCTGTCATAGTTCGCCACGTAGATTTGGTTCGTGTTGGGGTTGACGGCCACGCTCTGGGGCCAACTCCCAACGACTACCGTGGCGACCAGTGTGTTGCTGGCGCCGTCGATGACGGAGACGTTGTTGCTGTCATAGTTCGCCACGTAGATTTGGTTCGTGTTGGGGTTGACGGCCACGCTTACCGGATAGCGTCCGCCCCAGCCTGTTCTAATGGTGGCGATGACGGTTGGGTCGCTACCCGCAGCGCGGGCGCCGGATACCGGGCTTCGAAGGACAATGCCCAGACCCATCGCCAATGCCACAAGCAACAGCCGAAGAATCGTTCCAGTGCGCATCGTGCACCTCCGAAGGGCGTCGCTGCCAACGGCACGGCGGGGATGCCGTAACAATAGGACCTCCGCGAACGTTTGTCAAGCGCTAATCCAATCTCCGTTCATTCCGACATCCCAGAGTGCCAAGTTTCCCTTTCCGTCCGCCCTCTCGCCTGCTATCCTGGACACACCAGAGCAGCCGCCGCGACTGCCCTTAACATCGCCCTCCTACGCCCGTCAGATCGCGGCCGATTTGCGGTCAATTACACAAAAACGCGCTTCCCAGATTCGGAAAGCGCGCACTTTTCCAAAACAATAACAATTAGTCGTCCTCTTCGTACTCCTCCTCGCGCACCAGCACCCGCCGTGAGCTCCCGCCCTCCGACTCCGCCACAACCCCCTTCTCCTCCAGCATGTCCATCAGCCGCGCTGCCCGCGGATAGCCCACACGCAGCCGCCGCTGCAGCATCGACGTCGACACCCGCGTGTGCTCCGCCGCCAGCGTCCGGGCCCGCTCGTACAGCGGGTCGTCCGCCCCGAATAGCTCGTCCACCTCCGGCCGCGCCTCGGTCAGCAGGTCGTCGTAGACCTGACGCTGCACCTCGCGGAACCGCTCCTGCGTCCAGAACGCCACCAGCCGCTCGATCTCCTGGTCCGACACGTACACGCCCTGCAATCGCTTCGGCTTGGCCGCGTCCGTCGGCTGGTACAGCATGTCGCCGCGCCCCAGCAGCTTCTCCGCGCCGCCGCCGTCCAGGATCGTCCGCGAGTCCACCTGCGACGACACCGCAAAGGCGATTCGCGTCGGGAAGTTCGCCTTGATCAGCCCCGTCACCACGTCCACCGACGGCCGCTGCGTTGCGATGATCAGGTGAATCCCCGTCGCGCGCGCCAGTTGCGCCAGCCGGCACACCTGACGCTCCACCTCGTATGGCGCCGCCATCATCAGGTCCGCCAGCTCGTCGATGATGACGACCCAGTACGGCAGCCGCAGGTGCGCCTTCGGATGGCGGTTGAACGCCTCGATGTTCCGCACCGCCAGCGACGCGAATCGCCGGTAGCGGCTCTCCATCTCGTGGATCACCGCCTGGAGCGTCCCCACGACCTTGTCGACGTCGATGACGATCGACGAGAACGCCAAATGTGGTATCGGCGCGAACGCCGCCAGCTCCACGCGCTTCGGGTCGATCATGATGAGCCGCACGTCGTCGGGCGACGACTGCATCAGCAGGCAGGTGATGATGGAATTGATGCACACGCTTTTGCCGCTGCCTGTCGCGCCGGCGATTAGCAGGTGCGGCATCTTTGCCAGGTCCGCCACCACCGGCTCGCCCGAAACACTCTTGCCCAGAGCCAGCGCCAGCTTGGTGCGACCCGCCAGCCGCTGGAACGCCGTGCTCTCCACGACGCTGCGCAGCGTCACCAGCGATGTCGTGACGTTCGGCACCTCGATGCCGACTACCGGCTTCCCGGGCACCGGCGCCTCGATGCGCAGCGACGGTGTCGCCAGCGCCAGCGCCAGATCGTTGGCCAGCGACGTTATCTGGCTCACCCGCACCCGCGTCCGCGAAACCTCCTCCGTCCGCATCTTGGGATGGCCGTTTCGGTCGAAGACCGGCCGGCCGGCGCTGTCGCGCTCCTGCACCGTGCGCGTCTTCACCTCCCAGCCCGGCTCGACGCCGAACTGCGTCACCGTCGGGCCTTCGTTGATCTGCACGACCTCCGCGTCAACGCCGAAGCTCGCCAGCGTATCAACGATCAGCCGCGAGCGAGCGGCGCTGTCGGGGCGTTCGCTGGACTCACTTCCGGCTGGAAGTAGCGTCTCCAGCGGGGGCATATCCCAGCGCCCGTTGCCGCCCGGCTGCGTCTGCTGCGCGTCGCCCTCGTCCCCTTCGACAGCGAGGGGCAGCGCCGGCTGCCAAGGCTCCGCGACCTGCTGCTCGACCGGCGCCTCCGTCGCTTCCGCCGTGCCCGGCTCGGCCACCGCCGATGCGTTGGTTCGCGCCCACATCAACGTCTCCATCGCGACAGGCTCCGCGGGTTCCGGCTCTAGCGTTGTCGGGAAGATCGCGTCGCCCGCGCGTCGCGCCAATCGGTACGTCCGCTGCGGCAACTGTAGGTGCCAGAGAGCCACACCCAGCCGCGGACTTCGCTGCAACAACCGCAACGACCCCCTCGGCCACACGACGGCCACTGCCGCGACAGCCAGCGCTAGCCATGCGAGCACGCCGACGGGCGCCGAGACCAGCGAATGTCCCCAATCGCCGCCGGCCGTCACGTCGGACAGCGCCGTGCCGCCGAGCTTCCAGTCGGGGCGGAAGAGCGCCAGCAAGCCCAGCCCAAACCCGGCGACAAGGAGCGAGACCAGCCACCTGCGCCAGTACACATAGAACGTGGAGAAGAGCGTCCGGCGGATGATCAGCCAGCCGATGACGCCTAAGAGGAGGATGAGCAGGAACACGCCCGCGCCCAGCGCCTTGACAAGCGAATCGCGGGCATCGGCGAGGTTAGTGGTCACCGGGACAAGCCAAAGGATTGCGCCAACGGCGGCGACCACGAGCGCCACCCCCAGCGCCTCCCAGCGGAAGAGCACCGGCTGCAACGTCGAGAGGAACGTCTGGCCGCGACGCCCTCTTCCCGCCGAGCGACGTCGCGAAAGCGGCTTGCCCGTCGTCCGGCGCGCCGCAAGGCTGGACGGCTTACCGCCGCCCGGCCGTGACCTCATCGTTGCCTTGGCCAACTTATCGTCCTTGACGGCCGCCCTCGGCGACCTTCCATCTCCCTATGTTAGAACAGCTTCATCTGCTGCACCTCGGGCTCAGCAGACGTCTCCTCCGCCAGCGCTGTCTTCAGCACCGGCGGCAGCTTCTTGAAATCGTCCTCAATCGTCCGGCGCAGGCTCCCCTGATGCAGCGCCGCCGCCGGATGGTACATCGGCACCACCAGCAACTCGCCGATTCGTCGGGGTTGCCCGTGGATCCGGCTTATCGACTGCCCCAGAAAGAACTTGGCCATCGAGTACCGGCCCAGCGTTATCACCAGCTTCGGCTCGATAGCCGCCAACTGGCGCTGCAGCCAGCCGTCGCAGGCCGCGATCTGATGCGGCAGCGGGTCCTGATTCTGCGGCGGCCGGCACTTGATGACGTTGGCGATGAACACGTCGGCCCGTCGCAGGCCGATGGAGCCGAGAAGCTGCTCCAGGAACTGCCCCGCCGGTCCGACGAACGGCCGGCCCTGCTGGTCCTCGTAGTAGCCGGGCGCTTCGCCTATGAAAAGGATGTCAGCGTCCGCGCGGCCCTCGCCGGGCACCGTGCGACTGCGCGTCGTCGCCAGCTCGCACTGAGTGCACTGCGCTATCTCGGCATTAAGCTCCGTCAGCGCTGATTTCTTGTCGACCTCAATCATCCTGACGCCTCAACATCCCATGAAGAACCGCTATAACGAGACTAGAAAGTCTCGGCGCCGACTCGCACAAACGACGAAGGCGAGGGAAGCCCTGGGCCCCCCGAAGCTCATGACTTCTCAGAGGGCCAGAGGTCGCTTCTCCAAACAACGTCCCATTCTCGCACCGCGACCTCAGCGCATCACCTCGCCACTCGGCGGATGATAGCATGACCAAAGCGGAAAGTCAATGAGAAAGCGAGAAGGCGCGTTAGCTGTTCGCCGGCACCCGCGGCCGTTCGACCAGCTTCGCCAGGATAATGCCGGCGAAGTAGAGGACAATCATGGGCATCGCGACCACCGTCTGGGTCACCGGGTCGATTGTCGGCGTCACGATCGCCGAGACGATGAAAGCGAGCACTATGGCGTATCGCCACCAGCCCAGCAACTTGCGCGACGACACGACCCCCAGCTTCGCCAGCCCCATAACGACCAGCGGCAGCTCGAAAACGAGGCCCGTAACAAGCATCAGCCGCGTCACAAAGTCGATGTAGCCGGAGACGTTGATCATCGGTCTGATATTGTTGCTAGAGTTGAGCAAGAACCCCAGCGCCGGTGGCAACTCGACGTAGTAGGCGAAGAGGACGCCGATCACGAACAGGACGGTTGCCCCCAGGGCGATGGGGAACACCCACCGCTTCTCCCGCTTCGTCAGCGCCGGTCCCACGAATGCCAGTATCTCGTAGACGATGACGGGCATTGAGAGGGCGATTGCTGCCAGAATCGCAACTCGGAAATAGGCGCCCCAGTAGCCCATGACGTCGGTGAAGATGATGGAAACGTCCCCGCTGCTATTCTTCGCCGGCGCCGTGATCCACTCCAGGAAGCGCTTGGTGAAGAACATCGAGGCGCAGAAAGCCACAACGATAGTGATGGCGCAAACGATGAGCCGCCGCCGCAACTCCTGGAGATGTTCCAGGATGGTCAGCTCTTTGCCGCTGCTTGTGCTACCGGCGCTGGTCTCGGCTGTCGCCACCTCTAGTCACTCTCCCTACATCTGCCAACTCATGGACGCCTCGTAGGGGAGGACTTTAGTCCTCCCGCGGCTCAAGGGCAACGTCATTTCGGATCTCGTCCGTTGTCGTTTGGATGGGAGGCGCCACGCCGCTGTCGTGGGATGCGCCGTTGCCGCCAGCTTGTGTCGGCTCCGCGGCTGCCCTCGCCTGCGGCTCCTCGATCTTCAGCGTCCTTCGCACCTCGTCCGAAACGTCGGTCAAGTCGCGTCCCAGTGACTCCGCCTTTTGAAGCAGCTCGCCACTGACCGAGCGCAGCTCTCCCTTAAGCTCCTTGTACTCGCGCTCCAACTCCTGAACAGCATCCAGGAGGTCTTTGTTAATGCCCGAAGTGTAGCGTCGGAGATCGCGCATTGCTTTGCCGAGTTGCGCGGCAACTTCAGGCAAGCGCTGCGGCCCCACAACGATAAGCGTGAGGACGAGGATCAGCACGAGCTCCGGCAGCCCTACTCCGAAAAACTCCATATCAAACCACGAGAGTGAAGCCGACCGCTATACCAATTATGCTCTTCAGAGGGAGAACGTGCCACACCGCGAACGAGAGAGGCTAGTCTCGGGCAGTGTGGCCGGGGAGGCTCTACTTGTCCTCTATGCCGAGGTCCTTCAGATAGTCGATCGCGTCCTGCACGGTCACGATCTTCTCCGCGTCCTCGTCGGAGATCTCCAGGGCCTTGCCGTCCTTGCTGAACTCCTCCTCCATCGACATGATCAGCTCGACGAGGTCCAGGGAATCGGCGTTCAGGTCGTCGACGAACGAAGCGCTGGGCACCACCTGCTCTTCCTCGACTCCCAACTGGTCTACGATAATCTTGCGTACCCGCTCGAAAACTGTCGCCACCTACCACTCCTTTCTTCGGCTAACGCGCCGCCATTGCGCTTACCGATCCAAGCACACCGTTGACAAACTTCGCTGAATTGTCGCTGCCGAAGGTCTTGGCAAGCTCGACGGCCTCGTTGATTGCCGCCTTCACTGGCGTCCTATTATTCAGCAAAATCTCCAGGATTGCAAGCCTCAGGATGTTCCGGTCTATCGTCGCCATCTGCTCAAGCGGCCAGGCTGGCGCCACCCGCGCTATCACCTCGTCGAGTTCCGCGCGCCGTTCCACCGCGCCCGTCACCAGATCCCGCGCGAAGACCGCGCTCTCCTCCGGCGCGTTCGCTTCGACAAGCAGCCGTTCCAGCGCCGAGTGAGGGTCATGGCCCGTCGTGTCCCCCTCATAGAGCGCTTGGAGCGCCAGAGTGCGCGCCTGCCGTCGTCTGGTGGGCATCTCTTACGCGACTCCGCTTCCGCTCGCCGTGGACAGCGACGCTGTCTCCTCCAGAAGCTCCCGCTCGCCTGCCGTCCGCACGGCAGCCAAAGGCTCGATTCGTTTCACCAGCCCCGACAGCACTTGCCCGGGCCCGAACTCGACGAACCCCGTCACGCCCAGCGCCAGCATCCGTTCCACCGACTGCCGCCATAGCACCGCGTGCGTGAGCTGGTAAGACAGCTCCTCGCGCAGCAGCGACGCCTCGCTGATTGCCGTCGCCGTCCCGTTGGTCACCAGCGGCACGTCGAGATCGCGGAAGGACGCTCGCGCCAGAGCCACCACCATACCGACCGCCGCCGGCTGCATGAGCTCCGTGTGGAAGGCGCCGCTGACGGCAAGGGGAACGGCCCGTCGCGCCCCATGCGAGCGCGCGAGCTCCATCGCCCGGCCTACCGCTTCGACGCTGCCGCCGATGACAATCTGCTCCGGCGAGTTCACGTTGCATATCTGGGCGCCGCTCTCCGCGCACAGCTTCTCAGCCGCCGCTTCGTCGAGACCGAGCACCGCGATCATGCCGCCGGGGTTCTCTTCGCCCGCCGCCTGCATCAGACGGCCACGTTCCTGCACAAGCAGCAGGCCGTCCTCGAAGGAAAGCGCGCCGCCGGCCACCGCCGCCGTATACTCGCCAAGGCTGTGCCCGGCTACGTAGCTTGGGTCCTCGTGAAGATCGCCGGCCTCCCGCGCCGTCGCCAGGCAGGCGAGGCTGACGGTCATGATCGCTGGCTGCGTGTTGACGGTCTGGCGCAGCAAATCTTCTGGTCCGTCGAAGCAGATCTCCGAAAGGCGCCTGCCCAGCACCGCGTCCGCCCGCTCGAACAGCTCTCGCGCCGCCGGCGATTGCTGTGCCAGCGCGCGGCCCATGCCGACCTGCTGCGCGCCCTGTCCGGGGAAGAGCCAAGCAGTGCTAACCGCTGAGGGTCCCACCTCTGGTTATGCCTCCATTCGACTGCACGGGAGAACCGAAGCGGAGTGGCGCTATTCGCCGAGGCCCGCTTGCTCGACCTTGATCGCCTCTCGCCCCTTGTACGTCCCGCAAACGGGACAGGCGTGATGAGGCAGGCGTGGCGTGTGGCACTGAGGGCAGTCCGTCAGCCGCGGCCTATCGATCCGCAGGTGGCTGCGGCGCTTCCCCTGCCGCGACTTCGGGTATTTCCGCTTTGGTAGTGGTGGCAAGTCCTAGCTACCCCTTTCCTTGTTGCTGATCTGCGCCTTAATTTCCTGCAGCGCCGCCAAAGGTTGATCGACGGCGTCCTCGCTCTTGACCGGGCATGCGCACGGTGCCAGGTTCAGATTGGCGCCGCACTCCGGGCAGAGCCCCTTGCAGTCCGAACGGCACAGCAGCTTCATCGATTGCCAGGCCAGGCGATATTGCCGGATCGCCTCGTTCAAGTCCAGCGTCTGCCGCTCGTCTATCTCGAACATATCGTCCGGCGGCGCCAGGCGCAGCCCCGTCTCAATGTCGACGGTCGGCCCGAACTCCTCCTGGAATTCGATAGCGTATGAAGTGCGCAGCGGCTCCAGACAGCGACTGCACTGATCGCTGCTGCTCACCGACAGGCAGGCGCTGACCAGGATACTCCGCTGCGTCCGCAAGAATTGCACGGTCCCCCGCACGTCCGCCGCTGCCATGCCGTCCAACTCCTCCTGGCGCTCGCTCAGGCGATAGGCCCGCGTGGTTCCGGCAGGCTGGCGAAGAAAAGGACCAACATCGAAAAGCATTATTGGATCACAACCTTATGAGGAACAAGTTCAGATTCCATTATAGAGAGCGCCGTTTGCGCGGGTCAAACCGAAGAACCGCGCCTGCGTCGTCTTGCGGCTGTTTCGCCCCTCGCCGTATAATCCTGCTTGCGGCCAACAGTGAGCCCTCCCACCCTTCGATCTGACACGCGATAGCAACTCCCGCCCGCTGTGATTGCATGACAAGAATATCCGACCTCTACGAGCTTCAGGAGACCGACCTGGAGATCGACAGCCGGCGCGCCGCCCTGGAGGAGATCGAAGGGCAGCTCGGCGACTCAGAAGAAGTGGCAGCAGCGGCCGGGTTAATCGAGGAGCGGGAAGCCGAAGTGCGGGAAATTCAGAAACGCCTCCGCGCCGCCGAACGCGAAGTCGAAGACCTGGCGGCTAAGATAAAGCCGTTGGAGAAGAAGCTCTACGCCGGCACCCTCAACAACCCGAAAGAGCTCGCGAGCCTGCAAGAGGATATCCAATCCATCCAGGCCCACAAGCGAGTCCTCGAAGACAGCGAGCTGGAAGTAATGTCGCAGCTAGAAGAGGCGGAGCGGGCCCGTGCTGCCGCCCGCCGCGAGCACGCCTCGCTTCTCGGTGCCTGGGAGCAAGAGCAGCGCGAGCTCCGTCAGAAGCAAGCCGAGTTGACGGCGGAGATCGAGGAACTGGAGGGCCGCCGGGCGCAGCAGCGCGCAGGCATCGACGCGGCTGGCCTGTCGCAGTACGATATCCTCCGCTCCAAGCACCAGGGGCGCGCCGTCGCCAAGGTCGAGCGCGGCACCTGCGGCGGCTGCCGGATCTCCCTACCCATGTCCCTTCTCCAGAAAGCCCGTGGCGGCTCCGACGTAATCGTCCAGTGCAGCAGTTGTGAGCGCATACTCTACGTGAGCTGACGGATGAAGGCGGTAGGCTACTTCAAGGAGGCGACAGGGGAGCGCGGCGAACCGCTCGCGGCGCAGAGCACGGCCTTCCTTGAGTTCTGCCGCGATCGCGGCTACGAGGCCGTCGCCTCCTTCGTCGAGGGCGCCGCAATCGACTCCGAAAGGCGTCCCGGCTACCAGCAGCTCGTCGAATTCCTGAAGCGCCCCGAGAAGGGCTTCCTGATGGTCGTCACGCCTTCAATCGATTGCCTCGGTCGCGACGTTAAGGAGGCTGCGCGGAGCTGGTTCGAGCTGCAGGGCCTCGGCGCTCAAGTGCTCGTCATGAACGGTGATGACGCCGGCGGCCGCCTCCTCGAAGCATGGACGAACAACAACCAGAGCCGCGTCGGCGATAAGGTCCGCTCCGCCATGCGACGCAAGGCCGTCAAAGGCGAAGTGCTTGGCCGGCCGCCCTACGGCTATCGCGTCGGCAACCGCCATCGCTTGGACCTCGTGCCGGAGGAAGCCGTCGTTGTCCGCTACATCTTCCGGCTCTACCTCCAAGAGGGGCTCGGCATTCGACGTATCGCCCGTTGCCTCAATCAAGAGGGCGTCAAGACCCGACGCGGCGGCAACTGGAGCATGGTGAGCATCCGCGACATCCTGCGCAATCGCACCTACCTGGGCACCTACAGCCGCTTCGGCGTCCGCGTGCCGGGCAGTCACCCCGCCCTCATCTCCAACGAAGACTTCCGCCGCGTGCAGGAGTGCCTCATGGCGCGTCGCAGCAGCTACTCGGCGCCGCAGGCTACGCCCTTCCTGCTCTCCGGCCTTGTCTATTGTGGCTACTGTAACAACAAGTTGATAGGCGTCAGCCGCCGCCAGAGCTGGAAGCGACAGCGCGATGGCTCCGTCGCCGAAGCATCCTATCGCTATTACCAGTGCCAGTCGCGCACGAACCAGAGCCTCTGCGACTATCATACGCATCGCGCAGACGACCTCGAAGGCGACGTGCGGGAGAAGCTTTCCACGCTCGATTTCGACGGCGGGCGCGCCTTCCGCCAGGCCGGCGACGAAGACGCCGTCTTCGCCGAATCGAAGGAAGAGTGCGACGAGATGCGCCGCCGCCTGACCCAACTGGACAAGCGTCTGGAGCGGCACATGGACGCCGCTGCCCGCGGCCGCCTCAGCCGCGAGAAGCTGCAGTCGCTGGGATTGGCGCTCGCTGCCGAGCGTCTGGAAGTAGAAGGGCGCTTGGTCGCGGCTGAGCGGCGCGTCGAGGAACAGGCGTCCGTAGCCGCTCGACGCCGGGCGCAGGAGCAGGCGTTGCTTCGGCTCTTGGATCGCTGGGACTCACTCGATTTCGCCTCGCGGCGCTCTCTCTTGCGTGACGTTGTCGACCGCGTCATCGTTGTCGACGACAGCATCGAGGTGCTGCTGCGGCCGTGAACGAGGCGCAGCGAGCGGTCTACGTCGCCTACGCCGATGGCGCCTCCCGCGGCAACCCGGGTCCGTCCGCTGTCGGCGTCGTCATCTTCGATCCCGCCGGCCGCGAAGTCCATCGCGAGTCGCGACGCATCGGCGTTGGAACGAACAACGAGGCGGAGTACAGCGCCGCCATCGCCGCTCTGGAAGCTGCGTTGGGCTTGGCCGCTGCCCACGTCGAGTTGCGCATGGACTCCGAGCTCGTCGTCCGACAGCTCACTGGCCGCTACCGGGTGCGCAACCCGCGCCTCATTCCTCTATACAAACGTCTCCTTGACTTGCGTGGCCGCTTTCAGTCAGTCACCTTCGGCAACATCCCGCGTACCGGCAATCGCCTTGCCGACAGCCTCGCCAACCAGGCGCTCGACAGCTCGACATAATGCGCTCCAGGCCGCCTGTAGCGACGCCTCAGACACGCGCCCGACGCGCCGGCAGACATGCTATACTTTATCCGCCAGCTGACCGGGTGACCGCTCTCGCGCGTCTGCCTAGCAGACTTACGAGGGAGGAAAGTCCGAGCTCCACCGGGCGAGGGTGCTGGGTAACACCCAGGAGGGGCGACCCTACGGATAGCGCCACAGAAACATACCTCCGCCTTGTGCGGAAAGGGTGAAATGGCGAGGTAAGAGCTCACCGGCAGTCGGGCGACCGGCTGGCCGGGCAAGCCCCACCCGGAGCAAGACCGAATAGGAGGACAATGGGTCGCCCGGCCCGTCCTCGGGTTGGTCGCAAGAGGTGGCGGGCAACCGTCATCCCAGATAGATGGTCACCGCTTCCGCCTGAGGCGGCTTGTCCGCCTTAGAAGGGAGACACAGAACTCGGCTTACAGGTCCGCTGGCGCTTACGTGGCCCGTCCGCCTCAGGCGGACGGGCCTCCCCTTTCTCGCCGCCGCCTGATGCTGGCGCTATAATGACGGAAATCGACTCGCGAGGTGACATGACCCGTATAGACTGGCCTTTGCTCCTGCCCGACGCCCGCTTCGTGGGAGAGCCGCCGTCGGAAGTTGCGACGATCTGCTATGATTCACGGCTCGCCACGCCGGGCTCCGTCTTCGTCGCCGTGCCCGGTGCCCTGCCGCCGCAAAGCCGCGACGGCCACGACTTCATTTCGATGGCGCTGGACAAGGGCGCTGCCGCAATCGTCGTCCAGGCCGACCGCCAGGCCAAATGGCAGTCCCTGGCCAGCGGCGTGGCCGCGCTCATCGTTGTCCCCGACAGTCGGCGGGCGCTGGCGCGCATCGCTGCCGCCTTCTGGGGCTTCCCGGCCCGTCGACTCGTCACAATCGGCGTCACCGGCACCGACGGCAAGACGACGACGGTCCACCTCATCGCCGCGCTCCTGGAAAAGGCCGGACTGCCTGCCGGCTACCTGAGCAGCGCCGCCTTCCAGACCGCTGACCGCCCGGAGCTGAACGCCAGCCACATGACCACGCTCCAGTCACCGGAAGTGCAAGAGATGCTCGCGCGCGTGGTCGAAGGGGGCCGCCGCTTTGCCGTTATCGAAGCCTCCTCGCACGGCCTGGCGCTCAACCGCGTCGACGAGTGCGAGTTCGACGTCGCCGTCTTCACGACCCTCAGCAGCGACCACCTCGACTTCCACGGCGACGCCGCCGGCTACCTCGCCGCGAAGGGGCGTCTTTTCGAGATGCTGGACGAAAGCGTCGACAAGGGCGTGCCCAAGACCGCCGTCCTCAACGCCGACGAGCCCGCTTCTGACGCCCTTCGCGCCCGAACCCGCGCCCGCGCCATTACCTACGCCATCGACGCTCCGGCCGACCTGCGCGCCGAGTCGATTCGCCTGGAGCCGCTCGTCTCCGCTTTCGACCTCGTCGGGCTGTTTGGCCTCCTGCCCGTCAGCCTGCCGCTGCCCGGCCGTCACAACGTCTACGATGCCCTCGCCGCGAGCACCGTCGCACTTTCGCTAGGCGTCGCGCCGGAGGCGGTCTGCGATGGTCTTGCTGCCTTCAGGGGTGTCCCCGGCCGCATGGAAATGATCGACTGTGGTCAGCCGTTCGCCGTCGTCGTCGACATCGCCTCCACGCCGGAAGCTCTGCGCGGCGTCCTTCAGGTCCTTCGTTCGACGACGAAAGGCCGCGTCGTCGCCGTCTTCGGCTGCGCCGGCGAGCGCGACCGCAATCGCCGCGACGGCATGGGACGCGTCGCCGCTGAGCTCGCTGACTTCGCCGTCCTCACCAGCGAAGACCCGCGCTCCGAGGACCCCGACGCCATCATCGACGAAATAGCTCACGCCCTGATGTCCGTCGGCCGCCGCGAAGGGCACGACTTCGTGCGCGTCCCGGACCGCCGCGCCGCTATCCGCCGCGCCTTCGAGCTCGCGCGCCCCGGCGACGTCGTTCTCCTCGCCGGCAAGGGGACCGAGCAATCGATGGTTGTCGGCGAAACGCACATCTCCTGGGACGAGCGCGTCGTCGCCCGCGAGCTCCTGCAAGAGCTGTATTCGGTGGCGAAATGAGCGACGATTTCTCTCTGGCCGCCTTCCAGTCGCTCCTCGAGACCGACTCGCTCGGCCGGTTCGCCCTGCACCAGCGCTCCGTCCCTTCGACCATGGACGTTGCCCGCGAGGAGGCCGAATCCGGCGCCCCCCACGGCCTGATCGTCCTCGCCGACGAGCAGACCGCCGGTCGTGGGCGCCGCGGCCGCGCCTGGGTATCACCGCCCGGTGGGCTGTACGTCACAATCGTCCTGCGCCCTGAGCCCGGCACCGTTCGTCGACTCGCCATGGTTGCGCCGCTCGCCGTCTGCGAAGCAATCGACGCCGTGGCCGCCGTCCGAAGCGCCGTCAAGTGGCCCAACGATGTCCTGATTGAGGGGCGAAAGGTGGGTGGCGTCCTGATCGACTCCCGCACCAGCGCCGGCGACGTCGGGTACGCCCTCGTCGGTATCGGCGTCAATATCGGCCTCGATCCGTTGCGACACGCGGAGATACGGGACGTCGCTACAAGCCTGGCGCTGGAGTCCGAGCGAAAGGTCTCGCGGGAAAAGCTGCTCGCCGCCGTCCTCAACCGGTTCGAGAAGCTGCTAGCCGCCTCTCGCGTCGACGGCGACGTCTACGAGGCCTGGCGCGCGCGACTGGAGACGCTCGGCCGACAGGTGCGCGCCCAGTCCGTGGACGACGTGGAGGAAGGGGTCGCCGAGGACGTCGACGCCGACGGCAACCTTCTGCTGCGCCGCCCCGACGGCAGCATCGCCGTCGTCTCCGCCGCCGATGTGACGCTGGCGGCAGACGGTTAGCCTCCCTGCCCTACTCCGGTGGCGGCTCCTGCTCCGCTGGCGGCTCCATCTCCGCCGGCGGCTGCGCCTGCAGCGCCTTCATCGTCTCTATCGTATCCACCGGATTGGGCGTCACGATAGCGCCGCCCTTCTCAATGAAGGCCCGAATGATATCGATCGGCACCGGGAAGACGATCGTGCTGTTCTTCTCCGTCGCGATCTCCGCCAGCGTCTGCAAGAAGCGCAACTGCAGCGTCGTCGGCGTCGCCGCGATAATCGCGCCCGCCTGCGCCAGCCGCTCCGCCGCCTGGAACTCGCCCTCCGCGTTGATGATCTTCGCCCGCCGCTCTCGTTCCGCCTCCGCCTGACGCGCCATCGCCCGCTGCATCCCCTGCGGCAGCTCAACGTCCTTCACCTCGACGGTGCTGACCTTGACGCCCCACGGCTCCGTCTGCTCGTCGATGATCTGCTGAAGACGCTGGTTGATCTTCTCTCGGTCGGCCAGCAGCTCATCCAGCGACGACTGCCCCAGCACGCTTCGCAGCGTCGTCTGCGCTATCTGGAACGTCGCGCGAATGTGGTCCAGCACTTTCAGGACCGCTTCCCATGGCCGCACGATTCGGAAGTAGACGACGGCGTTCACCTTGACGGTCACGTTGTCCTTCGTGATCGCCTCCTGGCTCGGCACGTCCATCGTCACGATGCGCAGGTCCCGCTTCACCAGCCGCTCGAAGCCGGGTATTACGAGGAACGGCCCGGGCGGCGTCACCCCCATCGCGTGGCCGAGGCGGAACAGCACCCCTCGCTCGTACTCCTGGACGATCCGCAGCGATCCGATGATCGCCAGCGGCAGCAGGAGCCACCGCATTGCGGTGTTGGTGATCATTCGCTCTTCGGCCTGCTCCTCAGGCTGTATTTCCATTCGTGCCACCTTCGTCCTCCTTTTCGAATGGCCGCACCTGCAGCTTGATACCGTCGACGCCGGTTATCTCCACCGGCTCACCCTGTTTCACCGATCGACCTGTCGAAGTCGCCGTCCAGCGCTCGCCGTTGATGAAGACCATGCCAGTCGGCTCCAGCGGCGTCCGCGCGACGGCCCGCTTTCCGACGAGGTTGTACGTCCCCAATGTCGCCGGCAAGCGGCGGGCGCGAATCATCGAGTTAACGATCGAGAATACGAAAAACGCTACGACCGCCGCAAGGCCGATGATCAGCCACCGCGACACCTGGAACTGCGGGTTGCTCGTGCTCGTCAGGAGCAGCCCTCCCAGGATCAAGGATATCACGGCGCCGATACCTAGTGTGCCATGGGCCCCCACCATTAATTCCGCTCCCAACAGCACGAACGCCAGGATGATCAAGAATACGCCCGCCCAGTTCACCGGCAGCGTCCCGACCGAGAAGAACCCGATAAGGAGCGCTATCGCCCCGAAGATGCCGGGGACGGCGATGCCCGGATGGATCAGCTCAATGAGGATGCCCAGGCTGCCCAGGCTGATGAGCAGGAACGCGATGTTCGGGTCGCTGATGATGAGGAGGAAGCGCTCGATCAGCGTCATGCCGTTTGTTACCACCGGCGCGTCCTTCGTCTGCAACGTAACCGTGCCGGAGGAGAGTGTCACCGACCGCCCGTTTGCCTGGCTCAGCAAGTCGTCCAGACTGCCAGAGACGAAGTCGACGACGTTCTGACTTACCGCCTCATCCTGGTCGCTGGCGATGCTCTGCCTCACCGCCTGCTCCGCCCAGTCGGCGTTGCGACCCCGCAGGCCGGCGATTCCGCGCGCGTACTCCGCGGCTTCATTCGTCACCTTGTCGCCGAGCGTGCCTGTGATGTCGCCGCCCGTCGCGCTGACCGGATGCGCGGCGCCGATCGTCGTATTGGGCGCCATCGCCGCCACATTGCCCGCCATCACGAGGAACGTCCCCGCCGAAGCCGCCCGCGCGCCGCTCGGCGAGACATACGTGATTACCGGCACCTTCGACGCCTCGATTCGCTGGACGATCTTGCGCATCGAGTCCTCCAGCCCGCCCGGCGTATCGACGCGAATGACGACCGCCGCGGCGCCGGCGTCCTCTGCGTTCGCGATCCCCCGCTCAATGTAGCGCGCCATCACCGGATTGATGTCCCCGTCGACGGTTAGCACGTTGACGGCGCCGCGCTCGTGCACCGGATTACCGCATGCCGACCCAATCGTGCCTGCAACTAGCACCAGACAGGCCGTCAGGAGACGGGCGCACTTTATCGTGATGCGTGTCAGCTTCGGAATCCTCACGCAAACCATTATACGCTCGCGATACGCGAATGTAGGGAGAACGTGATGAAGGACATTGGGGGGGACGTAGGGGAGGACTTTAGTCCTCCCGCCTGCCGTCATACAGGTCCTAGTCCTGCCGCTAATCCTATCCCAAGTTGAATCACGGCAAAACGCTATTGTAGACTACCGACAGGCGGGCCCAGTGGCCGGCCTTGGAGTGCTATGCCCGAAGAAACTGATTCCCTTCGTTGCCCCGGCATGCGCGACCTGCTGCCCCAGCAGATGCTCTCCTATCGACGCGTCGAAGAAGACTTTGCCCGCGTCTGCGCCTCCTGGGGCTACTCCGAGGTCCGCACCCCGACCATCGAATACCTGCATCTCTTCACCGCCGCCGGCACCCTCTCGCCGCAGATGCTCGGACGTGTCTATTCCTTCCTCGACTGGGACGGTTGGAGCGGCGAGCGCGTCGTTCTCCGGCCCGACGCCACCATCCCCGCCGCCCGTCTCTACGTCGAGAACCTGCCGCAGGGAGCGTCCGCGCGTTTCTTCTACGTTCAGAACGTCTTTCGCTTCGCCGCCGGCGACGAGTCGCGCGAGGACTGGCAGTGCGGCGTCGAGCTCATCGGCAACCCGAGCCCAACCGGCGACGTCGAGCTCATCCTCCTCGGCAAGGCAGTGCTGGAAAGCTTTGGCCTGAGCGATGTCGAAGTCGGCCTTTCCCACGCCGGCCTCGTACGCGCCGTGCTTGCTGAAACCGGCCTCGAGCCTGAAGAGCAGGCGCTGAGCTACGATTGCCTCCTCGACGGCGACCTGACCGTGCTGGAGGAGATCGAAGCCCGCTTGCCGAAGCTCCGCGCTCCGCTCCACCTGCTCTTCGACGTCAAGGGCGGCGCCGAGACCTACCTGCGCGGCCTCCGCGATGCCTTCGGCGCGACCGTGCCTGCCGTCGCTGTCGCCCTCGACGAGCTGACCACCGTCAGCGCCACGCTGAACCGCCTCGGCTGCCCGCACGAGATCCAGACGACGCTCGTCCGCAACTTCGAGTACTACACCGGCCCCGTCTTCGAGTTCCGCGCCGCCGGCTGCCGCATGGGAAGTGGCGGCCGCTACGACCAGCTCGTCGCCCTCGTCGGCAACGACTCAGGTGTGCCGGCGTCCGGCTTCGCGCTGTCCATCGAGGAGATCGCCTCGCACCTTCAGAGTTCGCCGATCGCGGAAGCGCGCTCGCAGCGCTGGGTCGTCGAGACCGCTGGCCGCGATGCCGCCGCCCTCGCCGAGGCATTCGCCGCCGCTGGCCGATTGCGCGCTCTCGGCAAATCTGTCGCCATTGCGCTCGCAGGTGCCTCGTCGGGTCGACGCGTCCTGGCCGTTCAGCGCCGCGGCGACGCCTTCGCCTACGTCCTGCGCATCGCCGACACCACCGACGCGACCTTCGACACCCTCGACGCTGCCTTCTCGGCTGTGAAGGCGGTCGCGTCATGATTCGTCTCGCCCTGCCCACCGGCGATCTGCGCGAGCCCGTCGGCGCGCTCCTTTCCGCCGCCGGCTTCGACGTCCGCGAGTACACCGGCGTCTCTCGCTCCTACATCCTCGGTCCCGAGAGCAACGGCGGCCTTCAGATGCGCGTCTTCCGAGAGAAGGACATCCCCATCCAGATCGCCCTCGGCAACTACGACTTCGGCATCTGCCGCCTGGAGTGGGTCGAAGACCTGGCGCAGCGCTTCCCGACGAACGCCATCGTTCCATTGCGCGATCTCGACCTTGGCCGGCGCGCCCTCTTCGTCGCCGCCGCCGGACGGGACGGCGACGTGCGCGATTGGGCGGCCGTCAGCGGCCTGCGCATCGTCAGCGAATACGCCAACATCGCCGAGGCCTTCGCCATGGGGCTCCGGCTTTCCTCCTATCGCGTCTTCCCCGTCTGGGGCGCTGCCGAAGTCTACCCGCCCGAAGACGCCGATCTCGCCATCATCTCCGCCAAGGACGCCGGCGAAGTCCGACGGCGTGGCCTCGCGCCGCTGCACGAACTGCTCGACAGCTCCGTCTGGCTCATCGCCAACCGGCGCAACCTGGCCGAGAAGGACCTGCGCGTCGTGCTCGACTCGCCGCTCGCCGCCGGCAGCGACGGCGATGGGCGTCCGTCGCTGCTCCTCCCGCTTGCCCCCGCGACGGTCTCCCGCCGTCCCCGCGACGCAGCCGCGTCCGGGAGAAACGGCGCCGTACGCATCGCCCTGCCCGATGGCCACCAGTTGAAGCACGCCGCCGCCGCCCTTGAGGCCGCCGGCCTGCGCTTCGACGGCTACGGCGTCGACGAATACGTCGCCCGCCCGCGCTCCGAGCTTCCCGGCTTGGAGGCGAAGGTGGTGCGGCCGCAGGACATGCCGCAGCAGGTCGCCCTCGGCCACTTCGATTCTCGCTATCGCCGGCCGCGACTGGCTCTTCGACCACCTCTGCCGCTTCCCGGCCAGCCCGGTCATGGAGGCTGTCGACCTGGGCCTCGGCCGCTACAAGGTCGCCGCTGTCGTCTCGGAGGAACTGCCTGCGACGAGCATCGACGAAGCCGTCGCCCTCTGGCAGGACGAAGGCAAGAAAACGGTCCGGGTCGCCTCCGAGTACGCCAACATCGCCGACGACTGCGCCCGCAGCCACCACCTGCCGCGCTACAGAGTCATCCCCATCGGCGGCGCGTCGGAGGGCTTCGTGCCGGAGGACGCCGAGTTGCTGATCGAAGGCACGGAGACCGGCGCGACGCTGGCGGCCAACCGCCTGAAAACGATCGAAGCGCTGCTGGAGTCCACCGCCTGCGTCATCGTCTCCCGCCGCCCGGTCGACGAAGGAAAGCGGCCGCTGCTGGACCACGTTCTGCGGCTCTTCAGGGAGGCGTAGGCGTGCCGCACCTCGCATTCCACATGTCCGTCGCGCGCGACCTGGCCAACGCCCTCAACAACACACTGATCGACGCTGACCGGGGTGCCTACTACCTCGGCTCGACCGGCCCGGACATGCACGTCCTCTCGCGCGG
Source organism: uncultured Chloroflexia bacterium (assembly GCA_963842845.1). Taxonomy (GTDB): domain Bacteria; phylum Chloroflexota; class Dehalococcoidia; order DSTF01; family JALHUB01; genus JALHUB01. Next base: position 181,582 of record CAWJHZ010000013.1, read on the forward strand.
GCCGCGCATCTCGTCGCACTACTTCGATCTCGACTGCCTGGACGAGCAGGACGCCGTAGAGTCGTTCTTCTGCGCCCATCGCGACCTCAGGGACGTCTGGAAGCTCGGCGATTCCACCGCGGCCTTCGTCTCCGGCTACCTGACGCATCTGGTGATGGACGTGGTCTGGATAACCGACATCTACCGGCCGTTCTTCGGCCCCGATTCGGCGCTCGGCGGCGGCCCGCGCGCCAACGTCCTCGACCGCGTCCTCCAGTACGAGATGGACGTCCAGCGACGCCTGGACCGTGCGGCGATGGATGAGATCCGCGACGCGCTCGTGGCCAGCCCCCGCACCGTCGATGTCGATTTCGCGGAGCCGGAGATTATCGCCCGCTGGCACGAACTTGCCATCATGACCGCGTCCCTGCCGCCGACGTGGGACCGCTTCCCGAGGACTGCCAGCCGCTTCCTCAGCCTCCTCGGTGTCTCCACACCCGAAGAGGTCGACGAGTTCATGAAGACGCTGCCCCAGCTTCTGGACGAGACGCACGAGCACGTCAGCAAGCGGCAGACGGAGGCATTCGTGGCGAAAGCCCAGGCGCTCGCCCTGGCCACGCTCAAGGAGTACCTGCAATGAGAATCGTCGAAGGCGCGGACGAAGGACGCCGGACTGTCCTCAAGCGACGGAGGCTATCTGACATTGAAGTCTCGCCGGCCGCCCGCGAGCTGATTCGGCGCGTGTTTGATGAGGACCTGGCACCGGCCGATGCTGTCGAGCGGATCATCAGTGACGTGGGCGTCGAAGGCGATACGGCAGTCTATCGCTACAGCAAGGCTCTCGACGGCGTTGAGCCGCCGACGCTCTCTGTCCCGCCCGACGAGCGCGAGGCCGCCTATCAAGCCGTCCACCCAGCCCTCGTCGAGCACCTGCGCTTCGCCGCCGCCCGCATCCGCTCCTTCCACGAGCTGCAGATGCAGAACACCCAGCGCAGCTTCCTGCGAGACGGCCTCGGCATGCGCGTCCGCCCCATCGAGCGCATAGGCATGTACGCCGCCGGCAGCGCTATCGTCTACCCCTCGTCGATCCTCATGACGGTAATTCCTGCCAGAGTCGCCGGCGTCCCCGAAGTCATTGTCACGACGCCTCCCGGCCCGAACGGCGGCGTCTCGCCGCTCAAGCTCGTCGCCGCGGACATCGCCGGCGTCGACCGCGTCTTCTGCGCCGGCGGCGCCCAGGCCGTGGCTGCTATGGCCTTCGGCACGCAGACCATCCCGCGCGTCGATATGATCTGTGGCCCCGGCAACCTCTTCGTCACCCTTGCCAAGCAGCAGCTCTTCGGCAGCGTCGGCATCGACGCCATGTACGGCCCGACCGAGACGGTCGTCGTCGCCGACGACTCCGCCGACGCCGCGCTCTGCGCAGCCGATGTCCTCGCCCAGGCTGAGCACGACGAGCTCGCCCGCCCGATCCTGCTGACGCCTTCCCTCGCGCTGGCCAAAGCCGTCGACCAGGAGGTCGAGCGGCAATTGATGGAGATCGAACGCAGTGAAGTGGCGCGCGTGGCACTAGCGAACGGCGGCATCGTCGTCACGTCCGACCTCGAGGAGGCACTCTTGCTGGCAAACGAGTTCGCGCCGGAGCACCTCTGCCTCCTCGTCCGCGACGCCGCCCGCTGGACCGAGAGCGTTCACAACGCCGGCGGCCTGTTCGTCGGCGAAACGTCCCCCGAAGCCATGGGCGACTACACGGCCGGCCCCAGCCACGTGATGCCCACCGGCGGCAGCGCCCGCTACTCGTCGCCGCTCAACGTGCTCGATTTCCTGAAGATAACCAACGTCGTCGACGTTGGCGAAGACGGATTGCGCGCGCTGGGCCCTGCCGCGGCGGCAATTGCCCGCGCCGAAGGGCTGACCGCGCACGCCCGCGCCATCGAGATGCGCCTCAAGAAACAAAAGCCTTAGGTCGGCGATTCTCTAGATCGTGGAACGTAGGGGAGGCTTGTCCGCCTCAGGCGGGACTTCAGTCCTCCCGTCGGCAGATCCCGTAGCCGAGGCTTTCCAGCCTCGGCGGCGCTGCGCCGAGAACCCCTCTTGCCGGTCTTCCTCAACGTCCTGTAGAGTGAGCACCGTGAGCAAGGAAAGCGACCTCGGCAAACGCATTAGGCCTGAATTGGCCGCCATGCCCGGCTACGAGGCCATCGAGCCCATCGACGAGCTGGCCCGTCGCCTCGGCATCCCGCCGGAGCACATCGTCAAGCTCGACGGTAACGAGAACCCGTACGGCCCGTCGCCAAAAGCCCTGGAAGCGCTGGCCGGCTATCGCCACTACCACATCTACCCCGACCCGCTTCAGCGCGAGGCCCGGCGCGCCCTCTCCCGCTACCTTGACGTCCCATTCGAGCAGATCGTCTTCGGCACCGGCAGCGACGAGATAATGGACCTCATCTTGCGCGCCTTCCTCCGACCCGGCGACGCCGTCGTCAACTGCCCGCCGACATTCGGCATGTACCCCTTCCTGACGCGCGTGCTCGGAGCGCGGATCATCGACGTTCCCCGGCGTGAGGACAGCTTCGCGCTCGACCTGGCGGCGATTCGCGCTGTCGCGAATGAGGCAAAAGTCATCTTCGTCGCCTCGCCGAACAACCCGACCGGCGACGTCATCTCCGGAGCCGATCTCGACGCCCTTCTCGCTACCGGCCTCGTCGTGGTCCTCGACCAAGCCTACGTCGAGTTCGCCGGCCGCAGCTTCGCCGACCGCGTCGCGGAAGGTGTCAACCTCATCGTCCTACGCACCTTCAGCAAATGGGCGGGGCTTGCCGGCTTGCGCGTCGGCTACGGCATCTTCCCCCCCTCCGTCGCCGAGGTCATCTTCAAGATCAAGCAGCCGTACAACCTGAACGTCGCCGCGCAGGCGGCCATGCTCGCGTCGCTGGAGGACGCGGATGTGCTGCGGGAGCGCGTTCGCCTGCTCGTCGCGGAGCGCGAGGAGCTGTTCCGCGCCCTGGCCGCCTTTCCCTACCTGCAGCCGATTCCTTCGCGGGCCAACTTCGTCCTCTGTCGCATAAGCGGCATCGATGCCGGCGAGCTACAGGAAGATCTGCGAAGACGCGGCATCATGGTGCGCCGGCCCGACGCGCCATCGGTGCGCGACTGCCTGCGCATCAGCGTCGGCCTGCCGGAGCACCGCCGCGCCCTTATCGACGCGCTGAAAGAGATAGGAGGGACCCGTGGAACGTCGCCAGCGGGCCCTCGTAGGGGAGGGCTTTAGCCCTCCCGCAAGGTTGGAGTGGGGAACGCCGTATAATTACGGACACCACGAAGGACATAGGCGAGAATGCGGAAATTACCAAGGGGAAGCTACGAACGGTTTCTTGTCTTGTGGTCCGTGCTGGCCGCTGCTGCCTTAGGCTACATGCTCATTATCAACAGTCATGATCTAGCAAGGGCTAGCCTGACGAGAGCTCTTTGTCACTTAGGAGGGACCCGTGGAACGTCGCGGTAAAGAAGAGCGCGAAACGAAAGAGACAAAGGTTTCCGTCGAAATCGACCTCGACGGCAGCGGACGCGCCGTCATCGAGACCGGCGTCGGCATGCTCGACCATCTCCTGGAGCAGATAGCGCGTCACGGGCGAATTGACATAACTATCTGCGCCAGGGGCGACCTCCAGATCGACCCCCATCACACGGCGGAGGACGTCGCCATTTGCTTCGGCCGCGCTCTGAAGAAGGCGCTCGGCAAGCGCGAGGGCATCGTGCGCTTCGGCCACGCCGTCGTCCCTCTCGACGAGGCGCTGGCGCTCGTCGCCGTCGACCTCAGCGGACGCGGCTACGCGGCGCTGGACCTGTCGTGGACGGGGGAGAAGGTGGGTGAGCTTCCGACCGACCTCATCGGCCACATGCTCTGGTCGATTGCCACCGAGAGCCAGATCACGCTGCACGCCCGCACGCTTGCCGGCGCCAGCGATCACCACAAAGCGGAGGCCGTCTTCAAAGCGCTTGCCCGCGCCCTCGGAGCGGCCACGCGCCTCGACCCGCGCCTCGGCAACGAAGTCCCCAGCACCAAAGGCACCCTCTAGCGCATGGGATGAGGTGGAGGGGGAAATGTAGGGGAGGACTTTAGTCCTCCCGCGGTCTACCTACCCGGCCACTTCCTCCAGCTCGAACCGGTACTCCTCGATGATCGGGTTCGCCAGGAGCTGACGGCACATCTCGTGCACCTGCGACTCCGCCTGCCCCCGGTCTGACCCCGCGACGCGTATCTCCAGGTACTTCCCGGCTCGCACCGCCTCCACGCTCTCGAATCCCAGCGAGTGCAGCCCGCCGCGGATCGTCAGCCCCTGCGGATCGTTCACCGTCGGCTTCAACGTTACGTACACCTTCGCAAGAAACACCTGAAACTCCTAACTAGAACAGCTCATGCCCGGTCAAACGGCGAAACGCCTCCCGGTACCGCGCCGACGTGCCTTCGACCACCTCGTCCGGCAGGTCCGGCGGCGGCGGCTCGCGGTTCCAGCCCGACGCCGTCAGCCAGTCGCGCACCGGCTGCTTGTCGAAGCTCGGTTGCGACTTGCCGGGCTCGTACGTCGCCGCGTCCCAGAAGCGGCTCGAGTCCGGCGTCAGCATCTCATCGATGACTATCAGCCGCCCGTCGTGCCATCCAAGCTCGATCTTCGTGTCCGCGATGATGATCCCCCGCTCGAGCGCGTAGTCCGCAGCGAAGCGATAGATCGACAGCGTCGCGTCGCGCATGCCGGCCGCCGTCTCCGCGCCGACCATGTCCGCCACCCGCGCGAAGTCGATGTTCAGGTCGTGGCCGCTCTCCGCCTTCGTCGACGGAGTGAATATCGGCTCGGGCAGCTTGTCGCTCTCTCGCAGCCCCGCCGGCAGCCGGATCCCGCACACCGAGCCCGACTCCCGATACTCCGCCCAGCCAGAGCCCGACAGGTAGCCGCGCGCCACGCACTCGACGTCCAGCCGCTTCGCTTTCTTCACCACCATCGACCGGCCGGCGATCTCGTGCGAGCAGGGGAACGGCAGATCTGCGTTGTCGCAGTTGCTTATCAGGCGCAGGAAGTGATTCGGCATCACGTCCGCGGTCATCTCGAACCAGAACGCCGAGAGCTGCGTCAGCACCGCGCCCTTGTGCGGCACCCCCTGCGGGAGCACGACGTCGAACGCCGATATGCGGTCCGTCGCGACTATGAGCAGCCGCCCGTCGCCGAGATCGTAAGTGTCGCGCACCTTGCCGCGCGCGAAGAGATTGGGCAGATTCGTCTCAAGCAATACTGGCACGTTCGCGCTCCCTGCTTTGCAGATCGAAGGATAGAAGTGTGTATGCGGTGGCGATGAAAGGCAGCACCATCATCTCGACTGTCGTGGCTGCACTGCTGACGATTCCGCGGAAGGCCATTCGCGTTTGCAGCTCGACCGCAACCATCATCGTTCCGAATCGTCCCGTTCGCCCGACAGCCTAAGTCAATCGCCCGGCAGCCCGCTGTCGCTGACGCCGGCAAGCGCGGCCTTCCGGCTTTGCAGGTCGAAGAACAGCAGCGTCGACGCTGTGGCGCTGAACGGCAGCACGACCGCTCCCACGACCACGCTGGCCAGGCTGCCGGCAATCGGCGCCGCCGCCGAGAAGATCAAGCTGACAATCCCCGTGGGAAGGCTTGCCAGCAGTCCAAGTATCAACAAGATCCCTAAGGTGCGCCACCATCGGTCCTGCACCACGCTGGCGCTCAGCGACATCGCATCGCTCGGCGACTCCCCCTCGATGACGATCGCCTGCGTGAAGAAGGCCCAGCGCACAGTCAGGTAGATGGCAAATGGAATGCCAACCACCGTGATGCAGAGCGCTACAAAGATGACCAGTATCCGCAGAAGGGTCACGAAAAGCGTGCCCAATCGCTTCAGCACGCGCGCGTACACGTAGTTGAAGTCCGGCGGTATGCCCTCGGCGACGTCGGCGACGCCCCGGACTATCGCCGCGACCGCGACGAGCGAAATCACCGCGCTGGGGACACTGAACGCGACCGTTACGATGACTGAAACGACCTTATCCGAGATCAAGCTTCCGACTACGGCGCCGATAGCCCCGATAGGCACGGTGACGGCAGCAATCGCCAGGAACTCGCCGAAGTTTTGCCGGTAGACCTTGAGCGCCGTGTCGACGATCTGCCCAAGGTCTCTCGTATGTCTCAGGTCGCCGCCGGGAGGCGCGTTGTTCAAAGCAGGTCCACCCTCCGGAAGGAGTCGTCGACGTACTTCGTATAGACGCTGTAGTCGAATATCGCGTCCAGCTCCGCCGCCGACAGCAGGCTCGACACCTCGGCGTCGCCTTCGAGCAGCCCGCGCAACGGCACCCGCTCCTTCCACGCCCGCATCGAGCACGACTGGATCAGCTTGTACGCCTTCTCGCGGCTCAGCCCCTTGTTCAGCAGCGCCACCAGCGCCCGCGACGTGAAGACCAGCCCTTGCGTCAGCTCCAGGTTCTCCCGCATCCGCTCCGGGTAGACCTGCAGGCCGCGAATGACGTACGTGAACAGGTCGAGGATGTAGTCGACGACGAGGCAGGCGTCAGGCAGGATTATGCGCTCCGGCGCCGAGTCCGTCAGGTCGCGCTCGTGCCACAGCGACACGTTCTCCAGCGCCGTGACCGAATACCCCCGCACGACCCGCGCCAGCCCGCAGACGCGCTCGCATTTCTCCGGGTTCCGCTTGTGCGGCATCGCGCTCGATCCCGCCTGGCCCTCCTCGAACGGCTCTTCGACTTCGAGCACCTCCGTCCGCTGCAGGTGGCGAATCTCCGTCGCGAACTTCTCCAGCGACGACGCCAGGATCGCCAGCGTCGTCACGAAGCGGGCGTGGCGGTCGCGCTGCACGATCTGCGTGCTTATCGGTTCGATGCCCAGGCCCAGCCGCGCACACACCGTCTCCTCGATCTCCGGAGGGACGGTCGCGTGGCTGCCGACGGCGCCGCTTACCTTGCCGATCGCCACCTCCGCGCGCGCGTCGACGAGGCGGCGGCCGTTGCGGCGCAGCTCATCGACCCAGCCAGCAAGCTTCAGCCCGAACGTTATCGGCTCCGCGTGGACGCCGTGCGTTCGGCCCATCATCAGCGTGTCCTTGTAGCGCCGCGCCTTCTCCTCGACGACGGTGGTTAGCGCCTCCAGGTCGTGGAGGAGGATGTCGCTGGCGTCGCGAAGCTGCATGCCCAGCGCCGTGTCGACGACGTCGTATGAGGTCAAGCCCATATGCACGAACCGCGACTCCTCGCCCAGGCTGTCCGCCACGGAGCGCAGGAAGGAGATGACGTCGTGGTGGATCTCCTTCAGGTATCGATTGAAATCGTCGATGTTGTAGCGGGCGCTGCGGATCTTCTCCGCTGCCTCCATGGGGATGTCGCCGCGCTCGGCCCAGGCGTCGCAGACCGCGATCTCGACCTGCAGCCAGCGGTCGTACTTTCCCTTGTCCGACCAGATGGTCGCCATTTCCGGCCGCGAGTATTTCGGTATCACAGGTACTCCTTGCGCGGCGGCGAAAACACGTCGATAGCGATGCTGTCCTCCAGCGTCGTCACTTCATGCTCGACGCCGCTTGGTATCACGTAGCCGTCGCCCGCCACCAGCTCCCGCTCCTCGTCCGCGATGCGGAACAGCAGGCGGCCGCGCGCCACGTAGCCGGTCTGCTCGTGCTCGTGGCTGTGCGCCGGCAGCACCGACCCCTTCGACATGTGGAACTCGCAAAGGGTCGTCCTGTCGCCGGAGGCAAGCGTCCGCCGCACGATGCCGGGCAGCATCTCGACGGGCGTGGCTTCGCTGTTCGCCTTGAACACTTCGATCTCCGGTGTCACAGGTACTCCTTGCGCGGCGGCGAAAAGACCTCGACGATCAGGCTGTCCTCCAGCACCGTCAGCGCGTGAGCGACGCCGGCCGGCGCCAGGTAGCCGCAGCCCGCGCCTATCTCGCGCTCCTCCTCGCCGATCTTGAAGAGGATGCGGCCCTGAATCACATAGCCGCCCTGCTCGTCATCGTGGCTGTGCAGCGGCACCGTGGCGCCCCTGCGCAGCGTGATCTCGCACACGGTCATCCGCTCGCCGCCGCAGAGGGCGCGGCGCACGATACCGGGGAACATCTCGAAAGGCGTGGACTCGCTGTTCGTCTTGAACATGGGCTTTCCAGTCTCGGCGGCGAAGCAGTTCGCGGCCGATCCCCAGTCTACCCCGACGCCAATCCCTGGCGATAGACCTCGTACGCCTTCCGCACCGACTCGTCGCACGCCGCCAGTATCTCCGCCGCCAGCAGCGCCGCGTTGAGCGCGCCCCACTTGCCGACAGCGACCGTCGCGACCGGAACGCCCGGCGGCATCTGCGCCATCGCCATCAGCGCGTCGACGCCCTTGAGGTCGCTCGACGCCAGTGGCACGCCGATCACGGGCAGCGCCGTGTATGCCTTGATGACGCCCGGCAGCGCCGCCGATCCGCCCGCGCCCGCGATGATGACGCGTATCCCTCGTTCCGACGCCGCCTGCGCGAATTCGCGCACCTTGTCCGGCGTTCTGTGCGCCGACATCACCTGCGTCTCGTAGGCGATGCCCAGCTTGTCCAACGTATCCAGACACTCCTGCATCGTCGGCGCATCCGACTTCGACCCCATGACGACCGCAACGATGGGTTGACTCATGGTATCTCCAGCCATTCCGGCCGCGGACGCTGCCGCCGCCCGCCCACATCCGTTCGATAGTGCACGCCCGGCCAGCGGATGCGCTCCACGTTCGCGTACGCCTTCTGACGCGCTCCCTCCAGCGTCGCGCCCAGCGCCGACACGGTCAGCACGCGGCCGCCGCTCGTCACAATGCGACCGCCCGCGTCAGTCTTCGTGCCGGCGTGGAACAGCATAACATCGTCGTCGATATCGTCCAGCCCCTCGATAGGGAAGCCCGTCTCGTACTTACCCGGGTAACCGCCGGAAGCGAGCACCACCGCCACGCACGCCTCGTCGCGCCATTCGACGCTCGTCTCGTGCAGCCGCCCGGTCGCAACCGCCCACAGCACGTCCAGCAGGTCGCTCTTCATGCGCGGCAGTATCGCCTGCGTCTCCGGGTCGCCGAAGCGACAGTTGTACTCCAGCACGTTCGGCCCGCTCTCCGTCACCAGCAGGCCGGGGTAGATGACGCCGCGGTACAGACGCCCCTCTTCGGCCATCGCCCGGACGGTGGCGCGGGTGATATGCTCGTCTATCCATTCGACCGTCTCCCGCGAGACCCAGCCGGGCGGGCTGTAGGCGCCCATGCCGCCAGTGTTCGGGCCCTCGTCGTAGTCGAAGACAGCCTTGTGGTCGCACGACAGCGGCATCGAGACTACGCTGCTGCCGTCGCTGAACGCCTGCGCCGACGTCTCGCGCCCGCTCAGCCGCTCCTCGACGACGATGCGCGCGCCGGCTTCCCCAAAGACCCGGTCGCAGAGCAGGGCGTCGGCCACCTCCAGCGCTTCCGCCGAGTCGCGCGTCAGAATCGCCCCCTTGCCGGCTGCCAGCCCGTCCGCCTTGATGACGAGCGGCTCGCGGTGCTCGGCGATATACGTGCCCGCCTCCAGGATGGAATCGAAGCTGCCGTGTTTGGCGGTGGGAATGCCGTGACGCACCATCAAGTCTTTGGCGAACACCTTGCTCGCTTCAATCTCCGACGCCGCCTTGCTCGGCCCGAACGCGGCGATGCCCGCGCCCTCCAGCCGGTCGACGAGCCCGAGCGTTAGCGGCTCCTCCGGCCCGACGACGACGAGGTCGATTGCCTGCTCCTGCGCCGTGCGCACGATGCCTTCGACGTTGTTCGCCTTGACCGAGAGGTTGTCCGCTACTTGAGCTGTGCCGGCGTTACCCGGGGAGACGTAGAGGGCGTCGAGGCGCGGCGACTGGCGCAGCTTCCAGGCGAGGGCGTGCTCACGCGCGCCGGAGCCGACGATGAGAACTCGCAACCGCTTCCTCTGCCGATTGGGGTACTAGCGTCCTGCCGTCATGATGGTAGCGGCTGCCGCGTCCACGGGCAATATCACAAATCCGAGCCTCAGTCATCGAGCCTCGGGATGTCCACTCGGCGCGCGTACCGGTCAAGTTTTGCATGGACGTCTCTCGTTAGCGGTTGCAGTTCTATTCCGCTGAGCCGGGCGGCAGCTTCCCTTTCTTCCGCCGAGCCCGACGGCGCCTTCAGCACATCTCCAGCGGCCGCAGCAAACTCCCTGACCGCGGCGAGAAGCTTGTCCATGGAAGCACATACCTCATCGTCGTCAATCGAGTGGCGGAGAATTGTTCCTCGAAGCAGTTGCGCAACGATATTCGTAGACCAAGCCATCGCAATCGCCTGGCGATCGGCACCCGTTTCCGTCGCGGCTCCGAACGCTTCTCCCAGTTCGGCCAGATACTCCCGAAGGGGCCGAACCAAGGCCAGCCGATCCTCTCGCTCGTAGTCCATCAGCTTAGCCTTCAGATCGGCCTGGAACTGAAGGTGCGCCCTCTTCCCCTCATTCCGGCCGCCAAGCCACTGAGCCCCAAGCGAACCCGCAAGCGCCAGTCCGCCGGAAAGCCCACCAGTGATCAGAGCGACCGCAACCAACTCCGACATCAGAACGCTACTCCCACTCAATCGTCCCCGGCGGCTTCGACGTGATGTCGTACACCACCCGGTTCACCGTCGGCACCTCGTTCACAATGCGATTCGCCATCCGCGCGAGCAGGTCGTACGGCAGCCGCGCCCAGTCCGCCGTCATCGCGTCCTCCGCCGTCACCAGCCGCAGCGCCACCACGTGCCCGTACGTCCGGAAGTCGCCCATCACGCCCACGCTGCGACTGTCCGTCAGCACTGCGAACGCCTGCCACAGGTCGCGATAGAGCCCCGCCTTCTTGATCTCGTTCATCACCACCCAGTCGCAGGCCCGCAGCGTCTCCAGCTTCTCCGGCGTCACCTCGCCGATGATCCGGATCGAAAGTCCCGGCCCCGGGAACGGCTGACGGAACACCATCTCCTCCGGCAGCTCGACGGCCAGTCCCACCTGACGCACCTCGTCTTTGAACAGGTGTCGCAGCGGCTCGATGAGCCTCAGCGTCATGTGGCTGGGCAGCCCGCCGACGTTGTGATGCGTCTTGATCTTCGCCGCCGCCCCGTCGCCGGTGGGCGAAGACGCGCTCTCGATGACGTCGGGGTACGTCGTTCCCTGGACCATGAAGTCGACGCGGCCCAGCTTGCCGGCCTCCTCCTCGAAGACGCGGATGAACTCCTCGCCGACGCGGTGGCGCTTCGTCTCCGGGTCGACGACGCCGGCCAGCGTCGAGAGGAAGCGCTCCGTCGCGTCGACGTCGATAAGGTTCATCTTCAGATTGCGGCGGAACGTGTCGAGAACGCGCTCCGGCTCCTCCCGACGCAGCAGGCCGTTGTTGACGAAGATGCACGTGAGCTGGTCGCCGACCGCCTGGTGCACCAGCGTCGCCGCCACCGCCGAGTCGACGCCGCCGGAGAGCGCGCAGATAACGCGCCCGTCGCCGACCTGCTCGCGGATGCGCTCCATGCTCTCCGCCACGAAGTTCGAAGGCGTCCAGTCGCCGCGGCAGCCGCAGATTCGATAGAGGAAGTTGCGAATGATCTGCTTGCCCTGCGGCGTGTGCACGACCTCCGGGTGGAACTGCAGCCCCAGCAGGCCGTGCTCGTTGCCCATGACGGCCACCGGCGAGTTATCGGTGTAGGCCAGCGAATGGAAACCCGACGGCATCTGCGCGATGCGGTCGCCGTGGCTCATCCAGACGGGGATGGCCGGCGGCAGGTCCGCGAACAGCTCCGACGGCTCCGACTGGTGAATGATCGTGTGCCCGTACTCGTGCTTGTCGCTCGGCGTCACGCGCCCGCCGAGCTGGTGCGCCAGCAGTTGCATCCCGTAGCAGATGCCGAGCACGGGGAAACCCTTTTCGAAGATGAACGGCGGCGCCAGTGGTGCCTTGTCGACGTAGACACTGGCCGGACCGCCGGAGAGCACGAAACCCTTAACGTTGAGTCGCGAAACGTCCTGCCAGGCGGCCGTATGCGGCACGATCTCGCAGTAGACGTTGCACTCGCGGATCCGCCGCGCGATGAGCATGCTGTACTGCGACCCGAAGTCGATGACGATGACCGTCTCCGGGCCGGCGCCGGCTGGCTCTTCGCTGAGGACCGGCTGCTCGCCGCCCTTCTCCCGCGCGATCTCCAGATACGTCGACACCTCGATGTCGTCGCTGGTGGGAACGCGGTAGCTGCTCTCAGTTTCCGTCATTATCTGGGGACTCCATAAACCGTAGGGGCAGGCTCCCTTGCCTGCCCAGACTCGATGCGGGACTAGCGTTGTCCCTTCACCTGCATCGACACCACCATACCAGCGTGCTATACTGCCGTCAAGAAAGGGAACTCATCCTTTCACCTTTTCGTCTATGCGCCTTTTTAATTGGAGCGACTTCCCCGACGCGGCCCTGGCTGTCGCCGTCGACGCTCTCAGGCAGGGAAAGCTCGTGGCATTTCCAACCGATACGCTCTACGGCCTCGGCGTCGACGCGACGAACGATGAGGGCGTGCGCTGCCTATGTAAAGCCAAAAACCGCCCGCTCGATGCCCCTCTGCCAATTCTAGTGGCTGACGTCGGCCAGGCGAGCGCACTTACGCAAGAGATGCCGGAATTAGCGCTAAGGTTAGCCTATCGCCACTGGCCCGGCCCGCTCACCCTCGTCCTGAAGCGCGCCGGCACGTTCCGTTCCCTCGCCCTCGCCGGCGGCGACACCGCGGCCCTGCGCGCGCCCGGTCATCCCGTCCCGCTGGCGCTCATTCGCGCGCTTGGAAGGCCGATCACCGGTACCAGCGCTAATCGCTCCGGCGGGCCTCCGCCGCGCACCGCCGCCGAAGTCGCCCGCCAGCTCGGCGAGGAAGTCGACATAATCATCGACGCCGGTCCTGCGCCAATCGGCGTAGAATCGACGGTGCTGGACCTGACAGTCGACCCGCCGCGCATCCTGCGCGAAGGTGCCCTCTCCCGCGAGGAACTGGAGGTGGCCGCCGGCGTCAGCTTCGAACCGGGAGGCAACTAGAATGCGCATCGCCATCGGCTGCGACCACCGTGGCTTCCGCCTGAAGGTGGCCCTCATGCAGCACCTCGCCGCCGCGGGCCACGTGGTCGCGGACTTCGGCTGCATGGGCGAGGACCCCGTCGATTACACGGACGTCGCCATCCCGCTCTCCCACGCCGTCGCCGCCGATGAGGCCGATGTCGGCATCCTCATCTGCAGCAACGGCGTCGGCATGACGGTCTGCGCCAACAAGGTCCGCGGCATTCGCGCCGGCCTCTGCCACGATACGTTCGCCGCGCGACGCGCCCGCCAGCACACGAACGCCAACGTCCTCTGCCTCGGCGCCTGGTGCATCGGCGAGGGCGTTGCCCGCGACGTTCTCGACGCCTTTCTCGCCGCTGAGTTCGAAGGGGGACGCCACGCTCGCCGCCTGGCGAAGCTCGAGGCGCTGGAGGCGCAGCGCGACGAAGCCTAGCTCGTTCGAGGAAGGACGCGTCGCCTTCGTATGACGGCCGCAAACAAGGACGCTTCGCTCCAGCCCCTGCTCGACCGGCTCGCCCCGCGCATCGAGGCCGAGCTCCGACGCGCCTTCGAAGCCCGTGACCTGCCCCACTACGACCTCATGCGCTATCACCTCGGCTGGCAGGATGGCGATGGAGCCCTCGGCGGCAAGCTCGTCCGCCCGCTGCTCTGCCTTTGCGCCTGCGAAGCCGTCGGCGGCGACGTCGAGACGGTGCTTCCCCTGGCGGCCGCGCTGGAGCTTCTGCACAACTTCAGCCTCATCCACGACGATATCGAAGACGAAAGTCCGCGCCGCCACGGCCGCGACACTCTCTGGCGCGCCTTCGGCGTCCCGCTCGCCGTCAACGCCGGCGACGGCATGTTCGCGCTTGCCCACGTGGCGCTGCACCGTCTCCTGGACGTTGGCGTCGACGCCTCGCGCTTCACCGCCGTCTCCCGCCTCCTCGATACCGCTTCCCTTCGTCTTTGCGAGGGCCAGCACCTCGACCTCGCGCTCGAAGAGCGCCTCGACGTGACCGCCGCCGACTACCTGACGATGGTCTCCGGCAAAACGGCCGCGCTCATCGCTGCGTCGGCGGCATGCGGCGCCCTGGTCGGCGAAGCCTCGCCGCCCGTAGTCGGTGCCTTCGAGCAGTTCGGCGAGAAGCTTGGGCTCGCCTTCCAGGTCCGCGACGACATCCTCGGCATCTGGGGCGCCAGCGCTGAGACCGGCAAGCCCACCGGCGACGACGTCCGCGCCCGCAAGAAGTCCTTCCCCGCCGTCTACGCGCTCGAGAACGCGCCGTCGTCGGATCAGACCGCCCTGCGAGCAATCTACGCGAAAGAAACGCTGACTGACGACGATGTCGCTCACGCCGTCGCGGTCCTGGAGCGTTGCGGCGCCCGCGCCCGCAGCCAGGAAACCGCCGAGCGCTTCGCTGCCGAAGCCCTGCGCTTCCTCGACGCCCTCGACCTCGTCCCCGCGCGCCGTCGCGACCTCGACCGTCTCACGCACTATTTCGTCAGCCGCGAAACCTGACTGCTTCTCCACCGCGTAGAGCGGGCACCTGTCCGCCTCAGGAGGATCTTGTCCGCGTCGAACAAATGGGGTCGCACGTCCCGAAGCTGCGGCATCTGTCCCTCAGAACTGTAGCCGCACTGCGCCGCTGACATCATCTTGCACTCCCGTGCCTCAACCTTTAGGCTGAGGGCAGGCTAGGGAACCCCACCCGCAGCGGCTTGCGGCGGGATGCCCAACGGAGGGAACCGATGAACAAGATGACAGTCCGCGACATCGACGTTCAGGGCAAACGCGTCCTCGTTCGCGTCGACTTCAACGTTCCGTTCGATAAGGAAACCGGCCGCATCCTCGACGACAGCCGCCTGCGCGCCGCCCTCCCGACCATCCAGTACCTGCGTGACCACGGCGCAGCCGTCATTCTCTGTTCCCACCTCGGCCGGCCCGACGGCAAGGTCGTCGAGGAGCTGCGCATGTCCCGCGTTGGCATCGGTGACCGCCTCAGCGATTTGCTGGGCGTGCCCGTCCATACGCTTTACCACGTCATCGGCCCCAAAGCCGTCGAAGTCACGAAGGCGATGAAGCCCGGCGATGTCGTTCTTCTGGAGAACGTCCGCTTCTTCCCTGAAGAAGAGGCGAACGACCCCAAGATGTCCCATGCCCTCGCGGAGCTCGCCGACGTCTTCGTCAACGACGCCTTTGGCACGGCTCACCGCGCCCACGCCTCTACCGTCGGCGTCGCCGCCTATCTGCCCGCCGTCGCCGGCCTCCTCATGGAGAAAGAGATCGACTACCTCGAAAAAGCGCTGAACAGTCCCGCCCGACCCTTCGCGGCCATCATCGGCGGCGCCAAGATCAGCACCAAGATCGGGGTCCTCCGCAACCTCCTGGCGCGCATCGACTGCCTGCTCATCGGCGGCGGCATGGCCTCGACGCTCCTGAAAGCCACCGGCCTCGAAGTCGGCCAGTCGCTGGTCGAAGACGAGCAGCTCGACACGGCCCGCGACCTGATGAGCCAGGCTGACGACAAGGGCGTACCCATCTTCCTGCCCGAGGACGTCGTCGTCGCCGACCGCATTGCTGAAGACGCCCTATCCGAGACGGTCTCCGTCGAGGACATACCCGGCGAGCTGCGCATCGTCGACATCGGTCCCGCCTCAGTCTCCAGCTTCACCGAAGCCCTCGAAGACTGCATGACGGTCCTCTGGAACGGCCCCGTCGGTGTCTCCGAGTACCCGGCGTTTGCCAAGGGCTCGCTCGCGTTGGCCGAAGCCCTCGCCCAGCTCAAGAACGCCACGACCATCGTCGGCGGCGGCGAGACGGTCGCGCTCATCGACGAAGCTGGTCTCACCGACAAGTTCACCCACGTCTCCAC
>CAWJHZ010000014.1:0-41783 GCA_963842845.1 uncultured Chloroflexia bacterium
GTAGGGGTCCCCGCTATACACTGTCGACTCTAGGTTCAATATACCACATGGAGCGGGCGGTCGGGGGCGGAGGGGGTGTTGGGAGCGGCGGCGTGGCCCCGGCGGGCAACTATGATTGTATTTGTTTGCAAAAATGTGGACTTTTCCGAAGCTGTTAGGGGCGGCTTTTTGTAATTGACCGTCGAGAAGGGTGGATTTCCATCGAGGTCGTGGTCGCGGACGGGCGTGGACGCTGCGCGGTTGGTCGGCGCGGGCTCGGAACGGCGAGACCGGCCCAAGCGGGAGTGCGTCGAGGATATTGAAGCAGAACTCGCCCACAAATGTAAGGGGGATGTGGCACTGATCGAGGCGGGCGCATCGCGATGCGCCCCTACAACGAAAGCGCCGAGGCTGGAACGCCTCGGATACGATGATCGTGAAGCGGACAGGGCGTCAGGTGGTCGGGGGTTGGGTGAGGAATTCGACGGCGCGACCGGGGTCTTTGCCGAGATCGCGCTTTCCCGGGCAACCTGCGACGCAATGGAACCACCAACCCTGCGAGGAGTAGTCGAGGCGCATCGGTTTCCGGCAGATGGGGCACGGCTCTATACGACGTGCCTTTTCGATGCGATCATGTAGATCGTATTTGTCGATGAGCGCTATGCCGATCTTTTTCGCCTCGGCGCGGGCCTGGCTAGTGAAATCAGATAGGGTGACAAAGATGCCTGCGCTGGCGGGTAGCGCCTCGCGCATGAGGGTACCTGCGAACTCGCGGATTTCTTCGACCGGCACTTGCCAGGACTCCCACCGTTTGCACTGGGCGATCATTCTCTGGCGGTCGCGAGTCAGCTCGAGGTCGATGTTGCCGTCCGCCCTGTCCTGATGGCCGGTCTCGCGGACCTTCCAGCCATCCCGGCGAAACACCTCTCCCATGAGCCATTCGAACTCTTCTGCCTCGAGGCGGCGCAGGTCAGTCGTCCAGTCGAGAAGGTGGCGGCGGTTGGCAGCCTCGATCTGCGGTGCGATCCAAGCGAGGATCAGCGTGCCGGCAAGCGCGGTGAAGAAGAAATTGGCGGCAATGACATCCAGCAGAGGCCAGCGCAGTCCTAGGGGCAGAGCCAGCCCGCCGCCCAAGTATAAGAGAACTGCAGCTATTGTTAGCTGGCGGCCGGAAAGTCGGCTCGCTGTGTTGCGCAGGGTTTGTTCCACCAGTTCGTCGAATTTTGACATCGGCACGCATCATATCACAGGATGAAGGCCGCTGTCGGGCCGAAGTGCCGCCGCCTGCTGCCGCTGCGGCCAGCAATGGCTCATCTTCCCACCCGCCCACCCTAGTTATGTTTATCGGGAATCAAGGGGACACCCCTTGGACCCCGGCAGCGAGGGCTTCGCCTCTCTGCACTCTCCCGCTGGCTGAACGATCCGTCGTCGGCGCCAGGGAATGTGTCTTGACGAAGTGGGTGGAGAGGCGGAGAATGGCACCACCACAGCGGATGCGCTTATTTCCAGGGAGGGAACTATGCCTGCTATTTGCAAGGACTGCGGCGCCGAACTGGGTCTGTTCGCCAGGCTTGGCGGTCGTTCATTGTGCTCCGTGTGTCAGAAGAAATGGCAAGGGGAACAGCGGGAAAAAGCGAGCCAAGCGCGTCGCGAGCGGGACGGGGCGCGAGAAGCGTACAAAGGGCTGCTTGCGAGGTTGACAACCTCTCCGGACGAGGTTGTGGCTCTCCTCCCACAGGTGAGAACTGCGGCAGAGGCGGCTGCTCTGCAACAGGGCGAAGCGGGTAGGCTGCAGGGCTCTGCCTTTTGCACAGTTGCGCAAAGATTCCTTGATGATGACATCCTCTCTGAGGAGGAAGAGCATTCTCTGCTGGAATTAGGCGGGATATTCGGAATCACGCAACAGGTGTTCCGCTCAAAGTACTCCGACTTGTTCTTTCGTCTCGTCATAGCGCGGCTGAATGACGGACGCCTTCCGGAAGTGACGGATCCTCATATCATTGCGAAGAAGGGTGAGGTGGTCCACGCGGAAACGGAAGCTGCGTTGATGAAGGAGGTGACCCTGCGAGAGTATCGCGGAGGCTACAGCGGCTTCAGTTTCAGAATCGCCAAGGGCGTCCGGTATCACGTCGGGGGCGCACGCGGACGGAGCGTCGTCACAGGCACAAAGCTCGTCGCCGACGACGTAGGCTTACTTTCGGTCACGTCGCGGAGAAGCGTGTTCGTAGGCGCGAAACGGACTGTCGATCTGCCATACCCGAAGCTCGTGAATTTGGGTGTGTTCACCGACGGAATACAATTCCATATGGAGAACCGCAGCACGGCTCCGCTGTTCAAGGTAGAGAACGGAGAGGTAATCGCGGCTACGATCAACGCTGCGGTCCAGCGTCTCTAGACTCAGCGAAATCTAGCTCTTTGGCGTTTCGGGTTTCGGGACGCCTTCGCCGAAGCCGACGGCAGGGCGCACGATGCGGCCCAACGCGTTGTGGTGGCCGTGAGACCGGAACATGGCGGTCAGTCCCATCATCTCCAGGTCGGTGTTCAGCGCTTCCTTATTCTGCAACATGCCGTGCGGCGGCACTTCCGCAACTTCGTCGGCTAGCTGGTCGACGGTCGACTCCAACTGGTCGCCCGGGACGGCGAGGCTGACGAGGCCCCAGCGCTCGGCCTGGACGCCGCTGATGCTGCGGCCGGTGTAAAGCATGTAGCGCGCTTTCTTCACGCCCATGAGTATCTGCCAGAGGGGCATGCTGCTGACGCCGCCCCATCGCTGCGCCGGGTGGCCAAGCTTGGCGTCCTCGGCGGCGACGGTGATGTCGCAGACCATCTGGAGGTAGCAGCCGGCGGCGAGGCAGTGGCCGTGCACCTGGGCTATGGTCGGCTTGGGAAAGTTCCAGATGCGCAGGTAGCGGGCCTCGATGGCGCGCAGGGTAAGGAGGCTGTTCTTCAGGTCCCAGTGGTCGGCGCCGCGGGGGACGCTGGTGTAGTAGCTGCCGCCGAGGTCGTAGCCGGAGCAGAAGGACGGGCCGGCGCCCTTGAGGACGACGACGTTGACGGAATCGTCGGCTTCGGCGAGGTCGAAGGCGCGGTCGAGGTCGTCGAGGAGCTGGTGGTTGAGGGCGTTCCGCTTGTCGGGCCGGTTCATGATGATGTAGCCGACCTTGTCCCTGGTCTGGTAGATGACGGTCTCGAGGTCCATGATTCCCCTTTCGTTGGCGCGCGAGTCGAGCGGCGTGCTGTATCAGTCGTCAGTCAGACTTTCGGTCGCGGGCCGTGTTTCGACGCCGAGACTGGAAAGTCTCGGCTACGGTTGTATTAGCGCGGTTCGTCGCTGGTGGTCAAGCGTCGACGGGCAGCGATTGACGGACGATCCGGCGAATGCTACGTTTTCATGCGGCGCGGGCGTCACATTCATGCGTTCGGCGCGTCGCATTCGACAGGAGGTAGGAATGACGGCAAACACGGCTGACGAGGCGAAGGGTAGTAGCGGACGAGTGGCGGCGACAGAGGAGCGGATCCGCGAGAAAGCGCGCCGGCACGAGAAGGTAAGCCGGAACATCGTGGCGATCCACGAGGAGCAGTTGACGTTCGGGCAGAAGGTGTCGGACCAGTTGGCGAAGACCGCGGGGAGCTGGCCGTTCATCTTCAGCTTCGGCGTGGTGCTTGCGATCTGGGTGCTGATCAACACGCTCGCTCTGTTCCACCATTTTGACGAGTACCCTTACATTCTGCTGAATCTGATGCTGTCGATGCTGGCGGCGATCCAGGCGCCGGTGATCATGATGAGCCAAAACCGAGGCGAGCAACGCGACCGGCTGCACGCGGAGAACGACTACGAGGTGAATCTGAAGGCGGAGATCGAGATCGAGCAGCTCCACCAGAAGCTCGACGAGCTGCGGGAGAAGCAGTGGGAGGAGCTGATCGCGATTCAGAACCGTCAGATCGACCTGCTGGAGTCGCAGAAAGCGCTGCTGGAGGGGAAGAAGACGTAGCTGCAGCACGGCGCGACGAGCCCAGACGGGCGAGCCCAGACGGGCAAGCCCAACCTGCCCACCGGCAGGCGGGCCAGAACGCGGTAAGATGTTATGCAATTCTGCGGGTTGAAACCCGCAGCCTTCTGGATGTCCACATTTGCGTCGAGGGGATCCGCGGCGTCGCAAAGGGGCCCATTCGGCGCGGCGAGCCCAGACGGGCAAGGAGCCCAGACGGGCGAGCGCAACCTGCCTACCGGCAGGCAGGCAAGAACGCGGAATCGCACTCGTCCCCGGCAAATCGCACTCCTCATGGACGCGGGCGTCGCGCCTCTTCGCCGCTCACCTGTCTTGTCGCCTGACGGCCCGATCTATATGATTGGCGCAGGATGATGATATCTGTCGTAGGAGGCGACATAGCTTCGGCGGACGTCCTCGCCGTCGCCGAAGAGGTCGGACGGGAACTGGCCGAACGCGGCTGCGCCCTCGTCTGCGGCGGACGCGGCGGCGTCATGGAGGCGGCCTGTCGCGGCGCCCGAAGCCGGGGCGGCCACACCATCGGCATCCTGCCGACGGCCGACCGCCGGGACGCGAACGATTATGTCGAGTTCCCGGTCGTCACGGGGCTCGGATCCGCTCGAAACGCCATCGTTGCTCTCTCCGGCGACGCCGTCATAGCCATCGACGGCTCCTACGGCACTCTTTCCGAGATTGCGCTTGCCTTCGTCTTTGGCAAGCCGGTCGTCACTCTGGCAAGCTGGACGTTCAGTCGCGACGGGCACGAGGCGCCGCCTCTGCTCCAGGCCAGCAACGCCAGGGACGCAGTGGACAAAGCCATGGCCGCGGCCCAGGCTGCCGCTGATTCTGAAATGAGGGAGATTCCGGCAAATGGAGATTGAATCCGTCCAGGCCCGCGAAATCCTCGACTCCCGCGGCAACCCGACACTGGAGGTGGAAGCGACGCTCATCGAAGGGTCCGTTGGTCGCGCCGCCGTCCCGTCCGGCGCCAGCACCGGCGTCCACGAGGCGCTGGAGCTGCGCGACGGCGATGCGAAGCGCTACGGCGGCAAAGGCGTCCTGAAGGCAGTCGAGAACGTCAACGAACGCGTCGCTGACGCCGTCGTCGGCTTCGACGCGTACGACCAGCGGGCGCTGGACCAGGCGATGATCGCGCTCGACGGGACGCCCGGCAAGTCGAATCTCGGCGCTAACGCCATTCTCGGCGTCTCGCTGGCGGTGGCGCGGGCGGCAGCGAACTCAGTCGGCCTGCCGCTCTATCGCTATCTCGGCGGACCGACGGCAAGCCGGCTGCCCGTGCCGATGTTCAACATCCTGAACGGCGGCCGTCACGCGGCAGGCTCCACCGACTTCCAGGAGTTCATGGTCATGCCGGTCGGCGCTCGGTCCTTCGCGGAAGGGCTGCGCATGGGCGCGGAGATCTACCACGCCCTGAAGAAGGTGCTGGCGGACCGCAGCCTCTCGACGAACGTGGGCGACGAAGGGGGGTTCGCGCCGTCGCTGGCGGGCAACAATGACGCCGTCGAAGTCGTTCTCGCTGCCATCGAAGCGGCACGGTACCGGCCGGGCGAGGACGCTGTAGTCGCCCTCGATCCGGCGGCGAGCGAGTTCTACGACGCGGACTCGAAGCAGTACCGGCTCGCCAAGGAGGGGCGTTCCCTCAGCAGCGACGAGCTTATCGCGCACTGGCAGGGCTGGTGCGCCAAGTACCCGATCGTCAGCCTCGAGGACGGCCTGGCGGAGGACGACTGGAGCGGCTGGTCGAAGCTGACGGCGGCGGTAGGCGAGCGCGTCCAGATCATCGGCGACGACCTTTTCGTCACGAACACGCAGCGGCTGGCCCGCGGCATCCGCGAGCGCTCTGCGAACGCCATTCTCATCAAGCTCAACCAGATCGGCACGCTGACGGAGACGCTCGACGCGGTGGCGATGGCGCAGCAGGCCGGCTGGGCGGCGATAATCAGCCATCGCAGCGGCGAGACGGAAGACACGACGATCGCGGACCTGGTGGTGGCGACGGGCGCCGGGCAGATCAAGACGGGCGCGCCGGCGAGAAGCGAGCGGGTCGCGAAGTACAACCGCCTGCTGCGGATCGAGGCGGAGCTGGCAGGCTCGGCGGAATACGCCGGCTGGAACGCCTTCCGCTTGCCCGCCCTGAGAGCGCGAGCCGAGTCGAAATAGGTCGGTCCCAGGCAGAAAGAGGCAGGTTGTCGAAGGAGGGAGCCATCGTGATTGCTACAACCACCCCAAGCATCGAGGGAAAGCCCATCCGCGAGTACCTGGGCATTGTGACCGGCGAGGCGATCCTGGGCGCCAACGCATTCAAGGACTTCGGCGCGTCGATCCGGGACGTGATCGGTGGACGCGCCGCCGGCTACGAGAAGGACCTCGGGAAGGCGCGCGAGACGGCGCTAATCGAGATGCAGCAGCTTGCCGAGTCGCTCGGCGCTAACGCCGTTGTCGGCGTGGACATCGACTACGAGACGCTGAAGGGCACGATGCTAATGGTCACGGCCTCCGGCACCGCGGTGAAGATCGACTGAGTCAGACTTTCAAGGCAGGAGGAGACAAATGGCGACAAAGATCGGCATCAACGGCTTCGGACGGATCGGCCGGCTGATAACGCGGGCAATCGCCGAGTACCACGCGCAGGAGCTGGAAGTGGCGGCGGTCAACGACCTGGCGCCGCCGGCGACGAACGCGCATCTGCTGAAGTACGACTCGAACTACGGGCGCTACCCGGGAACCGTCGGCGTCGAGGGCGATAACCTCAAGGTCGACGGGCGGACGGTGCGCGTCTTCTCGGAGCGCGAGCCGGGCAAGGTGCCGTGGCAGGAGGTCGGAGCGCAGATCGTCATCGAATCGACCGGACGCTTCACGGACGGCGAGCTGGCGAAGGCGCACATCCACGACAGTGTCAAGAAGGTCATCATCTCGGCGCCGGCCAAGAACGAGGACCTGACGCTGGTGATGGGCGTCAACGACGACGCCTACGACCACACGAAGCACAACGTCATCTCCAACGCCTCCTGCACGACGAACGGCCTGGCGCCGCTGGTGAAGGTGCTCCACGAGACGTTCGGCATCAAGCACGGACTGATGACGACGATCCACTCCTACACAAACGACCAGGTGATCCTGGACACCGTCCACAAGGACCTGCGCCGAGCCCGCGCCGCCGCCTTGAGCATCATTCCGACGACGAGCGGCGCGACGAAGGCGATCGTAAACGTGTTCCCGGAGCTGAAAGGAAAGCTGAACGGACTGGCCCTGCGCATTCCGACGCCGACCGTGTCGCTGGTGGACTTCGTCGCCGACCTGGAGCGCGGCACGACGGTCGAAGAGGTGAACGCGGCCTTCAAAGCGGCGTCGGAGGACGAGCTTAAGGGCATTCTGGCGTACGAAGAGGAGCCGCTGGTCGGCATCGACTTCAAGGGCAACCCGGCGAGCTCGATCTTCGATCCGGGGCTGACGATGGTCATCGACGGGACGATGGTCAAGCTGTTCGCCTGGTACGACAACGAGTGGGGCTACTCGTGCCGGACGGCGGACCTGTGCTCGGTGATGGCGTCGAAGGGGCTGTAGGCTCCGGCGCTGCCCTGCTTCCGCTCTGGCAGACCATCGTCTCTCTTCCCACCCCTCCGGAGGCGGGCCTGTGGCCTCCCGCCCTCAAGGGTTTATCGGGAATCAAGGGGACACCCCTGCCTACCGGCAGGCAGGCCTTGAACCCTCCTCCTGAGGCGGACCTGCGGCCGGCAGGGCGGGCTGTGCCCTCCCTGCACTCTCCCCGCGATTCCGTGCGCGGCGGGAGGACTAAAGTCCTCCCCTACGAGCGGTGATGGGGTCGAAGGGGCTGTAGGGACACGGACCTTGCTTTGCGGTGTTCCTGACCGTTAGGCGGGAGGACTAAAGTCCTCCCCTACGAGCGGTGATGGGGTCGAAGGGCGTGTAGGCGCGGCGTCACCGTAAGAAAAGCGCAGGGAAGGCGTAAGGTTCCTGTCAGGCGGCAGCTTGCGTCGGGTGATAGAATCCTCCTCGGAAGTCCGGTAACTCGTTGAGGACGGTACGAGGAGGACGGCGATGAAGGCCACACCACGGCTCGTGAGACTGCAACTTGCTACGGCCATCGCAGCGACGGTTTCCGCGCTGCTCGTTGGTTGCGGCTCAGGCATAGCGAAAGCGCCCTCAACGACTGATCCGACAGCGTCTGCAGCCCCAAGTCCGACCCCGGCCTCCGCTAGCGAAGAACTGGCCGCTGTGCCCTCGGGTTCTCTGTTTTTCGCCGCTGGCGGTGCAAACAACCTCTACATCGTTGACTCCGACGGCAGTGGGCTAAAGCAGCTGACGAACTCGCTGGAGAATGACGGCATCGGCGGATTCTCGCCGGATGGGTCATTGATTGCATGCACTTCGCAGGCGCGTGAAGACGGGGCGGACGGCGTTTACGTGATGGCGCCGGATGGCTCGAATGTACGCCTCGTGGCGAGCAACGCGATCGCGGGGGAGTACGCGGACGATCCGCGCACCGCAGAGTTCGTCTCGTGGAGCTCACGAGGAAAGATTCTCTACCTTGAGGCTGGTCACCAAGTCTGGGGAGATTACTGGACGAGCGACGCGGACGGCTCTAACAGCGTTCGCATCTCAGCGAACAACGGCTGTCCCAACCCGGTTGAGTGGTCTCCTGACGGGCAGAACCTCGCTCTCTGTCAGTGCACGTGGACTCGTGAAGGAAGTTCTCCTTGCAGTCTGTCCATCGTGGATCCGCAAGGGGGACTAATCCGTACACTGATCAAAGACGATCCGGCGATGCTCGGCTCCCCGAGTTGGTCGCCTGACGAGAAGGAAATCCTCTTCATTGATTGTTCGGAAACCGGGAGTGTTTCTAATTGCGTCGCAAGCAGCAGTCTCTCTGTGGTTGACGCGGACGGAAGCAATCTCCGCAACCTTTATCAGATTCCTGCCGATGCCGGGGGAGCGGCGGCGAGGTGGTCCCCGGACGGCTCAGAGATTCTATTGACGACTTCCCAGGGGACCCTAGCGGTTTCACCCATCGATGGAAGCAGTCGAGCAATTGAGAAGGGGTCAACGTCACCGGACGGGTCCAAGATCGCTATGAGGACAGATGAGGGGATCGATGTGATTTCGGTCGCGGATGGGGGCAGCCAGACGGTGATAGGCGCCACGAACGTCACCGGCCTTCTCTGGTCACCGAACAGCGACAAGATTGCCTACGTATCGCAAACCGACAACGGGAGCGAGCTGTACGTTGTTGAAAGTGACGGAAGTCACTCGCAAACAGTGGATCATGCAGCAGAGATTGGCGGCTTCACCTGGTCACCTGATGGGCAGCGCATATTGTTCGAATCGGTTCGTGATCAATCCGGCGTGTGGTGGACGTCGCCGGATGGAGCGGAGAGAGGCAGACTGCAACAGGTGTCCGAGGAGATCCCCAAGTACACCTGTTGTCCGGTCCCATCCGATCTGGCGGCAGAAGGACTTGTCGGAAGCTGCAAGAAAGGAGTGGAGACGTCGGAAATGCTTTCTTCCTCTTGCCTTTCGCCAGACGGGAAGAGCGAAGCCATTGTCGCCATGCCCGCGCCGGAAAGCACGACCCTGACGATAAAGGATGTGGCAAGCGGCACAACACGTGAGATTGCCATCCCAGGGGTTGAAACGTATGAATCGCCGATCTGGTCGAACGACGGCACGAAGATCGCGGTACATGGGGAGAATGCCGGAACGAACCACGGGCTACATGAGGAGAATGGCCAATACGACGGAGTGTATGTCATGGACGTGGCGACGGGGGAGGCGCACCTGGTGGCGACCGGCGCTCTGATCGGGTCGGGGGAGGATCCCACAATCGCCTGGTCACCGGACGATTCATATATCTACTACGTAAAGGGCGACTTCTGCTTTGTCGGCTGTGGACCCGGCCTCCTTTACCGCGTCCACCCAGACGGCACCGGTGATCAGAAGGTTGTAGACATGGTGGCCGGTCAGATCTACGGATTCAAGCCGTAGCGGGCGGCGACCCCCTCGGCGGGGCTGGCACGAGGCGATCCGACCTTGTAGAATGTCCTTACTGTTTTGCGGGCTCGCAGGACTCGATGGCACGACGCTTTACCAGCGCATCGTTCCTGCCGACAAGAAGGAGGGGGCACCGCCCCGTCGGGATGCGGCGGCGTAGCTGTTCAGAGGGTCTGTGAAAGAAGTCGTCGAACAGAACGAAGAAGCCGCCGCGAGACGCTCGTTCAGCTTGAGCAACCTGCGCTCGCCCTCGCTCTCCAAGGCGCTCTTCCCGCTTCTCCTGGCCGTCGTATTGCTCGGCGGCTTCACTTTGCGCTTCTGGGGCGTTAGCTGGGACTCCTACACGCACCTGCACCCGGACGAGCGCTTCATCACGATGGTGGCGGACGGCATCAAGCTGCCGAGCAGCCCCGGGCAGTACTTCAACAGCGAGCAATCGCCGCTGAACCCTTACAACCGTGAGGGCGGCGGGGGTTTCGCGTACGGCACTTTCCCCCTCTTCCTGACGAAGGTCACAGGCGAGGTCCTCCAGCACCAGAACTTCTTCCCGCTGAACCTGCTCAAGGACGGCCTGGCAAAGGCGTACACCGGCAAGGTAACCACCTGGAACGATTACGACCACATCGACCTCATCGGCCGAACGTGGTCAGCGCTGTTCGCGACCGGGACCGTGCTGATGGTTTTTTTCACC
The DNA here is from genome assembly GCA_963842845.1 of uncultured Chloroflexia bacterium. GTDB lineage: Bacteria > Chloroflexota > Dehalococcoidia > DSTF01 > JALHUB01 > JALHUB01. The sequence goes on from CAWJHZ010000014.1 coordinate 10,690, forward strand.
GGCAGGCTGCTGTACGACCGTCGCGTCGGGCTGCTGGCTGCGGCGCTGATGGCGACGTCGGTGCTGGACATTCAGCTCGCGCACTACTTCACGGTCGATTCGTTTCTGACGTTCTTCGCGGCGTTCACGATTTATTACTGCGTGCGCATCGTCAAGCGCGGGAAGTGGAGCGACTACGTCCTTGCGGGACTCGGCCTTGGGCTGGCGACTGCCTGCAAGCTGAGCGGGGCCTTCCTGGCGCCAATCGTCGGAATCGCTTTCCTGTGGCATCTGTGGCCAGCGATAACCGCGATGCGCATGTCGCCGGGGCCGCCTCCAGCGAATCCGGAGGACGAAGCTGAGGCCGAGGCCAGGGAGCCGTCGGCCCCCGACGCTCTGGCGCTATCGGCAAGGCCGGTGTTCGGGATTTGTCTTGCCGTGCTCACGGCCTTCATCACCTTCCGCATCACCGAGCCGTACGCGTTCACGGGCCCTCATTTCTGGAACGTCGGCATCGACAAGCGATATCTCGACGACATGCGCAGCCTCATCGGCCTTCAGTCGGGGGGCAACGTGCCTTTCAACTGGGAGTGGGTGGGACGCGCGAAGTACCTGTTCCCGCTGAAGAACATCGTTCTCTGGGGGATGGGGCTGCCGCTGGGCATCGCCGCCTGCGCCGCTTTCGTGTGGGCGGCGTACCGGTTGCTGCGACGCCGCGAAGCAACGAACCTATTGCTGATCATCTGGATTGCCTTCTACTTCCTGTTCTGGGGCCGCCAGTTCAACATGACCATGCGCTATTTCCTGCCGATCTATCCGGCGCTCGTGCTCCTGGCTGCGCAGGCGCTGGACGGGATATGGCGCTTCGCCGGCAGCGACGGGATGCGGACGCTGATGCGTCGCTTCGGCGAGCGGGCGCTGACGGCGGGACCGATCGTTCTCAAGGGGGGAGTCGTCGCGGTCGTCGGGGGGACGGCGCTCTGGGCGCTGGCCTTCACGAACATTTACCGCCATCCGCTGAGCCGCGTGGCGGCGTCGGCGTGGATGGACGACAATCTGCCTGCCGGCTCGACGATCACGCACGAGGTCTGGGACGACACCGTGCCGTTCGCTCTGCCAGATCATCCGGCAAACTTCAAGATCCTGGACATCGAGCCATACGGGGCGGACCTGTCCGACCCGACGTCGAAGCTGCTGTCGCAGATAAGCCAGGCTGACTATATCGTGCTCAGCAGCAACCGTCTCTACGCGTCGATACCGCGGGCGCCGGCGCATTGGCCGCTCACGAGCGCGTTCTACAAGCTGCTGCTCGACAACAAGCTCCCTGGCTTCAAGCTGGTACGAACTTTCTCGTCGTACCCGTCGCTATTCGGCATCAACATTAACGACGATTCGGCCGAGGGCAACTTCACCGTCTATGACCATCCGAAAGTGCTCCTCTACCAGAAGACGGCCGACTACACACCGGCGGCGTTAATGGCGTCGGTGGAGTCCGCAGCGTGCGGCGCGACCTCCGTGTCGACGCTCGTGCCCGCCAACGCAGCGCAGAACGCGCTCATGCTTCGCCCGGCTGACTGCGCGACGCAGCGGGCCGGCGGCACCTGGACGTCCATCTTCAGTCCGACTAGCCTGAGCAATCGATTCCCGGCCGTGACGTGGCTGCTGGCGATCGAGCTCATGTCGCTGGCGGTGCTGCCGCTGGGCCTGTTCCTCTTCCGCGCTCTGCCGGACCGGGGCTACCTGCTGGCGAAGCCGTTGGGGCTGCTGGCCGTCTCGTGGCTGGTATGGCTGGGCGCAAGCCTCAAGCTATTCGAATTCACGCGTGAGACCATCTTCGCGATGCTCGTCGTGCTCATCGTCGTCGGGGCCGTCGTGGCGCGGCTGACGCGCGGCGACATGATGGCGTACGTCCGCGAGCACTGGCGGCGCATTCTGATGTACGAGACGCTCTTCATCGCGGCATTCCTCGTCTTCTACTGGATTCGGGTGCTCGACCCGGACCTCTGGCATCCGTCCCGCGGCGGCGAGAAGCCGATGGACTTTGCGTATCTCAACGCCGTGGTCCGCAGCACGACGATGCCGCCCTACGACCCGTGGTTCGCCGGCGGCTACATGAACTATTACTACTTCGGCCAGTTCATGGTCGCGACGCTGATCAAGCTGACGGGCATTTTGCCCGAGGTCGCCTTCAACCTGGCGGTGCCGCTCTTCTTCGCCATGACCGCGGGCGCCGCCTTCACCGTCGTCTACAACCTGACGGAGGCGACACGACGCCGCGTGCGCTGGCGGCCCGGCTTCAAGCGCATTAGTGGGAGCAGCTCGGTGCTGGCCGGCATCCTTGGGATAGTGCTCCTCGCGGTCATCGGCAACCTAGGCGGGTTGAGCCAGATGGCGCAACGGTATTCAACGGTCAGCGACCTGCATGTCGGCAGCGGCGTTCTTTTCGTGAGCGGCGTTACCGGGATGTTCGGTGGCATCTGGAATGCGATCTTCGGCGGCGTGCACGTAGTCCCGTTCGACTACTGGGCGCCCAGCCGCATGATGCCGCCGCAAAGCGCCATCACGGAGTTCCCGTTCTTCACGTTCCTGTTTGCGGACCTGCACGCGCACCTGATGGCGATCCCGTTCGACGTGGTGATCCTGGGCGTTGGCCTGACGCTGGTGCTGGGCGACCGACGGTCGGTGCCCGATCCGCGGCAGCGCCAGCTTATAAGCTGGCTGGGAGTTGGCCTGCTGGGCCTGGTGGTCGGGGCGCTGAGGCCGATTAACTCCTGGGACTATCCGCCATTCCTGCTGATAAGCGTCATCGCCGTCTTCATCGCCGAGCGCGCGGACGCCGGCCGGATGGACTGGAAAGCGGCGCGAATGGCGGTGGCGAAGTCGGTCGTGCTGGCCGCACTGTCCGTCCTGCTCTTCTACCCCTTCTGGCAGAACTACAGCCTCTTCTACAAGGGCTTCCATGCATCGACGCAGACGACGCCCTTCCATCAGTACCTGTCGCACTTCGGCATTCTTCTCTTCGCATCGGCGACGCTGGTCATGGCGCTGAGCCGTCGCTTCTTCCGGCGACGACCGGGGAGGAGAGCGCTGCTGTACCTGGGAACGCTGGCCGGCCTGTTGATTGTCCTCTCTCTAGCGTTTGCCTTAGCCAGCGAGAGCAAGCACCTGCCGATCACCTTCAAGGGACTAGACGCGGGAAGCTTCCTGACTGACCTTTTCACGAATAACATTCCTGTCGTCGCGTTCTCGATGGCGGCGATAGCGCTGGTGGGGGTCCTGGCGTGGCAGGAGCTTCGGAGCCGTCGCAGCGATGCACCGATGCGTCTCTTCCTGCTGGCGATGATCGCGCTGGCGCTGGCGCTGAGCGCAATGGTCGACCTAATCACGCTGGACGGCGACATCGACCGAATGAACACGGTGTTCAAGTTCTACATCCACATCTGGATCTTGCTTGCGCTCGCCGGGGCGTTCGGCATCTGGTACGCGCTTGCGGTGCTCGGCTGGCGACCACGCATATCCGGCGGCAAGGGAGTGGGCTTCGGCATCCTCAACGCCGGCTGGCTTGCCGCGCTGGTCATTCTTGTCGGCGGCGGACTGATCTATCCCATCGCTGGGACGCAGGCGCGCGTCGATACGAGCGAACGCTTCCCGCAGTATACGAGCAACACGAACGACGGCATGGACTACATGCAGTACGCCGTCTACGCGGACGAGAATGGCCAGATCGAACTCTCGTACGATTACCAGGCGATCCAGTGGATGCGGCAGAACGTGCAGGGGTCGCCGGTGATCGTTGAGGGGGTTACGCCGAACTACCGGTGGGGCTCGCGCTTCTCGATTTACACGGGGCTTCCAACGGTCGTCGGCTGGGACTGGCACCAGGAGCAGCAGCGCGGCGCGTTTGCGGACATGGTGACGGCGCGCGAGACGGACGTGAAGAACTTCTACTCCGGCACAAGCATCGCGGCGGCAGACGCCTTCCTGAGCAAGTACAACGTGAAGTACGTTATCGTCGGCCAGGTGGAAGAGCTCTACTATCCGAAGGAGGGCCTGAGCAAGTTCCCGGCGATGGCCGGTCGCGAGCTGGACCTGGTGTACCAGAACGACAAGGTGCAGATCTACGAGGTCGTGGATCTGCCGCCGCTTATGCCTTCAGTAGTGGCACCGACTTCGTAGCGCCCGGCGGAGCGCTCCCCGCTGTCACGCCTCCGAACGCTACCCCAAGACCGCCCGACTATGGACTAGGGCGGGTACAGGTACTTGGAGGGAATTTGCTCGGGCGCGCCGTCCGCGGGAGCCCACCATAGCTGCACCCGGGCGTTGCTGTCACTCGAGAAGCGCACCTCAATGTCATGAAGGCCCTGAGTCAGAGTGGGCGCCTTAGCGTCGGGGTTAAGGTCTGATCCGGCGTCGGCAACCAGTTGGCCATCAACACGCACCTCAACTATGCCGTTCGCCTCCGCAGAGAACACGTAGTTACCCGTCGTCGGCGCTTCCACCTTTCCCCGCCAGATGACGGATAGAGGGCCGGCGAACGGCAACTCAGCGTGGTAGGCAAAGCCGATAAAGGGGTCCAATTCCTGAAACTGCACATTCCCAGAGAAACTGTCGTTTGAGTAGAAGCTGCCCAAGAGGCCATGGCCGGGGTCGGGAGGCACGAAGTACATGCTCTCCGGCAGAGGCGCTCCGTTAGCGGAGAGCAGCACTTTTCCAGGCGACTCGACGTGGACGGTGACTTCCAGCCGATGCTGACCCTTGTAGAGGAATTGGGCCGCCTCCACTTGCCCGGACCCCTGAGCGACCACTTGTCCGTCAAGTGACAGTTGGATCTGTCCCGGCGCCTGCATAGTCAGAGCATAGGCCGTCCCCTCGGGGACGTGGATGACGCCGGACCAATCGGCATCGAAAGGCGCCGGCAACGGCGTTCCGGAGCTCCAATCCAGATTGACGGCCGGTTGGCGAGTTGTTGTAGCGGCTATTCCGGGAGCACTATAGGTGACGTCTATCCCCTGAATCTTCGCTTCCTCGTCCGCCGGAATGATCATCTCGTAGAGACCGACCGGATTGGTGTGGCCCGGCGACGAGAACGTGTTCACGGTGGCGTCTGGATAGAGAGTGCGAAGCCATGGGAGGTACATGTCCCTGTCGGGGTCGAGGAAGATGACCGTCGGTTTGGCGGCGGCAGCGGGCAGATCGCGCACAAGATCGAGGGAAAGCCCTTCGCCGGTGCCCAGCGCCGGATCGACGAATTCGAGACTTGGTTCGTTCACGAAGACACTGGACATCAGGTATCGGTAGTCCGGCCCCAGGCGCTTTATCTCCTGGGCAACGAGCGTCGGCGCTGTGGAATAGGACGCCCACGACGCGAAGTCTTGCGCCTTCTGGTTGAAGAAGATGTCGTAGTTGGTTACGCCCGCCCAGACGAGGAGAGGGACCATGGCTGCGACGCCCAGGGATGCCCGGGGCAGGCGAAGCCAGCGGCCGGCTGTGACGAACTTCCAGGCCGCGTCTAAAGCGATTCCGGCGAACAGGAAGACCATGGGCAGCGCCATGATCGACCGCAGCGATTGCGGCGCTTCGAAGGTCAGCGTGATGGCTCCGCCGGCCAGGCCGACGGCAAAGCCTACGAGTAACAGGAAGTAATCGGGGCGAAACGCTCGAGATATGACGTAAGCGAGCCCGAGGACGGCCAGGACGCCGGTCACGTCGTCGAGCATCGGATGGCCGGGCAGGTTGTGGCGACCGTTGGGATCGCCCTGGAAGTTGAACATCAGCAGGTGGGCGCGAATATTCGACTTCAAGGCAGGCAGCCATTGGCTTTCGGAGACGAGCTTGTAGCCGTTGCCTGCCGGCGTCAGAAAGATGCTGGTCTGGCGACTGCGGAGGAAGTAGGCGTCCTGATGCTTGAGCGCGTACATCGCCAACGGCGAAATCGCGACCAGGGCGGAAAAGCCGAAGAGGATGAGGCCGGGGAGTCGCGTGCGGAGAAGCCGCCACTCCCGAATCGCGGCAAACAGCAGGAACAGCGCCGCAATTATCGGCAGAAGGTTCGAGGCGTTGTACGCCCACACGCCGGCGCTCATTGCCACTCCGGCAAGCGCGAAGTCGACCAGCTTGCCACCGCGCCACGCTCTCAAAAGGAAGATAAACGTTATGACGGTGGCCAGCGGCGTGAGGATTCCCTGCAGCGCGATGCGACTGAAGTTGATGTGCCAAAAGGAGACGGCGAGGAGGGTGGTGGCTGCCAGCGCCGCCGGCACGTGCATGTAGCGCCGCGCCAGGACGTAAAACGCGGGCACTGTGGCGATACCTGCCACTACGCTCACCAGGCGCAGGCTTCGAATGTTGTCGCCGAACAGCTTGAAAGACGCAGCGATGAAGAACAGGAAGGGGCTGGCCAGGTTGCCCAAAGGGGCGTAGATGGGTCGGAACGAGCTGTCGGAAAGGATGTGGCGCACGAGCAGGCCGTACTGCGCCTCGTCGAACCAGAGGCCCGGCGGCAGCGAGTTGAACCGGTAGAAGCGCAGCGCCGCGGCAAGCCCGACGATTCCCAGCAGGGCGGCGATCTCCAGTCCTCGCCACGAGATAAGCCAGCGAGGCGCGGCTTGCCGGAACTCTCGGAAGCGGTCTCGGAGGGCGCGCGCCGGCCGTTCGACGGGCAGCCGCTGGCTGAGCGCGACGCCGAATACCAGAACGATGAGGCTCGCTAGAAAGAGCCACCAGGCGGCGTTTGAGTTCTCATTGTGAAGGAAGAGGAGGAGGGAGAGGACGTTCAATATCGCGGCCCAACCAAGGAACCAGGCGAGCCGGCGGTCGAGGCGAAGCAGCGGCGCACGGACGGTGTCGATCCGGGCGCCGGCGTGCCAGGCGAAGGCAAGGGCAAATAGCCCGGCGCCTATCACGAAATGGCCAATCGCGTTGTCTTGATGGGCGGGATGCGCCTGAAACAGCTTCTGCCCTTGAATCGCAAGCACAACGCCGGCTGAGGCCAACGCCAGCGTCGCCGGCCAGCGAAGGCGCGCCAGCCAGGGGCTACGGATGAGTCGCAGGAGTTTGTTCACTCCGGCTTGCCCGGCTTGCCCACCGGTTGGACCGTCCTGCTGGATGACTCTCATAGCGCCCTCGAAAGAATAGAGCAAGTCTCTCACGAGCATTGCTCCAAGCGCCCGACCGGCTGAAACGAGGGGACTTCCCTGGCCCGGATACCAAAGGATAGCATCTTTGCATACGACAGGGAAATGGGCGCGCGAACTTGACGCCCTCTCTGACCAACCCTAGAATGAATCTGAGGCCCCCATGCTCGAGCTCCTTTCCGATAAACTCCAGAATGTCTTTCGCCGCCTTGGCAGCCGCGGCGTCGTCTCCGAGAAGGACCTCGACGAAGCGCTGCGCGAGGTACGCATCGCGCTGCTCGAAGCGGACGTCAACTTCAAGGTCGTGCGCGAGTTCATAAACGGGGTCCGCGAGCAGGCGGTCGGCGCGGAGATCCTCGGCAGCCTGACCGGGCCGCAGCAGGTGATCGCTATCGTCCAGAGGCAGCTCGTGCACATCCTGGGCGAGACCCACGCCTCCATTCGCTTCGCCAGCCCGGGCCCGACGGTCGTCATGCTCTTCGGGCTTAAGGGCGCCGGCAAGACGACGACGGCGGCCAAGCTGGCGCTGCACCTGCGCAAGGGCGGGTCGCGGCCGCTTCTGGTGGCCGCCGACCCGCACCGCGTGGCCGCCAGCGAGCAGCTCCAGGCGCTCGGAAGGCAGCTCAACGTGCCGGTCTATGCCGGCGACGGCGGATCCAGAGGCGTCGCGAAGGGCGCCCGCGAAGAGGCGCAGCGGCTCGCCACGAACGTCCTGATCGTCGATACGCCGGGGTACATGCAGGTCGCGTCGGAGATGCTGACGGAGGCGAAGGAGCTGCACGATTCCTTCGCGCCCAACGAGGTGCTCCTGGTCGTCGACGCGATGACGGGGCAGGAGGCGGTGAACGTTGCACAGGAGTTCCACCAGTCGCTGGAGGTAGGCGGCTTCATCATCACCAAGATGGACGGCGATGCCCGCGGCGGCGCGGCGCTTTCGATCCGCGCGGTGACCGGGCTGCCGATCAAATTCATCGGCACGGGCGAGAAGGTGGACGCGCTGGAGGCATTCCATCCGGACCGCTTCGTCTCGCGCATTCTGGGCATGGGCGACGTGCTCAGCCTGATCGAGAAGGCGCAGGACACGGTGGACCGCGAGCAGGCGAAGTCGCTGGAGAAGCGGATGCGCGCCGGGACGATGGACCTGAACGACTTTGTCGCGCAGATACAGCAGGTCAAGAAGATGGGCTCGCTCACGGACATCATCGGCATGATCCCCGGCCTCGGCGGCATGAAGAAGCAACTCCAGGGCGCGCAGATAGACGACAGCATCTGGAAGAAGATGGAGGCCATCGTCTATTCGATGACGCCGGAGGAGCGGCACCGGCCGGAGTTGATCGACGGCAGCCGGCGACGGCGCATCGCGCGGGGGAGCGGCACCACGCCGCAGGACATCAATCAATTGCTGAAGCAGTGGCGGGAGGCAAAGAAGATGATGGAGGCGCTGGCCGCCGGCCGCGGGCCGCGGGCGCTTGGCCGGCTCCGCTGACTCTGCTATCATTCGTCGTACATCGGTTGGAGGTGACTAATTGCTGCGAATTCGACTGCGGCGAGTCGGGAAGAAGAAGAGGCCGGCGTATCGCCTGGTCGTTGCCGACTCGCGCGCGCCGCGTGACGGCGCTTTTATCGAGACGCTGGGCCTCTACGACCCGCTGACAGACCCGGCGACGCTAACGGTCGACGAAGAGAGAACGAAGAAGTGGCTTAGCGAGGGCGCCCAGCCATCGGAGACGGTCGCGAAGCTGCTCGTCAGGCAGGGGCTGCTGCCGGGAAAGAGTGGCGCCGAGAGTTCAGCCGAGCCTGAGTAAGGTCGCTCCGCCATGCAAGAGCTCATCGAATACATCGCCAGGGCGATCGTGGACAACCCAGACGAAGTGCGCGTCCACGAGGAGGAAGAAGGCGACACGCTCGTCTACTTCCTCGAAGTCGCCGAGCCCGACATGGGCAAGGTCATCGGCAAGCAGGGGCGCATCGCGAATGCCATGCGGGCGCTTCTGAAGGTGTCGGCGGCGCGCCGGGGCGTGCGCCGGGCGATCCTGGAAATCGGCGAATAGTCCAAAGCGAGGCACCATGCCCGCGGAAGACGAAGCCTCTGCCGAAATCGCGCCCGGACGCGTCGCGATTGGCCGTATTCTGACTCCCCACGCTCTTAACGGCGAGATGAAGGTCGAGCCGCTGACCACGCGGCTGGAGCATTTCGCCGCCGGCCGGTCGTTCTGGATCGACGGCGTTTCCTACGAGGTGGAGTCGTTCCGGCGGCAGAAGGGCCTCGTTCTGCTGAAGCTGTTGGGCGTCGCATCGAGGGAAGACGCGGAGAGGCTGCGCGGTCGTGTCGTGTCGTTGCCGGAGGAGGCGCTAGGGCCGCTGCCGGAGGACGAGTACTACGCGTACCAGATCGTCGGGCTGGAGGTTTACGAGCAGGACGGCGAGCACCTGGGCAAGGTGAGGGAGCTGTTCCCGACGGGAAGCAACGACGTTTACGTTGTAGAGGGACCGCGCGGCCGGATTCTGGTTCCGGCCATCGAGGACGTGATCGTTGAGGTGGACATAGCGGGCGGGAAGATGGTGGTGTCGCTGATGGACGGGATGTTCCCGACGTAAGCGTCCAATTCGTTTCCTTGACAGCTTCTCGGGCGCCAGCCTAAGATTGATTTGCCGTGAATGGTGTGGGGATATAGCTCAACAGGGAGAGCGGTCGCCTGAGGCGACAGGTTGGACTTCGAGTCCGTGTAGCGTGGGGATATAGCTCAACAGGGAGAGCGGTCGCCTGAGGCGACAGGTTGCGACTTCGAGTCCGTGTAGCGTGGGGATATAGCTCAACAGGGAGAGCGCGGCGTTCGCATCGCCGAGGTTGGGGGTTCGAGTCCCCCTATCTCCACCAATCCCCTTCACGTCCGTCACAAGCAGCAGACGCATGACGATTAGAATCAGGGACAACATTGGTTGGGTCCCGGTCGTCGTCCTCTCTCTTCTGCCGCTTGTCTTCTGGTTCCGCGCAGCGCCGGTAAGCATCCGGTTCTCCAACAACACGCTGACACTTCTCAGCCTGGGGCAGATGGCCGGCCTTGTCGGCATGACGATGTTTGCCCTGACGGTCATCCTGAGCGCGCGACTGACGCTCTTCGAGAACTACTTCGGCGGGATGAACAGGGTGTACGCGTCCCACCACATCCTGGGGTCAGTCGCTTTCACGCTGATCCTGTTTCATCCCTTGCTTCTGGCGATGAGGCTTCTGCCGACATCTTCCCGGAGCGCGGCGCTGCTGCTCTTGCCGTCAGGCAACTGGGCGATAAACCTGGGGATACTGGCGCTGGTCGCGCTGGTGTCGCTGATAGTGCTGACGTTCTTCGTGACGCTCCCCTACCATTCGTGGGAGTTCAGCCACAAGCTGATGGGCGTCGCTTTCTTATTCGCGGCAGGGCACGTCACCTTCATTCAAAGCGATATCTCGCGAGACACAACGCTGCGGCTGTACGTGCTGGGGATAGCGGCGATCGCCGTCGCCGTCTACTTCTATCGGACCGTGCTCGGCTGGTGGCTTGTGCCGCGGTTCGAGTACCGGGTGGAATCGGTGAAGGCGATCAATGACCGCGTGGTCGCCATCGAGATGGCACCGCGGGGTCGCGCGATGCGGTACTCTCCCGGTCAGTTCATCTTCGTCCAGTTCTTCCAGACGGGCATAAGCACTGAGGCGCATCCCTTCTCCGTCAGCTCGACGCCTGGAGACGGCAGGCTGCGAATCGTCGTGAAGGCGCTCGGCGATTATACGACGCGCCTTCAGGCTCTCAGCCACGGCGCCATCGCGAGGATTGAAGGGCCTTTCGGAAAGTTCTCGCATCACAACTACCCGAACAGGAGGCAGGTCTGGATAGCCGGCGGCATCGGCATCACGCCTTTCTTGAGCATGGCCGGAGCGCTCGGGGGTTCGGACTACCGCGTCGATCTCTACTACTCGGCGAACAGCGAGGACGAGGCGGTCTTTCTCGATGAACTGCAGGCGCTCGCTGAGCGGCTGGAGCACCTGCGGGTCATACCCTACTTCGCCGATACGAAGGGGTTTCTTAGCGCCAGAGCGGTTTCGGAGCTGAGCGGCGGCCTGGCGGACAAGGATATCTTCCTCTGCGGCCCTCCGGCTATGATGAGGGGGTTGACGGACCAGTTTGCGAAGATGCGGGTGAGGTATCATCGGATTCATTCCGATGAGTTTCGGCTTCGCTGAACGCGTTTGGGAGCAGGAGGCAGCGCGTGACCGGCTCGAAGCGGCTCGTGGCCGTGGCGCTGACGATGTTCGGCGTGGTGGCCGTCTACATTCTGGCGGTTGGCCTCGTGTCCCACAACGGAAGCGGGTCGGGCGGAGCGGCGCCTGCGCTGAGCACGCCTCTGGCGGGCGCGACGTCACGGCCGGGGCAAAACGCTACGAGCGCGGCGGCCATCCCGGCGTCCGAGGTCGCGAAGCACAATTCGAGCAATGACTGCTGGATTATCGTCGCGAACAAAGTCTATAACATCACCGCGCACCTTCGCTCTCACCCGGGCGGGTCGGGGATAGTCATTCCCTACTGCGGTAAGGAGGCCACGCAGGCCTTTCAGACGAAGGGCGGAATCGGCGGCAACCATTCGTCGCGGGCGTATTCGCAGTTGAACGGCTTCTACGTCGGCGACCTGGCGCCGTAGGGGAGCGGACGGCGGCGCGGTCGCTGAGTTGGAGGGGTTCAGCCTGATGACCCTCGACAGCGCACCTTATTCGGCGGCGGTATCGCCGGAGCGTCCGCTGCTCCGAGGCTATCTGCACCTCGGCGCGCTGGTTGCCGCGGTCGTCGGAACGGCCGTCATGCTGCTCGAGGCGAACGGCACGAGAGGCTACGTCGGGGCGTCGGTCTTCGGCGCCAGCCTGATCGTGGCCTACGGCACCAGCGCTGCGTACCATCGCGGTCGCTGGGGCAAACGCGGCCTGAGCATCGTGCGACGGCTGGACCACGCGACGATTTTCTTCCTCATCGCCGGCACGTACACGCCGTTCTGCCTGCTGGCATTGCACGGCGCCTGGGGAACCGCGGTGCTGTCGGCGGCGGTAACGATTGCGGCGCTGGGAGCGCTGGTGAGGTTGATCTGGCTCGATTCGCCGCGATGGCTGGCGGTGCCTCTTTACCTCGCCAGCGGCTGGGTGGCGCTGATTGCGATGTCGCAGATACTGCGGGTGCTGGACCCGGCGCCGCTCGGGCTACTGGTCGGCGGTGGCGTCGCCTACAGCGTCGGCGCGGTGGCCTATGCGGCAAAGCGGCCCGATCCGTGGCCGAAAGTGTTCGGCTACCACGAGGTCTTTCACTCGTTGACGATTGTGGGCAGCACGTTGCACTTTCTGGCGGTGTCGGTGTTCGTCTTGCGGGCATAGCAGCATGTTTCAGCGGGACTCATTCCCATTTGCAGGAGGAAGGCGCCAATGAGGCTCGAAGGCAAGGTCGCGATTGTCACGGGCGCGGGCTCGGCAGGTCCGGGCATGGGCAACGGCAAGGCGACGGCGATCCTGTTCGCGCGTGAAGGGGCGAAGGTCGTCTGCGTCGACCGAAACCTGGACGCGGCGAGGGAGACGGTCGGCATCATCGAGAGCGAGGGCGGTGAAGCTGTCGCCTGGCGGGCGGACGTGACGAAGGAGGATGAGGCCGCGGCCGTCGTCGAGGCGGCGATTTCGAATTATGACAAGCTGAACGTGCTGTTCAATAACGTCGGCGCTGGCTGGGGGAAGTTGGGTCTGGCCGTATCGTCCGAAGACTGGGACGGCGTGATGCAGGTCAATCTGAAAAGCATCCTCTTCATGTGCAAGTACGCGGTGCCGAGGATGATCGGGGGCGGCGGCGGAGCGATAGTGAACAACGCGTCGATGGCCGCCTTTCAGGCGCACCCGCTCTACGCCTATTCGGTGTCGAAGGCTGGCGTTGTCGCTTTCACGCGCTGTCTGGCGGCCTCGCTAGCGGAACAGAACGTGCGGGTGAACTGCGTGGCGCCCGGTTTCATGGATACGCCGATGGTCGCGCCGATAATGACGGAGGGTCGCATCGCCTGGGTGGAGGCGAATGTGCCGATGAAGCGTCACGGCCGCGCGGAGGAGACTGCGGCGGCGGTACTGTTCCTCGCCTCCGACGAAGCGTCTTATGTCACCGGGCACACGATCTGCGTTGACGGCGGTCTTTCGGTAAGGTAACGGCGCGTTCGCGGCGGTCGAACTGGAGACTCGCGGGTTGGTGCGGTATCATGCCTGCGGGAAGTCGAATCGATAGCCGTCGGGTTCGCGTGGGGGTGCCCCCGTAGCTCAGAGGAAAGAGCAGCGGTTTCCTAAACCGCGTGTCGCAGGTTCGAGTCGGCCGGGGGTACCAGGTTCAGCTCTGGGTCTACCGCACCGTCCGTTCTAGAACCGGATCCATCTTGAGGCGCTCTCGCCCAACCTCAACCCCTTCGGGCCGCTCTGCTAACTTACCGTGGTCTGGCGTCCTTCCCTATCCTCGAATCGGGAGCAAGCTGCTTCATTCCTGCCCGATTGACCCTCAGCAGTCCCGCTGAAAGAAATCGGCAGGGCGATTCCGAGAGGGAAACTCCGAGATCGCTCGGTTGCCTGTCGGCCCATCGGAGGTGGGCGTCAGATGGGAGGATTAAGACGCTCGGGTCCTTCGATGGGGTCTGTAGCGACAGACAGTCCCGGCTGCGCCGTGCGGGCGCCTACATGGGCGTGCTCGCGCAGCGGGATTTCGCGCAGCAGCCAGGAAGCTAAGAAGGAGACGAACACCACTGGCACCGCCCACAGGAAGACCGTATCGAGGGAACGTGCGAACGCCTCGACCACGCCGTGGAGGACCGGCGCGGGCAACGTTCGCAACTGCGCCGGACTGGCGGTGAGAGCCGCGCGGCTGATGCCGTTCAGAGCAGCATTGGGGACCAGGCGCGGCAGGTTGTAGTCTAGGCGGTTATTCAAGATTGAGCCGCAAATCGCGACCCCGAACGCCGCGCCCAACGAGCGGAACAAGTTGGCGCCGGCGGTCGCTGCGCCAAGATCGCGGTAGGGGACTGCGTTCTGAACCGCCAGCACGATCACCTGCATAATCATCCCGAGTCCGACGCCGAGCACCCCCATATAAACGGACTCTTCGAGGAAGCCGGAGCCGGTGCTCAGCCGAGACAGCAGGAAGAGCCCGAGCGTGGTGATGGCCGTGCCGACGATCGGGAAGAAGCGGTACTTCCCGGTCCTGCTGATCACCTGGCCGGCGAGGACCGAGGTGGCGACCACTCCGAGCATCAGGGGCGCCAGCCGCAGGCCCGACATCGTGGCCGAGACGCCATCCACCCTTGGAAGTAAAGCGGCAGGAAAGCTACGGCCCCGAACATGGCCAGGCCGAGGACGAACATGATCACCGCGCCCACCCGGGGCACTTGCTCGCCGAACAGCCGCAGTGGCAGGAGCGGCTCCGGGGCGCGCGCCTCCTGTACCAGGAACAGACCGAGCAACAGCACGCCCAGCTACGCTCAGGCCGACGATCTGCAGGCGACCACCAGGGGATACTCGGTGCCGCCCCAACTGGTGACGAGCAGCAGTGAACGTGAGGCCAGCCACCATCAGGGCCGAGCCGAGGTAGTCGATGGAGTGCTTCTGCCGCTGGAAGGGAAGGTCGGAGGACGGTCTGCGTGACGACCAGCGCCAGGAGGCCGAGCGGCAGGTTGATGTAGAAGACCCAGCGCCAAGTAAGATGATCGGTGAAGAACCCGCCCAGGAGCGGACCGCCGACGGCGGCGACGGCGAAGACCGTCCCCATGTAGCCCTGGTAGCGGCCGCGGTCGCGTGGGGAGACGATATCGCCGATTGTAGCTTGAGACATCGTAATGATGCCGCCGGCGCCCAACCCCTGCACCGCGCGGGAGCCAATGAGCTCCAGCATGCTGTGAGCCGCGCCCGAAAGCGCCGACCCGACGAGGAAGACGACGATCGCGAACTGGAACAGCAGCTTGCGCCCAAAAAGGTCGCTGAGCTTGCCGTAGAGCCGGGGCATCGACGCCGTAGAGGTCAGCAGGTACGCCGTGAGAATGACAGGACAGGTGCTGCAGCCCGCCGACTCGCCGACGATCGTCGGCAGCGCGGTGGCGACGATCGTCTGGTCCAGGGAGGCCAGCAGCATCCCCAGCATGAGACCGCTGAAGACGACCAGCACCTGCCGGTGCGACAGTTGGGCCTGTCCAGTGGTGGTTGTGCGTGGCGAAGAGGATTGCTCAGACATCGTTGTTGGGAAGATGTTCGCTCACGGCTGGCGGCTGAAGCGCATCTTGAGCCCGTCGACCAGGCTGTAGACCACTGGCACTACCACCAGGGTGAGCAGCGTTGAGGTGAATAGCCCGCCGATCACCACCCGGCCCAGCTCGCTAGCGATCAGCGCTCCCTGGTTGCGTCCCAGCGCGAGCGGTACGAGCGCGAGCATCGCGGCGACGGCGGTCATCATAATCGGCCGCACGCGTGTCTGCCCGCCTTCTACGAGAGCGTCGTACGTGCTATAGCCACGGTCCTTGCGAAGCATGATCAACGAACTCGAGCAGGACGATAGCGTTCGTTACGACGATGCCGACGAGCATCAAGATGCCGATGAGCGAACTGATGCTGAGCGCCGAGCCGGTGACCGCCAGCGCCACGATTGCGCCGATCAGAGCCAGCGGCAGGCTGAAGAGAATGACGAACGGCGTGAGCAGACTCCCGAACAGCAGCGCCATGACGGTGTAGACCAGCACGATCGATACCACGATTGCGATGAACATCTTGGAGAAGCCCTGGTTGATATCCGAGGTGATGCCGCCAGCTTTCACGCTGATCTCTTCCGGCAACGACAGCTTGTCGGCGGCCTTCTGCGCGTCCGGCGAGACTTTGCCGGTGTTTTCGCGGGCAATATCGCCGGTGATCGTCGCTGCTGCCTTGCCGTCGACACGCGTGATCGTTGTTTGCTCGGTCACGGGCACGATGCTCGCCACAGAGTCGAGCCGGACGCCACGGGCGATTTCCAGCGCACCCAGTGTCGCGGCGCTATTGAGATCGCCGCCGGATACCACCAGGGTCACGCCGAGAGGCCCCTGGCCAAGGTCCGCGGTGGTGATGGTACGGTTGGACGATAGATTGGCCATGCTGTCGGAGATCTGCTGCGGCGTCAGTCCGGCTGCCGCTGCCTTCGCCGGGTCGACCTGCACCTGGGAAGAGTGGGCTGAGCAGCGGCGAGGTCGCTCATGACGTTGGCGGTGCCGGACACGGCGGCGACCGCCGCCCGCACCTGTTCCGCCGCGTTCGGCAGCGCGCTCGCCGCTGCATCGCTTGCAGCCGAGACGGTCAGCGAGATGCCGGACGATCCCATGCTGGTATCGGCGGCGGAGACGGACATGTTGTCGCTGTTGGGGGGACATCCCTCGCGATCAGGTTGCGAAGTTGGGTGGCGACGGTGTTTTTGTCCGGTCCGCTCTTTGCCAGCTCAACCGTGATTCTTGGCGCTATTAGCGCCTTTACCGGAGATGACGTTGCTTACGGCGCCCAGATCGCCGGCGGTGCCGTTGATTACGGTCTGGTAGCGGTCGACCTTGAAGTTGGAGAGCAGGTTCTCGACGGCCTCGGCCTGCTGGAGGACGGCGCCTGGGCCTCGCCGGGGCGGGCATCAACCGACACCGTTATGGTCTTCTGACCCGAGCCGGGCAGGAACTGGACGGGAAGGGTCGGGACGAGCGCCAGGCTGCCGACAAACATCACGCCAGCAACGCCGAGCGTTATCCAGCGGTGCCCGAGCGCCCAGCGATACTGGGTGTGTAGACTTTGGCCAGGGGAGTATCGCCCGGACCCAACTTCTCACGCACTTTCACGCGACCGGCGATGGTGAAGCGAGTGAGCGCCGGGATGACGGTCACCGCCACGATAAGCGAAGCCAGCAGGGCGAACACGACGGCGAGCGCGAACGAAAAGAATAGCTGGCCGATGATGCCTCCCACGAGTCCCAGCGGCAGGAAGACGGCACAGGTGGTCGCGGTGGCGCTGGTAATGGCGATGCTCACCTCGCGGGCGCCGGTGACGATTGCCTGGAACGCCTTCTCCCCTTTTGCCATATGGCCGGTAAATGTTCTCGAGGACAACGATGGAGTCGTCGATGACGCGGCCGATGGCGATGGTGAGGCCGCCCAGCGTCATGATGTTCAACGAGTAGCCCAAGCGGTCGAGCAGCACCACGGCCGTGAGCACGGACAGCGGGATTGAGACAGCCGTCACCACAGTCGTGCGCCAGTTGGCCAGGAAGAAGAAGACGATGATGATTGCAAACAAGCCGCCGATGAGTCCGTCCCGGACGACTCCGTTGATTGAAGGGGTCAACGAAGGTGGACTGGTCGAAGAAGACGCTGAATGAGGCGCCCTGGGGGAGCGAAGGCTTGATCTTATCCAACTCCCCCGTGACGCTGCGGGCCACCTGCACGGTGTTAGCGTCCTTCGCTTTGGTCACCTGGATGCTCACGGCCGGCTGCCCATCGGTGCGGCTGGCGCCGTTTGGGGCGGCCAACGCCTCGGCGACCGTGGCGATGTCGCCAAGGGGCACAACGCTTGCGGGCGCGCCGGCGGGGGACGTCGTGCGGATGCCGATGTTGCGGATATCGTCCAGGCTCTTGTAGACGGCGACCGTCTCGAGCGGCAGGACGGTGTCGCCGGTGGCGAGCCCGCCGGAGGGGAGGATGACGTTGTTGGCCTGCAACGCCTGCGTCACCTCGTCGTAGGTCAGGCCGCTGTCGAGTGGCTTCTGGCAATCGAGCGTAACGACGACCTGGTTGAGCGCGCCGCCGCTCACAGAAACGGACGCGACGCCATCCAGGTCCGTCAGGTTGGGGACGACCTGCGACTGAGCAAGCTGATACAGGTCCGCCTGGCTGAGGTTGCCCTCCAGGCTGAACGTGACGATGGGGATCATGGAGATGTCGAACTTGAGGATCGATGTCGAGACGTTCGAGCCGAGGTGGGCATCGGCCAGCGCTTGCTTGACCGCGGTCTCGGCGGAGTTGAGGTCCGTGCCATAGTTATAGCTGAGCATCGTCACGCCCAGGCCCGATACCGCGGTCGAGGAGGTCTTCTGCACGCCGGGCAGGCCCGAGACGGCGGACTCAACCGGCGTGATGACGTTGTCCGTGATGTCCTGCGGCTGGTCTCCGGGGCTGCGGGCGATCACAGTAATCACGGGGAAACTGATGTCCGGAAGCAGCTCCTCGCGGACGCGGGTAATCGTATAGGCGCCGAACCCGATGACAAGCGCGACGGCCACGAGCACCAGCAGTGCCTTGCGGTATGAGTATTCGGTCAGCCAGGAGACAACACGACGCACTGTTTGTTTCCGGTTCTCTCTAGGGGCGAAGAGCCTCGCTTCTGGGCGCCCAGCCGCACTCGCCACCTGTTCCCTTGACATCGCGAAAGTGGGGACCTAAAGTAGGAACAGGAATTCCGGTTCCTACTCATTATCGGATTGGTTGCTGCTTCGGTCAACAGGGGAACGCTCCATGACGATGAGCTCAACAGGGGAGCCAGTCCACCTTCCCTCAGCCAGGTCGGATGCCGTGGCCCACCGCGAGATTATTCTAGAGGCGGCGCGACAACTCTTCGCGGAGAAAGGGCTGGGCGCCGAGATGAGGGAAATCGCTGAACACGCGGGCGTCGGTGTCGGTTCGATATACCGGCATTTCGACAGTCGCGAGGGGCTCATCGGGGCGGTCAAGGAAGCCGCCGGCGAAGACCTGGTGCAAAGGCTGCACGTCGCCGCCGGGGAGAAGGACCCCAAATTGGCCCTTCGCGAAATGATCCACGCCTCAGCAGGGCTTTTCGAGCGCTTCGGCGTCCTGACCGAGGTTATGCTCCGAGGACGCATCAACGAATTGCCCAACCAGAAGAAGGGAGCCTTCCCTGATCTTACAGACCCCATCGCAGCCGTCTTGCAGCGGGGAATAGAAGACGGCTCCTTTCGGTCGGATCTCGACGTTGCCGTCGCGATCGCGGCGTTCGCGTCGATCTTCCAATCCGGCATGTTGCTCGCGCTGGCATCGAGACGGACCTACAGCGGCGCCGCGGACGCCGTCGCCGACTTCTTCCTGGCGGCGATCGCTGCGCCCGGCCAATCATGACCTAGGCGACGTTATCAAGCAGGAGAATCAGTCGCGACTCCCCCGAGTGGGTTGCTGACACCCATTTCGCGCCCCGGCGCGCGAGTTATAAATGGTGACTATCGGGGGTACCAGGTTCAGTTCTGGGTCTACCACGCCATCCGTTTTAGAACTCCCGCTGGAAGCCTCCCAATGCGCTAAAGGAGCTCATCGTCAGCCTCCTCAACATCTTGGCTAAGCTCACCGGCACCGTCTTGGTGGAGCGGCTCACGCGAGAGATTGAAAACCTGGACGATATCAGAAGCGAGGGCGTCGCCTAGGAGGGCACGCAACCGTCAGCTTGTCTGAAAGGTCATGCGCGCGACACGGAGGGAGGCTCCGTGATGGAGGCTCTACGATCACCAGCCCCACCGATCTCAACTTCGGCGGTGTGCGGCTGACGGTCATCAATGAGCCGGATCGACGCCTCATGCTGCTCAACGCCGTCGACGATGATGTGCACTCCGTCAGCTGCGCCGCCTTGCCGAACGGTGATTTCGTAGGTCGTCTCCCGGTAGCGGTAGCTGAGGCTGAACGACTGCCAGTCGGGCGGCAGGCCGGGCGTGAAGGATAGCCGGTCCATTTCCAAGCGAAGGCCGAGCAGCGACTCGACGATCAGCCGGTACATCCAGCCGGCGGCGCCTGTGTACCAGGTCCAACCGCCTTCGCCGGTGCGCGGCGGCAACGCGTGGACATCGCCGGCGACAACGTACGGCTCAACACGGTAGGTCGCCACCTTCTCCGGGCTCCGGGTGTGATTGAATGGGGTAATCAACGAGAGCAGCTCCCAGGCGCGACGGCCGTCGCCCAATGCCGCGAACGCCATGATTGCCCAGACTGCGGCGTGTGTGTACTGGCCACCGTTCTCCCTCACACCCGGCGGATACCCCTTGATGTAGCCAGGATTCAGTTCGGACTTGTCAAACGGCGGGTCCAGGAGCTGGATGAGAGCGTTGTCGCGGCGCACGAGCAGCCGGTCGACGGACTCGATTGCGATGCGAGCGCGCTCCGGGTCGCTGGCGCCGGATATCACAGACCAGCTCTGAGGTATCGAGTCGATCCGGCACTCCGGACTGCCGGCAGAGCCAAGTGGCTCGCCGCGGTCGAAGAAGGCGCGAAGGTACCAGTCGCCATCCCAGCCATGCAGCTCTGCAGACTCGCGGAGCGCCGCAGCCTCCGACTCCGAACGCTCGGCGAAGGCGGCATCGCCATGGAGGCGCGCGACCGCGGCGAACTCTGTAAGCACGTGCTGAAGGAAAAACGCCAGCCAGACGCTCTCGCCCTTACCGCCCAGGCCGACCGTGTTCATGCTGTCGTTCCAATCGCCGGAGCCGATCAGCGGCAGCCCGTGCCTGCCGAGCCGCGTTCCCCGCTCGATCGCCCTGACGCAGTGCTCGTAAACGGTGCCGGCCTCCTCCGACAGCGCGGGCAGGTCGTAGTAGGAGTCCTCGCCCGGGTTGAGCGGCCGCCCCTCGATGTAGGCGACGCGCTCGTCGAGGACGCCGGTATCACCCGTGCCGAGGACGTAATGGGCCGCCGTCAGCGGCAACCAGAGCAAGTCGTCGGAGCAGCGGGTCCGCACGCCGCGCCCGGTCGGTGGGTGCCACCAGTGTTGCACGTCCCCCTCGCGGAACTGGCGGGCCGCACAGCGCAGCAGGTGCTCGCGGGCGAGCAGCGGCTGGGCGTGTAGAATCGCCATCACGTCCTGGAGTTGGTCTCGGAAACCGAAGGCGCCGCCTGACTGATAGAAACCAGTGCGGGCCCAGAGGCGGCAAGCGATTGTCTGATAGAGGAGCCAGCCGTTGGCGAGGATGTTGACCGTTGGCTCCGGCGTCTCGATGCGGACGGCGCCAAGGACGCGCTCCCAGTGAGCCTTGACTGCATCCAGTGCGGCGTGCGCGGGTTCGAGACCGCGGAACCGCCGCACTTGGGCGCGCGCCTCCTCCTCGTCACGGCCGACGCCGAGCACGAAGACGAACTCCCGCTCATCGCCGTCGGCCATGTCCACCTGGACCTGCAGCGCGGCGCAGGGATCCAGCCCCGCTCCGACACGTCCCGAAAGGCGGGCGCGTGTCATCGCGGCGGGCCGCGCGGGCAGGCCGTTGCGGCCGAGGAACTCAGTTCGGTCGCAGGTAACGGTGCGGGTCGCCTCGTCCACGTCGAAGAAGGCGACGCGTTCGGGGAAGTCGCCGTTGTAGGGGTTCCGGGCGAACACGGCGCCACTCTCCGCGTCGATCTCCGTGACGACGTGGAGAAGCGACTTTGCCCGCTGCTCGCCGAGCACCCACTCGACGTAGCCCGTCGCCGAGAGGCGGCGCGCCCGCCCCGACTCGTTGCGAAGCGTCAGCGACATCAGCTTCACCGACGCGTCGAGCGCGACGTACTCTTCCAGCTCGGAGACCACGCCCTCCTCCGCGTGCTCGAATACCGTGTAGCCGAATCCGTGGCGGCAGGTGTAGGCGGTGGCGCCACGCGCCGGTAGCGGCGTTGGCGACCAGTAGCGGCCGGTCTCTTCGTCGCGAATGTAGAAGGCCTCACCGCTGGCGTCGGTAACCGGGTCGTTGTACCAGGGGGTCAGCCGGAGTTCGTGGGCGTTTTCGCCCCAGGTGTAGCCACCCCCGCTCTCTGTGATCACGGCGCCGAACTGCGGGTTCGCCAGCACGTTCGCCCAGGGTGCGGGCGTCGTCTCGCCGGGCCGCAGGGTGACGACGTATTCGCGCCCCCCCAGCGCGAAGCCGCCGAGGCCATTCGAAAACAGGAGATCGCGGCTTGGAAGCTCAACGATGCGCTCGCGCTCGGGCGCTACGTCATCGGCAGGCGTGAGTGCCGGCACAGCTTGAGCGTCGCGGCGGCGGCGCTCGATCTGCTCGGCAAGCGTCCCGGCGCTGTCGACGATCACGACGCGGGCTACAGTCTGCTGAAGGATCCTGTCCTCCTCTGAAATTTGGTCGGCGTGCCTGACGAAGATGCCACCGGGCCGGTCGATAACGTGCGACTCAGTTCCGGCGGAGACGATTCCCATGATCTCGTCGTTCAGTTCCAGTCGGTAGCCGGATGGCTCCTCGTTCCAGATCACTAGGTCGACTGCGAGCCCGGTGAGGCGCCAGTACGCGTGCGCTTGGACGAGCTGTCGCACGAGGTCGATGTTTGTTCGGTCGCCTATGCGCAGCAGGACAACGGGCAAGTCGCCGGAGACGCCGAAGCCCCAGAGGCCGGACTGCGGGCGCCGGTTGAGAGCGAGCACGTTCGCCGGGGCCCGCCGGCCTGCGTCGGCGTAGACGATCGAGCTGGCGAGGCGGCCATAGACCTGGGCGTCGGACTCCGTCGCGTTGAGCTGGCGGAGGACGACCTGCCGGTGGGTCATCGCCAAATCGAAGACACGGTTGGCCAAGCGGCGGTCGTGGTACTTGCCTGCAAGCGTCATCGCCCGCTGGCGCGTCTCGCCGACACCGGTCACTACGTTAACCCAAACCGTCTCATCGGGACCCACCGTGACCTGGCGGCGGACCGAGACGATTGGGTCAAGGACGGCTCCCTGGCTGCCCGAAAGGCGGCCGGCGTCTGCCATTGCTTCCGGGTCGGCCAGGGAGCGGCCCCGCCCGATGAAGCGCAACCGGTCCGTCTCGAACGACGTCTCGCCGACAGAGGACGCCGCTCGCGCGTCCATCAGATGGACCATCCAGGGCGTCGGTTCGTCGGGCGAGCGAGGTCGCCGCGAGCAAAGGATTGCATCGTGCGAGGGGACGATCTCCGTCTGGACGAAGAGGTTGCTGAAGGCCGGGTGGGCAGCGTCGGCGGCCGGCGGCGCCATCACTACCTCTGCGTAGCTCGTGACCTCGATTGTGCGCCGCACGCCCGAGCGGTTCGTTATTCTGATGCGTCTGATCTCGACATCGTCCTCCGGCGAGACGGCGATCTCCGTATGCGTGTCGATCTCACCGTCGCGGCGCCGGTACTCGGCGCGCGCCTGGGAGAAGATAGCGTCGTAGGTCTTCGGCTGCCTCAGCGTCGGCTGGTAGGCCGTGGACCACATCTTGCCGCTCGTCAGGTCGCGGAGATAGCAGAACGTGCCGTGGCAATCGCGGGTCGCGTCCTCTTGCCAGCGCGTGACCGCGAGGTCGCGCCAACGGCTAAAGCCGCCCCCGGCGTTGGTCACCATAACGTTGTAGGTGCCGTTGGAAAGCAGGTGCACTTCCGGCAAGGCGGAATTGGGGTTGCTGAATACTCGGAGGAGCGCCTGGTACTCGCCTGCGCGCTGCCGCAGCCCGGATGTCTCGGCGGCGTTCGGGTAGAAGGGAGCGACCTTCGGCGCACGCTCTTGGAGGAGACCTTCGGTTGCCCGGAAAATTGGCTCGGCGAGGAAGCGGCGCTGCATCGGCCGGCCGAGGAGCGCGTAAGCGAGAGAGAGGAAGCTCATGCCCTCGTGGTGCGGCATGAACGACCGCACGAGCGCGAACTCGTCGCCGCGCGGCAGGCGCGAGGTTGTGTAGTCGACCGCTTCGTAGAGGCCGTAGCGGCCCTCCGCGCCGAGGTCCGCGAGCCGCTCAAGATTTGCGCATGCCTCTTTCGGGGCGACCATCAGCGCCATCGCCGTCGCGTAGGGCGCGACGACGAGGTCCTCCGCCAGACCCCGCTTGAAGCCAAGCCCCGGCACGCCGAAGGCGCGATACTGGTAGTTGAGGTGGGCGTCCGTCGCGTTGTAGCCGGACTCCGAGATCCCCCACGGGACGCCTCGTTGCGCGCCGTACTCAATCTGACGACGGACAACGGCCTTGTACGTCCCGTCAAGCACGGTGCCCCTATATGTAGGCATGACGATGAGCGGCATCAGGTACTCGAACATGGAGCCGCCCCAGGAGAGGAGAGCGGCGTCGGCGCCGGAGGTTGTCACGAGGCGGCCGAGCGCGAACCAGTGATCCTGCGACATGTGTCGTTGTGCGATGCTGACGAAGCTGGCAAGCCGCGCCTCTGAGGCCAGCAAGTCATAGTAGCTCGGGTCGCGCCGCCGCTCGGTTACGTTGTAGCCGATGGCGAACAGGTTGCGCGAATGGTCCGTGAGGAAGTCGTAGTCTGAGTCGGCAAGCTCGTAGCAGAGCCCGCCGAGCCGCTCGATGGTTTCCAACCGGTCAGTTGCGCGGCTGCTCGCTTCGCTCACTGCGGCGCGAAAACGGATCAGCCACTCGCGGGCAGGTCGCGTGCCGTCGACCGTGAGGGCGGCAAGCGCGGCGTCGAGCGCCGGGATGAGCGTCTCGCTAAGGTCGGCGGTTTCGCGGAGCGTGGGGCCCTCATCGAGCCTGCAGATCGCATCCAGCAGCGCTTGAGACACTGCAGCTTCGCCAGCACCGTCGCCGTCGACAAGGGCGTCGGGCGGAGCAGGCAGCGCCGCCCACGGCGCTAGATTGTCAAGGTCGCCGAGCCAGTCCTCGCACTGATCTTTGAACGAGCGAGCCCACCACTCCGTCTCGGCATCGGGCTCGGAGCCCAATTCGCCGGCCATGTGCCCAGCCGCCGTCATCAACTGATCGAGGAGTGCGCGGCAGGCGCGGAGACCGGCGGGAGGGCTGGCCAGCGCGTCGAGCAGCCCGGCGATTTCGTCGAGCATTCTGGTGAGGCCGATGTCACGATCCGGCGTTTCGGGCGAGCGGGCGGCCCGAGCGGCGCCGGCAAGGAGGGCGACGGTGTCACGGAGGCCGCCGAAAACCTGACGTGGGAGAAGCTGGCTATCGGCCAACTCGAGCAAACCCGGCCTCAGCGTGAGCAGGTGGGCGGCCAGGTTCCCGCTGTCAACGGTGGAAACATAAAGCGGCGCGAGCGGCCGCAGCGTGAGCGTGTCATACCAGTTGTAGAAGTGGCCGCGGTCCCGCTCCATCTCCTCCATCGTCTGAAGCGCGCGCGTCGTCCGCTCTATCAAGCGATGGGCGGAGATGTAGCCGAAGTCATGCGCAGCCAGGTTGGCGAGGAGCGAGAGTCCCATGTTCGTGGGCGAGGTCCGGTGGGCAATCGCCTCGATCGGCGCTTCCTGATAGCTGTCGGGCGGCAGCCAGTTGTCTTCAGGGCCGACGAACGTCTCGAAGAAGCGCCACGTCTCGCGGGCCAGCTTACGGAGGAAGCTCGTTTGCTCGGGCGAGAGGCGGGCATCGCGCCGCTCGATCGGCCGGCTCACCCACCAGGCAATGATCGGCGAGGCGACCCAAGCGGCCAGAAGCGGCCCCGCGGGCAGGAGCGCGATGGGCCGCTGCACCGAGAGGTAGCCCGTTACCGCAATTGCGATAGCCGGCGCCGCCCACATCACTCGGAAGAACTCGACGAGCCGCTTGCTGGCGCTTCGCCTCGCGTCGCTTGACGTCGTCCACTCAAGGAGCCCGCGTCGCGTGATTAGCATCCGCCACCACGTCTTGAGCACGGCGTCCAGGCTGAAGACCGCTTCGTAGGGCAGGACCGCCAGGCCGAACGCGCTCTGGGCCATTTGCCTGGCGCCCGAAGCGGCGACCGCCCTGAGGTGTAAGCGGATCGGCAGACCCGATGGCCTGGCAGCGATGTCGCCGAGGAAGGCCAGAAGCGGACCGAGAAGGACGATGCCGGCGACAACGCATGTCCAGAACCAGGCCGGCCTAAGAGTCGTCCACCCCAGAAGCAGGAGGAGCACGAGCGCACCGGGCAGGAGGCTCCGCCGCAGATTGTCGAAGATCTTCCAGCGTGAGAGCGCCGAGAGAGGGTTGCGCACCGAACGGCCGCTGGCGTCGGGGGCAAAAGGCAACAGCCAACGGGCGATCTGCCAGTCACCGCGGATCCAGCGGCGACGGCGGGTCACATCAGTACTGTAGCGGGTCGGGTAGCTCTCTTGGAGTTGAACGTCAGTGACAAGCGCGGACCGCGCATAGCAGCCTTCTAGCAGGTCGTGGCTCAGAATAAGGTTCTCGGGGAAGCGGCCGCCGAGCACCCGCTCGAAGGCGTCCACGTCGTAGATTCCCTTGCCGGTGAAGGACCCCTCGCGGAAGACGTCCTGGTAAACGTCGGACACGGTGCGTGTATAGGGGTCGATGCCGGGCTCGCCGCCGAACAGGCGGGCGAACCGTGAGCGGCTGACGTTCGCCATCGCCGCCGATAGGCGCGGTTGCAGGATGCCGTAGCCTTCGCAGATGCGCCCCGTAGCCTCGTCGTAATGAGGTCGGTTGAGAGGGTGGCTGAGCGTGCCGACGAGCAGACGGGCGGCGTCGCGAGGGAGCTCGGTGTCGGCGTCGAGCGTGATCACGTATTTGACGGTCGGCAGCACCGACCGCTCGCCGACGATCAGCGAGAACCGGCCGTCCTCCGCACCACGCAGGAGGGCGTTAAGGTCGCTCAGCTTCCCACGCTTGCGTTCGTGGCCCATCCAGACGCGCTCTTGAGGGTTCCAGCGGCGGGGTCGATGGAAGAGGAAGAAGGCATCGTCGCGGTCGTCCTGGTACTTGCGGTTGAGCGCCTCGATCCCCTGGCGCGCTAGACGGAGCAGTTCCTCGTCGTCCGGCATCACTTCCGCTGTCGCGTCGCGGAAGTCCGTCAGGAGTCCAAAGTAGAGGTTATGGTCGTGGTTCGCCAGGAAGCGTACCTCCAGCGCCCCAAGCAAATCCTCAACTTCCCCTGGTTCGGGGACGAACGTAGGCACGACGACAAGCGTGCGCAGGTCGGAAGGTATTCCCTCGGAGAAGTCAAGCCGCGGTAGGGTATCGGGCTCTACGAGACGGGTCGCCAGCCGGTTCACGACCACGACGCCGAGCGAGCTGGCGCAAATTAGGACGAGCGCCCCGAGAGGCAGCAGCCCCCAGCCGGGGGTGCCGACGGCGATGGCCTGCACCAGCACCGCGAACGTCACGGTCGCGGCGATCAGCCAGATCGAGCCGAGGTAGAGGAGTAGGGGTATTCGGCCTGCCGCTCCACGGAGTCGCTCGAAAAGCGACAGGCGGACCTGAGCTGCGCGTTCGAAGAGCGGGACGCCCCGGTCGATCAGGTAGTAGCCGACGTGCGCCGTCCGATCCTGTGAGCTGTCCTGCGTCTGTGCGGCCGCGGCCAGGTCCACCGCTTTCTGCGCCACGTCTCGCTCCGAGAGACCGCCTCGGCGGGCTGCGCGTTCGACGACGTGCCGGTAGCGGTCGCGCGTGGCGAAGTCCATCTGACTGTAGACGCCGGCCGGGTCCTCGCGGAGCGTGCTCTCAACGACGCTCATCGTCTCGACGAACTCACGCCAGTCGGTCGCGTCGAGGAAGCGGAGGCTACCAATACTGTTGCTGATGGAAACCTGGTCCCCCGCCTGCTGCTGGCCCTCGAGCTGGATCAGCCGTTCGAGGGTCAGACTCATCTCGGTGAGCCGTTGCTCCAGCCAGGTGAGCGGCATCGCCTGCGCGGGGCCCTGGCCCTGGAGGCGGCGGGCGAGTTCGTCTACAAAGGCACTGGACATCTGCGGCCGGGACCGCGCCATGTCCGCGAGGGTGAGGACCAGGCTTGTCGGCTCTTTCCCTGCCATCTCGATCATCCGGTCGGCCCAATGGTTCGCCTGGCTGCGCGCGAGTCGGTCGGCAGCGATGCGGGCGGCGACGCGGCGAAGGTTGTTGATCAGCGCCAGACGCAGCATGATCGGAATCGCCCAAAGCTCGCCCAGCTTTAGCGGCCTGACGGCCTGGTAGGCGGAGACGAAGGCGCTCAGGCTGCCCGCGTCGACGCGACCGTCTCCGTGGGAGACAAGCTCCAGGGCGATGGCATAGACAACGGGGTAGCCGGCTGAGGTGCCGCCAACCAGGCGAGGGAGTTCCTGACTGTACCCCTTGGGCAGATGGCCCCGCGCCGCCCGTATCTGCTCCTCGATGAGGTAGAAGTTGTCGCGCAGCCACTCGGCGGCCGGAGTGACACGAACCTGATCTTCCCCTTCGTTCGTTATGAGCCGGTAGGCATTGAGGAGGACACGCTCGTTCTCGTTGAGCTGCGGGAGCAGAAGATCCGGCCCCCGTTTCTCCTCCACCGCGTGCCTCGCCGCAAGCTCTTTCGCGTGGCCCTTGAGCTGTTCGAGGCTGAGCAACTCGGCGCGCAGCGGCGGCAGGTCGTCGCTGCCCCGTGCCGGCTCGACTCCCTGCCTGTGGCGGCGACCCCAGACAGCGCGGATGGCGCTGCGAAAGCTTCTCCTGCCGTTGTTCAAGCCACTCTGTCCTCTCTGACTTCGGCAACCCTCCGATTGCATAATGAAGTGCGGTCCGTTGAGCCGCAAGGCGCAACGGCTTTCCGCTGGGTTTGGATCGCTTGGCTAGGGTGGTCCTCTCCGTTAAAGGGGAAGCTCAACGCATTAAGATGGGCGGACGGCCTGACTTCGGGATAAAGCACCCCCCTCAACCCAGTGCTGCCCTGGGTAGGGAGCATGGCTCCGCCACACCAGATGGTGCCTGTACGAGTAACGTAGGGGGTGGACTCGTTTTCGGGGGCAGGTCAACGGGGCCGAGGCCCATCTCCGTGGGTGCTTCGCTATCTACCCTTAGTGTAGGCGTTCCCATGTGGACAGTTTCAAACATAGTCGTCCAGAGTCTTCAGGCCGTCGGAGTCTGTCTCGCTGGCTAGTCGGCTCCCAAACTCAGGGCGTATACCGACAGGAATACGGCGGAACCCCTAGTCCACGCCCTCTCATCGAGACCTATACTCGATTGCATCACCGTTTTGCAAGGATGCATCACGGCTGCTCGCCGCGTCGCCGGCAGGGTCGATGAGCATCCCAGGGAGGAGACCGTGAACGCCATCATCGACACCGCCGCTTCTGCCGAGAGAGCCTATCTCCAGCGGCTCCGTGCGCTGGCGTCGACCCGCGTCTCCACGCAAGTCCTCGACTCTGCTTTGGCTCTTGGGGTCTTCGCCGTAAGCTTCATAGTGTATATTGCCACTCTAGCGCCAGGCCTTGCATACGCGACACTGGACAGCCTCGAAGAAGCGACTGTCCCTTATCAACTAGCATTGATGCATTCCCCTGGCTACCCTTTCTACACATGGATTGGTAAGCTTTTCACCTTCCTACCGATCGGCGACGTAGCGTACCGGATGAATCTGCTGTCCGCCGTCGGCGCCGCCGGTGGTTGTGCACTCTTGTACGCCATCGTCGTACTACTGACCCGAAACCGCCTCGCAGCCCTCTTCGTTGCGCTGTTCTATGCTTTCTCGGCCGACCTATGGTCTCAGGCTGTCATCGCAGAAGTCTACGGACCGAACACTTTCATGCTGGCGCTCACATTCTTCCTCTTCCTGGCTTGGGGGGAACGGGTGCGACACCGCTTGGGGACTCAGGAGCAGGATGCGAGGTCGACCCTTCTGTTTGCGTCGGCGTGCCTGGTGTTCGGCCTGAGTCTGGGGACTCATCTCTCGAACCTAGCGCTAATCCCCGGGGTAGCCGTTTACATCTTCCTTCTTCGGAAGCTTCGGCCGCTGCGCCGCCGCGACCTGCTGATCGGCGGTGGACTGTTCGCTCTAGCCGCCTGTCAGTACCTGTGGCTCCTCCTTCGGGCATCCACTCTGAACGACGAACTCATGCTCCGCTACAAACCAACGAATCTGTGGATGACTTACAACTACATGGCCAACGTCTTCCATAACGACCGTTTCGTTTTCCCCATCCAGGCGCTTCCCGGCCGCGTTTCGATTTATGCCGGTCTGGTCAACCACAACTTTGGTGTATGGGGAGCAGCTTTGGCAGTGATCGGGGTGTGGGCCATGTTCCGACGGCACAGAGCTGCATTCTGCCTCCTGGCGGTCACCTACCTGGTCGAGATGATCTACTTCCTCGAATACAACGTGACGGACAGCTACCTGTTCTACCTCTCCTCTCACCTAATCCTCGCGGTGTGGATCGCCTTCGGCGTCTGCTCACTGCTGGCGGCGGCCCGAACCCTCGCGCCGCGCCCATTGGTCCTGCGTGGACTGGTTATTCTGTCCTCCTGCGCTATCTTCGCGCTGCCGCTATCAATTCAGGTCGTAGGGAATTGGTCGGCCAACGACCATACGGGCGACACAACAATCAAGGACTTCTATAACCAGGTATTCAAGACGGTTCCCGAGAACAGCGTCATCCTGGGACACAGAGGCATACCTGGATACGATCTGTTCTACTCTTACCTGATGAGCTCCCGGACCGATGTCGCCGTCCCGCAGATGAAGAGTCCCTACGGCTTCGCGCCTGGTCTTGAAGGTCGCCCGCTCTTCCTCACACTCAGCCCCGACCTACTGCGTTCCGCGTCGATGAGCAGCGAGGACAAGGATCTCCTACCCGACAATCTCTGGTATGTTCCGGTTATCGCTTCGCCTTCGCCGTTCCAATCCTGGCTGGGGGGGCATCCACACATCCTTTACTCGGCCCAGACCGAGCCGCCACCGCTGCTGGTCGACGATCCCAGCCCGCAGCATCTGGTTGGAAAGGAGATGGATGGTGTCAGCCTACTCGGCTATGATATCGATAACACGCAAGTAACGCCTGGCGGAACCCTCCACATCAAGCTGTATTGGCAGGTCCTTAAGCCCCCGGCCTTGAGCGATTACAAAGTCTCGTTAACTCTCGGCGAGGACGATCGTTTCCGCGAAATACATACTCTCGGCTTTGGCCTCATTCAGCGATATCAGAAAGACAAGACTTTGCCAACAGACGCGACAATAGTCGAAGACTACAACCTCGTGGTCATGTCCGGCTTATCGGACGGAAAGCACGAGCTGCGGTTGGCAACGTCCGATTTCGGGCCGCTGGGCTCCGGTACGGAGGAGGCAGTCGATCTGGGGCCGATCACCGTTACGAAGCGGTAGTGGTTGCGGAAATTCCGA
>CAWJHZ010000015.1:0-55223 GCA_963842845.1 uncultured Chloroflexia bacterium
AGCGGGGGACGGGATTCGAACCCGCGACGTCCTGCTTGGAAGGCAGGAGTTCTACCGCTGAGCTACCCCCGCATCGCATCCAAGTATAGCACGGCCCAACGGCCCCGCAACCTGAAGCACATCGGACGCGCTTGACCGGTCGCGGCGTCGGCCCGATACTTCTGGCATAGCGTTGTCTGCTAACGATCAGCAGGGTCGAAATGGGAAGAAGAGGCTGAGGCCATGATGAGAAAGTGTAAAGCGATTCTTCGATCTGACGCAGCCGCCGGGCGACTCGTCCTCATGGCGGCGGCGCTCGGCGTCGTGGCGGGCATTGCCGTCTCCTGCGGCGGCTCGTCGTCGAGCTCCGCCACTCCGACTGCCGCTTCCTCGCCCGCGCCCTCAGACACGGTCTGGCTGTGCAAGCCGGGCACGGCTAACAACCCGTGCGAAAGCGACCTGACGACCAGCGTCATCGCCGCCGACGGCTCGACCACGACCGAAACCGCGTCCGTCGCCAAGGACCCGCCCATCGATTGCTTCTACGTCTATCCAACGGTAAGCGGCCAGACCACCGTAAACGCCAACCTGAACATCGATCCGGAAGAGACGGCCGTCGCGATGTCGCAGGCCTCCCGCTTCTCGCAGGTCTGCAAGGTCTACGCGCCGATGTACCGCCAGCTCACGCTCTCCGTGATCACCGGCGCGACCGGCAGCCAAACGCCGGCGGGCGACACGACGCAGGCCCGCGACATCGCCTACGCCGACGTGCTTTCCGCCTGGCAGGACTACCTGGCGCACTACAACAACGGCCGCGGCGTCGTCCTCATCGGTCACTCGCAGGGGACGATGATGCTGACGCGGCTCATTTCGTCGGAGATAGACCCCAATCCCGCTGAGCGCAAGCTTCTCGTCTCGGCGCTCCTCATCGGTGGCAACGTCCTCGTCAAGACAGGACAGGACGTGGGTGGCGACTTCCAGAACGTTCCCGCCTGCCGCGCGACGGACCAGACGGGTTGCGTCGTCGCGTACTCCTCGTTCGACCAGACGCCGCCCGCCGACAGCCTGTTCGGCAGAGCCGATTCTGGCATTCGCGCCGCCGACGCCGCTGGGAAGGACGTGGAAGTGCTTTGCGTCAACCCCGCCTCGCTGTCCGGCGGCACGGGAACCCTCCAGATGTATAATCCGACCGCTCCGCTGCCGGGGGCGCTGGGCGCGCTGGTCGGGCCGATACCAACGGCCTCGACGCCATGGATATCGTATCCCGGCCTCTACACCGGCACCTGCAAGAGCGATGGCGGCGCCGACTGGCTGCAGGTCGATAGCACGAACATTCCGGGCGAAGCGCGACCAATCGTGACCCAGGTGCTCGGGCCGACTTGGGGGCTGCACTTGGTCGACGTCAACATTGCGCTGGGGAATCTCGTCGACCTGGTCCGCCAGCAGTCAGCCGCCTTCTCGAAGTAGAACGCCGGCGGCGCTCAGCCCGTCGGGCCCGGCGCGTCCGCGACGGCGACGATCTGGGGCACCAGCCAGCGCGCGACGACGTACGACGCTTCCGTCGTGAAGTGAACGCCGTCCTCGCGCATCCTCACGCCATCGACGTAGAGGTCTGTGTACTTTCCTGCCGGATCGGCGAACCCGTTCAGGTCGGCAAGGAAGACCTGCCCCGGATGCTCGGCGGCGAAGCTGCGGTAGACAGCATTGAGGTCGTCCATGTGGCGGGCGCTGTCGTCAGTGATCTCCTGGCCGTTGGCCAAAAGGTCCCACAGCCCGGGCCGGACGTAGGGGAAAGTCGTCAGCAGCAGCTTCGCGCCCTGCGAAGTCAGCATCGCGAAGCTCTTCTCAAGGCCGTCGTGGACGTAGGCGTTCCACTCCGGCGTGCCCGCCAGCAGCTTGCCGTTTGAAGTCTGGATGTCTTCGCTGTCCCAAACGCCGAACGCCATAAGGACGATCTCCGGCTTGAAGTCGTTCACGTCCTGCTGCCACGACTGATGCCACTCCGTGCACTGCTCCGCCGCGTCTTTCGACGTGTTCCCCTGGCCATCGTGCCATATCTCGAGGTCGAGGAAGCCGCAGCCGACGGCGGCCCTGTTCCAGACGACGATGTTTGACTGATTGGCGACGTCGCTCAGGCCGGGATCGAGCAGCATCGCGACCGATTCTCCCAGGACCATGACGCGGATGGGCGCCTGCGCACCCGCCTCCACGGCCGTCGGCATCGGCGCGTTCGCGGGCTGCCCGAGGTC
Source organism: uncultured Chloroflexia bacterium (assembly GCA_963842845.1). GTDB lineage: Bacteria > Chloroflexota > Dehalococcoidia > DSTF01 > JALHUB01 > JALHUB01. Next base: position 2,229 of record CAWJHZ010000015.1, read on the forward strand.
GAACGCGCCCGCCGGCGACACGGCGCCTCGCGTCACCACGACGAGCGCCACAGCCAGGCAGGCAGCCCCGGCAGGAGCAAAGCTCCAGGTGATCTTCCTCCCCCGGAAGGCGCCCCGCCTTATCGGCATCTCCACCAGGTGGTAGGAAAGCGTGGACACCGCAAGCGTGACGCCCACCCTCAGGGCGAACAGCTCGTACATCCCCAGGTGAATACGACCCGGCGTCAGCATCAGGAAGATCGGCCAGTGCCACAGGTAGACACCGTAGGAGATGAGCCCCAACGCTCGCAACGGCGGCAGCGACAGCACCTTCCCCGCAGGCCCCGCCTTCGGCTGCACGGAGGCAGCAATCACCACTGCGACGCTCAGCGCCAGGAAGAAGAAGCCACCCCGATAGAGAAGGTCGCTGCTCTCTGTCGTCCTCAGCCAGATGAAGGCCACTATCCCCGCAAACGCCAGCCCGGCCCCCTGCAGGGCAGGCGCAACAAGGCGTCCTTCAATCGGCCCCACTCGCAGGAGGAGAACCGCTAACGTGGCGCCGATAAGAAGCGACTGGGCGCGGGTGTCGGTCCCGTAGTAGACGCGCGAGGGGTCGGTCCCCGGATGATAGAGCAGCGCCATCAGGAGGGCAGAGCAGCAGGCGGCCGTTATCGTCCCCACCATCATCTCGCCCAGGGTTATCTTCTTGATCTTGAAGACGAGCAGCAGCACCAGTGGCCAGACGACGTAGTACTGCTCTTCGATCCCCAAAGACCAGGTGTGCTTCAGGGGTGACGGCACGTTGAACTGGTCAAAGTAGGACGTACCGGAGAAGATCGGCCGCCAGTTGGCCACGTAGCAAATGGTCGCCAGGGCGTCGCCCCGTATGTTCGCCAGCTCCTGCGGCTGCGCAAACTTGACGGCGTAGAAGGCAACTCCTAGCAGCATCAGGAAGAGCGCCGGAAGTAGCCGCCTCGCCCGCCTCGACCAGAACGCTATCGGCGATATCTTCCCCTTCGAACGCCACTCCAGCAAAAGGAGGCTGGTGATCAGATAGCCGCTCAGGACGAAGAAGGCGTCCACCCCCAGGAAGCCCCCCTTCGCCCAGGGCAGGTTCCCGTGGTAAGCCAGGACGGCCAGCACCGCCAGAGCGCGGATGCCGTCTAGGGCCGGCCGGTAGGAGAAACGATGACTTGCCGCATCCGAAGCCCGTTCAGCAGACAGTTCGCCACCTCAACCGCACGATTCAACCAAAGACGTGCTGATGATACCGCGTCGATGCCGATTGCGTGAAGCTCAGGGCGAAGCCGCTTGTTGAGCGGACCTCCCCGCGGCAGCCACGATCTGCGGCGCCAGCCAGCGGGCAACGATCGTTGAGCCGCCGGTCGAGAAGTGCACGCCGTCGTCACTCATCCTCACGCCGTCGATGTAAAGGTCGCTCCACTTCCCGCCGGGCGAGGCGAAGGCGTTCAGATCGACTAAGACGACCTTGTCCGGATGCTGTGTGGCGAACCAGCGGTAGATGTCGTTTAGCGCTGCCTCGCGACTCCGCGTGCTCGCCTCCAGCTCGTCGCCGTTTGGCAGCGTCGACCACACCCACGGCCTCGTATACGGGAAGGTCGCCAGCATCAGCTTCGCTCCGCCAGCCGTCAGCATCTCGTACTTCTGCTCAAGCGACTGCTTGAGGAATGCGGCCCATTCCGGGCTGCCGGCGATGAGCGTTCGTCCGCCCACGACACGGTTCTCACTGTCCCAGGCGCCGAATACCATCAGAACGACGTCCGGGTTGAAGGACGCCACCTCCTGCTGCCATGATTGCCGCCATTCCTTGCACCGCTCGGCCACCTGCTGCGGCGTTTCGCTGGTCAGGCTCGCCTCCGAGTCGACGTCCGAGAACCCGCAACCGAGGGTCGCGATGCTCCAGACCGAGAGGTTGTACTCGGGCGCCACCTCCTGCAGACCCGAGTCCATCGAGAAGGCGACCGATTCCCCCAGCATCAGAACGCGAACGGGCGGCGAAGCGCCGGGGTTCACCGTCGCGACGGGCGGTATCGGCGCCACCGCGGACGCGCCCGCCGGCGACACGGCGCCTCGCGTCACCACGACGAGCGCCACAGCCAGGCAGGCAGCCCCGGCAGGAGCAAAGCTCCAGGTGATCTTCCTCCCCCGGAAGGCGCCCCGCCTTATCGGCATCTCCACCAGGTGGTAGGAAAGCGTGGACACCGCAAGCGTGACGCCCACCCTCAGGGCGAACAGCTCGTACATCCCCAGGTGAATACGACCCGGCGTCAGCATCAGGAAGATCGGCCAGTGCCACAGGTAGACACCGTAGGAGATGAGCCCCAACGCTCGCAACGGCGGCAGCGACAGCACCTTCCCCGCAGGCCCCGCCTTCGGCTGCACGGAGGCAGCAATCACCACTGCGACGCTCAGCGCCAGGAAGAAGAAGCCACCCCGATAGAGAAGGTCGCTGCTCTCTGTCGTCCTCAGCCAGATGAAGGCCACTATCCCCGCAAACGCCAGCCCGGCCCCCTGCAGGGCAGGCGCAACAAGGCGTCCTTCAATCGGCCCCACTCGCAGGAGGAGAACCGCTAACGTGGCGCCGATAAGAAGCGACTGGGCGCGGGTGTCGGTCCCGTAGTAGACGCGCGAGGGGTCGGTCCCCGGATGATAGAGCAGCGCCATCAGGAGGGCAGAGCAGCAGGCGGCCGTTATCGTCCCCACCATCATCTCGCCCAGGGTTATCTTCTTGATCTTGAAGACGAGCAGCAGCACCAGTGGCCAGACGACGTAGTACTGCTCTTCGATCCCCAAAGACCAGGTGTGCTTCAGGGGTGACGGCACGTTGAACTGGTCAAAGTAGGACGTACCGGAGAAGATCGGCCGCCAGTTGGCCACGTAGCAAATGGTCGCCAGGGCGTCGCCCCGTATGTTCGCCAGCTCCTGCGGCTGCGCAAACTTGACGGCGTAGAAGGCAACTCCTAGCAGCATCAGGAAGAGCGCCGGAAGTAGCCGCCTCGCCCGCCTCGACCAGAACGCTATCGGCGATATCTTCCCCTTCGAACGCCACTCCAGCAAAAGGAGGCTGGTGATCAGATAGCCGCTCAGGACGAAGAAGGCGTCCACCCCCAGGAAGCCCCCCTTCGCCCAGGGCAGGTTCCCGTGGTAAGCCAGGACGGCCAGCACCGCCAGAGCGCGGATGCCGTCTAGGGCCGGCCGGTAGGAGAAACGATGACTTGCCGCATCCGAAGCCCGTTCAGCAGACAGTTCGCCACCTCAACCGCGTGTTCCTTGCGCGTTCGACTTTCCTCGTCGCCAAGGCGCTCCCGCTCCCGCCGCAATCGTATCAGAATGATGAACTTGCACCAACCGTCTTCACCTTTCCTTCACGTTAACCCCGCAAAACTCACGCTACATGCATGTGCGAGGCCTAAACTGAGTTGCTGATGGAAGGATCCGATTAGAAGGAGGAACGTCATGCACGGCAGCCAGGGCGAATGGGGAGGGCAGTACGGCGGTGGCGGCCATCACGGCCACCACGGCGGACACGGGCATCATTCCAGTTGTGGCTGTGGATGCGGCTGCCATCAGCGTAGCCGCTGCAGTTGCGGCTGTGGCTGTAGCTGCCATCAGGGCGGCGGCGGCCAATGCTCATGCGGCGGCGGTCACGGCGGACACCACGGCGGCGGCTGTTCGTGCGGGCAGCAGGGCTGCTCTTGCGGCAGCGGCGATGCCCCAAGGCTTCAGCGCCGCTTCTTCAGCAAGCAGGAACGAAGCGGTGAGCTCGAGGCTTATCTGAGGGAGCTGGAAGCCGAGGCGCAGGCCGTCCGCGAGGCGTTGGCGTCGGGTGGCGGACAGCAGTAAAAGTGTCATGGAACCGACGCGGGAAACGGTCCAGCAGATACGCTCGTCGATCTACGACGAGTAGCCGCGGCTCAGGGAGCGAGCCCCGGCGGAAGGAGAGCACACTGTGATTGGGGAGTCAGTAAAACACTACGAGGGCAAGAACGTTGACATCGACGCCTTGAAGAACAAGATCGTCGACTACCTGAAGCAGGAAGGCTTTGAAGTGCAGACGTCGCCGTCCAGCCAGCACGGGACAGTCGTGCAGGCGAAAAAGGGCAACTGGTTGAGCGCGATCATTGCCATGGACCGGGCGCTTACGATCCTCCTCGACGGGGAGCCGAACAACTTCCTCGTCAGGATCGGCATTGGCAAGTGGCTCGAGCACCTGGGCGTGACGGCGGTGGAAAGTCTGCTCATAACGCCGTTGTTCATACTCGTCGACGTCCCGGAGACGCTCTGGAACTTCGAGATCGAGAGCAAGATCTCGAAGCAGATCGACTCGCTGGTCGACCAGGTGCCGATGGCGGCATGACCGAGCGCCGACTCTAGCGAGTCGCTGGTTGACGGCGGCGCACTTCAGGCGTATGGGCGTTAGCGTTTCGCCGCGCTTCTAGAGGGTCTAGAAGACGTCCTCCGGCAGCACCCACGACGGGATATGCCGGTAGTACTCCGGTGGGAACGCCTCTCTGATGCCCCGCAGCGTCGGTTTCGCCATCTCCACCTGGCCGCGTCGGTTCTTGTACTGCGACGCCAGTCCCTTCTCCTCCAGCGACGCGAGGTGTTGGAGCAACACATCGTCGGGCGCGTCGAGAAGCTGTTTCATGTCCCGGATCGTCATGTGCAGGCCCGGGTTGACGCGGTAGTTCTCGGCCAGGACTTTCAGCACGTCGGTCTCGCTTCCGACGGGCTTCGGCTGAGGCGGCTTGCCCAGCGGCAGCGGCGTATCGAGCTCCTCGTCGATCACGCGCACCGGCGGCTGCAGGTCGTCGGCAAACTCGCGATTGCCCATGCGGTAGATCAGAAGGCGCAATATTTCGTTCGTTCCAGCGGCAATCTGGTTCAGCTTGGCGTCACGCATGTAGCGCTCGGCCGGATAGATCTGCATTACGCCATTGCCGCCCATGCACTGAATCGCTTCGATGGCGATTTGCAGTTGCGAGTCCGAAGCGAACAGCTTGCAGAGCCCCGCTTCGATGGGCACGTCGCGGCCCAGATCGGCGGCGTAGGCGGCGTAGAAGACGATGAGGCGCGACAGCATATACTTCGAATACATATCGGAAAGCTTGAACTGGTTGACGGCAATCGCGCCGGTCGGCTGGCGGAACTGGACGCGTCGCTCCAGGTGCTGCCGGGCGTAGCGGATGGCCTCGCGGATCTCGCCCAGGTAGGTCGCCCCGTTGACGATGCGCTCAACGTTCAGACCGTCCATCATCACCCGCCAGCCCTCGCCCTCGCCGCCGATGACGTTCTGCATCGGCACGCGCACGTCATCGAAGCGCAGGTAGCAGTTGTACATACCCGCCGAGCCGGCCCAATCGTTCACGCGCTCGACGTGGAAGCCGGGCATCCCCTTCTCGATAATCATGCCAGTCAGATGGCCGTATTTGGCGCGCACAGCCGGGTCTTCGCTGGTCTTGACGTAGGCCATGTAGAGGTCGGCGGCCGCGGCGTTGGTCTGGAAGCGCTTGATGCCGTTGACGACGATGTAATCGCCGTCGCGGACTCCTGTCGTCTCGATCTCGGCGATGTCCGACCCCGCGTAGGGCTCTGTCATCGTGATGCAGCCGAGCAAGTCGCCCTTGGCCAGCCCGGGCAGCCAGCGCTGCTTCTGCTCCTCGTTGCCGTTGTGGACCAGTTGCGCCGTCGCGCCGATAAGGCAGGTCGTGTAGGCGGCGCCCAGGACGCCGGCGCGGCTCACCTCTTCCGTCAGAATGCAGGCGCCGGTGACGCCCCATTCCTCCAGGTGGCCGCCGTATTTCTGGGGGACCGTGGCGCCGAACCAGCCCTTCTTGGCAATCTCGCGTACGGCCGCCCACGGATACTCCTTCTTGACGACCGCGCGCTCAGCCAACGGCATGAGCACTTCGGTCGTGAAGCTGCGGGCGTCCGCCATGAGCCTTTTCTGTTCGTCGTTCCACCAGGGATAGTCCTGCATATTGCGCCTCCTGTGAGAATTGTCGCGGGCCGGCGAAGTGCCCGATGGAGAACGCCCTGCTCAGGCGTCCCTTCCTTAGAGTAGCACGAGAAGAGGCGTTCCGGGCTCCACCTGCTGCCCCGCTGTGACATAAACGGCCTTCACCTGGCCGCTTCTATGCGCGTACAGCTCGTTCTGCATCTTCATCGCCTCGATGACCAGCAACGCGTCGCCCGCTTCGACACGGTCGTCCGGCGCCACGAGCACCCGCTGCACCACGCCGGCCATCGGCGATATCTGCACCCACTCCTCCTCCGCGTGAGCCGGCAGCATCTCGCTGCGGGCGGCGACGTCGGGGTGAGCGAAGCGGGTCGTCGCAACTGAATAGGCGCGCCCGTTGATCACAATCTCGAAGCCGTGCGCCGATTCCTCGGCGAAGAGCCGGTGCGGCCGGCCATCGACGATGAGGCAGTACTCGGCCGAGTCGCCCACGCGCTCTAGCCGCAGCTCGTACCGGACGCCGTCTAGCGTGGCAAGCAGGCTCTGCCCGCTCTCCTCGATCTCGACATCCTTAACGTCGTCGTCCAGCTTCAGACGGTGCTTCGTCGCCACGGCTTCCTTTCCGGCGTCTCGCCGCCCCTCAAGCCTGCCAGACGTTGCTGCGCCTTCCAGCGCCCGCCCTCCTTCGCCGACACCACGTCCCGCGACCGGCTGTCGCGTCGCTGTGCCAGGGCAGCCGCCGCGAGCAGGGCGACCTGCCGGTCTTCCTCGCTGGAGGGCACGGCAATCTTGAACTCGCTTTCAAGGAAGGTCGTTCGAATGTCGCCGGCGAGGAAACGCGGGTCTTCCAGCAACTGAAGGTGCAGCGGGATGTTCGTGTCCACGCCGACAATGACGAACTCGGCCAGCGCCCGTCGCATCCGGCGGACCGCCTCGTCGCGGTCGTGGCCCCAGGCGATGACCTTGGCAAGCATCGGGTCGTAGTAATAGGAGACGTCGCAGCCGGCGAAGAGCGCGCTATCGACGCGAATGCCCGGGCCCGCCGGCTGGCTGACGAAGTCCACGCGGCCGAGCGACGGCAGGAAATCGTTGTAGGGGTCTTCCGCGGCGATGCGGCACTCCAGCGCCCAGCCGCGCAGCTCCACGTCGTCGCCAGCGAGGCGCTCTCCGGCGGCGAGACGCAACTGCTCCGCGACGAGATCGACGCCGGTAACCAGCTCCGTGACGGCGTGCTCTACCTGGAGCCGGGCGTTGACTTCGAGGAAGTGGAAGCGCCCCTGCGCGTCTAGCAGGAACTCGACGGTGCCGGCATTGCGATATTCGGCCGCCAGCGCGATTTTGACCGCCGCCGCGCTCAAGCTCTGGCGCAGCGACGCGTCAACGGCAGGAGAGGGGGATTCCTCGATGAGCTTCTGATGGCGGCGCTGGATCGAGCATTCGCGCTCGCCGAGGGAAACGACGTTGCCGAAGGCGTCGGCGAGAAACTGCACTTCGACGTGGCGCACGTTCTCGAGCAGCCTTTCGATGTAGAGAGTGTGGTCGCCGAAAGCGGACGACGCTTCGCTGCCGGCGAGGCGCAGGGCGGCCTCCATCTCCGCGCCGTCGCGGACTAGGCGAATGCCCTTGCCGCCGCCGCCGGACACCGCCTTGACGAGGACCGGGTAGCCCAGCCTTTCAGCCGCCGCGAGGGCGCCGTCATGGCCGGCGACAGCGTCTTCGCCCGGGACGACGGGAACGCCGGCTTCGGCGGCGAGGCGGCGGGCCGCGATCTTGTCGCCGAGAAGTCGCATCGCGCGCGCCGAGGGCCCGATGAAGGCGATGCCGGCGCGGTCGCAGGCGTCCACAAAAGCCGGATTCTCGGCGAGAAAGCCGTAGCCCGGGTGAATGGCCTCCACGCCGGAGCGTACCGCCGCATCAATGACGCGGTCGATGTTGAGGTAGCTTTCGCCCGCCGCGGCAGGGCCGAGCAAGTACGCTTCGTCGGCGTAGCGGACGTGGAGCGCCGCGCTGTCGGCGTCGGAGTAGACGGCGACGACGACGATGCCCATCTCGCGGCAGGTGCGCATGATCCGGAGGGCAATCTCGCCGCGATTGGCTACGAGCAGCTTCTTGAACAAAATGTCGCTTCCTTGCTTGACGGCGCCCGCAGGATTGACCGCCCTACGCGAAAAGGCGGACCTACGTCTTCTCCGCGACCTCGCGTTGCAGCCGCGCCAGCAGCTCGTCGACGGGCATGGCGCCCAGGTTCTCGCCGCTGCGCAGCCGCACGTTTACGGCGCCCGCTTCCGCTTCCCTGTCGCCGACGACGAGCATGTACGGCACCTTCTGAAGCTGCGCGTCGCGGATCTTGGCGTTCATCCGCTCGTTACGGTCGTCCACTTCCACGCGCAGGTCAGCCTGCTTCAGCGTCTCAGCCACCTTCTCGCCGTACTCGACGTGGCGATCCGCGATGGGCACGACGACAGCCTGGACGGGCGCCAGCCAGAGCGGGAAGGCGCCGGCGTACTGCTCGATGAGATAGGCGGTCATGCGCTCCATGGTGCTGATGACGCCGCGATGGATCATCACCGGCTGGTGCTCGCGACCGTCCTCGCCGATGTAGGTCAGCGAGAAGCGCTCCGGCAGGTGGAAGTCGAGCTGTATGGTCGAAAGCGTCTCCTCACGGCCCAGGGCGTCGCGGATCTGGACGTCGACCTTCGGTCCATAAAACGCCGCTTCGCCCGCAGCCTCGACGTACGGCAGCCTGAGGTCGTTCATCGCCTCGCGCAGCTTCTGCTCCCCGAGGTCCCACATGGCGTCGTTGTCGACATACTTCTCCCTGTCGCCCGGGTCGCGCAAGGAGAGGCGATACGAGTACTCGCTGATCCCGAGCACGCGATAGGCCTTTTCCATCAAGCTGACGACCCCGGCGAACTCGCTGCCGATCTGGTCCGGCCGGCAGAAGATGTGGGCGTCGTTCAGGGTCATGACGCGGACGCGCGTCAGGCCGCCCATGACGCCGGACTTCTCGAACCGGTACATCGTGCCCAGCTCCGCGATTCGCACCGGCAGGTCGCGGTAGCTGCGCATCTTCGACTGGTAGATGATGATGTGGTGCGGGCAGTTCATGGGCCGTAGGACCATCTCCTCGTGCTCGAGCTTCATCGGCGGGAACATCAGCTCCTTGTAGTGCTCCCAATGGCCCGATTTCTCGTAAAGCTCGCGCTTGGCGATGTCCGGCGTGTAGACGTGAAGATAGCCTGCCTGGCGCTCCTCTTTCGTGATCCACTCTTCCAGGACGCGCCGAATCGTGGCGCCCTTCGGCAGCCATAGCGGCAGGCCGGCGCCGACAAGGCTGCTGCTCATGAACAGCTCCATCTCGCGGCCCAACCGTCGATGGTCGCGCTGCTGCGCCTCCTCCAGCCGGCGCAGGTAGTCGTCCAGCTCCGCCTGCGTCTCGAACAGGGCGCCGTAGATGCGCTGGAGCATCGGGCGGTGCTCGTCTCCGCGCCAGTACGCGCCGGCGACGCTCGTAAGCTTGAACGCCTTCACCTCGCCCGTGCGCTCGACGTGCGGGCCGGCGCACAGGTCGACGAAGCCGTCGTGGCGATAGATGCTGACGGTATCGCCCTCGATGTCGTCGATCAGCTCCAGCTTGTAGGGCTGGGCGGCGAAGACGCGCCGCGCCTCCTCCTTCGACGCCTCTTGGCGCTCGAACGGCACGTCGGCGGCAACGGTCTCGCGCATCCGCTCTTCGATGACGGCGAGGTCTTCCGGCGTCAGACTGCGCGGAAGATCGAAGTCATAGTAGAAGCCGTTCTCGATGGCCGGCCCGATGGCGAACTTCGCCTCCGGGAAGAGGGAAAGCACGGCCTGGGCCATGACGTGCGACGCTGAGTGTCGCATCCGGTGCAGGCGTTCGTCTTTAGATTCCATTGCTTACCTCTTGTTTCGTTGCTGCAAACGAAATGCCCCTCGCCAAGGGACGAGAGGCACGTGGTTCCACCCTTGTTTCTCCCGACACTCCTATCGGGACTCGATTCGGCCGCTAACGGGTGCCTCCGGGGACGCCTACTGGCGCGCTTTCGACGTCCGGCTCGCAGGGGGTCTGTCGCGATGTTCCCGGCAGGGCGCTTTCAGCCGAGGCGTCCTTCTCTGCCGCCGTACAACCGCGACGCTTCCTGGTCGTCGCCTTTTTGCTATGGTGGGCGATACTGGATTTGAACCAGTGACCTGTCGCCTCAGGCGACCGCTCTAACCAACCTGATGGTCCAAGGTCTCCTTCAGTATGGCCCGGCCGCGACCCGTCTTGAGAAACGATTCACGTTGTCGCGCCTCAAGACGCGTCGCGTAATTCTCGCTGTAAATCAACTCGAACGGTCCAGCGTGCCTTGTGTATGGGCTCTTTCCCGTGGCGTGTTCTTGGAGCCTTCGCTCCAGATCATCGGTCGAGCCCGTATACAATCGACCGTTCTTGTGGCTTTGCAACACGTAGACGTGCCACATGTCGCGCAACCCCCTGCTGATCTTATGGTGGGCGATACTGGATTTGAACCAGTGACCTCTGCGATGTCAACGCAGCGCTCTAACCAACTGAGCTAATCGCCCTAGAGACCAGTGAACCTGTCCGCCAATGGCGGGCCGCTCTAACCAACTGAGCTAATCGCCCGGAACAGGTCGATGATAGCATCGGGCCGGAGGCAAGTCAACGAAGCCACCCGCCGGCCCGTAGCTTGACAGGCGGCGAGCGGCGCGTATGATGTTCGCAAGCTGAGCTTAGAGGAGGCAACGATGTCGGTGCATGGATACGTCCTGATCGAGGCGGAGGTCGGCAGGGCAAGGTCGATAAGCGACGCCATCTCCCGCCTGAGCAACCCCGATGCGGATATCGTAGCGGTCGACACCGTGACCGGCCCTTACGACGTCATCGTCCAGCTTGAGGCGGAGGACCTGGACCGGCTGGGGCGCTGCATCACCGACATCCTCCAACGCGTGGACGGCGTGCAGCGCACCACCACCTGCCTCGCCGTCCGGTTCTGACGTCTGTCCTCATTCGCAGCCCTACGCTAGACTTGAATGACCGCCGTCGCTACTCAGGGCGGCGCATCCGTTTGGCTGTATCGCCGAGGCTGGAAAGCCTCGGCTACGTGTTACCTCGGGGATAGCCAGAAAGGAGAGGCGCATGCCTCCGGTACTTTGCATCGTAGGACGAGACAGAGCGAGCGCGCGACCGGTTCTCGAAGGGCTGGTGCGCGAGCTGGCGGCGAAGGGCGTGCGCGTGGCCACGGCCGTCGAGGCCGAGACAGCGCCCTCCGGCGGCCTGATGACGGCGGGCAGCGAGATGACGATTGTCAAGGCGCCGGGCATCCTGTTCTCGATTCGTCGCTTGCACGACGAGCCCTCGCTGGACGAGCTCATCTGGGAGATGCGCGAAGACTACGACATCCTGCTCGCCGACGGCTTTCGCAACAGTAGCTACCTGAAGCTGGAAGTCCGGCTGGACGAAGCGGAGCTCCTGTGCCACAAGAACGAGCTGCTGGCGATAGCGGGCGACAAGCCGCCGGACCTCGATATCCCCGCCTTCGCCGTCGACGACTTCGCTCGGATGGCGGACCTGGTGCGACGCCGCTTCCTCACCCAAGAGCCCGGCGAAGACGCGGCGCTCTTCATCGACGGCGTGCGCCTGCCGCTCGCCCTCTTCGTCCGCAAGATCGTCGCCAGCACGGTGATGGGGATGGTGCGCCCGCTAAAGGGGAGCGACGACCCGAAGAGTGTGGTCGTTGCCGTACGCCGCCGCGGCTAGAAGCGCGCCTCGAACCTGCCGAACTCGCCGGAGGCGTGGCACCAGCGCACCTGGACGCTGTCGACGCGCGCCATGAACGGGCCTTTCCAGAGATGCCGCACCAGCTCTTCGAGGTCGGACTGCGGACCTTCCGCCACCACCTCCACGCTGCGGCCGTCGTCGCTGTTGCGCACGTAGCCGCCGAGCCCGAGTGACCGCGCGTGCAGGACGACGAACTGGCGAAAGCCGACCGCCTGGACCGCGCCGCGTACAACCGCCTTCAGCGCCGCCCGTTCCTCCTCCGTCACCTCCGTCCCTCCCCAGAAGCTTCGCTCAGCATCTCCTGAAGGACTTCCCGCACCAGCTCCAGCGGCACGTCGCCTCGCAGCGCCGGCTGTCCGGCGTCCGACAGCAGCACCCAGCGGACGCTCTTGCCGACGACCTTCTTGTCGAGGCTGATCGCCGCAAGCAGGGCGTCGACGCCCACGGCCGGAAGCGGCCCCAACAACCCGAACCGTCGCAGGAGGGCGTTCTGCCGCTCCACAAGCTCCAGCGGCGTGACGCCGAGTCGCCGCCCCAGCTCAGCCGCGCCGGCCATGCCCCAGGCGACAGCCTCGCCGTGCAGCATGACATTGTAGCCCGTCGCGGCCTCAAGCGCATGGCCGATGGTGTGGCCGTAGTTGAGAATGCTCCGACGACCGGTCAGCTCTCGCTCGTCCTCGGCCACCACCTGCGCCTTCAGCGCCATCGATTGTCGCACCGTCTCGGTCATCGCAGCCGGGTCGAGCGCAAGGAGCCCATCGGCATCGTCTTCGAGGCCGTCGAGCAGCGTCGGGCTAAGAACCAGCGCGTGCTTTATCACCTCCGCCCAGCCGGAGACAAGCTCCCGCTCCGGCAGCGTGCTCAGCATCGATACGTCGGCGAAGACGATCCGCGGCTGATAGAAGGCGCCGACCAGATTCTTCGCCTCCGGCCGGTCGACCGCCACCTTGCCGCCGACGGAAGCGTCGACCATCGCCAGCAGGCTGGTCGGCATCTGGACCAGCGGCAGTCCGCGAAGGTAGGTCGCGGCCGCGAAGCCCGCCAGGTCGCCGATGACGCCGCCGCCGAGGGCAAGCACCGCCTGGCCGCGCTCCGCCCTGTTCGCCGCCAGCCAATCGTAGATGCGGGATGCGCATCCCAGCGTCTTGCTCGCCTCGCCGGCCGGAACGACGTGCGTGCGAACGGCGAATCCGCTCGCGGAGAGAATATCGGTGACCAGACGTCCATAGTGCGGCTGAACGTTGGAATCCATAATGACGTAGACTACGTCGCTCAGGCCTGACTCGCGCAGCTTTTCGGCCAGCCGGTCGCTTATCCCCCAGCCGGCGAAGACGGGATAGCGCGCCGTGTCTGTCGTGACGACGCAGACGAGGTCCGCCTCATCGGCTGGTGACGCGGCAGTGCCCGCGAGACGCGAGGCGTCGTAGTTGGGACGTTCCGCAAGGCGGCGCCACGCCCGCACGACTTCCTCGGCGACAAGCTCCGGCGTTAGGTCGTCGGTGTGGACGGTGAAGTCAGCGAGAGCGTAGAGGGGCTGGCGCTGCGCCTTGAGGCGAAGAATGCGCCCGAGGGGGTCGTCACCGCGCAAGAGCGGCCGCTCCGACTCTTCGCGAGAGGCCGGCTGTTGGAGCCGCGAGAGTATCGTCTCCGGGCGCGCCTCCAGGCAGACGACGAACCCGTTCTGTGCCATGAGGCGCCGGTTCTCTTCCGCCAGCACCACACCGCCGCCCGTCGCGAACACGACCTCGACCTCCTGACAGGCGCGTCGCAGCGCATCGGTCTCGCGAAGGCGAAAGCCGGGCTCGCCCTCATCGGCGAACACGGCGGGCACAGGCTTGCCGGCCGCCTCTTCGATCAGGTCGTCGAGGTCGAGGAAGCGCCAGCCGAGCATCTGCGCAGCCAGCGGCGCCACGCGCGACTTGCCGCTGAATGAGAAGCCGGTGAGGAAGACGCGGCGCGGCGGTTGCGAAGCCATGATCAGTTCGAAGGGTGCGGACCGACGGTCTCGACGTACGCGCGATAGTTGCGGAGCGTCTCACTCATATGGTCGCCGCCGAACTTCTCCAGCATCGCGGCGGCCAGCACGATGGCGACCATCGCCTCGGCGATTACTCCCGCTGCCGGTACGATGCAGACGTCCGAGCGCTCGTAGTGGGCCTCGGTCGCCTCGCCGGTCGACAGGTCGGCGGAGGCAAGTCGGCGCGCCATCGTCGATATCGGCTTCAGCGCGGCGCGCAGAACGAGCGGCTCGCCGTTGGTCATGCCGCCCTCGAGGCCGCCGGCGTGGTTGGAGGCGCGTCGCCAGGGACGGACGGCCCATTCGCCCTTTGGCAGAATGACGTCCCGCGACTCCGAACCGCGCATCCGCGCCCCGTCGAAGCCGTCGCCGATCTCGACGCCCTTAACAGACGGAATGCTCATCACTGCCTGGGCCAACAGGCCGGTCAGCCGCCGGTCCCAGTGCACGTGGCTCCCCAGCCCGATTGGCAGGCCGGTGGCATGGACCTCCGTGACGCCGCCGAGGCTGTTGCCTTCCTCCCGCGCGGCGTCGATGGCGGCGAGCATGCGCTCCCCCGCTTCCGCGTCGGCGCAGCGCAGCGCCGACTCTTCGACAGCCTGCCAGTCGGGCTCCTCGACGCCCGCGGCTTCGACGGCGCCGATGCCGACGGTGTGGCTGTGAATAGCGACGCCGAACTCCTCCAGGAAGCGCCTCGCGACGGCGCCGACCGCCACCCGCGCCGTGGTTTCCCGCGCGCTGGCTCGTTCGAGGACGTTGCGCACGTCATCAGCGGCGTACTTCATTGCGCCGGCGAGGTCGGCATGGCCGGGGCGCAAGCGGGTCACCTTTTCGACCGCCGTCTCGGGCGCTTCGACGCCCATGACGTCGCGCCAGTTCTCCCAGTCGCGATTCGTTATCATGAGAGCGATAGGGCTGCCGAGCGTGAGGCCGTGGCGGACGCCGGAGACGATCTCTGCGCGGTCGCTCTCGATCTTCTGACGGCCGCCGCGCCCGTAGCCGCCCTGCCGACGCTTCAGGTCGCCGGCGACGTACTCCTCGGACAGCGCGAGCCCGGCGGGAATCCCCTCCACGACTGCCGTCAGCGCTTTGCCATGCGACTCGCCTGCGGTGAGAAAGCGAAGCGTCAAATCCCTCTCCTTCGCCTATGTTATGTCAACTCGTTAGGCCTGCCTCTGCCGCCGCCAGCATCTCGTCCACCGGCGCGTCCAGCCCCGTCCACAGCTTGAACGACGCCGCCGCCTGATGCACCAGCATTGACAGGCCGTTCGCCGTGCGGGCGCCGCGCGCCTGTGCCGCCGCAAGCAGCGGCGTCAGCGGCGGGTTGTACACCAGGTCGAACACCAGCGCGCCGGAGGGGATGTCCACCGGATCGAGCGGCGTCTGCCCTCCCGACTCACCGTGGCGCGTGCCTACCGGCGTACAGTTTACCAGAAGCCGAGCCTTTGTCACTGCCTCTCGAAAAGCTGAATCGGAGGAGAGATGCGCGCGCACGACGACGCTTGCCGTCGCGAAAGAGCGCAAATGACCGGCCAACGCCTTAGCGCGCGCGACATCGACGTCGCACAGGTCAATGGAGGCGACACCCGCGCGGACCAACGCCAAGCCCACCGCCCGCGCAGCGCCGCCGGCGCCGAGCACCGCGACGGGCTGCCCCGTCGCCGAGAAGCCCGTCGACTCCAGCGCCCGCTGGAAGCCAACAACGTCGGTATTGTAGCCGGAAAGCCAGCCGCCTTGGTTGACGATTGTGTTGACAGCGCCGGTGTCGCTAGCGACCGCGTCCAGCCGGTCGAGGAACGGGATGACGGCCTGCTTGTGCGGCACCGTCACGTTCGCGCCGAGAGCGTCGGGTGAGCGCAGGCTGTGGACCCGCGCTTCGAGCTCGGACGGCGCCGTCTCCCACAGCGCATAGCGCTCTTCGCGATGATGATGGGCAAACGCCACGTTCTGGATGAGCGGCGACACCGAGTGCGCGACGGGATAGCCGATGAGGCCAACGCGTTTCATGTCTCTCGCTTTCGGAGCGCTAGTGCTGATAGAGCTGCACGTTGCGCAGATGCTCTTCCAGCGTCTCGGCGAAGACGTGGCTGCCGTCGCCCTTGGCGACGAAATAAAGATAGTTCGTCTGGGCCGGGTGCAAGACCGCTCGAATCGAGTCGAGGCCCGGGCAGGCGATCGGTCCGGGCGGCAGGCCGTTGTTCACGTACGTGTTGTAGGGCGAGTCGACCTTCAGATCGTCCGCTGAGAGTTCCGTCTTCCAGTAGCCGAACGCCTCAACGTTCTGCGGGTCGTTGCCGAGGGCGTACTGCACGGTGGGGTCCGCTTCCAGGGGCATGCCGATGTTCAGCCGGTTGATGTAGACGCTGGCGATCAGCGGCCGCTCCTCCGGCTTGACGGCCTCCCGCTCGACGATTGACGCGAGCGTTAGCACCTGGTCGAGAGTAAGGCCTGTTGCCGCAAGCTCCGGCTCGACCACCGGAAGCACCTGCTCGTTGAAGGCGTCGAGCATCTTCTGGACGGCTTCGTCCGCCGTGACCTCGCGCGAGAAGCCGTAGGTCGCCGGAAAGAGGTAACCATCGAGGGTGCCGCTCGTGTCGCCGGCGACGACCGCCTCGGCGCGACGGTCCGCCACCGCCTTCATAAAGTCAGCCTTAGACACGACGCCCTTGGCGTCCAACAGTGCGGCGATCTCTTCGACGCGCAGCCCTTCGGGAATCGTGACCATCAGCGGCGCCGTGATGCCGTTGTGGATCCGGTCGATGGTTGCTAGCGTCGTCATCCCTTTGTCGAACTCATAGTCGCCGGCCTGAAGCTGGTCCTCCTGCCCCATCAGCGCGACAAGGACGCGAAACAGCGTCGCGCTCTGGATGACGCCGGCGCTCTGCAGGTCCTGGCCAATCTTGCCGGCCGCCTCGCCGTCTTTGATTGTAACGTTGGCGACGCCGGAGGCGGGCGTTGGACCGAGGGCCGCCGACGGCTCGCTCGTAAGGATGCTGCCGGGCATGAGCCACATCGCCCCGGCGACCACGCCTATCGTCAGGACCGCCAGCGCGATGGCCGCCGCGGGCATCAGCTTCGACAATTCGATTGTCCTTGTTCTCCCGCCGGCCGGCTATCGAGGTAGCCCTGGAGGATTATCGCGGCCGCCAGGGCGTCCTTCTCCCCCGCATTCTTCTCATGGGCGCGCCTGCCGCGGGGCCTGGCGCGCGTCTCGCGCCGCAAGAGCTGTTCCGCCTGCACTGTCGATAGCCTTTCGTCCCAGAGGGTCACCGGCGCGCTGACAGCAGGCAGCAGCAATCGCACGAACTCCTGCACGCTCTCCGCCTGCTCGCCCACTCGGCCGTCGAGCCGCAACGGCAGACCCACGACGACGGTCTCGACGCCTTCCTGCGCCACCAGCGTCGCTATCTCCCTGACGGCTGCCTCCTGCGACCTCACCTGAAGCGTCCGCAGGGGCACCGCGACCTGGCCGTTCGGATCGCTTATCGCGACGCCGATGCGCCTCTCGCCAACGTCCAGCCCTAGAAAGCGCAAATTACGACTCCTTGAGCCCCTTCATCTTGTCCGCGGCGAGCTCTTTCGCCAGACGCAACGCCTCGTCGAGTCGCGACGCGTCGCGACCGCCCGCCTGCGCCATCTCCGGCCGGCCGCCACCGCCGCCGCCGGTGACCTCCGCCGCCTTCTTGACGAGCTCGCCGGCATTGAGGCCGCGGGCCGCCAGGTCGGGCGTGACCATCGCCAGAAGGCTCGGCCGCCCTTCGACGACCGTGCCGAGAACGATAACGCCGCTTCCCAGACGTTCGCGGAGCCAGTCACCCATCTCCCGCAGCGCTTCCGGGCTGCTCGCGGGCA
Source organism: uncultured Chloroflexia bacterium (assembly GCA_963842845.1). Lineage (GTDB taxonomy): Bacteria > Chloroflexota > Dehalococcoidia > DSTF01 > JALHUB01 > JALHUB01. The sequence goes on from CAWJHZ010000015.1 coordinate 19,860, forward strand.
CGCGCGCCGAAAGCAGCGCCCGCCCGTCGACGTGTTCGGCCTCCGCCAGCAGCGACTCGGCGTGGTTACGTCCGAGCTCGCGCTCCAGCGCCTGCACGCGCTTCTTCAGCGATTCCACTTCCTGGAAGAGCGCCTCGACGCGCCCCACGAGCTCGCGGTCGTCGCCGGTGACGCTAAGGCGCTCGCGAAGCTGCCCGAGCGTCGACAAGCGCTCACGAACGTACTCTTCCGCGCCGCGGCCGGTCAGCGCTTCGATACGCCGCAGCCCGGCGCCGACGCTCTCTTCGGCGACGATAACCAACTGGCCGATATCGCCGGTCGCGTGGACGTGCGTGCCGCCGCAGAGCTCCGCGCTATAGCGCTCACTATCTTCAGTCACTTCTACGACGCGCACTTCGGCGGCGTATTTTTCGTCGAACAGCGCCGTCGCGCCGCCGGCCGTCGCCTCTTCGTAGCTCTGGCGTTGCGTCCGCACCGGCAGATTCTCGCGTATCTTCTCGTTGACCAGGCGCTCCACCTCGCAAAGCTCGTCCAGCTTCAGCGCCTCGACGTGCGTGAAGTCGAACCGCAGGCGTTCCGGCGCGACGAGCGAGCCTGACTGGCGGGCGTGCGGCCCCAGCACGCGACGCAACGCGGCGTGCAGAAGGTGGGTCGCCGTGTGGTTGCGCATGATGTCCCAGCGGCGGGCGGCGTCTACCTGCGCCGTCACGTCGTCATTCACGGCGACGCGTCCCTCGACGACACGGCCGCGATGCAGGCTGAGGCCGCCTTCCGTGCGCTGCGTGTCCTCGACGTGAAACAGCCCGTTTGGACCGATAATGTCTCCAGTGTCACCGACCTGGCCGCCCTGCTCGGCGTAGAACGGCGTCTCGAAGAGGACGATCTCCGCCTCGTCGCCCGCCTCGACCGATTCGACGGCAGCGCCGCTGGCGATGATGCCGGCGACGCTTGTTTGCTGGGAGAGCGTGTCGTAGCCGGTGAAGTGCGGCTGGAGGTGAGAGAGCGCGGCGTAAGCTTCGGCGGACTCGGCCTCGCTGAGTCGAAAGCGTCCGGCGGCGCGGGCGCGCTCCCGCTGCTCCTCCATCGCCTTGTCGAATCCTTTCTGATCCACCGTCAAGTCGTATCTCGCGGCGATCTCGCGCGTGAGTTCGACTGGGAAGCCATAAGTATCGTACAGGAGGAACGCCATCTCGCCCGGCACCACGCGCTCGCCCTTCTCAAGCAGAGAATCGAGGCGCGCGTTGAGTTCTGAACCTCCCCGGTCCATCACTTCGGAAAACCGCCGCTCCTCACTGTCCAGTACGCGGACGATGAAGGCCTCATGGTCGCGGAGCCCTGGGTAAGCATTACCCATAATCTGGACAACTGTCTTGGCCACCTCCGACAATTCGTGCGAGGCGCCGAATCTCGAAAAATACATCGCCCGGCGAATGAGACGGCGAAGTACATATCCTCGTCCCTCGTTACTTGGGATGACGCCATCAGCAACAAGGGACGTGGCGGCGCGCGAATGCTCAGCCACGATTCGAGCGGACCATTGCCGTATTTCATCGTCCTCCGGTCGCCGACGCAAATCCGATAATTCGAGAACTCTGTCGACCAAGGGGCGGAAAAGATCGGAATCGTATACGGACCGCTTGCCTTGAAGGACGCTCGCCCAGCGCTCCAGGCCGGCCCCCGTGTCGATGTTCTTCTGCGGCAGCTCGCTGCGGGATCCGTCCTCGTTCTGAAAGTACATCGTAAAGACCAGGTTCCAGAGCTCGGTGAAGCGGCCGCAGTCGACCGCCGGATGGCACGTCCCCTTCTCGCACTCTGGGCAGCCGGGCGTCGGACCGAAGTCGGGCGCGAAGTCGTAGTGGATCTCGGAGCACGGCCCGCAGGGACCGACGTCGCCGGAGAACCAGTAGTTCTCCTCTTCGCCGTAGCGCATGATGCGCTCTTCCGGCACTCCCAGGTCGCGCCAGTAGCCATACGCCTCGTCGTCATCGAGGTAGACGCTTACCCACAGGCGTTCCTTCGGCAGCGCAATCTGCTCCTTCGGGTCGGTCAGCAGCGCCCAGGCCCACTCGATGGCCTCTTTCTTGAAGTAGTCGCCGACGCTGAAGTTGCCCAGCATCTCGAAGAAGGTGAGATGCGTGTCGTCGCCCACTTCGTCGATGTCGCTGGTGCGGAAGCATTTCTGGACGGACGCCATGCGCGGCGCGGGCGGTTTCTCCTTGCCCATGAAGTAGGGCTTGAACTGGACCATGCCGGCGCTGGTGAAGAGGAGCGTCGGGTCGCCGTGCGGCACGAGCGGCGAGCTGGGTATGATGCGATGACCGCGCGCCTGGAAGAAGTCGAGGAAGCGCTTTCTAATCTGATCGCTGTTCATGGTCATCGCCAGTCTATCAAATATGGGCTCCCCTGGGCGATAGTGTGTTTGTCGCTTCGTTGGCCTGTCAATTCGGGAGTGCAGAGGGTGCCCCGCACCCTTTGCCGGGGTTCCAAGGGGTGTCCCCTTGGCCCGATAACACCTCTGCGGGCGGGCGGGTGGGAAGAAAGACGTGAATGGTTCCAATGGCGGCAGCGGCGGCATGAGCGCACAGGCGTCATCCGGCAAAGAAAGCGTCCACGAGGCTCCGAAGTGGGCGCGGGCGGCCCTTGACAGCGCGCAACCGCCGCCGATACTATTCGTAGGTGGAAACGGGGGTTTTGACCCGCCGGTGAAACAAGACGACCCGGAAGATAGCGACTATACCGATAAACGCGAAGCTGGTGCTTCCCTCGAGCGCAGCCACGTCGGCCCAACGGCGCATCGCGCGAGCGTCGCCCGAGGCCGTTTTTTGTTGACCCCCCAGGTCGAGCAGGTCCGCGATGCAAGATAGCTGGACCGCAATTGTCCTCGCGGCCGGGCTCGGCAAGCGAATGCACTCGAAGAAGCCGAAGGCGCTCCACGAGATCGCCGGCCGGCCCATGCTCTTCCACGTCCTCCAGACCGCGCGCGACGCCCTCGAATCGACCTGCCGGGATGCGCCCTTCATCGTCGTCCTCGGACACGGCGCCGAGCAGGTGCAGGCCGTCCTCGGCGACGACGTTCAGTGCGTTCGCCAGGCCGAGCAGCTTGGCACGGGGCACGCCGTCGCGCAGGCGCAGGAAGCCGCTAAGGACGCCGCGCACGTGCTCGTACTCAACGCCGACATCCCGTTAGTCACCACCGGCACCATCGCCGCCCTGATTACCGCACATCGCGACGCCGAGGCCGACCTGACGTTCCTCACCGCCATCGTCGACGAGCCGCGCGGGCAGGGACGCCTTCAGCGCGACGACGCCGGCCATCCGGTCGCCATCGTCGAAGAGGCCGACGCCGACGCTGCCACAATGACCGGCAACGAAGTGAACGTCGGCGTCTACTGCTTCTACGGCGGCTGGCTCTGGCCCCACCTGTCGCGCATCGAGCGCAGCGCCGCTGGCGAGTACTACCTCACGGACCTTATCGGAATGGCCGCCGCTGAGGGAGCGAAGGTTGTCGCGGTCGCCGCCGCCGATCCAATCGAGGCGCTGGGCATCAACGATCGCGCCCAGCTCGCCCAGGCGGAGGCCGTCGTCCGCGAGCGCATCCGGCGACGCCACATGCTTGCTGGCGTCACCATCGTCGATCCGGCGACGACCTACATCGACGCCGACGTGACGATAGGCGCCGACACGACGCTGCACCCCAACACGTCGCTTCTCGGCAAGACCGCCGTCGGCGAGGACTGCGTTGTCGGGCCGGACAGCCGCCTCGTCGATTCCGCGATCGGCCCCGGCTGTCGCGTCGTCTCATCCGTCGTCGAGCAATCGACGCTGGAGGACGGCGTGAGCGTCGGCCCCTTCAGCCATCTGCGCGGCGGCGCCCATATCGGCAGCGGCGTCCACATCGGCAACTTCGCCGAGGTCAAGAACTCGCGCCTGGGCCGCGGCGTCAAGATGGGCCATTTCAGCTACATTGGCGACGCGGACGTGGGCGAGAACGCCAACATCGGCGCCGGCACGATCACCTGCAACTTCGACGGCGCGAATAAGCACCGCACGGTCATCGGCGACGGCGCCTTCATCGGCAGCGACACGATGCTCGTCGCGCCTGTGACCGTCGGCGAGAGGGCGCGGACGGGCGCCGGCTCCGTCGTCAACCACGACGTGCCACCCGACACGCTGGCGGTCGGCGTGCCGGCGCGCATCCGTCGCAAGCGGGAGAAGAGCAATGAGTAAGAAGGGCCGGATATGCCTGCCCCTTTGGCTGGTCACGCTGATGCTCATGGCGGCCCTGTCCGCGAGCGAGCGGATGCACCGGCGCAACAACAAGGCCAACGAGGCGAAGAAGCGGGACGACAGTGAGTAACGGCGACTGGATCGCCCTTGGCCTGTTGCTCGTCGACCTCGCTCTGCTGGCGCTGGTGACGGCCGCCGAAGCAGGCGCCGTCTGGCTCAGCCGCCTGCGCGCCCGTTCGATGCTGGTGGGCGGAGAGCCGCGGGCCGAGGCGCTGCGGTCCTATCTCCGCGAGCGCCATCGCCTGCTGGGGGCGCTCGACATCGCGCGCAGCCTCGCCATCATCGCCGGCGTGGCATTCGCCCTCTTCCTCATCGTCGGCGAGACCGGCCATACCTGGCTGGGCCTGGCGCTGGTCGCCGTCGGCAGCCTGCTCGTCCTGACGCTGCTTCAGGCGACATCACGACTCCTCGTCATCGCCACGCCGGACCGCTGGGGCCCCCGCCTTTCGCCGCTGGCCGCCGCCCTCGAGACGCTGTTCGCCGCGCCCGCCTGGCTCGCGACGCTTCCCGACCGGGTACTGCTGCGAGTTCTGAAGCGCACCTCAGAAGCAGCCGAAGATGTCGCCGAGAGCGATGAGCTGCTCCGGATGATGGAGATTGAGCAGGAGGAAGGCCCAATCGAGCCGGCGGAGCGCGAGATGATCCGCGGCGTCATCAACCTGGAGGAGACGAGCGTGCACGAGATCATGGTGCCTCGCATCGACGTTGTCGCCGTCAACATCGAAGACACGCTGGACGACGTGATCCGCATCATCACGGAGCGTGGCTACAGCCGTGTGCCCCTGTTCGAGGAGACGATCGACAACATCGTCGGCGTCGTCTACGCCAAGGACATCATCAAGCGCCTGGCGGCCGGCGACCTCGACCGCTCGAAGGCCAACCTGCGCGAGATTGCGCGGCCGCCGTTCTTCGTGCCGGAGTCGAAGCACGTCGGCGAGTTGCTGGCGGACATGCGGGTGAACCGCGTCCACATGGCCGTTGTCGTCGACGAGTACGGCGGCACGGCGGGCATCGTCACCATCGAGGACATGCTGGAGGAGATCGTCGGCGAGATCGAGGACGAGTACGACCGCGAGGAGCCGGCGATAGAGAAGGTCGACGACACGGAGGTGATCGTCGACGCGCGCGTCAGCATCGACGACCTCAACGAGCTGCTGGGCCTGCACATCGAGGGCGAGGACTTCGACACCGTGGGCGGCTTCGTCTACCACGAGCTGGGGCGCATACCGCTGGCCGGCGACGAAGTGCAGTCGGACGGGCTGCAGTTGCGCGTCCTCTCCGTCCTCGGCCGCCGGATCAAGAAGATACGGGTAAAGAAAGACCTGCCAGCCGAGCCGTCCTCAGACGGCTCCAACGGCAACGGCCACCGGTAGGACGACTACCGTGCCCGTCGCCTCCTGACGAACCATCCACCCGCCGCCAGTGCGACGGCTACGGCGGCGACTCCAGCGAAAGTTGCATACGGTAGATCCCGCGACGTGCCGGCCGGCATCATCGTATCCGGCGGTTCCGCAACGCCTCCAACAACTCCGGGCGTCAGTGTTGGCGTCGGTGCGGGTGTGGGTATTGGTGTGGGAATGAGTGGATTAGAGAAAGCATAGACTCGCCCCTGGTCCGCGTTCGACCCGATGTTTTCTCCCGGCGCCCCCGCGACAACGTCGTCCTTGCCGTCGCCGTTGATGTCGGAGACCGCGAGAGAACTCCCGAACGCCGCATAATCAGACGGATCCGGAGGGTCGAGCGCAAACAGCAGAGAGCCGTCAGCTCCGGAGAAACCATAAACGCGCCCCTGGCCGATGCTGGCGTTCCTGCCTTCAACCGCACCTACGGCGAGATCGGGTATTCCGTCGCCGTTCACGTCTCCCACGGCGAGGGACTTTCCGAACTGAGCCCACGGCCCCGCCCCCGGCCTGTCGATTGCAGCCAACACACCATAATTACGACCGGAAAACACGTACACCCGCCCCTGCAAGAAATTGCCGTTCGCCGTCTCGCCAGGCGCTCCGATTACGATCTCTCGCTCTCCGTCTCCATTGACGTCGCCAACGGCTAGCGCTGAACCAAACCACGCCGACCCGGGGGGACCAAGCCTGGCCATCAGAGAACCGTCAGAGGCGAAAATATATGCTCGCCCTTCATAATCTTCGCCGTCCTGGTTCTCGGAGGGCGCTCCAACGACCATCTCTCCGCGCCCGTCACCATCTATATCCCCGATCGCAACCGACGTTCCGAACTCTCCGTCCGCCGTAGGATTGGCGGAGTCCAGTGTCAGCAGCGGAGACCCGTCGGCTCCGGAGAACAAGTAGGCTTCTCCCTGCCACTGGTTGATTCCTACATTCTCATACTCCGCGCCCACCAGAATGTCGGCTTCCCCATCTCCGTTGACGTCACCTGCGGCAACGCTTCGTCCGAAGTAGGCATCGGCCTGCGGATGGGGACTCTCGAGCGTCATGAGCAGGGAACGGTCGATACCTGAGAAAACGTACACACGCCCGGAGTAGTTGTTCTCTCCATAAGCCCCGACGACGATTTCGTCCGTTCCGTCGCCATTCACATCGCCAAGGGCTACGCGAAAGAAATGACCTCCATACTCGTGATTGGGACTGGTGAGACTAAATAGCAGCGCGCCGTCGGCAGAGAAGACGTAGACCTTTCCTTCATTTGCGACGTCCGTTGATCCGAAACCCGGCGCACCTACCACAATCTCTTTCTGTCCGTCTCCGTTCACGTCCCCAACCGCGACGGAGCTGCCGAAGCTGTCGTAAGGGGCGGCATCAGGGGTGTCTAGAGTCAAAACTGGGGCCTGGGCGGCGCCAACCCTCGCTAGCATCAGCAAGACAGACAGCGGGACGAGCAGCACCAGCCATTTAGCGGGAGTCAGGGGAAGAAGCACCCTGCGCATCGCGACACCTCCCTCTTAGCGGGCATCCAGGCGACGAGGTTTCGGAGGTGAACCACCAGCGCCATGATTATAGCGCTTCCTACCCGCCTGTCAAGACCGCCGGGTGACGCCAAACCCTTACCGCGCCGCCGCAGACCTGCTATCCTGCACTCTGGCGGAACCGGCTCCTCAACCGCCCGCCGAACTTGCCCGCCGGGGGCGCGGTCTGGTCGCTACCGGAGCCTTTCGAGATGACTTTTCGCCTCATTATTGCAACTTCTCCAGCTTCGATTCGTCATCTTTCAGATTCAGAAAACACCACGAAAAATAGTTGAATTCAATTGGTCAATTAAGCGCCCCTCGCCCGGCCGCCGCCTGGCCTGCCGGTTTGTCAGCGTCGAAATCGCTGTGCTAGAATGCGCGGCGATGACGACCGAGACTGACGACCTCAAGTTCTGGATCGCCCTGGCGCGCATCCCGCGCATCGGACGGGCGCGCTTCACGCTACTCGAGAAGCACTTCGGGCGGCTGGAGAACGCCTGGACGGCCTCCGCCGCCGAGCTGCGCGCCGCCGGCCTCGACCAGGCGTCCGTCAACGCCATCGTCGCCGGTCGGCCGGAAGTCTCGCCGGACGCTGAGCTGGAGCGCCTGCGCCGCGCCCACGTCGACGCCCTCACCTCGAACCATCCCTCCTATCCCGCCAAGCTGAAGGAGATCTACGACCTCCCGCCCGTCCTCTACATGCGCGGCAAGCTGGAAAGCGTCGACGAGTGGGCTGTCGCCATCGTCGGCACGCGGCGGGCCACGCCCTACGGCCGTCAGGTCGTCGAGCAGTTCTCCACGGACCTCGTCCGCAACAACGTCACCGTCGTCAGCGGCCTGGCGCGCGGCATCGACGCCGTGGCGCATCGGGCGGCCCTCAGCGCCGGCGGCCGCACAATCGCCGTCCTGGCGTGCGGGCTGGACATGGTCTACCCGCCGGAGCACGTGAAACTCGCGCAGGAGATCGCGGAGCACGGCGCCCTCATCTCCGACTACCCGCTCGGCACGCAGCCCCGCAGCGAGTTCTTCCCGCGGCGCAATCGCATCATGAGCGGCGTTAGTCTGGGCGTGCTGATGATCGAAGGCGACCTGAAGAGCGGCGCCATGATCACGGCCCACCTGGCGCTGGAGCACAACCGCGAGGTCTTCGCCGTGCCGGGCAGCATCTACGCACCGACGTTCCGCGGCCCGAACAAGCTCATCCAGGACGGCGAAGCGAAGCTGGTGTCGAAGGTGGAGGACATACTGGAGGAGCTGAACCTGACGATGGTGGCGACGCAGATCGAGATGAAAGAGCTGGTGCCGGCAGACGAGACGGAGCGACTCCTCTTGCGACATCTGTCGTCGCAGCCGATACATATCGATGAGGTGCGCCGCGAGTCCGGTCTGTCGATAGCCACCGTGAGCAGCACGCTGGCGATGCTGGAGCTGAAGGGGATGGTGCGACAGGTGGGCCGCATGAACTACGTGCGCGTCCGCGAAGTGGGGCCTTCGTACGGATGACGATGCGGGCGCGTGGCTATGCGCCCTTGCGGTATGTGGCATAATGGAACGGAGATAGATTCAGCTCAGGTAGGGAAATGACAAAGAAGAAACAGAGAAACCTAGTGATTGTTGAGTCACCGGCGAAGGCGCGGACCTTGGCCGGTCTTTTAGGCCCGCAATACGACGTCCACGCCTCCGTCGGCCACGTGCGCGACCTGCCGAAGACAAAGCTCGGCGTCGACATCGACGACGGCTTCGCGCCGCGCTACGTCGTCCCGCGCGAGAAAGCGAAGGTGGTGCGACAGCTCAAAGCGGCGGCGGAGGACGCCGACCGCATCTACCTGGCAACTGACCCCGACCGCGAGGGCGAGGCGATAGCCTGGCACGTCCTCGAAGCCGTCGGGCTGGAGGGCAAGCCGCACCAGCGCGTCGTGTTCCACGAAGTGACCAAAGACGCCGTCCTCGACGCGTTCGCGCACCCGCGCCAGATAAACGAACGCCTCGTCGACGCCCAGCAGGCGAGGCGCATCCTGGACCGGCTCGTCGGCTACAAGATAAGCCCGGTGCTGTGGCAGAAGATCCGGCGCGGGCTCTCGGCAGGGCGCGTGCAGTCGGTGGCCGTGCGGATGGTGGTCGAGCGCGAGAAAGAGATAACCGCGTTCGTCCCGCTGGAGTACTGGACGCTCGACGCGCGCCTGGCGAAAGCGAAAGGCGACGGAACGCTGACTGCGCGTCTGACCGGGCTGGCCGGCAAGCGCAAGAAACTGGAGATCAGCAGCGCTGCGGAGTCGGATCGCCTGGTCGCGCTTCTGCGACCGGCCCTCTACACCGTCACGTCCGTGCGAAAGAAAGACGTCCACCAGCAGCCGGCGCCTCCGTTCTCGACGAGCAGCTTGCAGCAGGAGGCTTCGCGGCGGCTGGGTTTCACGGCGAAGCGGACCATGACCGTCGCGCAGCAGCTTTACGAAGGCCTTTCCGTCAAGGGCGCCCAGATCGGCCTTATCACTTACATGCGCACCGACTCGACGAATGTCGCCTCGGTCGCCTTGAGCGAGACGCGCGAGTACATCGCCGAGAGGTTCGGCGCGTCGCTGGTGCCGGCGGCGCCACGCGTCTTTCGCAAGAAGGCGAAGGGCGCGCAGGAGGCGCACGAGGCGATCCGCCCCACGTCTGTGCGGCGCGAGCCCGCCTCGCTGAAGACGGCGCTCAACCGCGACCAACTCCGGCTCTACACCCTCGTCTGGCAGCGAATGGTCGCCAGCCAGATGGCGGACGCCGTCTACGACCAGACGTCGGTTGAAATCGAAGCGCAGCCGAAGGAAGGAGCGGATCGCTACCTCTTCCGCGCCGCCCGCAGCTTCCTCCGCTTCCCCGGCTATCGCCAGGTGTACCAGGAATCGACAGAGGAGGCAGAGACGGAGGAGAAGCGTCCGTTGCCATCGCTTGGCGAAGGCGAGGAGCTTCGCCTGCAAGAGCTCCTGCCGGAGCAGCACTTCACGGAGCCGCCGCCGCGCTTCACTGAGGCGACGCTGGTGAAGGCGATGGAAGAGAACGGCATAGGGCGGCCAAGCACGTACGCGCCCATCCTTTCGACGATTCAGGACCGCGGCTACGTGGAGAAAGAGGGACGGGCGCTGAAGCCGAAAGAGCTGGGCGTCGTCGTCAACGACCTGCTGGTCAGCTACTTCCCGGAGATAACCGCCGTCAGCTTCACGGCAGAGATGGAGGAGGAGCTGGACGAGATCGCCGGCGGTCAGCGCGAGTGGCAGCCGGTCGTGCGCGACTTCTATCAGCCGCTGCAGGCCGCCCTTTCCGTCGCGGAGACGGCGCCGCGCGTCGAGGAGAAGACCGGCGAGGTCTGCGAGAAGTGCGGCCAGCCGATGGTGATCCGCTGGGGTCGCTTCGGGCGCTTCCTGGCATGCAGCGGCTTCCCCGAGTGCAAGAACAGCCGGCCCCTGGAGCGTCAGGAGGAGCCGGTCGAGGCAACCGACGAGATATGCCCTGTTTGCGGCAAGCCGATGGTCATCCGGCGCGGACGCTTCGGGCCCTTCCTTGCCTGCTCCGACTATCCGACCTGTCGCGGCACGCGTCGAATTCTCAACAAAGTCGGCGTCGCCTGCCCTGAGTGCGGCGGCGACATCGTCGCAAAGCGGACGCGGCGCGGTCGCACCTTCTACGGCTGCGCGAACTACCCGAAGTGCCGCTTCACAAGCTGGTCGCGGCCGCTCGCGGAGCCCTGCCCTGAGTGCGGCGGCGTCATCGTGGCGCAAGCGGGCAGCAAGGCGAAGTGCTTGAAGTGCGGCTGGCGTGGCGCGGCTTCCAAGCGTCAACCGGCGGAGGTCAAGGCCTAGCGCGATGAGCGAACCAGCCACCGACAGGGAAGTCGAGGCGGGACAGCTTGCCGAGGAGCTGCTGACCGCCTACCTGGCGATGCTCGCCGCCGAACGAAACCGCTCGGCGTACACACTGCGAAACTACGCGGCGGACCTGCGGCCCTACTTCGCCTTCCTCGACGAAAAGCACATCGACGTCCTCGCCGCGGACCGGCACGCCGTTCGCGCCTACCTGTCGAGCCTGATGGACGCCGGTGTCGCCTCCGGAAGCATCGCGCGCAAGCTGAGCACGCTGCGCTCGTTCTACCGCTTTTTGCAGCAGATCGAGAGAATCGCCGCCAACCCCTGCGAGGGGATGCGCGGCCCGAAGCAGGCGCGGCGGCTGCCTTCGTTCTTGAGCCAAGAGGAGGTCTCGGCGCTTATCCTGGCGCCAGAGCCGGACACGCCGCAGGGGTTGCGCAATCGGGCGCTGCTGGAGCTGCTGTACGCGGCCGGCGTGCGCGTCGGCGAGGTGTTCAACCTGAACGCCAGCGACCTGGAGCTTTCACCCGAGGGTGGGCTCTTGCGAGTGCGCGGCAAGGGCAACAAGCAGCGCGTCGTCCTCGTCGGGCGGCCGGCGGCGCGCGCGCTCAAGCGGTATTTGCGGCAGGGGCGGCCCGCGCTGGCAAAGGGCGCGCAGGAGGCGCTTTTCCTCAATCGCGACGGCGAGCGGCTGTCGACGCGGGCGGTCCAGACGATTGTACGAAAGGCGGCGCTTGCTGCCGGCCTCGACAGGCGGACGCATCCGCACCTGTTGCGTCACACCTTCGCCACTCACATGCTCGACGGCGGCGCGGACCTGCGCGTCGTCCAGGAGCTGATGGGACATGCCAACGCCAACACGACTCAGATCTACCTTCACGTGACGGAGGCCCGCCAGCGCCGGGTCTATGATGGAGCCTGGGACGCCATGGCCGAGAGCTACCGGCGCATCGCCGACGAGCGCGCGGGTTCCCGGGAAAGCGACGAGCAAGAGGAGGGAACCGATGCGAATTCTGCTGATTGACGGCCCGAACCTGAACATGCTGGGGACGCGCGAACCGGACCTCTACGGCAAGATGACGCTCGCCGAGATCCGGTCGCGGGTGAGCGAGAAGGCGAAGGATCTCGGCGTTGAGGTGCGGCCGTTCCAGTCGAACAGTGAAGGCGCAATCATCGACTTCATCCAATCGGAGACGCCGGGCGCGGACGGCATCATCATCAATCCGGGCGCTCTGACCCACTACAGCCTCGCTTTGCGCGACGCCCTGGCCGCGAGCGCACTGCCGGCCATCGAAGTGCATATCTCGAACATCCACGGGCGAGAGCACTTCCGGCGACGCTCCGTCACCGCCGCTGTCTGTCGCGGGCTGGTGGCCGGACTGGGCTGGCGCGGCTACGTCGCGGCGCTGGAAGCGCTCGTCGCGATGCTTTCAGAGCATTCTGCCGAGTAGGCGACGATGGCCGATTCCAGCGGCAGGCGGGTCGCGCGATTGCGTGCGCTTCTCCAGGAGCGAGAGCTAGACGCCCTCCTCGTCTCACAGCCAGCGAACAGACGCTATCTCTCCGGGTTCACGGGCTCGGCGGGATACTTGCTGGTCAGCCGCGACGAGGCGCGCATCGCGACTGACTTCCGCTACTTCGAGCAGGCCGCGAAGCAGGCGCCCGACTTCCGTCTTCAGCCCATCGCTGGGGCTGCGGTCGAGACGTGGCTGCCCGGCCTCCTAGACGGCTTCGGCGGCGGGAAGGTCGGCTTCGAGGCGTCGCACCTGCCGTGCGCGACGTTCGAGCAGATGTCGGCGGTTGTTCGCGCGCTGCCGCAGGACGAGCGGCCGCGCCTCGTGGCGACCGTCGATATCGTCGAGACGCTGCGGGCCGTCAAGGAGCCCGCGGAGATCGACGCCATCCAGGCGGCGGTCGACCTGGGCGACGCGGCCTTCGCGCACCTGATGGATCGCCTGAAGCCGGGCTGGACGGAGAAGCAGGCGGCGTGGGAGGTCGAGCGGTATATGCGCGAGCACGGCGGCGAAGCTGTGTCCTTCGAGACGATTGTCGCCGGCGGGCCGTGGAGCGCGATGCCGCACGCCTATCCCCGCGACGAGCCGCTGCGCGAGGGCGAGCCCATCGTCATCGACATGGGCGTGCGCCTTGACGGCTACTGCTCCGATCTGACGCGGACAATCGTCCTCGGCAAGCCGGACGGCCAATTTGAGCGGATCTATGATATTGTGTTGGGAGCGCAGCTCACGGCCATCGAGCTCATTGCGGCGGGAATGACCGGCGAGCAGGCGCACCTCCTGGCGGAACGCTTCATCGCCGAGGCCGGCTACGGCGAGAACTTCGGGCACGGCCTGGGGCACGGCGTCGGACTGGAAGTGCACGAGAAGCCGCGTCTGGGCCGCGCGTCGGAGGACGTGCTGGCCGACGGCATGGTGACGAGCGCAGAGCCGGGGATCTACTTATCGGGATGGGGCGGCGTCCGCATCGAGGACCTGGCGGTGATGGAGAACGGCCGCCTGCGGGTCATGTCGCGGGCGCCAAAGTTCGAACTGGCAAGGGCGTGACTGATGATTGAAACCGGTGATCTGAAGAAGGGCGTAACGATAGAGCTGGACGGCACCCTCTACCAGGTGCTCGACTACCAGCACATCAAGATGGGTCGTGGATCGGCGCAGGTGCGATTGAAGCTGCGCGACGTCCGCGGCGGCCATACGATCGAGCGCACGTTCCAGGCGGGCGAGCGCTTCACCCGCGCCCGCGTCGACCGGCAGTCGGCGCAGTACCAGTACTCCGACGGGAATATTCATTACTTCATGAACACCGACACGTACGACCAGCTCGCCATCAGCGCTGAGCGCCTCGGCGACGCCCTCAACTACCTGCGCGAGAACGGCACGTGCGACATCCTGACCTACGGCGACGAAGCGGTAGGCGTCGAGCTGCCTGCCGCCGTCGAGCTGAAGATCGAGCAGACCGACCCCTGGGTCCGCGGCGACACGGCCCAGGGCGGCACGAAGCCGGCGCGTCTGGAGACGGGGCTGATGGTTCAGGTGCCTCTCTTCCTCAACACCGGCGATACCGTCAAGGTCGATACGCGGACAGGACAGTACTTGGAGCGCGCTTCAGCGAGCCAGTAGAGATTCCAGCGCGTAGGCCACGTTTCATCTTCCTCGGGGATTTGCGGGAGCCTCTCGGATGAGCATGCAGGTCTACTCGGTCAGCAGCATCACGACGTATCTCCGCGAGCTCCTGGAGACGGACCCCCACCTCGCGGACATCTGGGTGAGCGGCGAAGTCTCCAACCTCTCACGCTCTACCGCCGGCCACCTCTACTTCACGCTCAAGGACGCCGACTCCCAGCTCCGCTGCGTCTTTTTCCGCGGCGCGACGCTCCAGCGCGATCTAGCGTCGCTCATCGAAAGCGGCGCGCAGGTCGTGGCGCACGGACGCGTCTCGCTCTACGAAGTGCGCGGCGACCTGCAGTTTTATGTCGACTTCGTTCAGCCGGAGGGCGTCGGCGTGCTGGCGATGGAGTTCGAGCGGCTCAAGGCCCGGCTAGAGCAGGAAGGTCTGTTCGAGCCGTCGCGCAAGAGATCGCTGAAGCCGTTTCCGGAGCGAATCGGCGTCGTCTCTTCGCCTACCGGCGCCGTGTTCCACGACATCTGCGTCATACTGGCGCGTCGCTGGCCGCTGGCGGAGATCGTCCTCGCGCCGAGCGCGGTGCAGGGCATGGAAGCGGTGCGCGGCATTGTCGCCGGCATCGCGGCGCTTAACGACGAGCCGGACATGGACGTGATCATCGTCGCGCGCGGCGGCGGCTCGCTGGAAGAGCTTTGGGCCTTCAACGAAGAGGCGGTCGCGCGGGCGATCTACGCCAGTCACGCGCCCATCGTCTCCGCCGTCGGCCACGAGACCGACTACACGATAGCTGACTACGTCGCCGACGTTCGCGCGCCTACGCCGTCGACCGCCGCGGAGCTTGTCGCCCCGGACAGGCACGCCATGCTTGCCACGCTCAACGCCCATCGTGCCTCGCTTTCGACGGCGATGCGCTTTCGCCTCGACGAAGACGTTGGCTGCCTTCGCGGCGCCACGGGTCGCATGGAGCACTGCGCGCCGCCTGTTGACCGCGAGCGCCAGAAGGTCGACGATGCGCTGCGGGTGGCCGGCACGCTGGTCGACGCCGCGCTGGGCCGGAGCCGCGAGCAGGTGGGCGGCTTTCTGCTGCAACTGCGCTCGCTGCACCCGCGGGCGACGCTAGCGCGTGGCTACGCGCTCGTCGAGCGGGAAGCAAGCGTCGTGCGGAGCGTGCGGCAGGTGAAAACTGGCGACGCACTGGACGTGCGCGTGAGCGACGGTGCTTTCCCCGCGCGCGTCGAAGCGAAGAAAAGCGTTTCGCGGCGGAAGTTGCGGCCGCCGGAAGAGCTCCAGCCGACGCTGTTCCCAGCGGGGAATAGCAAGGAGTCGTAAGGTGCGAGCCGGAGACATTGCGCCCCTAGTGATACTTATCGTCTTCTTCCCGATTGCCACTTGGTCTTCCTATCAAATGCTGGCACATCCAATCCGCTTCGCAAGGGCGCTCGGACCCACCATATCTCGTTTTTTCTCCAAACTGATACCGGGATTCGACTTCACCATGTATTCGAGGGCTATTCCTCTTCCATGGACCAAATCCCACTCCAAATACTTCTTAGATGGAACAACGGGGTTTCCAGAAAAGGATGCGCGCATCGAGCGATTCTACCGGATCTACCTTCGTGCCTTTGGCCTTGTGTTGGCGTTCTTCGCCGTGGTTATGTTAGCCGTTATCATCGGTATCACGACCGGAAATCTT
Source organism: uncultured Chloroflexia bacterium (assembly GCA_963842845.1). Taxonomy (GTDB): domain Bacteria; phylum Chloroflexota; class Dehalococcoidia; order DSTF01; family JALHUB01; genus JALHUB01. The sequence continues at coordinate 35,740 of CAWJHZ010000015.1, forward strand.
CACAGCGAATGACTAGCATGAAGAAGCGAAGAGAAACGTTCGAAGAGCTGTACCGCCGCCTCGAGGAGACGGTGGCGAAGCTGGAGGAGGGCGGCCTGCCCCTGGAGCGCTCGCTGGCGCTCTACGAGGACGGCATGCTGCTGGCGCGTCGCTGCCAGGAGATGCTCGACGCGGCGGAAGTGCGCATCCGCCAGCTACGCGAGACGCTGGCCACGCCGTCGGAGCCGGAGGCAGTCGCGGAGGAGATACCCTGGGATGACGCTGAAAGCTGACCTCCACCTGCACACCAACTACTCACCGGACAGCCTGATCACGCCGCAAGGGCTGGTCACACGCTGCCAGAAGATTGGCATCAACTGTATCGCCGTCACCGATCACAACGTGCTGGAAGGCGCGCTGATGGTGCAGTCTATAGCGCCGTTCCGCGTCATCGCCGCCGAGGAGATAAAGACGACGGAAGGCGAAGTCATCGGCTTTTTCTTGCAGGAGCGCATTCCGCCCGGCCTTTCGCCGGAGGAGACGGTTCGACAGATCAAGGCGCAGGGCGGCCTCGTCGGCGTGCCGCATCCCTTCGACCGCCTGCGTCGGGAACCGCTGCTACAGGCCGCGCTTGAGCGCGTCCTGCCGCAAATCGACATCATCGAGGCGTTCAATGCACGCGTCACAGTCGGCTCCGACAACGCTCGCGCCGCCGCCTTCGCCGCCGAGCACGGTCTGGCCTGCAGCGCCGGCAGCGACGCCCACTCCCTCCTCGAAGTCGGCCGCACCTGTGTAGAGATGGACGACTTCGAGACGCCGCAAGAGTTCCTGGACTCACTGCGAAAGGGGAAGATCGACGGCAAGTGCAGCTCGCCGCTCGTGCACGCGATTAGCACTTGGGCGAAGCTGCGTCGCCGCGTCGTCCGACGCCAGGCGTAAGATGCATTGTGACGGCGCGACGCCGCTGCTATAATGCCGACATCATGGATGAGCCCTCTCGACGCAACGGTGAACTCCTGATCTGCCATCGCTGCAGCCGACCGTACGACCCCGGCGACCGGTTCTGCCGCAAATGCGGCGCCTCGCTGAGCGGCCTGCCGGTTGCGCGCGAGAACCTGCAGCCCGTCGCTTGGCAGTCGCCGGTGCCGACGCTGGCCCGCGGCGCTACGGCCATCATCGTCGGCACATTGGCGGAGATCGTCATCAGGCGGGCGATAAAGATGGCCTTCCGGCCAAGTTCGCTGCTGCCGTCGCTCCGGCCGAACTCGAAGGCGATTGTCGAGAAGCCCGGCGGCGACGGCTTCGAGCCCGACGCTGTAATCGAAAGTGAAGCGTTCTCCGTTCGCCGCGTGCGCGTGCGTCGCAGTCGATAGCTGCCCCCCTTAGCAACTTCCCTCGAGACGTCGTCCGGGCACGGCCCTGATCCCGCTTGAAGCGTTTGCCGTGATCGGTTACTATACGGCCCTAACTTCCACCCCGTAGCTTGGAAGCTGCGAAAAAAGGCGCAAGGAAGCCGCCTCGGAGTTACTATCCGCGGATTCGGACCCCTTGCTCGCCGAAACAAGGAGCGTACGGCGTGCGAAGCGGCGCGGCAGCAGCGCTGGCGATGGCACTGGCTACCCTGTTCCTGATGTCCAGCGGGCAGGCGGCCCGTGGGTCGTCTAACCTGCTCATCGACGATGGCTTTGAGTCCGGCGTCGGCGTTTGGGTAGCGAGCGGCGGCACCCTCGGTGCCACTTCCGCCAATGCATATGAGGGCCGCTACTCAGCCGTCCTGTCCTCCGACACTGATGCGGACGTTAGGCATCCGCTGGTCCCGGTCCAGCCGTCCGCTGACTACACGTTCTCCGCCTGGGTTCTTGAGGATGACGCGCAGGTGCGATCTGTCGAGCTACAGCTTCTCTGGAGAGACCAGGCAGGCAGACCGGTGTCGTCCAGCGGCACGCCCACTACTCTGACAGGCGACGGGACCAACTGGCAGCATCTGTCGGTTGACGCCACTGCACCCCCGGACGCCGCCTTCGCATGGCCCTGGATCAGCGTCGTATTCAACGACAGTGGAACGGTCTACTTCGACGACGTTACGCTCGAGGCGCCACCGCCCCTAACGCCGACGGATACGCCGCCCGCGACCGAAACACCGCCGGCAATCGATACACCAGTTGTCCCTATCTCTCCGCAGCCTTCGGCGACGCCTGGGACCATCGCACCTACTGCGACAGCCACGAAAACGGGCAGCGCCACACCCACGACTGCCCCCAGCGCAACGTCGACGGCTGGCCCGAGCGATTCGCTGGTCAACGGCAGCTTCGAGGATGCCGACGGCAGCGGACCGATTGGCTGGGCGAAATACGGCGGGGACCTTCAGCGGAGCAGCGCGCACGCCCGCAGCGGACAGTATTCCGGCGCCTTCACCAGCGACACCACGTCCACGAAGTGGGCCTACCAGACTCTACTCGTGAGCGGCGGCAGCGGCTACACGTTCAGCGGCTACGTCCTTCTCGACGATCCGGCGGTCAGCGAAGCGTACCTGCGCATCTCCTGGTACGGCAGCGACGACGGGAGCGGCACCGCTCTCGCGACGTCCGACTCCACAGCACACCTCAGCGGTCCCGACCTGTCTTTCCGCTTCTTGACTACCGACGCCGTGTTTGCGCCAGGTAACGCGCGCTCGGCCAGGCTTCGCGTCGTGCTTGCTCCGGCGTCCGACGCGCCAGCGACCATCTACATCGACGACGTGTCCTTCGGGCCGGCCTCGTCGCCGGCCGCCGAAACGCCACCTCCGCCCATCCTATCCGTCGATGAGCCGCCGCAGAGCGATATCGGCGTCCCCGCCCTCATTCAGCGGGTAACGAAGCCGCGGGCCACAGTCGCAGGCCAGAGTATGGTGCGCCAGGCGACGCCGCCGGCAACCCAGTCGCCACTCGTCGTGAACGCGGCAACCCAGCGACAGCAGGCCACGGGTGTCGGAGCGGCGGTAAGCGCTCCAGTTCCCACCTCCGGCGATACGCGGCTCCGCCTTCTCGTCTCGCTTGCCTCCGGCGCCGTCGCCCTCCTCATCGGCGGCTCCAGCGGCCTCTTCCTTGCCCGTCTGAATGGGCGCCGCCTATAATCAAAGGGAGAGCTGCGGCGCATAAGCGCTGGAGGAGATATCGTAGAGGAACGTCACGGCCATCCGAGGACTGTCGCCATCGATGGGCCTGTCGCGTCCGGCAAGAGCGCGGTGGGCAGCCTGTTGGCGAGGCGCCTCGGTTTTCGCTTTCTGGACACCGGCGCCATGTACCGTGCCTTCACCTGGCTGCTGCTGGAACGCGGCATCGGGCCGCAAGACGAGGAGGCGATTGCCAGCGTGGCGCGGCAATTACGCATGACGATAAGCACAACCGCCGACGCGCAAAGCCGGATCGAGGTCGACGGCATCGAGGTTACAGCGTTCCTGGTGCGGCCGGAGGTCGAGGCGAACGTTTCCGACGTGTCGCGGCTGCCGGTCGTACGGGCCACGATGGTAAAGATCCAGCGCGAAGAGGCGCGGCGGGGCGAAATCGTTGTCGCCGGACGGGACATCGGCACGGTCGTGCTGCCGGCGGCCGACCTCAAGGTGTACCTCGATGCCTCGCGGGAGGAGCGAGCGCGACGCCGCTGGCAGCAGGCGCGGCTCCGCGGCGAGACGGTCGACATCGAAAGTGTTCTGCGGGAGCTGGAGCGCCGCGACGCAATCGATAGCGGGCGCGAGCTGTCGCCGCTGCGACCGGCCGAGGACGCCCTCCTATTGCAGACCGACGGCCTCAGCCTGGAGCAGGTCGTCGAGAGGATACTGGCGCTGGCAGAATGAAATACATCGTCCCGGCGTTCTACTGGTCGCTGCTCGCGGTCGTCAAGGCCGTGGTGCTCGCTTTCACGGCGACGGAGATCGTCGGCCGCGAGAAGATGCCGCGGCAGGGCGCGCTCATCATGGCGTCGAACCATTTCAACAACGCCGACCCGCCGCTGCTGGGAGCGGTCATGCCGCGACGTCTGGTGTTCATGGCCAAGCATGAGATGTTTCAATGGCCGATCATCGGGATGATGGCCCGACTGGCCGGCGCCTTTCCAGTGCGTCGCTTTGAAGCCGACCTTGGGGCTCTGCGTAAGGCGGCGGAAATCCTCCGCGGCGGCGAAGTGCTGGCGATGTTCCCCGAGGGCCATCGCAGCGAAGACGGCAAGCTCCACAAGGCCCATCCCGGAACGGCCCTGCTGGCGCTTCGCAGCGACGCGCCGGTCCTGCCGGTCGCCGTAAGCGGCACGCAGAAGATTTCCATCATTCGCCTGCCCATCGATTGCCTGCGCGGGCACCGTCCGCATATTCGGGTCACCCTCGGCGACCCCTTCTTCCTGCCGCCGGTCGAGCGGGTGACGGCGGAGGAGGCGCAGCGCTGCACCGACATCATCATGGCGAAGATCGCGGCGCTGCTGCCGAGCGACCAGAGAGGCGCCTACGCGGAGGCCGCGTCGCCGGGGATCGAGAGGGCTTAGCGGTGGAGATAATTCTTGCCGGCGACATGGGCTTCTGCCTCGGAGTGCGCCGCGCCGTCGAGATGGCGGAGAAGGCGGCCGCCGAATCGGGCGAGCTCGCAAGCCTGGGGTCGATTGTGCACAACCAGCAGGTCGTCGATCGGCTGGCGGCGCTCGGGGTCAGCGTCATTCGCGACTCCGCCGAAGCCCGCGACCGCGCCGTGATCGTCCCGTCGCACGGAGCGGCGCCAGCGGTCCTGACGGAGATAGGGCAGCGACGCTTGTCGGTTATCGATGCCACGTGCCCCATCGTCACGCGCTCGCAGCGCTGGGCGAAGCGATTGGCTGGCGAAGGCTACGGCGTCGTCATCTTCGGCAATCCGGACCACCCGGAAGTGCGCGGCGTCCTCGGATGGGCTGCCGGCAAAGGCGTCGCCCTCCCCGATGAGGCGGCGCTGGACGCGCTGAACGAGCCGCTGCCGGGGCGAGTCGCCGTGCTAGCACAGACGACGCAGACCGCGGACCGCTTCACTTCCTTCGTGAGGCGCCTCACGGAGATGCACCTGGCCGACGCGCGGGAGATCCGCGTCGTGAACACGCTTTGCGACGCCACGACCAGCAAGCAGGCGGCGGCTCGGGCGCTGGCGCGACAAGTCGACATCGTCATCGTCGTCGGCGGCAAGGAGAGCGCGAACACGCGCCATCTGGCGGAAGTCGCGCGGGAGGAAGGCGTCGAGACGCACCAGGTCGAGTCGGCGGAGCAGATCGAGGGCGAGTGGCTGCGAGGCGGGGCGCGCGTCGGCGTGACAGCCGGGGCATCGACGCCGGACGAGGCAATCGAGGCGGTACTGGCGCGGCTACGGGAGCTCGCCTGATGCCTGTTGCCAGCACGCGCGTCGGTGGCGCGGTGCGAGAAGTGGCTGCCGGCAGCCTTGCGGCGCGAATCGGCCTGCGGCCGGGCGACAGGCTCCTTGCCGTCGACGGCCATGCGCTGCACGACGCCATCGATTTCGCATTCTACGCGGCGGAGGAGCGCTTTCGCCTCACGTTCGAGCGCGACGGACGGGAGCACGCGGTCGAGGCACAGCGGCGGCCCGGCGAAACCCTCGGCGTCGAGTTCGAGTCGTCCATCTTCGACCGCATCCGCACCTGCAACAACGACTGCTTCTTCTGCTTCCTGAAGGGCCTACCCGCCGGCCTGCGACCTTCCCTCTACCTGAAGGACGATGACTTCCGGCTTAGCTTCGCCAACGGCAACTTCGTCACGCTGGCCAACTTGACCGCCGCCGACTGGCGCCGGCTGGAGGAGCAGCGCTTGAGCCCCCTCAACGTCTCCGTGCACGCCACGGACCCGCAGCTGCGACGCCGGCTGCTCGGAAACGGGCGCGCGTCGGACATCGTCGGACAGTTGCGGCGCCTGGGCGAGCTTGGCATTCGCGTCAACACGCAGGTCGTTCTCTGCCCCGGCCTCAACGACGGCGAGTATCTGGCGCGCACCGTCCGCGACCTCGGCGAGCTCCATCCGACCGTGCAGTCGATCGGCGTCGTGCCTGTGGCCGCGAGCCGTCACGCCTGGTCGCGCGCCGACGAGGCTACGAAGCGCTGGCTGGCGCCCTGCTCGCCGCAATGCGCTCGACAGATCATCGCGCAGGCGCAGCCGTGGCAGCAGGAGTTCCGGAGGCGTTTGGGCGTCACCCTGGTCTACCTGGCGGACGAGTTCTACCTGGCGGCCGGCGCCCGGCTGCCTGCGGCGTCGCGGTACGACGGCTATCCGCAGTATGAGAACGGCATCGGGATGACACGCGCCCTCGTCGACGACTGGCGGCGGCTGCGACGGCAGCTATCTGGCGGCACGATTCCGAGATCGACAGGCCGTAAGAAGCTGACGCTGGCCTGCGGCACGCTCGTCGCGCCAGTGCTGACGCAGCTTGCGGGGGAAATGACCGCGCTAACGGGAATCGACGCATCGGTCGTGGCCGTGGAGAACGCCTTCTTCGGGCCGCGCGTCACCGTCTCCGGCCTGCTGACCGGCGGCGACATCATCGAAACGCTGCGGGGCCGCGAGCCAGGAGATCTCGTCGTCCTGCCGCGTCACGCTCTCGGCCACGCCGGCGCCCGCTTCCTCGACGACGTCACGCCCGCCGACGTGAGCGCCGCCCTGTCAACGCCCGTCGTTTTCGCCGCTACCCTCAGCGAGCTGCTAAGACTCGTTTCTTGAGCTAACGCCCCGTCGCAAGCCATTCCGCCGCGGAAAGCACGCCGGCCAGCCCCGTCGCCGCCTTCACGGCGCGGATGATGGCGCGCTCGACGGCGCGGCCGGCGAAGGCGCCGATGATCAGCGCGTTCGCGGGCTCCGGACGCTCGCAGGTGGCCAGCGCGAACAGGACGTCGCCGTCGACGGGCGAGTGGGCGGGACGGACGGCGCGGGCGATGCCATCGTGGGCCATTTGGGCGACAGCGGTCGCCTGGACCTTCGTCAAAGTGGCGTTGGTGGCGATGACGCCGATGGTGGTGTTCGTGATCGGCAGGCTCCCGGATGGCCCGGCCCGTCGCATTATGTCGAGTGCGCTGTCGAAGCAACCGGGGGCGCCCCGCGGTCCGGCGATGACGGTTTCGCCGTCGCTGATCTCGCCGAAAGCGTTGACGGCGACGAGCGCGGCGACAACAACGTCGCCGATTCGCTCCGCCGCGCCGCCGACGCCTCCCTTCAGCCCGTTGGCGACCGTCCGCACCTTTGCCACCGTCGCGCCAGCGCCCGCGCCGACGCTGCCCTCGGCGATGCGTCCGCTCTTCGCCGTCAGGCAGGCGCGGTAGCCGCTCTCCGCCGTGGGACGCACGTCCGCGCGGCCGATGTTGAGGTCGAAGAGGACGGCGCCGCAGACGATCGGCACCGTTGCGCCGCCGTAAGCGAAGCCGACGCCTCGCTCTTCCAGGTAGCGCATGATGCCGGAGCCGACGTCGAGGCCGAAGGCGCTGCCGCCGGTCAGGAAGACGGCGTGAATCTGCTGGACGAGCGTCTCCGGTCGCAGCAGGGACGACTCGCGGGTGCCGGGCGCTCCGCCGCGGACATCGATGCCGGCGACGGCGCCCTTCTCGCAGAGGACGACGGTGCAGCCGGTGGCGGCGCGCCGGTCGGTCCAGTGGCCGACGCGAATGCCGGCGATGTCAGTCAGGGTGTCGTTTTGTCGTGGCAACGTCCGTGTCGCCCTCCGGCTGGCAGTGGGGGCAGAAGTGCGTGCTCCGGCCGCCCACTTTGATGCGAGCTATCTCCGCGCCGCAAACATAGCACGCCTGCCCCGTCCGACGAAAGACCTTCACGCGCAACTGGTATCGCCCCTCGCGGCCGGCGGCGTCGACGTAGTCGCGGAAGGACGAGCCACGGTTGCCAAGGGCGTCGTTGAGGACGCGTCGGATGGCGCGGTGCAGTCGCTTCGCCTGCGCTTCGGATAGGCTTGCAGCGAGTCGACGCGGATGGATGCGGGCGCCGAAAAGCGCCTCGTCTGCGTAGATGTTGCCGATACCGGCGATGGCCCGCTGGTCGAGCAGGATCGCCTTGATCGGAGCGCGCCGGCCCGACAGCGTCTCCCGCAGCTTTGCCACCGTGAACGCGGCGTCTAGCGGCTCCGGCCCGAGCCTGCCGGTAGCCTCCTCCGGCGAATCGACGAGCCACATCTGGCCGAGCTTGCGCAGGTCCGCGTAGCGCAGCTCTGACCCGTCGTTAAGGGCGATGACGGCGCGGACGTAGGCGTCGGGCGAGTCGCCGGAGCGCCGGTAGAGGAGGGAGCCGGTCATGCGCAGGTGGACGGCAAGGAAGAGCGGCTTGCCTTTGCCGTCGAGGCGAAACAGCAGGTACTTGCCGCGACGGAAAAGATCGTCGATGCGTCGGCCGGCGAGGCGTCGCGCGAAGGCATCGTCGCCGCGTATGACGCGCTCTGCGCCGGGCGAGACGCGAACGCCGGTGATGGTGCGCCCCACGACGTGCAACAGCAGGTCGCGGCGGATGGTCTCTACTTCGGGGAGTTCCGGCATCGAAGTCTTGCGGTTCTGCGGGTTGAAACCCGCAGCCTCACCCTAGGCTTCCGCTTCCGTCTGCTTCAGAAGGCGGACGGCGACATGGACGGTGTTCAGGTAGCAGTAGAAGACCCAGTCTAGCCAAATCTCTTTGTCGTACTCGGTCTTCTGCTTGAGATTGTGATGACGTATGCCGAAGTTGTTGGCGATATTGAAGAGATCGTCTTCGTCCTTTGAAGGCAGGATGCCCCTCAGCTTGTCGCGAAGGAACTCCAGAACGTCGGCAAGCTGTCGGACGGCTTCCCGCTTGTCCTCTACTTTGGGGGTATGATGCCTAAACTTGCGTACGGCCGACTTCACGCGGGAGTCCACGTTCTCCGTGTCATATTCGGGCAGCTCCTGCTCGAGCAGTGGGCGCAGTTGCTCCGCGCCCAGCGACAGAATCTCACCCTGCTTAGACAGCTCATACCCGTCTCGGAAGTCGCACAGTAGATCGTTTATCTCGCGCCGGAACTCTTCACGACCTGCGTTCCGGTCAAAGGTGTTGTAGTGATAGCCGCAGTTGTCCCAGCTGTGATAGCGACCCTCGAGCGGTTTGGACACCAGGTCATACAAGAATTCGAGTACGTCGAAGACATCGTCTTCAGAGTAGTTCGGCATGTTCTCGACGATCGGCCACAATCCGGCCTTCCTCAGCTTTCGGAACACGTACATCCCTATGTCCGAGCCTGCGCGCCCCGGTATATGCCCCTCGTCAACGCAGTGCTTGCCAAAAGCTTCCTGAAAATAGTCGAGGCGGTCGAAATTCTGGTACACGTCGCCCATCAACATCAACAGGGCAGGGAGATCCCAATTGTGAGAGTATGGATTGCTCCCTGTCCGAACCGAGTAATATTGTCGGTCGGTCATATTTCGCCCCAGTTCTTGCCGACTTTGACGTCGATCTTCAGCGGAACGTCCAGATCGAGGGGGGCGGGCATGACGCGCAGGACGATCTCCCGCAGCGCGTCCATCTCCGCCAGCGGGCCTTCGAAGATGAGCTCGTCGTGCACCTGCAGCAGCATCTTCGAGCGCAGGCCGCGCTCCGCCAGCTCGGCGTCGATGCGGTTCATGGCGACCTTGATGATGTCGGACGCGGTGCCCTGGATCGGCATGTTGATGGCGATGCGCTCGGCAGCGGCGCGCACCATCGGGTTGCTGGCGTGAATCTCGGGGACGTAGCGCCGGCGGCCCATCATGGTCTCGGCGTAGCCCTTGGCGCGGGCGTCGGCAACGGCCTGGTCACGCCACTCCTTCACCCGCGGGTAGCGCTCGAAGTAGGTGGCTATGAACTTGGACGCGTCTTCGCGGGAGATGCCCTCGCGCTGGGAGAGGCCGAAGCCGGTGAGGCCGTAGAGGACGCCGAAATTGAACACCTTGGCGCGACGCCGCATCTCCGACGTCACCTCCGCCAGCGACACGCCGAAGACCTCTGACGCCGTCGCCGCGTGGATGTCCTCGTCCTCGCGGAATGCGTGCATGAGCAGCGGGTCGCGGCAAAGGTGGGCGAGGATGCGCAGCTCAACCTGCGAGTAGTCGGCACCGAGGAGTCGCGGCTCCGGCCCGATGTCGCGGGCGATGAAGGCGGCGCGCACCTGCCCGCCCAGCTCCGAGCGGATCGGTATGTTCTGGAGATTCGGGTCGTTGGAGGACAGGCGGCCGGTGGCGGCGACCGTCTGATTAAAGCTGGTGTGGACGCGGTTCGTCTTCGGGTTGACCAGCCCGGGCAGCGTGTCGATGTAGGTCGACTTCAGCTTGGTGAGCTGGCGGTACTGGAGGATGAGGTCGACGACGGGGTGGACGCCGCGCAGCGACTCCAGCACGAGCGCGTCGGTGACGTAGCCCTGCTTGGTGCGACGCGCCGGCTTCGGCAGCCCAAGCTCGCGGAAGAGGATGTCGGATAGCTGCTGCGGCGAAGCGATGGTGAACTCGTGGCCGACGGCGTCGTAGATCGCGCGCTCTAGTGTGACGATCTGGCCGCTGAGCTGCTGCGACAGCTCGCGCAGGACGCTGACGTCGAGGGCGATGCCGATCATCTCCATTCGCGCCAGCACCGGCAGGAGCGGCATCTCGACCTCTGCGAAGAGCTTCCACAGGTTCTGCCGCTTCAGCTCCTCCTCCAACACCGCGCGCAGCTGGACCGTGAGGTCGGCGTCGGCGCAGGCGTAGCCGCTGACCTGCTCGATGGGCACCGAGCTCATCGGCAACTGCTTCGCGCCCGCCTTGCCGATGAGGTCCGTGATCGGTGCCACCTCGATGCCCAATCGCTTGGAGACGAGCCACTTCAGGCTGAGCGAGCCGCCGCCGCCGGGCGAGGCGCCGGCCGCGCTGCCGCCTTCGCCCAGAAGATATGCGGAGATCATCGTGTCGAAGGCAAAGCCGCGAACGCGGCCGCCGTGATTCGCCAGCACGACCATGTCGAACTTGCCGTTGTGCGCCGTCTTCGCCACCGACTCGTCCTCTAAAAGCGGGCCCAGGTGGGTCAGGACTGTCGACAGCGACAGTTGTTCCGGTTGGCCGAGCGCCGGCTGATGGCCGACGGGGACGTAGTACGCTTCGCCCGGCGCCGGTGAGAAGGACATGCCGACCAGCGGCGCGCGCATCGGGAGGATGTCGTCGGTCTCCGTGTCGATGGTGAAGGCGCCGGCCGCGCGGAGTCTCTGGGCGAGAGAGCGAAGGTCGTCCTCAGTGAAGACGGTGTGGTATTCCACCGGACCCTCCACCTGCCGAGCCGGCGGCGCTTCCACCGGAGCCTCGTTGCCCGACTGAGGGATGCGAGGGATCAGGCTGCGGAACTCCAGCTCGCGGAAGATGTCCAGCACCTTCTGGCGGTCGAAGCGCTGCCGGTGGGCGGCCTGGAGGTCGAGCGTTATCGGGACGTCGGTGCGGATGGTCGCCATCTGCTTGCTGTGGCGGGCCTGCGCCTCGTGCGTGCGCAGCAGCTCGCGCAGCTTGTCCGGTTGCACTTCTTCGATGCGCTCGTAGATGCTTTCCAGGCTGCCGAACTGCTGGATGAGGCGGACCGCCTTCATCTCGCCGATGCCCGGGACGCCGGGGATGTTGTCGGAAGTGTCGCCCTTGAGCCCCTTGAAGTCGGGCATCTGATGTGCCTCGAAGCCGTAGTGCTCGCGGACGGCCGCTTCGTCGTAGGTCACTGTGTCGCGTTGGTACGGCCGGAACATGAAGAGCCGGACACGCGGCCCCACGAGCTGGACCATGTCGCTGTCCAGGCTGACGACGAACGTGTCGACATTCTGCTCTTCGGCCTGCCGAGCCAAGGTGCCGAGCGCGTCGTCGGCCTCGAAGCCGGGCACGCGGAAGATGGGGATGTTGAACGCTTCGATGACCTCGATGCAGCGGGCGATCTGGGCCGTCAGGTCTTCCGGCGCGGCGACTCGCTGGGCCTTGTACGTTATGTCTAGCTCGTGGCGGAAGGTTGGCCCGCGCGGGTCGAGGGCGATAGCGATGTGCGTCGGGTTGAGCTGTTCGAGGACGCTTAGCAGCGTGTTGGCCAGGCCGTAGACCGCGGTCACGACCTCGCCGGTGCGCCGGATGATGAGCGGCTCCTTGAAGGCGTGATAGGCACGGTGAATGATGCCGTGCCCATCGAGAATCACAAGGAGGGGCTTCTGTTCGGAAGAGGTCATCGATGAGATTATAGCACCGCGCAGGAGGGCCGTCAGGCAATCAGCGCAGAGTGCGAGCGCATCGCGACCTGTCCGCCTTTGGGGGGTGCGCCCCTACGATGCGGCCGTCGACGGTCTACCCGGTGGCCGTCTCAAGGTTGCCGCGACGGAGGACGCGGTCCATCCTCTCCAGCGCCCGCTCGACTTCTTCCCGCGAGACGTCGCAATGAGTGATCATGCGCACTCGGTCCGGCCCAACCGGCAGCGCCAGAATGCCCTCTTCGGCAATCGCCGCCAGGAACGGCGGCGCCCCGCCTTCGACGGAGAAGATGACGATGTTGGTCTGGACGGTCGACAGGTCGATGGTAATGCCGGGCAATCTGGCAAGCCCTTCGGCGAGAAGGCGAGCGTTGGCTTGGTCTTCCGCGAGCCGGTCGATCATCGATTCAAGCGCCACTATTCCCGCCGCCGCCAGCACGCCGGCCTGCCGCATCCCACCACCGACCAGCTTCCGCGACTGCCGCGCGAGGGCGATGAACTCGGCGCTGCCGCAGAGCATGGAGCCGACCGGGCAGGCAAGCCCTTTGGACAGGCAGAACATCACGGAGTCGACGTCCTCCGCCAGCGAGGCCGCCGGCACGCCCAGAGCGATTGCGGCGTTGAAGATGCGGGCGCCGTCGAGGTGGAGCGGCACGCCACGTCCGTGGGCGATGGAGGCGATCTTCGACGTATAGACTGCGCTGAGGGTTACGCCCCCGCAGCGCATGTGCGTATTCTCCAGGCAGACGAGGTCGATGGGCTTGCTCTCGCTCGCCCAGAGCGCCTCCTCCAGTGCGGACGGTTCCACGTGGCCGTGGGCGTCGTTGGGGAGCGTGCGGATATCGACGCCGGCGAGCCGGCGCATGCCTTCGCTCTCGTAGTAGTGGATGTGCGCCTCGCCGCCGACGAGCAGGCGGTCGTCCGCCTCGCAATGCGTGAGGACAGCGACCAGGTTCGCCATCGTGCCGCTGGCGACGAAGAGGGCGTCTTCCTTACCCAGCAGGTCGGCGGCCATGCGCTGCAGGCGGTTGACGGTCGGATCCTCGTGGTAGACGTCGTCGCCCAGCTCGGCGCGGGCGATGGCATCGCGCATGGCGGGAGTTGGCAGCGTGACGGTGTCGCTGCGGAAGTCGATTGTCTTCATGTTCGTTCACCTCATGTTATCGGAGGCCGACGGTCGAGTGGAGGGCGAAGAAGGCAGGCGGCATCGGGGCCGTTCCTGCCTTCGCGTGCGTCTCTGGTAGCGCATGCGGGATTCGAACCCGCGATCTCCGCCTTGAGAGGGCGGTGTCCTGGGCCGCTAGACGAATGCGCCATCCCAATTATGCCCGAAACGAGTTCGGCCGACAACAACGGCGCGATTGCTGAAGCTGGCTGGGGAGGGAGGATTCGAACCCCCGCATACGGATCCAGAGTCCGCTGTCCTACCACTAGACGACTCCCCAGCGCGAATGCCAGTTTAGCATGGGGGCAAATGGCCGTAAACCGAGTCGCCGTCAGGCGAGACGGCCGACTGCATCGCGCAGGCGGGCGACGCAGCGGTCGCGGCCGAGGACCTCCATAGTCTCGAACAGCGGCGGCGTCGCCGTCTGGCCCGTGACGGCGACTCGTATCAGCATGAACAGATCGCCCGCTTTCAGCCCGAGCTGTTCGGCGAGAGGACGCAGCACGCCCTCCACCGCATCGTGTCGCCAGTCGTCGACGGCTTCGAGTCGCTCTATCGCCGTCGCCAGCGCCCGCGACGCCTCGTCCGGCTTTCCTGCGAAGCGCCCATACGGGCGCCCGTCTGAGCGTCTGCCCAGCAGAACCTCCGCCGGGTACTCCAGCGGCCCATCGACGAAGAAGAACGCCGTCAGCGCCACCGCTTCATCCAGGCGCTTGATGCGCTCCTGCACGAGGGGGACGATGCGGGCCACGTAGTCGCGGTCGAGCGGGCGCGGCACGGCGGGCGGCAGGTCTTCCTCCAGGCGCTCGCTGAGCAGCTCCGCCAGGCGCTCGCCGGGGAGCTGGCGCATGTAAAGACCGTTCATCCAGGTCAGCTTCTCGACGTCGAAGATGGCGGGGTTCTTAACGATGCGCTCCAGGCTGAAGTGGCGGATGAACTCCGCGGGCGAGATGATCTCGGTGTGGTCGTCCAGCGACCAGCCGAGCAGGCCGAGGAAGTTGAACATCGCCTCCGGCAGGAAGCCCTGGCGCTTGTACTCCAGCAGCGAGACAGCGCCGTGTCGCTTGCTGAGCTTCGCGCGGTCGGCGCCCAGGATCATCGGCAGGTGGGCGAACACCGGCGGCTCGTAGCCGAGCGCGGCGTAGAGTAGCAGATGGCGCGGCGTGCTGGGCAGCCACTCGTCGGCGCGAAGGACGTGGCTTATCTCCATCACGTGGTCGTCGACGACGTTGGCCAGGTGATAGGTGGGAAAGCCGTCCGACTTCAGGATCACGAAGTCGTCCAGCGTCTCGTTCTCGAAGGCGACGTGGCCGCGGACAGCGTCCTCGAACTCCGTGCGCCCGGTGAGCGGCGTCTTGAAGCGCACAACAGGGTTGACGCCAAGCACATAGGCTGCCCCCGCCTCAGCAGACCGCTCCTCTTCGCTGAGATTGCGGCAGCGACGGTCGTAGCGCGGCGGCTCCTTGCGACGCGTCTGCTCGGCGCGCACCTGCTCCAGCCTCTCCGGCGAGCAGTAGCAGCGATACGCGGCGTCCTTCGCGATGAGGTCGTCGGCCGCGCGATGGTAGCGCTCCAAGCGCTCCGACTGGAAGTAGGGACCGTACGGCCCGCCCACCTCCGGGCCCTCGTCCCAGTCGAGGCCGAGCCAGCGCAGGCTTTGAAGGATGGCGTCGAGGGCGTCGTCCACGAGGCGCGTCTGGTCGGTGTCCTCGATGCGCAGCACGAAGCGGCCGCTTTCGTGACGGGCGAACAGCCAGTTGAAGAGGGCGGTGCGTATATTGCCGACGTGCGGTATGCCCGTCGGGCTGGGCGCAAAGCGGACGCGAACGGTCACGCGCGAATTGTACCAGTCTTGCTCCGTGTGGTCAGCCTTGCAATAAATGGACCCATTTCCCGACAAACCGTGCTATAATCAACTCACTTGAGCCATTGGAGGGCACGATGAGGTTGCCAGCGCTAAGATTCAGCCAATCAGGGAAAGTACTCTACCTGGGAAAAATGACTGCACGGCAGGTCCTGGACAAATGCATTACGGCGGAGTGGGATCCCGGGGTGGGGTGGCAAGACCTGCAAGCGCAGGGATATCAGAGGGAACCGTGGAAAAAGCATTATGAAGCGATCGGGACCTTCCTAGCGCAGAGTCCAAACCCTTTCATGCCAACCGCTGCCCTCCTCTCGGCAAGAAAGGAGACTATGGGCTAATGACGTTTCGGCCTAGCGCCACCGCCGGCGATGTTGAATTTGGAGAGCTGCAGATTCGCGACGACCACCCCCTGTTCATCATCGAATATCAGCACCGGTGGCACGGTCTCCGGTATGCCATGGATGAGCTCGAAGCGGATTATCTCACAGCTTTCACCGTGCCCGTGATAATTGTCGAGGACATGACTCGCTACGAGGAAATAGTCCAGTTCTACGTGATCAACAGTAAACAGAAGAGGATATCTAACGACCTCGCCCTGTCGCTGATCCACACGCTGGCACCACAAGCAGCGGAGGACGAGCTTGCAAATCTGGTCGGGCCCGGCAACCGTTTCAGAATTAGAGCCACCAGCCTCACGTTCAAGGTTGCCGCCCGTCACTCGGGGCCTTGGGTCGGCCGAATCGCGCAGCCACATGACGTTGGACAGGCCGGTACAGCAATCAGGCTAAAGTCTTTCGTCGATTCTCTCTCGCTGGTTCTGAGCAAGCGAAATGCTTGCTCTCATCTTGACGACGACACGCTGGTTGACACCATCATAGATTATTGGGAGGGAATCCGGCAGTTGATGCCGCAGGCTTTCCAGAACCCGAAGGATTCGCAGATTCAGCGAACCGTCGGCGTCTTCGCTCTCCACATCCTCTTTGCACGGGACGTTTACCCGCAGTGTCTGGCCGTGGGAGACTCCTCACCCGATGCTGTTGCCAAGATCATGCAGCCGGCTACTGCGGAATACCTAAATCCCGGCTTTTGGTCCACCCGTGGCCGGGCTTCAGTGTACGTTGGCAGCAGCGGCTATCGAGAGCTTGCGCGTCTGATTCGCGAGAAACTCTGATCGCCCGAAGCAAATGGTGGTTGCCGCCGGACGCAGATGGGCTACTTGAGATAGGCGCCGGGAATGCCGACCCAGCCCAGCGCGGTCATGATCGCCATGTCGGCAAGGGCGACCGCCGTCAGCACGCCCGAAAGCGCGATGGGCCTCTCGTCGCCATAGCCGCGCATCCCAAGACGAACGAAGTCGGCGATCTGCTCTCGAAGGCCGTGAAAGCCCAGGCTGACGAACATCGTCACCATGGCGGCGACCGTCAGCAGCACGAACGAGAGCATGAAGCCGGCGATCACGTGCTCCCAGCGTCCGGGCGCGCCGTTGTCGCCGACAAGCCAGCGACTGGTGAAGTAGTTGAGCAGCCCGGGCACGACTATGAACGCGGTTATGATTATCATGCCGAGAAGGAGATCCATTGCCACCTCCCTGTGACGCGAGAACGGCTCGACGAGGACGATTGTCCGCATTCTAGTGGAAAGCGGCGCCAGTCTCAAGCGTCTTGCTCAGCGATTCAGCTTGTCGTCTTCGCCCCGAGGACTCGCAGCGCGCCAGCCAGGTCCGCGGGCAGCGGCGACTCGAATTCCACCGGCCGGCCGTCGGCGGGATGGCTGAAGGCGATGCGCCGGGCGTGCAGGAACTGGCGCCCCACTAGCGTCGAGCGCCTGCCGTACAGAGCATCGCCGACGATGGGATGCCCGACGCCGGCGAGATGAACGCGTATCTGGTGCGTCCGGCCGGTCGACGGCGCGACTTCGACGAGGGTGAGGCCGTCGAAGCGTTCGACTACGCGATAGGCGGTCCTGGCAGGCCGTCCGCCTTCGACGATGGCCATGCGCTTGCGGTTCCGCGGGTCGCGCCCGATGTCGCCCTCTATGACGCCTTCCCCCGGCTCCAGCCGGCCGGTAACCAGCGCCAGGTATCGCTTCTCCACCAGTCGCTCTTTCAGTTGTCGCGACAGATCGGCGTGCGCTCGCTCGTTCCGGGCGACGAGGAGGATGCCGGACGTGTCTTTGTCGAGCCGGTGGACGATGCCCGGTCGCAGCGCCTCGCCAGTGCTGGCGAGATCCGGGTAGCGGGCCAGCAGGGCGTTCACAAGCGTGTGATGCGCCCGGCCGGGACCGGGGTGCACCGCCATGCCGGCGGGCTTGTCGATAACAATGATGTCGCTGTCTTCGTAGATGATGCGCAGGGGGATGGCTTCGGGTTGCGGCGCGCCGGGTTCGGAGGCCGGCACGCGGACGTCGACCATGTCGGCGGGCTGAAGCGCGTAGGACGCTCTGACAGGCCGCCCGTTGACCGTCGCCAACCCCTCGTCGATCAGCCGTCGCGCCTGGGAGCGCGAGACGTCAGGACAACGGGCGGCAATGAAGACGTCGAGGCGTTTGCCGCCCTCTCCCCGGACGGCCAGGCGGACGCTCTGCCCCGTCAGGTCTCTTTCTTCCGCCATATCGTATCGCTGAGGGTAAGGAAGACGACGATGGCGACCACGCCGACCGTGATGGACGAGTCGGCGACGTTGAAGGCCGGCCAGTGCGGCCACTGGATGAAGTCGGTCACCTCGCCGACGCGCACGCGGTCGCTCAGGTTGCCGATGGCCCCGCCGAGCTGAAGCCCAAGCGCGATGCGAAGGATGCGGTTGTCCATCGGCGGGTACAGATAGTACAGGAGGATAGCGCCGAGACCGAGGAGCGTGGTCACGGTAAGGAAGAACGTTTGCCCCTGCAGCATGCCAAAGGCGGCGCCGGTGTTGGTCACCCGCACAATCCGCACCGGGCCGCTCTCCGGGAAAGATTGGCCCAGTCGCATGTTAGCGCGCACGAGATATTTCGTAACCTGGTCGAGCGCTACAACGGCGACGGCGACCATGAAGAAGGGCGCGTCCCTACGAAGTCGCGACCGGAGGCGACTGTGGTCCGCGGCGGCGGGCTGTTTTGCTTCAATCATTACGCTATCCATCGTCGGCGGCACGCTCGGATGTCTTTCACGTCAACTTCGATCATAGCATCGGCTCGCGAGGGGTAGCAACGAGCGCGGGCGCGCCGTAAGCCGCAAAGCGAGGGTCGAGCCCGAACGGGCCCGACCCTGCTGTCATCTCCTTGAAGGGCCGCCTACTCCGGCGGTTGAAGCGATCCCGTGACAGCGTTCACGTCCTTAACTTCCCACGTGATCTGACCCTGCGTCACGTCCCCGCCCGGCGGGTAGCCGACGTTGATGCTCGCCTTTGCCGGCCAGCCGCCGCTATCGACGCGCCAGAGGTCCATGCTGAAGCTCGTCGGCTGATCCTCCTCGCCGGTGCTGCCGAATATCTCGGTGAGCTTCGCCATCGTTTCGGCGTCGACCTGGCTAATCTGATAGTGGTGCGCCTGGACGCCGTTCACGTCTTCCTCGCCCTGATCCTTGCTCAGAGCGACGAGCTGATCGATTGGAAAACTGCCCCAGAAGTCCTTCGGCATGAGGCCCGCCACTTCGCCCTGCGCGTCGTCGACGCTCAACGTCGTCCACGACGTGTCGCCTTCGTTCTGCGTCCAGGCCTGCTGGCCGACGATGATAAGTGAGCTTATCGGCGTCGTCGAATCAGACAGGTAGAAGTCCATGCGGATGCTGTCCGGGTTCTGGACCGTGCCACTGATCTTGACGCTGGTCGAACCGTCCGCCGACAGGTCCATTTCGTAGCGATAGCTCTGGAGAGAAGCGAACGGGTCTGGGACCGGCGTACCGCTGACGGTAGGCGCGGCGGCAGGCGTGCTTTGCGACGACTGATCAGACGAGCCAGCCGTCGGCGTCGATGTGCTGCTTCCCCCGCCGCAGGCAACGAGCACAACGGCAAGGAGCAGGGGCAGAATGAGAAATAGACGACGCATATTGGGGGGCCTCCCTTAGCGAAGGTGTTTATTCAGGCCAGCCATTCGAATCAACGTACAGATAGCGTAGACGTTCGAAAGGGGAAGGTCAAGGCGATAGAGACCCGCCGTTTACGGATCACGTATGTGCGTGCTAGACTTGGCTCTGGGGCCCCCATCGTCTAGTGGCCTAGGACGCCACCCTTTCAAGGTGGAAACGGGGATTCGATTTCCCCTGGGGGTACCACAGTATCCCCTCCCGCAAGCC
>CAWJHZ010000016.1:0-63491 GCA_963842845.1 uncultured Chloroflexia bacterium
TGCCCCCCGAAAACGAGTCCAGATCCAATGTCACTCTTCAGCGAGAGAACAGCGGATACTGGGCCGAAGAAAGGGGGCATCTCAATTGGGCAGCAAGAAGCACGCGGCGGAGGAGATGTAGACGGCAAGCTGAGACAGGCTGAGGTCGCTCTAGCGCAGGGCATGGCCGTACCCGACGTCTGCCGGCGGCTGGGGGTGGCGGAGCAGACCTATTACCGCTGGCGGAAAGAGTACGGCGGCCTCGGCAGGGACCAAGCGAGGAGGCTAAAGGACCTGGAGCGGGAGACTCCCGGCTGAAGAAGCTGGTGGCGGACCTCTCCCTGGACAACTCCATTCTCCAGGGAGGCGGCCCAGGGAAACTTCTGAGCCCGGCCAAGAGGGGTCTTGCGGTCGAGTACGTGAGGGACGCGCTCGGCGGGAGGCTGTATCTGAGCGCCGGGCCTGTCAGGTGCTCGGGCGAATCCGCTCGACCCAGCGGCGGGAACGTCCGCCGCCCTCCGACGAGCCCAGGCTGGTGCAGCGAATGGTAGAGCTGGCGACGGAGTACGGCAGATACGGTTATCGCAGGGTGACGGCGATGCTGAACAGTGAGGGCTGGCGAGTGAACCACAAGCGGGTGGAGAGGCTGTGGCGTCTTGAGGGTCTGAAGGTGCCGGGGAAGCCGCCCAAGAGAGGACGTCTTTGGCTTACCGACGGCTCCTGCCTAAGGCTGCGGCCCGCCTTCAAGGGACATGTCTGGAGCTACGACTTTGTGGCGGCGCGGACGAGGGACGGGCGCGCCTTCAGCTCTTAGTCATCATCGACGAGTACAGCAGGGAGTGCCTGGCCATATACGTGGCGAGGAGGATCACCAGCGATGACGTTCTGGGGCTGCTCGCTCAGCTCTCTTGTGGGGAAGGGCGCCCCCTGCTACCTGCGCTCTGACAACGGCACGGAGTTCACGGCGAAGGTAGTACGGGAGTGGCTGAGCAGGGTAGGGGTTAAGACCTTGTACATCGAGCCTGGCAGCCCCTGGGAGAACGGCTACGTCGAGTCGTTCAATGGCAGACTCAGGGATGAGCTGCTAAACCTGGAGATCTTCGATACGCTCTTGAGGCGCAGGTGCTTGTCGAGCGCTGGCGGCGGCACTACAATGCGGTGCGACCCACATCACCTCGGGGTACCGGCCACCGGCACCGGAGACGGCGCTGCCGTGGGCAGCAAGTATGGCTCTGTCACACCAGATGGTTCCTATGGGAGTCACATAGAGGGTGGATTCGTTTTCGCGGGCAGGCCATGGGATTGTTCGGCAATTCGCAGCCCGCGTGAAACGCGTGGCAAAAGAACGGCGCGACCGCTGGTTGCCGCTCGCCGCTGCCGCTCTCCGAGATTCGGGGCTTGCGGACCAAACAAAAGAAGAACTTTGAGGTCGCAACTGACGCCTCAGTCGCGAGAGCCTCGCGGTGATGCGCCTCCGCGCCCGCGGCCGAGCCCTTGTCGAGTTGTTGTCCGATTTGGCTAATGCCTTAAGACCTTCTTACGCGCGGACTGCGGCGCCTTCTTAGGGACGCGCCTCGATTGCTGTTCCGCTAGTTCCATCCGCTAGTTGGCCTCCAAACGAGTTATAAACGACGACTGTTGGGGGTACCACAGTATCCCCTCCCGCAAGCCCCTTCTTCAGTTCGATTTCTCCGAGAGGGTTGACAAAGGTTCGCTGATCGCTACAATGGTATTAACTCGATAGACTTCATAGTCTCCGGCTAGGGAAATGAGAGTATCCACCAAGGGCAGATACGGCACACGGGCGATGCTAGACGTCGCTCTGCAAGCTGACGAGGGCCTCGTTCACCTGAAGGACATCGCCGAACGGCAGGAGATCTCCAAGAAGTACCTCGAACATCTGGTGGCCCGTCTCGAGGCTGACGGCCTGCTGAGGGCAGTTCGCGGCGCGGGCGGCGGAGTCGCCCTCGCGAAACCACCGTCCGAGGTGACAATCCTGGACATCCTGTCAGCACTGGAGGGCTCCCTGGCTCCGGTTGAGTGCGTCGACCGGCCTGAGGTGTGCCCTCGCTCAGCCAACTGCGGGGCGCGCGACCTCTGGACCGACTTGGGCGGGGTCATCACAGGGTTCTTAGGGTCGATCACGCTTGAAGACCTCTGCGAGCGGCAGCGCCAGAAGGACAGGCCCGCCGCTCTCACATACTCCATCTAACGACAGCCTGGAGTTGCAAGATGAATAGCCTCGGCAGTTATTCAAGGCGGATCGTTTTTCCCGGCACTGAGCGAGAAGAGAAACTCGTCGAGTAGGAGGCGCTCCGCCACCGTACGGAGTGCGACGTTTTCGATGGCTGAAAGCAGAAGCATAGGTACGGACGACATTTGGCCACCTTTGGGTGCCGAAAGATGGAGGCGTCAATGCAACTGGCATTGTGAGCTATTGTGCATGCCCCCGCACTTAATCAAAGAGACAGATGGAATGGCTAGCAAAGTCAGGAGGTGACCGAGATGGCAACAAGAAGCGAGGCCCGCGCAGTCGGGCAAAAGGAGTTCACCAGGGGGTCGACCTGGGTCAGGCAGGCAGGCATCGATCGCACCTGGGTGGCCACCCTACCTAACGTCCTCACACAATCCGTCATGGTACCAGCCATGCTCTTGTCACGGCTGGCACTGGGCTGGATCTTCCTTTACGCGGGTATCGACAAGATCGTCACGCATTTCAGCGCCTCGGCCTATCTACTTCACAGCACTAAGGGGCCGCTGACCTTCTGGTTCCACGGTCTGGGCTCGAATCAGGCGGCGATCAACGTGATCAACCCGCTGGTCATCTCGGGCGAGATCCTGATCGGGATGACGCTCGTACTGGGCCTCTTCACGCGGGGCGGCGTCTTCTGGGGATCGGTGATCCTGATGATGTTCTACCTGTCCCAGTGGCCTCCCACGACCAACCCGTTCATGGGGTACCACCTGGTATACATCTTGCTGCTGGTCGTGCTGGGCGGACTCGGCGCAGGACGGATCCTTGGCTTGGACGCTCTGGTTGAGCGGATACCCTGGATCAGGCGGAATCGCGTTTTTACCCTGCTGCTAGGATAACGGCGAATCGACAGTCGACACGGAGGCCGACCGCATCAGCCATTGGCGTCAGCCACTCGATGAAGTTCCAGCGGCGAGTGCGGTCGGTCTCCCCTAGACCACTTGGGCCAGCGTGGCGCCAGGTCAAGCGGCGCGCATCGAAGGCGTCCCTAGGCTCGTGAGCGGAAGCTCCGGCCGCGACGTCGGCTTCGCGTCGGCGTCGAGGATTCTATCACCGGGACGGGCTTCCCTTCCGGCGTGACACGAGGAAGCTTTATGCCCAGTCCCCTCTCGATCTCATGCCATTTCGGCAGGTCCGCCGGGCCAAGCAAAGTGATCGCCCGGCCGGCACGCCCCATGCGACCGGTGCGGCCAACACGATGCGTGAAGAGTTCGTGGGTTTCCGGAAGCTCGTAGTTGATAACTCGACCGATGTGGAGCACGTCCAGCCCGCGCGCGGCCACGTTGGTAGCAACCAGGATCGGCGTCGCGCCGTCACGGAATCGCTTGACCACTTGGTCGCGCTGCTGCTGCGACAGATTGCCCTGAAGCACATCGGCGGAATAGCCTAGGCGAAGGAGTTTCTGCCCCAGGTTGCGGACTCCGTGCTTGGTTCGCCCAAAGACGAGAGTGGCGCCCTCGGTCTCCTGGTCGAGCAGCTTGCAGAGAACGGTGAACTTCTCCTCATGCCATATCTCACAGACTTCATGCTCGATGGCGAGCCCATCGCCGGCATCCGGGTTCATCTGGATGAGTTGAGGGCTCTTCAGGTAACGGGCCGCCACGTCCTGGACCCATTCGGGAGTGGTGGCGGAGAAGAGGCTGGTCTGCCGCTCGCGCGGCGTCGCGGCGACGATCCGCTCGACGTCGGGGGCGAACCCGCGATCGAGCATCTCGTCCGCCTCATCGAGAACGAGGTACTTCACGGCGTGAAACTGCAGCGAGCGACGGGCCAGTAGGTCGAGTATCCGGCCGGGAGTGCCAACGACAATCTGACAGCCGCGTCGGAGCGTCTCTTGCTGCGGCCCGATGGCTTGCCCGCCGTACAGGACAGCCATCCGCAAGCTCGTTCCGGCCGAGACCAGCTTGAGCACGCCGGCGACCTGCTGGGCAAGCTCACGCGTCGGGACCAGGACGAGGGCCTGGAGAGCGCTGCTTCGCTCATCAACGGCTTCGACCAGCGGGAGCGCAAACGCAAGGGTCTTGCCCGACCCGGTGCACGCCTGCCCGATGACGTCCCGCCCTTCCAACAACGGCGGCATGGCGGCGGCCTGGATCGGCGTGGGCTCCGAGATGCGCATCGACTCCAGCGCCTTCAGCGAGGAAGGACGAAGCGCGAAGCCATGGAACGACGTCGACGGCGCGCCATCTCGCTGCTCTGGTGACTCCTGGGGCTTCGAAGCTGATGGCGTTGATACCGGGGCGTTCCTGAAGAAACGGTTGACCTGGAGTGGTTCGGCCTTATTGCGTAAATTACTGCCGACTATCAAGCGACGCTCGTGAGCGTCTTCGAGGAAAAGGACACTGACGACCTCCTTAGTTTGTGCTCCCGGTCGTCTAGTGCTGTATGAACCAGAGGCTCCGTGCATAAGAAGACTAGGAATCTAGATGCTTCACTTTAGCACATATCCTGCAAGATAGCAAATGCGCTGGTAGTGGGTCAGCAAACTGACCCACTACCAATGCGCTCTCTTCGCGACCGCTCCTGGCCGTCCGCTGAACTGCCGACAATAGATATGAAGGGATTCGCAAGCGCCGGGACTGCCGGCGCCGCGTGACAACGAGGGCCAAGTGTGCTATGCTCGTTGCGTAAGAAGTAACCCCTGTCTTCGATCTGCAACGCATCCCCAATCTTTGTTTTGCACTCGGCGACGAGGACTAGCAGACCCCTAAGGAGGTCGTCGAGTGCCATATACTGACCGAACCCTAACCTGCGTCGATTGCGGCGCCCAATTCACGTTCTCAGCCGAGGACCAGGAGTATCACGCCAGTCGTGGCTTCACCAATGAGCCCAAGCGGTGCTCCGGTTGTCGCTCCGCCCGCAAGTCGGAGCGCGACGGTGGCCGAAGCTATGGCGGAGGCTACGGCAGCTCTGCACGTGAGATGCACGCCGCTGTCTGCGCTCAGTGCGGCAAGAACACAGAGGTTCCGTTCGAGCCACGCGGAGATCGTCCTGTGTACTGCAGCGATTGCTTTTCTCAGCGGTCGCCGGTTCGCAACCGCTACTAAGCTAAACCCGCCGATCCAAACACAGGGTCCTGGGTAAGGGGCGTCGGGGCCGCAAGCTTCGACGCCGCGGCGGCGCAGCAAGCCCCGCAGAGGAGGAACGCGAATGACTACGCTTCTTGTGGGGAACCTGTCCCCTAAGACGACCGCCAGTGACCTCCAGACCGTCTTCTCGGCCTTCGGGGAGATCGGCTCCCTTCGGATCGCTCTTGATCAGGCCGGCCACGCGCGCGGCTTCGCGCTCGTCGACCTTGAACAAAGGGCCGCCGCCATCGCCGTGCAGACCCTGAAAGGCGTGGAGATCAAAGGACAAACCATCGAGGTCGCCGTCGACCGCCCGCTATCGGACCTCGGCCGCCAGACCGCGCGCGGCGGGAGCAGCAAGCCGCGAAAGCCCTCGCGTGTCCAACTCCAAAGGCCGGCAGAGAACCCGATCCCAAAGAGCAGACGGATTTCGAAGTAGCACCCTTCGGCGCTACCGGTAGTCGCTCTCCCGTCGCTCAGGCAGCGCGAGAGCGACTCGTCAGGGTGAATTCGTCCGCCAGCAGATAGCGCGTGAATCTGGCGTTAGCCATCGATATCAGCAGGACGCGATCGTACTCCCTGCCTGCGAGTTCCGCCCTCTTCCTCTCTCGCGCCCACTTTCTAAGAAAGAGCAAGCTCGTGGTGTTTCCGCCCTCCTTGGCCAAGTTGCGGTTCCACCTCATCACCTTCGTACCTCCTAAACGCCGCAAACTGCATCCATAACGATCCCTCTTTCTTATGGTAGCGCCCACCTAGCGCCCAAGTATTAACGCCCGACCAACAGGCGTTAAGAAACGGTGAATTCGCCAACAGAAGCTGAAGACCGCGCATAGCCGGACCGCGAGACTGCAAGGTGTCGCGCAATATCGTCCCCGCCTCCGCGCACACTACGAAACGAATTGACGCACGCCGGAAGAGGTGGAGGGGCGGCCGCGCCGGTCGCCCTGCGTCACCTGTGGCTTCCCTGAGCCGCCTGGGCTAGGTAGCGACGTTAGGGTAAAGTCGGCCGGCCACCACCACCAACACAACCATCGTTCCGAGCATGACCCCGAAGTCTAACCCTAATCCGTAGTGGCTCGCGCTACCGGAGAGCATCAGGGTCCGCAAGCCGTCCACTTCGTAGGTGAGGGGATTGCCGCGCGCGATGACCTGGAGCCATCGCGGCATGATGGAGACCGGATAGATGGCACTGCTGGCGAAGAACATCGGCATGGTGAGCACCTGACCGATGCCCATAAAGCGCTCGCGCGTCTTGACGATGCAGGCGATGATCAGCGAGAAGGTGGAGAAGAGGGCCGCTCCCAGGATGACCATGATCAGCACGCCGAGCAAAGCGAGAGGGTTCCAGTCCAAACCTACGCCCAGGATAAGGGCGAGCGCGAAGACGATTACCGCCTGCGCCAAGCCTCGGACTCCGGCCGATAGCGCTTTGCCGAGCACCAGCGCCGCCCGCGGCGTCGGGCTTGCGAGGAACTTGTGAATGATCCCGAGGTCCCTCTCCCAGATTATCGAAATTCCGTAGAAGATCGCGATGAACAGCACACTCTGCGCAAGTATGCCGGGCGCCATGAAGTCGATGTATGGCAGATTGCCCGTAGGGATGGCGTGAGTCCGGTTGAAGACCTGCCCGAAGACGAGAAGCCACAAGGCGGGTTGCACGGCCCGCATTATCAGCTCCGTATAGTCATGGCGGAGCTTCCGGGCCTCCAGTTCCGCGATTGTAAACGTCTTGTATAGGAAACTCGTCAGTGCCGACAGGGGGTCGGGTGATGCCGTTCTCGTAATGCTAGCCAAGTCGACGCGCCGTCCTTCTAGTTCTTGAAGCTTCGCGATAGCTACCGCCCGACTCACCGTTTGCATCCAAGACGTCGCCGGTGTAGTGGGAGAAAACGTCGTCCAGCGACGTTTCCTTTCCGTTGACCGACCGCTTCAGCTCCTCCGGCGTTCCCATCGCGACGACCTTGCCGTGGTGCATTATCGCCACCCGGCCGCAGAGGCTATCGGCCTCTTCCATGTAGTGAGTCGTCAGCACGATCGTCGTGTCGTAATCCGCCCGCATCCGTTCGATGTGGTCCCACACGGCCTTTCGCGCCAGCGGGTCGAGTCCGACGGTCGGTTCATCGAGGAACAGGACCCGCGGCCGATGCAGCATGGCCTGCCCGATCTCCAGACGACGGATCATTCCTCCGGAGTAGCTTCGGACAAGCTTGTCCGCCACGTCCGCCAGGCCCATGAACTTGAGCACCTCCATAACGCGCGGTTTCTGCTCCCGCCGAGGGATATCGTAAAGCCTGGTGAAGACCAGCAGGTTCTCGTACCCGGTTAGGGAGCCATCCGCCGAGAGCATTTGTGGCACGTAAGCGATGTTCCGGCGCACGTCCATCGATCGGCGGACGACGTCGAAGTCGCACACTTTCGCGCTGCCGGCCGTCGGCCGGAGCAAGGTGGTGAGCATCTTGATGGCGGTAGTCTTGCCGGCGCCGTTCGGCCCTAGCAGTCCGAAGACTTCGCCCGCCTCGACCGAGATGCTGAGGCTGTCGACTGCCGTCAACGTGCCGAATTGCCGTGTGAGCGTAGTGGTCTCAAGGACGCCCATGCGTGTCTACCTTTCTATTCCACTTCATCGGAAAAAGCGCGTTGCAGCACCGGCAGAGCCTCCTGGACAGTTGCGTTCTCCGCTTCCGTTAGAGTCGCGAGCGTCTCGCCGAGGCGAATTCGCATATGTTTGCGAGAGCGCTGCAGATTCGCCCTGCCCTGCGCGGTCAACGACAGCGTGATGCGACGGCGGTCAGCGCTGGATATCTGACGCGTAACCAGCTTGCGGGCGATAAGCCCGTCGATCAGCTTCGACAGCGAAGGCGGCGTCAGGCCGATGTGCGCGGTAACGTCGAGCAGGGCGCTGCCCGGGCGCCGGTCAAGGTAAGCGAGGGTGCGAAACTGCGGCACCGACAACTCGCCGCCGCGCCGGCTGCGCATCTCGCCGCGCATCACGCGCATGATCAGGGGGACCACCTCGAGCAGCTGTGCCGCACACTCGTCGGCAGTCGTTCGCTCTTCTAATGATTTCACAATCTAACTATACAAAGGGGGCAGGAAGAGATCAAGCGGGGAAACACACAAATCGAATCTACGTCCAGGGATCGAAAAGCCCGCTCAGCCCAACGCGGTCGCCTCGCCGATCCCGGCAAGCAGCGCGAGGTTATTGCTTATGATGCCGCTCGCGCCCAGCATCGTCACGCGGACCGCTTCCGCCGGATCGTCCACGCACCAGCACAACGTCTCGACGCTGATGCTTTGAAGCAAGCCGGCGCTCGACCCGTCGAAGAGATCGGACCGCAGCGAGACGCCGCCTATGTGGTCGCCTTCGTTCAGGCGACGAACCAGCGCCTCCCAGCGATCTCGGTCACCGACGGAGTAATACAGCCGGGCCTCGGGCAGCAAGCGTCGGGCCGCGTCGAGAAAGGGCCAGTCGCCGCAAAGAGAGTCGGACGCCGCTCGCCCGAAGCGTCGCAACGATGCCGCCAGCGTTTCGACGAACCCCGTCGTATCCTCCGACCGGTGCGACTGCTTCAGGTCGAGCAGCAGGCGGCAGCCCCCGGCCATCTTCAGCAGCTCCTCTAGCGGCAGCGGATTCAAGCCAAATCGCGCCTGCCACGGCCCGAAGCGAAAGAGTCCGCGCGCCGGAGGCTCCAGAGACCGCCAGGCGATGTAGACGGGCAGAATCGCCAGACGGCGGTCGTGGCCCAGCCAGAGGCGGCCGTTCCGCAGGCGCACGTCGGCCTCGATCATGTCTATGGGGTGTTTGAGGGCGGCTTCGACAAGTTGACGGCTGTTGCCGTACGCGTGAGCAATGCGCAGGCGCGCTCCGGGCATCAAGGTTCCCTGGAAACGCGTGCTTCCAGCCCGGGAGCGTACGACCGCGCCGGATTCAGAAACAAGCGGCAGATAACCGCCGCCATCTCCAGCCCAACGCCCACCGACGCCTTCGACCGGCCCGCTTTCCGGTCCTCGAACCTGATCGGCACTTCGATCAGCGCGAAGCCGGACCGCCAGGCGAGATGGTTCATCTCCACCTGAAAGGCAAAGCCGCTGGAACGGACCGAATCGAGAGGCAGCCCGGCAAGGGCACGACGGCTCCAACACTTGAAGCCGCCTGTCCCGTCCTGGACGGGAATGCCGAGCAACAGGCGCGCAGCAAGGCTGGCCCCCCGGCTAACGAGGACGCGTCTCAGCGGCCAGCCGGGCGTAGAGCCGCCGGGCACGTAGCGCGAGCCGATTACGACGCTGCCGGGAGTCGCGGCCGCGGCGAGTCGCAGCAGGTCCGCCGGGTCGTGCGAGAAGTCGCTGTCCATCTGGTAGATGAGATCCGCCCCCATCTTAAGCGCCCTGCGAAACCCGCTGACATACGCGCTGGCGATGCCCATCTTGGCGGGGCGGCTTAACAGGTGAATGCGCGCCTCCTCGCGGGCTAGCTCGGCGACGATGAGTCCCGTTCCGTCCGGCGACGAATCGTCCACCACCAGCGCTTCGTAGTCCTCGCCGAGCGATAGAATGCGCTCCAGAAGCATCCCGATGTTGGCGCGCTCGTTGTAGGTCGGTATGACGACAATGCTCTTCGTCGGGCGAAGGCCCCCGTCGTCGTCGACATCGGACGGGAGAGGCGTCGGCGCCTTGACCCGCCAGATCCAGGAGGCGCTGATGACGAAGTTCACGGCTGAGGCCGCGCCGATGGCGACGAGGTTCGCCGCCAGATAGTGAATGCTGTCCGTGGTGGTGAGCAGAAGAAAGAGGGTAAGGTTCATTATGCCTGCGACCGCAGCCGTGCCCTGGAAAGCCAGGAAGCGAGCGCGCCACGGCCTTACCTGTCTTTCGGCCCCAAACGTCCAGGCGTCGTTGAGCACGAAGTTCCAGCAGATCGAGATCTCGACGGCCAGAGAAGCGGCCAAAGCCCGTGGCAACCCCAGGCGCCCAAGCGACAGCCACAGGACCAGCGTATTCACGACGACGCCCGTCAGGCCGACGGCGAAGAAGCGGAATGCCAGCGGCAGTGGCAAGGCATCCACGCGACGCCACAACGAAAGCAGCATTCTCTTCGTCAAGGCGGACCTCCTGTCCCTCCGGGAGCGGAAGCCAGCGCTGAGCTTGCCGGACTGATGCGCAGATAGAAGGAAGCGTAGTCGACCTTGCCGGCATAGACGTAGTGGCCATCAAGGTAGTTCTTCAGCTCAGCGGGCGGACCGTTTTCGCAGCCGGCGAAGTCGTGGCTCATAGGCGCGCATTCGTAGGTCAGCAGGACAAGCTTGGGTTGGCGGGCGTCGAGGTCGCGCAGCACTTCGTCGAGCATCGTCGGGTCGATGCCGTAGGCGCGGGCATGCACCCAGCGGCTGGCCGGCTTTCGATCAGCGAGAAACTCAATATCGCTCTGGCGGCCGAACTCGTACACGTAGTCGTTGGGCCCGGTGAGCGCGTCGACTTCCTGCGCGATGGCGGGGGCCTCCAGCGACCGCTCGGCGTAGTCGCGGAAGGAGTATTGGGCTAGGAACCGGGCGTCGGTCGAAGGCCAGGCGTACAGGGCCGCGCACAGGCCGACAGAAATGACTGCGCAGCCAATCGCGACCTGCCCCAACCTGCGCTGGCCGAGTCGCCAGGAATCGAGGACAACGTCAACGCCGACGGCGCCAAGGATCGCCGTCGCCGGCAGCAGCCCGACGTTGTAATGCGCCGAGACCTTCCCCATCGACTGCGCCGCCAGCTCCGAGAAAACGGCGAAGACGAGGATGAGCCCCGCCTTACGGTCGCGCTGTCGCCAGAGCCGTACGCCGCCCACAACGGCCAGCAGCCAGAGGACCAGCCCACCGAACAACGGCAGCGGGTCAAGGAGCAGCGGCGGAATGATCTTCAGGATGAGGGGGTTCTGGCCCGAGAAGAGTAGGTTGAACTTCACCGTCGCGTAAAAGAAGTCGTAGAGAGCGCCCTGGGCGGCGAAATAAGCCACGAACGGCGCCAGCCCGAGCAGCGTTCCGCCGACAAGCAGCACGCCCGACTGCACGTGTCGCCTGCGTTCCGCTGGATGTCGCGCGGCCAGCACGCCCAGCCACAGCATGTAGCCGACGAGCGGTCCCGCCGCCGCCTGCTTCGTCAGGCCGGCAAACGCCGTCAGGATTCCCGCCAGAACGAACCACAACCGGTTCCCGCCGAGCCCGCCGCGGGTGAAGGCCCAGAAGCCAGCGGCCAGCGGCCAGATCATCAGGATCTCCGCATTGGCGTTCGCCTGCAGGAAGGGGTTGCCGAAGGCTATCCCAAAGAGCAGCGCGGCGAGGATGCCTTTTCGAGGGCCGAGGAGAATGCGGGCGGTGTCCCAAACAAACGGGACGGCCGCCGCAGTCCCCAGAGCCGCCAGCAGCCGCGGCGCGACGACGCTCTGGCCCAGCAGCTTGAAGGCGGCCACATACCAGAGGAAGAGAAGAGGCCCTTTGTTGTCCCACAGGTCTCGATAGGGCACGGAGCCTTGGATCCAGCCGCGGGCAATTACGCCGTACAGCCCCTGGTCTCGCTCGAACGGCGCGTTGAAGAGCGGCGCCAGGAGCAGAACGGGCAGCAACGAGAGCGCGGCCAGGAGCGCGAGAAAGAGGAGTCTTCGCCGGAAAGCAGAGCCGCGAAATCGCTCGATGGCTGCCGTCGCTCGCAAGATGTGTGTCGCCTTTCCTGATTGCCGGGTCCGTCCCGCTCGGAGAGGCACCTCCTGATGTCGGTCAGGATCCGTTGCTAGCCCCCATTATGACGGGCTCCGGCCATACCTTCAATCAGATTCTAGAGCAGCAACAACGCCACGCCAAGGTGCGAATGCACCAAAATGCGTTGGTACTTTCCCACTAGGCAATGATATTACAATTGAATCTGCTCCTGCCGTTGACCGACAGAAAAACCCGACCGCCTGCTGCTGGCGCGTTGCCGTCGCGAAGAGGCTACCGCGCGTCGAAGGCGACAAGCGCAGGATCGGGCAGGTGCTCTCGAACCTGCTCTCCAACGCCGCGAAGTTCTCCGATGAGTCCGCGCCGATAGACGTCTCGGTGCTCAAGGATGGCACGCAGGTGCAAATAGAAGTCCGCGACAGCGGCCTCGGCATCCCTCCAGAGCGGATGGGAGACCTGTTTCAGAAGTTCTCCCAGATCCATCCGGGAATGAAGCACAAGGGCACCGGGCTCGGACTGGCGATCTGCAAGGGAATCGTCGAGGCGCACGGCGGCCGCATTCGGGCGGAGAGCAACGGCGACGGGAAGGGCAGCGCCTTCCTTTTCACGCTGCCTGTCGCGCGCTCAACGGGCTCGACCGCTACATGATGGAGAAGACGTTGCGGACGACTTCGCGCGGCGTCGTGACGCCCTGGTGGACCTTCAGCATGGCGGCGCGCCGCATCGTGATCATGCCTTCGCTTATCGCCTGCGCCTTGATGTCGCCAGAGCTGGCACCCTTGAGCAGCAGGTGACGTATCTCCTCGCTCAGCATCATCACCTCGTAGACGCCCGTGCGGCCG
Organism: uncultured Chloroflexia bacterium; assembly: GCA_963842845.1. Taxonomy (GTDB): domain Bacteria; phylum Chloroflexota; class Dehalococcoidia; order DSTF01; family JALHUB01; genus JALHUB01. Next base: position 12,836 of record CAWJHZ010000016.1, read on the forward strand.
GCGTATCCGGTGCCAGCGCAGAAGTTGCAGCCGCTACCGTAGTACAGCTTCTCCGGCCTCTCGCCGACCTCCTCCGCGTAAGCGGTCAGCTCCTCCTCGGGCACGTCCGCGAGGGCGCGACAGTGCGAACAGACACGGCGGACCAATCGCTGCGAGATGACGCCCACTAGCGCCGATGACAGCAGGAACGGCTCGACACCGAGGTCGATGAGACGGAACAGGATGCCGACGGCGTCGTTCGCATGGATTGACGACAGCACGAGGTGCCCAGTCAGCGATGCCTGAGTCGCCATCGCCGCCGTCTCGCCGTCTCGCACCTCGCCGACGAGAATGACGTCTGGGTCCAGCCGCATGATCGACCGCAGGCCGCTGGCGAAGGTGATGTTCGCCTGGGCGTTCACCTGGATCTGGTTGATGTCGTCGAAGTGGTACTCGATCGGGTCTTCGATTGTGATGATGTTGCGCCCTTTGCGGTCGAGCTGGTTCAGCGAGGCGTAGAGCGTCGTCGTCTTGCCGGAACCGGTCGGCCCGCCCACAAGCACCATGCCGAAGGGCTTGCGCAGCATCTGCGTGTAGCGCTCCAGCGCCTCGGGCAGGAAGCCCAGGTCGTCCACGGAGATGAGGTAGAGCGACTTGTCCAGCACGCGCAGCACCATCATCTCGCCGTGCGCGCTGTCGGAGGTGGCGACGCGGAAGTCGACGTCCTTGTCCTCGACGCGGACGGAGAACTGGCCGTCCTGGGGCCGCCTTCGCTCGGCGATGTTCATGCCGGCGAGCACCTTCAGGCGGGAGATGAGCGGCAGGTGCACACTGAGCGGCAGGTTCTGCACTTCTTGAAGGTACCCGTCAATGCGGTAGCGAACGCGCAGGCCGTTCTCCTTCGGCTCCAAGTGGATGTCGGAGGCGCGGTCGCGGACCGCCTGCGTGATCAGTAGCTCCGCCGTTCGGACGATGGGCGCGCGAGCGGTAAGATCCTGTGCGGCTGTCTCTTTGGCGGCGGCCTGAGCGACGCGCGGCGCTACCAGATTGACTTGCTTCTCGATCTCGCACCAGCCCTGGTAGTTGCAGTTGATCGCCTCGCGGATGTCGCTCGGAATGCCGACCGCCGGCGATATCACCTTTCGCGCCCGAGCTCGCAGGTCCTCCAGGGTGTGCATGTTCAGCGGGTCCGCCATGACAACGACCAGCGAATCGCCCGTCAGGTCGACGGGGATAAGGTCGTGCTCGCGGGCGTACGCCTCCGGCACGAGGGCGAGCGCCTCCTGCTGCACGGGATGGCGCGTCAGATCGATGATCGGGAGGTTGAGCTGAAGGCTGAGGGCCATGGCGACATCTTCTTCAGACACCACGCCCTCGTCGTGGAGATAGTCGCCGAGGCGCTTCTGGGCGCGTTCGGCCTCCTGCACCGCCTCGGCCATCTGCTCCGGCGTGAGCAGGCCGGCATCGACCATGATCTGGCCGAACCTCTTGACTACTGGCGCTGCTGCGGCTTGCTCAGACATATCGTTGCGAACCGATCACAGTAAACGCTCTTGCCGGTGGTAGCTTCGGGGGATGGGGCGGCAAAACCAGGGGGCGGAGGTCGAGCCTCCGCCCTTCGTGCCCCCGGGGCCTATCAGCTCTTGGGCTTGCATGCGGGCTCAGGCTACGGCCGCGAAAACGATGATTCTGACGCCGCCCGCCATGCCCGGCCCGCCTAATAGCCGGTACTTGCTTGCGACACCGTGCCGTCAGTTGTGACTTCGTAGGTCCCCTTCGTGGCGGTGCTACGCATGTACTCCGGGTAGAGACCGAAACCGCCGGAAGCCGTCGTCATGTCAGTCGTCGCGGTCGAGATGGCAGTAGTTGTGGCCAGGCCATCCGCCGCCATCTTGGCGTCAACGGCTGTCTGAACGATATTCAGCTCTGCGCTCGAAGCGGTCGTTTGGCTCTTCCCGAGAAGGCCGGTGAAGTTCGGCAGCACGACAGCGACAAGGATGGCCAGGATCGCCAGCACTATCAGCAGCTCGACGAGCGTGAAACCAGCCTCACCTCTTTGCTTCTTCAGAATGTCGACCTTATCTCTCATCAATAGACCTCCGGTTGGGCATATTCGCGGTTCTTGGGCAGCTTCATGTGCGTTCTGCCCTACAATCGTTAGATCGGCGGAGGTCAGGGGAATGTCTATCTATCGGAGGAGGGATTCGGGTGTACCACAAAAGGGGTACGCTTCAACGGACCACCAGCGAGCCGATCGTCTGCCCGTCGCCCGAGCCGTCGATAGATTCCGGCGAGAGCGCAGATGACGCGTCACGGACCCTCAGATTCAGGTTATAGGTCCCGGGCGCCACGTTCCTGGGCACCAGCAGGTAGTACTCCTCTTTGACGATGCGTCCCGGCTCCCATTCGCTTGTCGGGCGGACGCCGGCGCCAAGCTCCCACCCCTGCCACCAGAGCGGGAAGCCGCGATGCGTCGCAACCAGACCGCCGGCGTCGGTGAAGAAGAGCCGCGCCTGCAGGTCGCTGTCCGTTTTTTCGGAGAGCCGCCAATAGTAGTCCAAACGCACGACGTCGCCGCGCTGCGCGACCAACGTGTCGGTCTGGAAGCCGACGAGGTCGAGCCCGCCGCCGAAGTCGACCAGCGTTCGAGCGCCGCCGGGGACGGAATCGACCGTGAATGACGGCTCGTTCGCCAGGACGCGGTAGAGCGAGCCCTTGGGAACCAGGTCATCCTTATACTCCGGCTTCGGCAGGACGTTCGTGACCATTGTCTCAATGCCGTCGAGGAGTACGGGCTGCACGTGGTACCCCGACCCTATCGCCGACACGTCGCCGCGGAGCCCTTCCGCCACGTACACGGGCCGCCCCTGCCGGAGCTGCTCCTCGATGAAGCCGTTGATGTCCTCGCCGGGCACGGAGAACAGCGGCGACACGAGCACGTCGTGGCGATACCCTTCGACGAGCTGCGCGTACCACAGCGGCGAAGCGGTCCAGCTATCGGTGATGATGGTGGAGTGCGGCTGCACGCGGTCCAGCGTCGTCAGTGCGAAGTCGTGGGCGCTATAATCGCCGCTCCTGTCCACTCGCGGCAGGTTGCGCGCCGCCATCCAGACCGGCAAGAGGAGCAACACAGCGGCGGCAAGCGGCGAAAAGAAGTACTGGCCGGATTGCGCCCAGCGCAGCCGTCGCACGTCGGAAAGCTGCAGGCCGAAGGAGAGGAGCGCAGCCGCGCCGCAGCCCGCCCATATCGCGAGCACAAGGTACGCGGGTATGAGGTAGTTGTACACGTTGTGGATCCTGTAGGTCAGCGCGACGAAGCCGACGAGAACGCACAGCAGGAGGCCGTAGACGGCCAGGACGCGGCGCCTTCGCCACGCATAGACCAGCCCCATGGCCGCCAAGGCGAGCCCAAAGGCAGAGAACTCGTTCAGCGGGAACAGGGCGATAATGTTTAGCCGGTCGAAGAAGGCGAAGTTCCAGTACTGGCCGCTGCTATCGCCGGTCAGGAACATCTTCAGATAGGTGTAAAAGTTCGCCGGCTGTGCCCAGCTCAGCGAAGGGTGCTGCGACGCCCGAATCGGCAAGTAGAGATAGACGGAAAGCCCCAGCAGGAAGACCAGTCCGCAGCTAATGAGACGTCGCCGGCCCAGCGCCTGCCTTCCCGACCAGACGAAGGCCAGGATGCCCGGCGCCAGCAGCAGAATGAGGCGGTGATTCCCCAGGCTGAGGCCGAAGACCAGGAACACCAGGTACAATTGCCATGGCCTGCCGCTCTCGTGCCAGCGCAGCAGCAGGAGCGTGATGAGCGCCGTTGAAAAGGCGTTGAGCGAGTACGACTCAGCCCAGTTGGCATTCGCCCAGAACGTCGAGGAGAAGGCGAGCACGAGTGCCCCGACGAGCGCGGCGAAGCGGCTCTTCGTCAGCTCGTGAACGATTAGGAACACCGTCGATACCGCCAGCGCCGCGAACACCGCCGACATCAGGTTCACGCGGTAGGCAACGTCGCCGACCGGCAGGAACGTGAACAGCTTGCCGAGGAGGATGTAGAGCGGATAGCCGGTGTTGTGTGCGATGCCGAGCACGTAGGAGGTCGTCGTCAGCTCGCCCATGTCGTACCACATGACAGTGGGTGCCAAAGTGCGGAGATAGACGAGGAACGCCAGCAGCCCCGTGAGCACGGCGCAGACGCGGTAGTCGCGGGATATGGATGCTAACCGCCGACTCATCGTCTCCTTCCGATGGAGCCGCGCCCGGCTAGGCGGCGGCGCTCTCCTTGAACATCAGCAGCCGCTTCAGCTCCTCCGGGTTCTGGCAACGCGAGAGCGCGTCTTCCGTCCTGACGATACCGCTCTGGCAGAGCACCGCCAGGTCCTGGTCGAGCGTGCGCATCCCGAACTGCGCGCCGGTCTGGATAACGTTCGCCAACTGGTGCGTCTTGCTCTCCCTGATGAGGTTGCGGATGGCCGAGGTGGCGACCATTATCTCCGCCGCAGCCACACGGCCGGTCCCATCGGCGCGGGGCAACAGCGTCTGGCAGAGCACCGCTTCAAGGACGAGCGATAGCTGCACCCTGACCTGCTGCTGCTGGTGCGGCGGGAAGACGTCGATGATTCGGTCTATGGTCTGCGGCGCGCTAGGCGTGTGCAGCGTCGTCAGCACCAGGTGGCCCGTCTCCGCCGCCGTCAGCGCCGCCGAGATCGTCGCCAGGTCGCGCATCTCGCCGACGAGGATGACGTCCGGGTCCTGCCGCAGCGCGTGAGAGAGGGCGCCCGCAAACGACAAAGTGTCCAGCCCGAGCTCGCGCTGCGAGATCATGCAGAGGTTGTTGGAGTGGATGTACTCGATCGGGTCTTCGATGCAGATGACGTGACGGCGCTCTCGTTCGTTCAGATACTCGATCATGGCCGCCAGCGTCGTCGACTTGCCGCAGCCGGTGGGCCCGGTCACGAGGACAAGGCCGCGCGGCTTCAGCGCAAGGTGGCCGCAGATCTCGGGAAGGCCGATCTCTTGCAGCGACGGAATGCGCTCTTTCACGAGCCGGAAAGCAAGCGTAACGGTACCGCGCTGAAGAGCGGCATTCACGCGGAACCGTCCCACGCCCTCCAGCGTGCACGAGAAGTCGATTTCTTTCTCGTCCTTGAAGCGCTCTCGCTGCTCGTCGTTTGTTACCTGCCGCAGCATCGATTCAGCGGCCGCCGGAGTCAGCGTCGGAAGGTCTTGTGGCTGAAGGTCGCCGTTGATGCGCAGGACGGGCGGCGAGCCGGACTTCAGGTGCAGGTCGGAGGCGTTCGTCTCCACCATACGCTTGAGCAGCGAGGCGGCGGTCATCTGTCCCTGGCTGTCGAATGTCATCGCTGAGTCCTCCTCGTCAAGTTCGTAGAGGATGGTGTTCCACTGCTATTACGGCGGCCGCGAGGAGCACACAGGCTAGCGCGCCGGCGCCAAGAGCCACCCAGACGGTCGCGAACAGCAGCGCACAGCTCCCGAAGAGCGACGCCGCCGCGATTTCGACGAGCGGCACGCGCATCGGAATGGGCGCTTGGCAATAGCGGCATCTGCCCCGCAGCAGCAGGTAGCTGGCAACCGGCACAAGGTCGCGGGTGGCCAGCGGCGTCCCGCAGGCGTCACAGCGGGAGCGCGGGCTTAGCAGCGATTGACCGCGCGGTAGCCGGTCGATGCAGACGTTCAGGAAGCTGCCGACCGCCAGCCCGCAGAGAACCATGGCGATGCTCATCGTTATGTCTATTGCGCCACCTCCACCGTGAATGCCGGCGACGAGCCACCGCCACCGCCCGCAGCCGCTCCAAGGGACGTGATCGTCACGTCCGAGAACGAGCCGCTCGCGTTTAGCGCTGCCGCAAAGGCTATAACGCTTTCGATGCTGGGCGCCTGGCCGGAGGCAACGATCTTGGCGTCGCTCTTCGACACCGAGACGATGCTCAGGCCCGGCGGGGCGGCGCCGTAAAGCGCCTGCAAGTCCTTCGATACCGGCGCATCCATTCCGAGCACCGTCTTTCGCTCGGCCTGCGCAGCGGCCAGCGCCGCCTGCGCCTGCGAGATCTCCATGCGCAGCCCTCTCTCCCGACCGATATCCATTTGGACGCCCGTCAACTGCCCTGAGACGAGAAGCAGCTCGCGATTCAGGTCGGCGGTCTGATTGTTGGCGGAGCGCTGCAAGATGATGGCCGGCACCAGCAGCACGCAGCCGATCATGACGGCGGTGAGCCCGAGCACGTACCAGCGCGGGTAGCGCACCGGCCGCATTTCCCGCGGCAGCACGTTCAGGTCTATCAGCTTGCTCTTCCGCCTTATGCCGTTTCCCACCGTCACACCTCCTTCAGCGCCAGCCCGAGGTTGACGGCATACGTGTGCACCGGCAGATCCGGCGGATAGGCGAGCGGCGGCGAAAGAGGCCGCACGGAATACTGCTCCAGCGCCTCCAGCGACTGCAGCGGCTCGGCGGTCACCATCTCGGCGAGCGAGCCAGTGAGGAAGATTGGCGTCGAAGGCTCCAGCGGCTCCTGGCGGTGTGTGTCGTTATAGAACTTGAGCGTGCGGGCAAGCTCGTCGCGGAAGCGGCCGATGCGCGCCTCGTCGCCGGATTCGCCGCCCCTGTCCATGACCGTTCGCATGATGACCGGGATGCCCTTCGTGACGACGATTATGTCCGCGCTGTACCGCTCCACGTCGCCGATTATCGCTTCCTCCTCGCCGCAGAGCCGCTCCAGGGCGAGGGGCTTGATGTCGACCGCGCTGGGGCGACGCCTCGCCACCGTCATCATCTTCAGCAGCGGATCGAGGACGTCACGCGGTACGCCCAGCGAGAATATCCACTGCTTCTCGTCGTCCGCGTCGAGCGCCTGCCAGGAGAGGTGGATATCTTCCATCGGCACCGGCATTTCCCGCTTCGCCTCGCGCGTTACCGCTTCTTCCAGCAGGTCGGGGGCCATCTTCGGCAGCTCGAGGACGCGCGCAATTGAGCGGAAGCCGGTGACACAGGCGATGAGCTTCCCGCCGAAAAGGCTCTGCGAGTCGAGGACGGCCGCCAGCGCTTCGCCGGCCTGCTCCGGATCGGCGATGATGCCTTCCCGCACAACGCCGGCCTCCAGCAGTGCCTCCGCCCAGGAAACGACGCTGTTTCCCCGTACGGCGAGGGTGCGGATGGCCTGCCCCTCGATGTTCACCGTCACGGTCGGCCGCTGCAGCCTGGCCGGCAGAGCGACGGCGGGTTTGGGGAAGGATAACCTCAGCACCGTCAGCCTCCCTTCGATGCTGCCGTGGCGGTGGCCTGCGGCGCGGGCGTTCCGCCCGGCGTCGCCGTCGTGGACGGCACGGAGCGCGAGTAGAAAGATACGCCGACCGTCATCTCTTTCCCGCCGCCGACGTCCGCTATCGTCATCTGGTCGACAGCGGCGGTCTGCGTTGCGCCGCCTTCGATCGTCGATAGGAAGCCCATCAGGTCCGGTAGCCCACCGTCGAGCACAAGCGTGTACTTCAAGACCTCGTAGACGCTGCTGGCGTCTTTATCGCCTGTCTTCAGCTCCGTGTCGGGAGAAGCCGTCATCTGCTTGATGGCCAGATGGTTCTGGTTGGCGTTCTGCAGCAAAGCGTAGACGATGGTCGCGCTGTCCAGCTTCGTCGGAAACGCCTTCGCCAGCGTGTCAGTTTGCGCCTTCACGTCCGAAAGCTGCTGTTGAAGCTCTTTCACGGCCTGACCGGAGTCGCCGGCGCCGGCCAGCGTGCCGCCACCGTTCGTGACCTGCTCCTGAATACCGGACCGCGCCTGTCGGTCCTTCAAGTAGGAGGCCCCCACGACAATATAGGCGATGATCAGGACGCCGCCGAGTGCCAGCAGCATCTTGCCCGGCTTTACCTTCGTGGCCTCCAGCCACTTCATCAGGTCGAACGATTGCGCCGACTTCAGCATTTCGTTCTCGCTACTCCAGTTGCCAGGAGACGATCTGGACCGCGTCCACGCCGGCGGTCGCCCGGCAGACGGTTGTGCGGCCATTCCGCGTCGAGCGAATGTCATACGCGGCGACAGGATAGTTTATGGTCACCGTGCCCGTAGCTGCGGGCGATGTCTCCACGTAGAGCTTGTAGGCGCCCGGCGCCGTGTTCGAGTATTGCGCCTGGTAGGGCGACGAGCCGATCATGGGCCCAAGGCCGGCCGGCCGCGTGCAGGGCGCTGCCTCCGGTAGAATCGTCATCCAGACGGACGTCGCCTGGACGTCGACGATTCCGAACACGTTCCCCAGCTCCGAGGAGGTGAAGTCGTAGCACTTCGGCCCGGCGCCGCTCTGCCAAGCGGGCGTTATCGTCCGCGACATGCCGGCGTCCGCGACCCGGCGAATCTCGGTCGTCGGGAAGGGCGCGTCGTTGAGCGCTGCCGGCGTCGGCTGAAGAGGCGCCGCGTCATAGGCAGTCCCGGTAGTCAGCTCCGGATCGTTCTTCAGCCGCCAGAGCGCCCACTCAATTCCCGAGTCCGCCGAGTATTCGTCCTTGATGGCGGCATCCACGTGGCGGCTGGCGAGCAGATTGACGCTGGCATCGACCAGGAAGGGTGACACCAGCACGGCGCCGATGCCCATCGCGGCCAGGGCCAGCGGCAGGAACTGCCCGCGGCAGTCGCTGCTCAGACGCAGGAGCCTCGCCACGAAGAGGGCGCTCCTACGGCCCATGGATTTGGCGTTGGTCTGCAGGCTAATCTTCATCAGCCGCCGTCCCGAAGGGCAAGGTAGTAATAGGTGCCAAGGCTGGTGTTCACTTGAGCATTCGTTCCCACCTGGAAGCCGTCCGCCTGGAGCGCCTGGATTCGGTCCGAGTTTGCAGCCGTCGCTGCCCAGAAGAGCGTGGCGTCGCCGCTCAAGCTGGCCGGCCGCCAGACGCCGACTGAGGTGGCGCTGCGTTTGACCCAGGCCACCAGCGGCTGGAAGCCGACGCCGGTTATCGACCGGTTGTCGACGCTGTTGCCCGTGTAGCTCGCCGTCACCACGTGCGTGCTTGCCGCCCACGCGATGTAGTGGTAGGTAGTGCCGGACGCGTTCACGACTGCGGCGCTGCCCACCTGGAAGCCGTCGGCCTGAAGCGCCTGGATTTGGTTGGCCGCTGAGCCCGTGCCAGTCATGGTGAAAGAAGCGTCGCCAGCCAGCGGGCCCGGCCGGAAGACCGAGTCATTCCCAGCGCCAAGCGTAACGACCCAAACGGGCTGGAAGCCCACGCCCGTTATCGACCGGTTGTCGACGCCGTTTCCAACATAGCTGCCGACCTTCATGTCGCTGCCGGCGCGCATGGCCACCCAGTAGTAGGAGTTGCCGGTGGCGTTAACCCGCGCGTCCGTCCCCAAAGTGAAGCCGTCGGAGTTGATTGATTCGACGAGGCCGGACACGAGGTTTCCCGTGTCGCCGATAACCTTCGAGGCATCGCCGCCCATGGTGCTGGTGCGGATTATTCCCGACTGCGCGGCGCTGCTCTTGATGATCACAACGTCGGGCTGGAAACCGATGCCGGTGATCTGGCGGGCGTTGACGCTGTTGCCCGCGTAGCTGCCCGTGGCCAGCCGCATCGGCGTAGGCGTAAAGGTCGGTGTGGGCGTATAGGTATTCGTCGGCGTTGGCGTGTACGTATTGGTCGGCGTGGGCGTGTAGGTATTCGTCGGCGTTGGCGTAAAGGTATTGGTTGGTGTCGGCGTGTAGGTGTTCGTCGGCGTCGGTGTGATAGTCGGTGTTGGCGTCGCGGCAGCCATCTTGAACGCCGCCAGCAAAGTGCTCCAGGCAGCGGACGCGCTGGCCGTCGCGGAGGAAGAGTAGCTGCCGATCGACGTGACGGCGCGGTCTGCTCCGCTGAAAGAGCGTTGGTTCGTGCCGCTGTTGTGGAAATCAAACTCCTCTGTGAAGGAGCTACCCCAGGTGAAGGACGCAGAGGTGTTGATAGCGGCTCCCGACATGAGCAGGTCGCAGGCCTGCGTGGTCGTTAGGCTCCCCGACGTTAGAGAGGTACCGGTTCCGGCACTGGGAGTTGCGACGGTATCGAGCGGCGAGGTACCGACTATGCCGCTGTACTCATAGAGCTGCAATCCCATGCCGTAGGAGGTTGAACTACCACCGGAAGTCGTCACGGTAACGGTTGATTCAGAGCCCGAGGCTATCTTGTAGAAGATCGCCCCGCCCGGCGAGTTGTTCTGGTATTCGACGGCGACCGACCAGCCGCTCGGCGTGGCGATGTTGTTGCTGCCGCTCTCACCGAAGACGGCGATCAGCAAGTTGCCCGCCGCGGGCGCAGTGGTGAACGTCGCGGTGATGCTGCTGAAGCCGTTCGTTCCGTCGCCTACGACGGCGCTGTACTTATGGACGAGCGATAGGCTAGCACAGGCGGGCGTCGCGGTGGGAGTAACGGTGGGCGTGGGCGTCTGCGTCGGCGTGAAAGTGGGAGTGGGTGTGTAGGTCGGAGTTGGCGTCGGCGTGTAGGTATTCGTCGGCGTTGGTGTATATGTGTTCGTCGGCGTGGGCGTGAAAGTGAACGTTGGCGTCGGCGTGAACGTGTTCGTCGGCGTCGGTGTGAAGGTGAACGTTGGCGTCGACGTGGATGTCGCCGTAGCGGTAGCCGTAGAGGTCGGAGTGAGCGTAGGCGTGCAGGTATTCGTCGGAGTCGGCGTGAAAGTGTTGGTCGCCGTCGCCATGTAGGTGCTGGTAGCGGTGGCCGCAGACGTTGCCGTCGACGTGGCAGTGTTGGTCGGCGTCGGAGTCGGCGTGAAGGTGGGCGTTGCCGTCGGCGTATTGGTCGGCGTGGGCGTCGGCGGCAGAGTCGGGAGGGGCGTCATCAGCTCCTGCGGCGGACGCATCAGCACCATCTCCGACCGCGACGCGCTCTCCTGCCCCTGGCTGCTGGCTATATGCACCGTTATCAGGTCACCGTTCCGCGTCGCGCTGAAGCCCCCCGGCTGGAGGTCGCGCGCGACCGGCAGCGCGGACGGCGTGCCGTTCACCGTGAACGTGCGCACGAGATCGCTCCCCGATTGCTGATAGTGACTCTGATACGAATCGCCTGTCGTCGGGTCGCTCCAGTTCAGTGTGACGCTGTTCGGCTCGACCGTCGCCAGTGCTGAGACGGCCATCTGGGCATCGCGGCTCAGCCAGGAGAGGGCGTCGCGCTGATCGTGCACGACGGCGAGCTCGTCGTGGCCGCGGCTCGTCGTCCTCAGGAACTGCGACAACGCCGCGCCGATCAGCCCTACCACCAGGCCGCCTATCGCCAGCGCTATCAGCAGTTCAAGAAGCGTCATCCCTGACTCACCGCCGTTCCATCTCATCGGTCAACCTTGTAGTCCTCCGTCACGAACAGCGTCTTGCCGTCCCGCGTGACGGTGACCGTTACCTTCTCGATTGAGCTGTCGCTGTTCGGAATCGCCTCGGCCGCGGCGCTGACGCCATAGCCACCCGGCGAAGGCGTGACGGTAACGTAAGTAGCGGGAGGCGTCGCATAGGGCTGGCTCTTGACGTACTCCAGTTGCGAGCGCGCCATGTTCTCCGCCGTTACCCGCTCCTGCGAGCGCGAAGATGCCAGGCTGCCGGTCGAAACGGCCGACAGCAGCGCCGTAAGGGCGAGACCGAGTATCGCGACGGCTATCAGCGTTTCCACTAGCCCGACGCCCGCCTCGTTGCTTCGCTCCTTCGACATCCTTCTTCGCGCGATTCCGCTTCCTATCCTCATTCCTACTGAATGTGCCCCATGATGCTGTACATCGGCATGATGATTGATACGGCAATGAAGGCGACGACCAGGCCGATGACCAGCGTCATCGCCGGCTGGATCATCGAAGTCAGCGCGCCGACCCGTTCGTCGACCTCCGCAGCGTAAAACTCCGCCAGCGTGTCCAGATTCGTATCCAGCGCGCCCGTCTCCTCGCCCACGGAAACGACCTGCGCCAGCATGGACGGGAAGAGCCCTGAGCTGGCGAAAGGCTTGGAAAGACCCTCGCCGTGCATCAGGTCCTCGCGGACGCCGATTAGCGCGTCGCGCACGACCTGGTTCTGCGTTGTCTGAAGGACGAGCTCCATGATGTCGGAGAGCGGCAGTCCGGCGCGCAGCAGCATCGCCATCGTCCGGCTGAAGCGTGAGACGTTGCTCTGCACGTTGATGGAGCCTATAAGCGGCAGCTTGACGAGCAGATAGTCGAGCTGCCGCCGCCCGGCCGGCCGCTTCAGGTGCCAGCTCACCGCCGCGACGACCGCGACGGTCACAACGAGCATGTGTATTTTGTACGTCGTCGCGAACTTGCTGACGGTGAGGAGTATCCGCGTCGGCAGCGGGAGCTGCGTGTTGAACTCGCCGAAGAGGCCGATCAACGGCGGCAGCGCCGTCGTTACGAGAATGGCGACGACGACGGCCGCCAGCACGACGATGAACGCCGGATAGGCCATGGCACCACGCACTCGCTTCACAATCGCCTGCTCCTTCTCCATGTGCGAGGCGACACGTCGAAGCACCGTCTCCAGGCTACCGGTCCGCTCGCCGACCTCCATCAGCCGGCTATAGATCGGCGGGAAGATGTCGTGCTTGGCGATGGCGGCGGAGAACGGCGAGCCGTCCTTCAAGTCACGGGCAATCTCACCGAGCACGCGCGCGAAAGGGGCGCGACTCTGGTTCTGCAGCAGCTCTATCGCTTGGAGAAGGGCGATTCCCGATTCGACGAGCGTTGCCAGATGACGGCTGAAGTTGATGATCTCCCGCGGCTTGACGCCAAAGAACGAAGGGATAATCTTGTCCAGCGTCGGCCGCGCCCTGGCGGGTCGCAGTTGCACGACTTTGTAGTGCCAGTCCCACAGCGTGCGCTCGGCGATGTCCTCGCTCGTGGCGTCAACGGAGCCGATGATGCGCTCGCCCGACGGCGCAAATGCGACGTACTTGTACAGCAACTCGTCCCTACCTCATCAAATTCGTTCCCAATGCGTTCACGGGGCGTGCCGATCCCTTTGGCGCCTTGAGCATCCTGCTTCGCGCCGCCTGGTCGTCATGTCCCTCTTCGGAGCCTCCTTTTTTCGGACGCAGCTCCATTCAGACTCATCGAATTATTCGGCCGAACGGATGGTATCGCGTATCGACCGAAGGGATGATTTTTGGTCTCAGCGAATCACCCATCGGCCCGACGCCGGCAAGCCCGGATTCGGTTGACGAGGCGTTTGACGGCTGCTATTCTGAGCGTAGGGAGTCTAGGTATGAGAGAGAGTCGTTCCGAACACATGCTTCGCGGCAGCGCCGACGGTCTGCTTCTCTTCCTCATCGAAGAGAAGGGACAATCGTACGGATACGAGATCATCCGGGAGATCGAAATGCGCAGCCGCGGATACCTCAGATTCAAAGAAGGGACAATCTATCCCGCCCTGCACAAGCTGGAGAACCAGGGGCTTATCCACGGCGAGTGGTCGGAGCTGCCGAACGGCCAGCAGCGACGCTGCTATCGCATCACCGAAAAAGGTAGAAACGAGCTGAGCGAGCGGATTCAAGCCTGGGAAGGCTTCCAGAACGCCGTAAACCTCATCTATAAGCTATCGGGAGCGTAGCGCAGGTAGGGGCAAAAGGGATGTTGCCAGAGGTAGGGTGCTATCTGCGTGAAGTGCACGCTCTCCTCCACCTGGAGCCACGGACAAAGCGCGTGGTCCTGGCGGAGCTTCATACCTACTTCCAGGAGAAGATCCAGGAGCTTCAGGGCGAAGGGTTCTCAGAGCAAGAGGCGGCCCGCCTGGCGATACTTTGCTGCGGCAGACCGCGCATCATCGCCCGCCGCATGTACGAGGCGCACAGCCACGGCACCCTGCCCGAAGCGGGCCTGGCGGCGCTGCCGCACCTGATTGTCGCCTTCCTCTTCGCCAACCACCTCTGGCTGCAGCCGCTCTGGGGGATAGGCGCTGTCGGCGTCATCGCCGGCGTCACGATTCTCGCCTGGTGGAACGGCCGGCCAAGCTGGCTATACCCCTGGATCGGCTACTCGCTGGCGATACCGCTTATCTGCGGCTGGGTCAGCCGCTCCATTCTCGGCCAGCTCGTGTCCTTCGCGCTGATGGGTGGTCCGGCGCCGAACTTCGTCCTCGTCGCCCTCGTGCTACTGTTCTGCGTGCTCTCGCTGTCTGTCATCGTCGTGACGACTGTTCGCGTTGCCCAGCGCGACTGGCTGCTGGCTTCGCTGATGCTCGTCCCGATGCCCATCATCGGTGGCTGGTTTTGCAGCTTGAGAGACATGCACGGCTTCTTCCAGGGCCCGGCCCTCGCGATCCACGCCCTCGACGGCGAGATCAGCCTGGCGTTCATCGCGCTGGCCGTCACCTCCGCAGGCTTCGTGCTCGTTCGACAGCGAGTCCTCAAGATCGGCGGTCTAACGGTCGTTGGAACGCTGGCGGCGGCAACGGTGGCGCACCACCTATGGGGCGAGCAAGGCCTTTTCGGGCTCATCGCCGCCTCCTTCCTCTTGCTGCTCTTCATCCTCAGTCCGGTCCTCATCAGGTCCTTCTTCTCCGACGAAGACGCAGTAGCGTTCGCCGAAACAACCACCTCTTGACAAGGCATCCGCGGCGCGGGATGATGACCTTAGATATACCTCGATATCCGATGCCCTTGGAGTCCAATGTATGCTCGAGCGCATTGATGAGCCGGCGGCGCTGCGGGGGCTCTCGCAGCAGGAGTTGGAGCAGCTTGCCCGAGAAGTCCGCGACCTGCTCGTCGGCACCGTCTCCGAGAACGGTGGTCATCTGGCCTCCAACCTGGGCGTCGTGGAGCTCACCATCGCGTTGCACCGTGTCTTCGAGACGCCGCAAGACAAGCTCATCTGGGACGTCAGCCACCAGTGCTACGTCCACAAGCTGCTGACCGGGCGTCGCGAGCGTTTCGCGACCCTGCGACAGTACGGTGGTCTCTCCGGCTTCACCTCTCGCTCAGAGAGCCCGCACGACCCCTTCGGCAGCGGCCACGCCAGCACCTCGATATCGGCCGCGCTGGGCATGGCGCTGGCGCGCGACCTGGCAGGGGAGCGCCACCACGTCGTCGCGGTCATCGGCGACGGCGCTCTTAGCGGCGGCATGGCGCTGGAGGCCTTGAACCACGCCAGCCACCTGGACACCAAAGTAATCGTCGTCCTGAACGACAACGGCATGGCCATCTCGCCCAACATCGGCGCCATCTCCAAGTTCCTCAACCTCTTGAACCGGGCGCCGCGCTACGAGCACGTCAAGGCAGACACCAAGCGCACCCTGGCGCGCCTTCCCGGCGGCGGCCCCATCCTGAAGCTAATCACCTGGTTCAAGGGGCGCTTGAAGGGCGCGCTCGTGCCCAGCGCCTTCTGGGAGAAGCTGGGCTTCGACTACATCGGGCCGATAGACGGGCATAACATCCGCGACCTGGAGGCGGCGCTCAGCCGCGCCCGCGACGCTAAGAAGAAGACGACGATAGTCCACGTCCTGACCGAGAAGGGGAAAGGCTACCCGCCGGCGGAGGAGGACTCCGCCCGCTTCCACGGCCTCTCGCCCAACGGCCACGGCGGCAACGGCCAGAAGCCTGCTCCCTCCTACAGCGACGTCTTCGGGCAGACCGTGCTGCAACTGATGCGCCAGGACGAACGCATCGTGGCCGTAACGGCGGCTATGTGCGAGGCGACGGGGCTTGGCCCGGCGGCCCGCGCCTTCCCGGAGCGGGTCTTCGACGTCGGCATCTGCGAGGAGCACGGCGTGACCATGGCGGCGGGCCTGGCCTCACGCGGCTTCCGGCCCATCGTCGCCATCTACTCCACCTTCCTCCAGCGCGCCTTCGACCAGATAATCCACGACGTCTGCATCCAGGGCTTGCCCGTCACCTTCGCCATCGACCGGGCGGGGATCGTCGGTGAGGACGGCCGCACCCACCAGGGCGCCTTCGACCTCTCCTACCTGCGCCTTCTCCCGAACATGACCGTCGCCGCAGCCAAAGACGAGGAGGAGCTGCGACATCTCCTCTACACGGCGACCAGGCTCGGCGGGCCGATGGCGGTGCGCTACCCGCGGGGCGAAGGCGTGGGCCTGCCGCTTACCGGCCCACTTCAGCTCCTGCCGGTCGGCGTGAGCGAGCTCTTGCGTTCGGGAAGCGATCTGACTATTGCAACGGTTGGCCCGGTAGCCTGGGCAGCCCTGGCGGCGGCGGAAGAGCTTTCGGCCTGCGGCATCGAGTGCGCCGTCGTTAACGCCCGCTTCATAAAGCCGCTGGACAGAGAGACGATACTTACTCTCGCCTCTGGCAGCGGCCGGCTCGTGACCATCGAGGAGAACGCGCTGGCCGGCGGCTTCGGCAGCGCCGTGCTGGAGGCGATGGACCAGGCGGGTGTGACAAACGTCCGCGTGGAGCGGATCGGCCTGCCGGACCGCTTCATCGAGCACGGGCCGCAGGAGCTCTTCCGCACGATGTTTGACCTCGATGCGGAAGGGATCGTCAGACGGGTGCGCGCGGCCTTCCCGGACCTGGCCCTGCCGGCGGATTCGCCACTGATAAGGAGCGCTGATGCAGCGGTTGATGCAGCGTCCTAGCGTGCTCGGGCGATACCGGGAAGAGGTCGACGCGGAGTTGCGCGCCGCCTTCGACGGCTGTTGCTCGCCGCTGTACGATATGCTGCGTTACCACCTTGGCTGGCAAACGGCGGACGCCCAGCCTATCGAGGGCCCGGCGGGCAAGGGATTGCGCTCCACGCTCTGCCTGCTGGCCTGCGAAGCGCTCGGCGGCGACCGAGGCATGGCGTTGCCCGCGTCTGCCGCGATCGAGCTCGTCCACAACTATTCGCTGATTCACGACGACATCCAGGACCGCGATCTCGAACGCCGGCACCAGCCGACGGTCTGGGCAGTCTGGGGCGAGGCGCAGGCGATAAACGCCGGCTCAGCGATGCGACAGCTCGCGGGCCTGACGCTGCGGAAGCTGGTACCGCGCGGCGTGAGCCCCGAAAGGGCCCTGCGTGCCACGGCGCTGGTCGACGAGACGTGTCTTCGACTTCTCGAAGGTCAGTGGCTGGACATCAGCTTCGAAGCGCGGCTGGACGTGGGCCTCCACGACTATCTCGACATGATTTCGCTGAAGACGGGCTCTCTTCTTGGCTGCGCGGCCGAACTGGGCGCACTCGTCGCATTCGAGGATGACGCTACGGCCGCCTTCCAGCGCTTCGGACGCAACCTGGGACTCGCGTTCCAGATCCGCGACGACGCGCTCGGCATCTGGGGCCGCGGCGACGAGACGGGCAAGCCGGCAGGCAGCGACATTCGCCGCAAGAAGAAGTCGTTTCCCATCATCTGCGCGCTTCAAGGATCGGCGGCGGCAGAGCTGCGGCGAATCTACACACAGCCCCAGATCGACGAAGAGCAAGTCGCGAGCGTCCTCGACTTGCTGGACTCGCTCGGCGTTCGCGAAGCGACGCGACGGACGGCGGAGGCCCACCGCGACCGGGCGCTGGCAGAGATAGCGCCGCTCTCGCTCCAGCCGGATGCGCGAAACGATCTGGAAGAGCTGGCGCACTTCCTGGTGGACCGCTCGCACTGAAAGACAGGCGATGATAGAGACTGAGAAGGTCAGCACGAACAGCCGGCGCAAAGAAGAGCACCTGCGGATTGCTCTGAACGAGGACGTCGCCTTCAAGGGCCTGACGACCGGCTTCGAGGAGTACTATCTCCTGCACCAGGCGCTCCCCGAGCTGAACCTGCGCGACATCGACGTCTCGACCACCTTCCTCGGGCGCAGGCTGCGGGCGCCGCTCGTCATCTCGCCGATGGTCGGCGGCGTCGAGGAAGCGGCGCGCATCAACTGCAACCTGGCGCTGGCGGCGCAGGCAGCGGGGATTGCGATGAGCGTCGGCTCCCTGCGCTGCACCATCGAGGACCCGGCGCTTGCCGCCACCTACCGCGTCCGCGACGTCGCGCCCGACGTGCTTCTGTTCGCCAACCTCGGCGCGGTGCAGTTGAACCGGGGCTACGGCCCGCGCGAATGCCTCGCCGCGATGGAGATGATCGAGGCCAACGCTCTGACGCTCCACCTGAACCCGCTGCAAGAAGCGCTGCAGTCCGGCGGCGACACCGAATTCGCGGGGCTCACCGACCGGATCGCCGCGGTCTGCGAGGCCCTGGAGGCGCCGGTCTTCGTCAAGGAGGTCGGCTGGGGCATCTCCGACGCCGTCGCTCTTCGACTCATCGAGGCGGGTGTCGCGGGAATCGACGTGGCGGGCGCCGGCGGCACCTGTTGGAGCGAAATCGAGCGGCTGCGGGCCGAGGACGAGACGCGGGCGAACGTCGCCGGCGCGTTCAACGGCTGGGGCATCCCGACGGCGGAGTCGATCCGACTCGTGCGCCAGGTCGCGCCCGAGCTTCCGCTCATAGCCAGCGGCGGCATCAAGACCGGCGTCGACGTGGCGAAAGCCCTGGCGCTGGGCGCCGATATCGCCGGTATCGCGACGCTTCTGCTGAAGGCGGCCAACGAATCGGCGGAACGCGCGCTCGCCTTCATCGACGAGGTCGTCGAAGGGCTGCGCATCGCCATGTTCTGCTCCGGAATCGGCAGCATCGACGCGCTCAAGCACACGCCGAGCCTGAAACGAAGAGGAATGGAATGATCTTTCCCTGGCAGCTAACGACGCGCCTTTCCGGGTACCTCGCCAACAACAAGTTGCGCGGCCGGCGGCGCTTCCCCTACGTCCTCATGCTGGAGCCGCTCTTTCGCTGCAACCTCAGTTGCGCCGGCTGCGGTCGCATCCGCGAGTTCGGCGATTCCGTGGACCGGACGCTTTCCCGCGAGGAGTGCCTCGCCTCCGTCATGGAGTCGGGTGCACCTGTGGTCTCGATTACCGGCGGCGAACCGCTGATCCATCCCGAAATCGGCGGCATCGTCTCCGACATCGGCGCGCGCCATCGCTTCGTCTACCTCTGCACCAACGGGACGCTGCTGGAGCGCTCGCTGCGCAAGTTCCGCCCCGGTCCCTATCTGAGCTTCGTCGTTCATCTCGACGGCCAGGCGGCGATCCACAATCGCAACGCCGGCTGCGACGGCGTCTTCGAGAAAGCGATCGCCGGAATCCGCGCCGCAAAGGCCGCCGGCTTCCAGGTGCGCACAAATACCACCATCTACAGCAACAGCGACCTCGACGACGTGTCGCAGCTCTTCCAAACGCTGGCCGACGCCGGCGTCGACGGCGTCATGGTGTCACCCGCGTTCAGCTTCGATGCGGTCGACAACGACATCTTCCTGACCCGCGACGAAGCCCACAACATCTTTCGCAAGCTGGCGCCGCACGCCAAGCGCTTCCGCTACTGCAATACACCCGTCTACTGGGACTTCCTGTCCGGCCGGCGGCCCCTGAACTGCACGCCCTGGAGCAACCCAACGCGCAATCCCATCGGCTGGAAGCGCCCCTGCTATCTCATAACCGACGGCCATGTCTCGACGTTCCGGGAGCTGATGGAAGAGACGGACTGGGAGAAGTACGGCGCCGGCAACGACGCCCGCTGCGCAAACTGCATGCTACACAGCGGCTACGAGGCCAGCGCCATCGAGGCGGCGGGCGGCAGTCCCCGGGACCTCTGGCGGATGGCGAAGTGGACGCTCACCGCGTGAGATCGCCCATGATCGGCCTCTTCGCGGCGACAGGAATGGAAGTAACCGGCCTGCGCCGGCGCCTGAATGTCATGGAGTCGTCGCGAGAAGAAGGATGTCGCATCGAGCAGGGATGTTACGCGGATTGGGACGTCCTCCTGGTCCAGTTCGGCATGGGAAGGGAGAGAGCGGAAGCGGCCGGCAAGAGCGTCCTGCCCCGCTACCCGTTTTCGGCCGTCCTATCGCTGGGGTTCGCGGGGGCGCTCGTCGGTGGGCTGTCGGCGGGAGACGTCGTTGTTTGCTCCGCGGTCCGACACGGACGGACGGAGACTATTGAATGTGATTCGAACCTCCTGTTCCGGGCGGCGATGGCGTCCCAGCCGTTCGCCGTCTCCAACGCCGTCGCCGTCTCCAGCGAGACGTTCGTCTCCAGTCCCGTCGCCAAACGTGGGCTGGCGGTGAGTTCGGGAGCATCGGTAGTCGACATGGAGAGCTACTGGATCGGCAGGGAAGCGCAGAATCTCGGGCTGCCCTTCCTCTCCGTGCGGGCGATAAGCGACCCGCTGACGGCACGCCTGCCGCCCATCGAGCGCTTCATCGACGCGGACGGAGGCTGGTGCCCGGGAAGAATCGTTTTGCACTGCCTGGCGAGACCCCAGGCGCTCATCCGGCTGCTGTCCTTCGGCAGAGCGACACAGCGCGCGGCGTCGAACCTGGCGCTAGCGATGGACGGCATTCTAGCCCGCCTCTGTGAGAGCGCGGCGATTGCGGGGTAGGACGATATGAAGCGCGCGACTACGCCAGCGGCTATCGAAAGCAGCGACGCTCGGGTTGACGACCTCGACCGCGCGATAGCCTCGTCGCAGGCGTACCTTCTGGCGCTACAGCACGCCGACGGCTACTGGGCCGGCGAGTTGGAGGCCGACGCGTCGGTGACAGCGGGCTACGTGCCGCTGATGCACTGGCTTGGCCGCGCCGTCGCTCCGGAGCGCAAGCGCAAGGCGCTCAACTACGTCCTCGGCGAGCAGAACGCCGACGGCTCGTGGCCGATGTTTCGCGGCGGTGCCGGCGACCTCAGCGTGACGGTGCAGGTCTACTTTTCGCTGAAGCTCTCCGGCCTCAGCGCCGACGACGAGTTGATGCGGCGGGCGCGCGATTTCGTGCTGGCGAACGGCGGCGTGATGAGGGCCAACATCATTACCAAGGCCTGGCTGTCGCTGTTCGGCGAGTTCGATTGGCGCGGCGTGCCGGTCATTCCGCCGGAGATCATCTTCTTCCCGCGCTGGGCGCCGTTCAACATTTACGAGCTGTCGAGTTGGGCCCGCGCGACGATCATGGCGCTGTCGATTCTCTCCGCGACGCGGCCGATCCACGCCGTCCCGCCGGAAGCGCGCATCGCGGAGCTCTACGTCGAGCCGCCGTCACAGCGCAACTATCGCCAGTGGAGCGCGCCGCAGCGACTGAGCTGGGCCGGCTTCTTCATCGCGCTGGACCGTCTGTTCGCGCTTTACGAAAGATCGCCGGTCAAGCCCGGTCGCGGCCTGGCGCTGCGACGCGTCGAGCGGTGGCTCCGCGACCACCAGGACACGGACGGCAGTTGGGGCGGCATCATGCTGCCCTGGATCTACGCTATCTTCGCCCTCAAAAGCCTCGGGCGGCGCGACGACGACCCCGCGATAGCGGGCGGCATCGCCGGCCTAGAGCCCTTCGTCGTGGAGGACGCCGACAGCATGCGGCTGCAACCCTCCGTCTCGGTAGTCTGGGACACCGCCTGGGCGGTCATCGCCCTCCGACGCTCGGGGCTGCCGGAGTCGCATCCGGCGCTCGTCAAGGCGGCGGAATGGCTGCTGGCCAAGGAGACGCGCCTCCCCGGCGACTGGGCGGTGAAGGGGCTGAAGGACGGCGTCTCCGACGCGGGCTGCTGGTCGTTCGAGTTCGAGAACCGCTGGTACCCCGACATCGACGATACGGCCCTCGTGGCGCGGGCGCTGAACATGGTGCAGCTTCCGGACGCGGCCGAGCCCGCGAAGAAAGCCGCCATCGAGCGGGCGAAACGCTGGGTCGTCGGCATGCAAAGCGACGACGGCGGCTGGGCAGCCTTCGACCGCAACAACAACCGCTCCTACCTCGAACACGTCCCCTTCGCCGACTTCGTCACGCCGCTCGACCCGACGAGCCCGGACATCACGAACCACGGCCTCGACCTGCTTAGCGACCTGGGCGACCGCGGACCGGCCGCTGCCGCCGGCGTCGAGTACTTGAAGCGACGCCAGGAGGAGGACGGCTCGTGGTTTGGCCGCTGGGGCGTGAACCACATCTACGGCACGGGGCTCGTCCTGCCCAGCCTCGTCGCGGCGGCCGACGGCGGTGCTCAAAGCTCACATCAGGCGGGCCGCCGGCTGGCTGGCGCGCGTGCAGCACGACGACGGCGGCTGGGGCGAGACCTGCGCCACCTACCACGACCCGTCGCTGAAGGGCAAGGGGCCGAGCACAGCGTCGCAGACGGCCTGGGCGCTGCTCGGGCTTGCCGCCGCCAGCGAATGCGACGCGCTCTGCGTGCGCGCGGGCGTCGACTATCTTCTGCGCAACCAGGCAGTCGACGGCGGCTGGCCGGAGCGCGATTTCACGGGTACGGGCTTTCCGCGGGCCTTCTATCTGCGCTACGGGCTGTACTCCACGTACTTCCCGCTCCTGGCGCTTTCGACGGTCCGCTTGAACTGGAAGGAGGCAAGGAATGCAGACAATTGACAGGCGACACAGTTTCGCGGACGTGGAACCCGAGGAGCGAATCCTATTGCTGCCGCACTGCCTCCGTCCCAGCGAAGGCTGCCGCGGGAAGCACACCCGCTCGGGAATGGAGTGCCCCGACGACTGCGACCTGTCCTGCGCCATCCGCAGCCTCCGCGAGGCGGCATTGACGGCCGGCTACAAGGGCGTCTGCATCGCGCCCGGCGGCCGCCTTGCCCTGCGTTATGTCGAGGAGAAGCGCCCGCGGGCTATCGTCGCCGTTGCCTGCGACAAAGAGCTCGCGGCCGGAGTCGCCGGCGTCAAAGAGGTCTCGGGGAAAGGCATGCCTCTTCCCTCAATGGTTGTCATCCCCCTTGTCCGCGACGGCTGCGTCGACTGCGAGGTCGACGAAGAAGAAGCAATCCGCATGATCCGCCTCGGCTGTGGCGACTGCGAATGCCGCGGCGACGCCGTCGCGCCGGCTAGCGTCCGCGCCTTCCTCAGCCCGCCCACCTCCAGCCTACGCCGCGCGTCCATCCCTCTGGCGCCATCCCTCCCGTACGTAACATAAGTTGCGTCGCCTGCGTTTCTTGCTTAGACTACTCTCCATCAGTCCAACGTCTGTGCGCGACCACGGGCTGCCGGCTGCCAGCCCACAAAGACCGGTTCACGGGCAGAGGAGACCAGCCACGAGCGAGGAAGAAACGGTGGCGGAGGCGCACCCGGAGCATGGGCTCCGGCTTCGGCGGATTATCCGTCTTGCCCGACCACGTGCGCCATCACCTCCGGACAACGAACAAGTCCCCCGTACTGCCTCTCAGGTGAGTCGTTCCCGCCTCCCATTCCTGAGCCGGCGGTTCGTCGCGGTTTACATTGGTCTTGCCGTTAGCGCCCTTCTCCTCGGCGCCCATTGGTGGAGCGCCGGCGGCGCTCAAACGCACGTCCAGATCGAGGCGAGTGACGGCATCTACACCGTCTACGTCGACGGTACGCAGCAGGTCAAGGCATATTGTGACCAGTACCGCAGCGGTGGCGTTGTCGTCAAGATGCCCGCAAACGACGTGGCGGCCGCTCTGCCGCACCCGCGCGGACTCCAACGTTTAATAGTTACGGACGCAAGCTCACACGCCGTGCTCCTCGACCTCGATTCTGCGGCTCTCGCACAGTCGTTTTGGACGAGAACGTATGACGGCTGGCTGGTACTCTACGTTGGAGACCACTCCTGGACGAATTATACCGTTGACGCCTACATCGACAATGCGACCCAGGGCGCGATCTTCGTGGACTCGTCCTCCATGGACAGCGGCATCGCCTATTCCTTCCGGCCATATCGTCATCTGGATAACGGCCTGGACTTCGTTCAGGGCGGGAAGGCGCAGCAATGCCCCATTGCCCAGCCGAGCAACGTAGCGCCCGTTGGCACCGTCCTCGCCAAGGGAATGGAGTTGTCCAAGACGCAGACGCTGAAGTCCATCGTCGCCATGATCGTGCGCCCGCTACCGCTACTTTTCGGTGCGGCGCTGATAATGCTGCTGACAGTTGTCTTGCTGCAACTCGCGGGCATAGGCAGGCTTTTGCGGCCGCTTGGGAAGTTCCGCTGGGGGACCGGAAACTTCGTGTTCTTGGTCGCCTCCGCGGCTTTTAGCGTCCTTGTATACATCAGCCGCGACGTGAACGGCGGGATTCCCCACGTCCCCGATGAGGTGTCGTACGTCTTCCAGGCCAAGCTTCTGGCCTCATTCCACCTGACGGCGCCCATCCCTTCTCCCAAGACGGCCTTTGATTTCTTCTATCCGAGTCTCCTGGTTGATTCGGGCGGCCGCTGGGCCAGCATCTACCCCTTCGGACACCCATTAATGCTATCGATTGGCGAGCTCGTCGGGGCGGTTTGGCTTATTCCGCCTCTGCTTGGTGCCCTTTCAATCCTGCTTATCTACCGCGTAGGCAAGCGAATCCATGGACCGCATGTCGGCGTCGTCGCCGCCCTGTTGCTGGCGTTCTCGCCGTTCTTCCAGATGACCGCGAGCAACCTCATGTCCCATAACACCGCCATGTTTTATCTCCTGGTGTCTCTCTTCTTCATCACGGCCGGCTGGAAACGCAGATCGCTGGCCTACGGGCTCGGTGGCGTCTTCTTCGGGCTGCTGCTTAACACGCGGCCTTTGACGGCGGCGGCGCTGGTGCCACCCTTTGCCTTCCTCTTCGTTTCGGACTTCGCCCTTGAACGCGGGCAGCGTGTGGCCGTCATTCGAAGGAGTTGCGCGTTTGCAGCAGGTGTCCTCCTGATGGTCGGCGCAATGTGCCTGTATAACCTGGGCACGACTGGCTCGTTGAGCAGCGGCTATGGGAACAATTCGTCTCTAGAAACTGTGATCGGCTTTGGCAACAGAAACTCGTTAGCGCGGGGGCTGGAGAACGATCAGGCCCAGCTCTCGGCGTTGCTGCCGTCCCTGAATGGATGGCCGCTTTTCATCGGGCTGGCCCTCGTGCCACTGCCGTTCTTGCTCGGAAGCCGCAGTCGCTGGGATGTCTTCCTGCTGCTGGCGGCGCTGTTCGCGATGGGAGTGTGGACGCTTTACGAATCAAGCGGGCTCATGCACGGTCCACGCTACTGGTTTGAGGCAGTCCCCTTCCTCATGCTTCTTTCGGCACGCGGCCTCACGCTCCTCCAGGAACGGCTGGCCCACTGGAGCCGGCTGATCCTTGGAAGGCTGCGCCCAACCGAAGAGCCCATCGCCGTCGCCCGCGTCACAGGATATGCTGCGCTGGGAGTCTTGCTAGCGATAAGCGTTCACGGGTGGATGCTGGGGAAGCACTTCGACATCGAGCGCACTGATTTCATGCCGCGCACGATTTCCGAGTTGAAGGGCTTCAACGGCGCAGACGGGCGCCTCTTGCAGGCAGCCGACAAGATGCACATCCACAACGCTCTGATACTCGTCGCGCCTTGCGGCAATTGGCAATGCTATGGAACGGTCTTTTGGAAGAACTCGCCCGACTTTAACGGCGACATCATCTGGGCAAAGGATGTTCCCGAAATGCGCTACGCGGCCACGTTAGACAAATACGCGGGCCGCAAGATCTATCTGGCCGACTACGGCGCGGGCACAATCATCCCTTATGAACCGCCGCCGGCCTACGACTTTCCGCCCGGCTAGACAGAATGGCCTCTTGGCCGAGTTGTCTGATCGCTATTGAAAAGGTAACGTTTAGCCCAAGAAACCGGCGAGAACTGGAGAGCACGAATGACCCCGAACCCTGCCGAAAACTCGTCTCCGAGAGTGGACGGCGCGCCAACGACCGAGAAGGAAGGTAGCGCTCTCTCTGTCGGTCTCGTCGACGTTTCCGTCGTTCTGCCCTGCTTGAACGAGGAGCAGACCGTCGCGAACTGCGTGCGAAAGGCCCGAGACTGGTTCGAGGCCGCAGGACTGCGCGGAGAAGTGCTCGTCGTTGACAACGGCTCGACGGACCGTTCATGCCAGGAGGCTACGGCCGCCGGCGCCCGCGTCGTCGAAGAGTCGCAGCGCGGATA
Source organism: uncultured Chloroflexia bacterium (assembly GCA_963842845.1). Taxonomy (GTDB): domain Bacteria; phylum Chloroflexota; class Dehalococcoidia; order DSTF01; family JALHUB01; genus JALHUB01. The sequence continues at coordinate 38,655 of CAWJHZ010000016.1, forward strand.
CGGCGCGGCGCACCGACGCGGCTTCGCTGAGTCGCGGGGCAGCGTCATCATCATGGCCGACGCCGACGACACATACGACCTGTCTGACCTGACCGCCCTCGTCGCCCCGCTGAGCGAGGGCTTCGACATGGTCGTCGGCAACCGCCTGAAGACGCTTTCCCCCGGGGCCATGACCTGGAGCCACCGCTTCATCGGCACGCCGACGCTGACCGCTCTCCTCTCGTTCTTCTCCGGCGCTCGCCTGGGTGACAGCCAGTGCGGCCTGCGCGCCTTCACCCGCGAAGCGTACGAGCGGATGCAACTGAAGTCGGCCGGGATGGAGCTTGCGTCAGAGATGATACTGAAGAGTGCCCGCCGCGGACTACGCATAGCTGAAGTGCCGATCCCGTATTATCCGCGGCAGACGGAAAGCAAGCTGAACACCTTCCGCGACGGCTGGCGGCACCTGCGCTATCTCATCCTGGCCAGCCCGAGCTATCTGTACACCGTCCCGGGTCTCTTCCTGCTCACGCTGGGCGTCCTGACGCTTGCGCTGGCCCTGCCGTCATCCCACGGCATCGACATCGGGCCGTTGCGCTGGCAGCCGATATTCGCCGGAACGATATTCCTCGTCGTCGGCATGAACGCCGTCCTCCTTGGCTTGGCCTCGCGCATCTACACGACGGCCCGCGGCGACACGGAGCCGGACTGGCTGCTGCGCTTCTACCGGAAGTATCTCGGCTTGGAGGGCCTTTTTCTTTTCGGCCTCTTCCTGATGGCCTGCGGTGTCGGCGTCGACCTCTTCATACTCGTCAGGGCGCCAAGCGGCACCGCGCTCAACTGGGTCGACATGGCGGCCGTGGCGCAGAGCCTGATAGTAATCGGCGCCAATCTCTTCTTCGTCGGGGTGCTCACCGGTGTGCTCGAAACCGAATAGCCGGACCGCAACCTCGTTTTCGCCGGGCCAGATCAGATGAACGTTCCAGAAGCAGATCACGAAGCGGGCGCATCGGCTGAGCCGCCGGCAACGACCGTGATTGTGCTCGGCTTCAACGGGCGTCACTATCTCGATGGCTGCTTCCGCTCGCTCCGAGACCAGGACGTGCCGCGCGACACCTACGAGTTGCTCTACCTGGACAACGGCTCCAGCGACGGCTCCGCCTCGTACGTCGAGGAGCGGTTCGAGGACGTCCGGGTCGTCCGGCTGGACCGCAACTACGGCTATGCGGACGGGAACAACATCGGCTTCCGCTACAGCCGAGGACGCGTCATCGTCTTCCTCAACCAGGACACCATCGTCGGCCGGATATGGCTGCGGGAGCTGCTCGAAGGGCTGGAGACGTCGCCGGACATCGGCGCGGCGCACGCCAACATCATCCAGCCCTGGTACCCGGAGTTCGCGAAGGCGGAGCGGCGGGAGAACCCGGGCGCGGCCTACACGGCGGAGGTGTCGCGGCTGGGATACGTGCGCTACCGACGGCTCCCGCCCGGCGACCAGCCCGTCGATACGCTCTTCCTGCACGGCGTCTGCATCGCCATCCGCCGCGAAGTCATCGATCAGTTGGACTATATCTTCGATCCGGAGTTCTTCTCCTACGCGGAGGACCTGGACTTGGGCCTGCGGCTGCACGCCCTGGGCTACCGGACTGTCATCGTGCCGCGGGCAGTGGTCTGCCACTTGCACACGCTCCGGACGAAGCTGACGCCGGCCACGTTCACGCACACCGTCCGGATCGTCAGAAACCGCTTCCTGTCGTTCTACAAGGTCATGCCGCTTCCGGAGTTCCTCCTGACGGCTCCCCTCATCGCCCTGGGCGGCCCCTGCAACGTGAGCGAGTTCGGGCTGTCCGGCCGGCGAAAGCTGCTCTACGGCCTCTTCCTCATTCCTGTTACGATAGCAGCGGCATTCGTCACCATCTGGCAGCTTCGCCTCTTCGCCGAGAAGCGACGGCGCGTGCTGGACCGGCGTTCCGGCTTCCGCTGCCTGCCGGAGATGTGGCGTTCCCGACCCGGGACGTGGGTCAGCGCCAAGGAGGGTTGATGAAGAAGACGTGGCTTCAGGTCGGCGTGGGCGTGGCGCTGCTGGCGTTGCTGCTCGCGCGGGCACGCGTCTGGGAGCTCGGCGACGAGCTGGGAGACTTCAGCGCTTGGGCCGCCCTCTACGTCCTCCTGCTGAACCTGCCGGCTGTAGGCCTGCTCGCCGTTCGCACCCACTTCGTCCTGCGACGGCTCGGCTACAGGGTTTCGCCGCTGGCGCTGGCGCCGGTCTCGGCGCTGGGCAACGTCGCGGCAGTGGTGACGCCGGGCGCCGCGGGCGACATAATCCGGGCCCCGTTCCTCAAGGGCCATCACGCCGTTCAGTACTCCGACAGCTTCGCGACGATAGTCTACGAGCGAACGTACTCATTTTGCATCCTTTGTCTCTCGACGTTGCTGGTCGTCGCCTGGAACTTCGCGCCGAACGCCCTCAGGATCGCCATCCCAGTCGTCGGGTTGCTGGTCCTGGCCGCGCCGGCGCTGGCCGCGATCCCGCTTCTGTCGCTGAGCGCGTGGGCGGCCGAGACGCGGTCGACGAGGCTGTGGCTGCGGCCGCTGCTGCACGCTCTGAACCTCGGCGAAGGGCGCTGGGCTCAATCGCTGGCTTCACTGATGCGCGACGTGCGGCTCTCGGTCATCTTCGTCGTTCTGACAATTGCCATCTTCGCCATGATGGTGCTCCAGGTGTGGATTATCTCAGCGCAGGTGGCGGTGCGACTATCCGCGGGCGAGACGTGCGTCGCGCTGGGCGCTTCGGTGGCGGCAGGCATTGCGTCGTTCTTGCCGCTGGGTCTCGGCGTGCTCGACTGGACGATGACGGCCATAGTGCAGCAGGCTGGCGCGACGGCGGCTTCAGCGACATCGGTCGCGATCCTGTACCGCGCCACGAACTCGCTCCCGGCCGGACTGCTGGGACTCATCGGCTACGCCTATCTCGTCATCCGGCTACGGCGGGCGGACAGCGGGTCATCGGCCGAAGGCGCCGCCGCCGGCGCAACCGACTCAACGTAGGTATTGCGAAGGAATCGAATGATGGCAAAGATGTCACGTCTCGCAGCGATTTTCGCGGCGATGGTGGTCCTAGCCGGGACCTGCCTCCAGTTCACGGCTTGCGGCAGCGAGCAGAAAGCAGAACCTCCCCAGCCGACGATATCGCCCGCGTCAGCCGGGACGCAGACGCCGGATTCGCGCCGTGCCTGGAGCTTCCACGGCCAGCGCGGCATAACCGCTGCCTTCACGCCCACCGACCTTGCACTCTACCGCTTGCTCCTGCCACAGGTGTTCGACATGCCGCAGTCGCCGCTCGTCGTCGTGGCCGTCGTCTACTACTACGACGTTGCGTCGCCGCTGGTCCCCTACCACGAGGGCTACGTCCTCCTCCAGTGCCAGTACCAGGGTCAGACCGGCTGGTACGTGCTCACAATGCCCGTGGACGACCAGACCGCAAACGCCGGCGGACGCGCCCTGGGCTTCCCGAAGTACATCGCCGAAAAGATCGATCTATCGGAGAAGGACGGCGGCTGGACCGGCGACGTCACCTTCCAGGGGCAGAGCGTCATGCACGTCACCTTCACGCCCGGCGCTACGCCCCCGACGGCCGCGAGCGGCGCGGACCCTGGTCTGCCTGTCTTTCTTCTCCTGCCGCCGGCTGAAGGCCCGCAGGTCAACGAAGTGGACACGGACCTGGCGGGAGAGCGCCAAACGGTGACCACATCCGGCACGGCGACCATCGAAGCCGACCCGGACGACCCATGGGCAGGCCTGCTTCCGGCCCCGGGAACCTTGGTCTGGGGACAGCTACAGGACATGACGGGCGATTGGGTGCTGACGGCGAAGCAGCGTTAGCCGGAGCCGTCAGAAGTCTCGCTGATCGGCACCGGCAGGGCCAGGTCCGGGAAGGCCGCGCGCACCCGTCTGACGATCCCTTCCGCATCGAGGTCAAACATCGTGCGGAAGAGCTCCTGCGGCCCATGCTCGATGAAGCGGTCCGGCAGGCCGATCCGCTCCACGCGGACGTTTGTCACACCCGCCTGGTCCATCGCCTCCAGCACGGCGCTGCCGAAGCCGCCGGCCAGCGCGTTCTCCTCGATGGTCACGAGCCGGCCGCTGCCAGAGGCGAGAGTAAGTATCGTCTCTCTGTCCAGCGGCTTTATGAAGCGGGCGTTAACGACGGCGCACTCGATGCCGCAGGCCGAAAGCTCTTCCGCCGCCGCCAGGGCTGCCCAGGCTACCGGGCCAACCGTTGCAATAGTCAGATCGCTTCCCGAACGCAAGAGCTCGCTCACGCCGACCGGCAGGAGCTGAAGTGGGCCGGTAAGCGGCAGGCCCACGCCTTCGCCCCGCGGGTAGCGCACCGCCATCGGCCCGCCGAGCCTGGTCGCCGTGTAGAGGAGATGTCGCAGCTCCTCCTCGTCTTTGGCTGCGGCGACGGTCATGTTCGGGAGAAGGCGCAGGTAGGAGAGGTCGAAGGCGCCCTGGTGGGTGCGGCCGTCCTCACCGACGATCCCCGCCCGGTCGATGGCGAAGGTGACGGGCAAGCCCTGGATGCAGACGTCGTGGATTATCTGGTCGAAGGCGCGCTGGAGGAAGGTGGAGTAGATGGCGACGATGGGCCGGAAGCCGCGTGAGGCCAGGCCCGCCGCCATGGTCACGCCGTGCTCCTCGCAGATGCCGACGTCGAAGACCCGCTCCGGGAAGGCGCGGGCCGCCGGGCCAAGCCCCGTCGCCTCGCACATAGCCGCCGTTACGGCCACGATGCGTTCGTCCTGGCGCATCAGTTGCAGCACGGTCTGCCCGAAGACGTCGCTGTAGGAGGGAGCAGGCTTCTGGCCGTTGCCGCCGTGGCCGTTGGGCGAGAGGCCGTGGAAGCGGGCGGAGTCCTCCTCCGCCGGCGGGTAGCCTTTCCCCTTCTCGGTCAGGACGTGGACTATCGTCGTCTTCTTCTTAGCGTCGCGGGCGCGGCTGAGCGCCGCCTCCAGGTCGCGGATGTTATGCCCGTCTATCGGCCCGATGTAGTCGAAGCCCAGCTTCTCCCAGAAGGCGCTGGGCACGAGCGCGCCCTTCAAGCGCCCCTTGAACCAGGTGATTAGCTTCAGGATGGGGCCGCCGCCGGGAAGGCGCGCCAGGGTGCGCTTGGTGTCTGCCTTGACGTGCTCGTAGCGCGGCGCCCGGTTCAAGAGGTTGAGGAACTTGGAGATGGCGCCGATGTTGGGCGAGATGGCCATGCCGTTGTCGTTCAGGACGACGATTACTTTGGTGTCCAGGTGGCTGGCGTGGTTCAAGGCCTCCAGCGCCATGCCGCCGCTAAGAGCGCCGTCGCCGATGACCGCGACGACGTGGTGGCGCTCACCCGCCAGGTCGCGCGCCAGCGCCATGCCCAGCGCGGCCGATATCGAGGTGCTGGCGTGGCCGCTGCCGAAGGGGTCGTGCGGGCTCTCTGAGCGAGAGGTGAAGCCGGAGAGACCACCGTACTGTCGCAGGGTCGCGAAACGCTCGCGACGCCCGGTCAGCAGCTTGTGGACGTAGCACTGGTGGCTGACGTCCCAGATGAGCTTGTCTTGCGGCGTCTCGAAGACACGGTGCAACGCGATGGTGAGCTCCACGACGCCCAGGTTGGAGGCCAGATGACCACCGTTCTCGGAGACGGTGCCGACGAGCAGGTCGCGGACTTCTCGGGCAAGCTGCTCCAACTCCTGCTGCGAGAGCCCCCGCAGCGCCACCGGCTCATCGATACGTTCAAGCAGTGTCACTAGTCGTCCCAAAGCTGCCCGCAGTCGAGGGTGGAGTCGGGCTGTTACGCGGTTATCTATAGTACGACATCAATTGTGCGCCAACTACCAGCCGCGACGCAACCGCCGCTGCCGTCGATTGCCGAAAAAAGGCTGCTCCGCTAGACTCTGAGCAGAAGTCACAACAGCATAGCGAGGAGCAGGCCCCAATGGAAGAGATCGTTCTCGTAAGCGGCGCGCGCACGGCTGTCGGACGCATGGGCGGCGCCTTCCAAAACACGTCCGCCTCCGACATGGCGGCCATCACCTTCAAGGCGGCAATTGAGCGCGCCGGTATCCGGCCTGACCAGGTCGACCAGGTGATCCTTGGCTGCGCCGGCCAGGTCATGGAGGACGCCTACGTCGCCCGTCACGCGGCCGTGAAGGCAGGCGTTCCGATCGAGGTGCCCGCCTACAACGTCTCGCGCCTGTGCGGCACTGGTCTGGAGGCGATCCACACGGCGGCCCGCTGGATCGAGACCGGCGACGCGGAGATTGTCCTCGCCGGCGGCACGGAGAACATGACCATGCTGCCCTTCTACGTCCGGCGCGGTCGCTACGGCTATCGCCTCGGCAACGGCGAGCTTGAAGACGGCATCCTCTCGCTCCTCAGCGACCCGTTCAGTCGCGCGCACATGGGCATCACGGCGGAAAATCTCGCCGACAAATACGGGATCACGCGACAGGACCAGGACGAGCTCTCGCTGCGCAGCCATCAGAACGCCGTCGCCGCCATGGAAGAAGGACGCTTCAAGGAGCAGATCGTCCCCGTCGAGGTCAAGGCCGGTCGCGAGACGAAGACTGTCGACACCGATGAAGGCCCGCGCGCCGACACGAACATGGAGGCGCTCGGCAAGCTGCGCCCCGCCTTCAAGGAGGGCGGCAACGTCACCGCCGGCAACTCCAGCAGCATCAACGACGGCGCCGCAGCCGTAGTGGTCATGAGCCGTCGCAAGGCCGACGAGCTTGGCATCCGCGCGCGCCTGCGGCTGGTCTCGCGCTCCGAGGCGGGCGTTGAGCCATCGCTGATGGGCTACGGGCCGATCCCGGCGACGAGAAAGGCGCTGAAGCGCGCCGGCCTCACCGTTGATGACATGGACGTGAACGAGATCAACGAAGCCTTTGCCGCCGTCGCCTGCACCTGCATCAAAGAGCTTGGCCTCGATCCCGCCAAGACGAACCCGAACGGCGGTGCGGTCGCCCTCGGCCACCCCGTCGGCGCGACGGGCGCGATCCTCGCCGTTAAGCTCATGTACGAGCTGGAGCGCATTCAGGGGCGATACGGCCTCATCAGCCTGTGCATCGGCGGCGGCCAGGGCATCACGAGCATTTACGAGCGAGTGTCATAGCGTCGCCACGCCAGAGGTGCATCAGCGGGTAGGGGCGCGGAACTTGGGCCCCTACGCCGTGCCCTTGCCTCGTTTCTCAGGGTCTACCCCTATATCCTCAAGCCTAAGCCGTCCGACCATCCCGATAGACATAGGAAAACACACCAGGCGGATTCTCTTCCCGGAAGGACGATCTTGACGCAAAACGGGCATAACGGCAACAACCACGTAAAGAAGATAGCGGTCCTCTCCAGCGGCGGCGACGCCCCGGGGACGAACGCCTGCATCCGCGCCATCGTCCGCGTGGCATCGGAGCGCGGGATTCACGTACTCGGCGTCTCCCGCGGCTACACGGGGCTTCTCAAGAATGACGCCGCGCCTCTGACGCGACGCACCGTCGGCAACATCATCCAGCGCGGCGGCACGATCCTCGGCACCTCGCGCTGCCCCGAGTTCACAACGCCGGAGGGACGCGCCAAGGCGGCGGCCATCCTCGAAGAGCACAAAGTCGATGGCTTGATCGTACTCGGCGGCGACGGGTCGTTCCGCGGCGCGGCGGCGCTGGCGAAGGAGCATGATCTAAAGATCATCGCCATCCCAACGACTATCGACAACGACATGCCCGGCACCGACTACACGCTCGGCTTCGACACCGCGGTCAACGTCGCGCTGGAGGCTATCGACCGCATCCGCGACACGGCGGAATCGCACGACCGCATCTTCTTCGTCGAAGTCATGGGCAACGTCTGCGGCGCCATCGCCCTGGAAGTCGGCGTCGCCGGCGGCGCCGATGATGTGCTGGTACCGGAAGTCGACACGGACATCGATTTTCTTTGCGAGCATTTGGAAACGGGCTTCCTTCATGGCCGCCGGAGCAGCATAATTGTGGTCGCAGAGGGCGGCGACAACGGCGGCGCTTTCGCCATCGCCCACCAGGTGTGGAAGCGTTTGCGCTGCGACTATCGCGTCTGCGTTCTCGGCCACATCCAGCGCGGCGGCACGCCGACAGCGCGCGACAGGGTCACCGGCAGCAAGTTCGGCGCCCTGGCCGTTGACACGCTTGCCGGCGGCGAAAGCGGCGTGATGGTGGGCGAGAAGGAAGGCAAGGCCTGCCTTGTCCCGCTGGAGGAAGCCTTCAGCGCGCGCAGACACGCCGATCAATCCCTTCTGGAGCTGGCACGCCGCCTCACCCGCTAGCTCCAACCAAGAGCCACTCGTGAGGGATCAAGATGCTCTACCAGTCAGTCGAACAGCTCCAGCGCGACCTCAAGGACGTCCTCGAATTCAGTGATGGCAGCCTAAGCCAGGTGCTCGACCCGTCGCGACTGCGCAGCGACGGCATCGACAGCCTGATCTACACTGCGGCCTTCGGCGAGACAGACGAGTTGCGCGCCTACGCTCGCGACGCCATTCGCGCCACCGCCTCGCTCCTCGACATCCGTGCGCACTCCATCCAGCCGCTATACGAAGCGATGGGCCGCGGCGAAGTCTCCGGCTTCACGGTGCCCGCGCTCAACCTGCGCGCCATGGCTTACGACTCCGCGCGCGCTGTCTTTCGCGCCGTTCATCGCCTCGACGTCGGGCCCGTCCTGTTCGAGATCGCCCGCTCGGAAATCGGCTACACGAACATGCGGCCGGCCGAGTACGCCGCGAACGTGCGCGCGGCCGCCATCAAGGAAGGCCACGAAGGGCCCATCTTCATCCAGGGCGACCACTTCCAGGTCAACGCCGCCCGCTACAAGGAGGACGCCGACAAGGAGCTGCGCGGCCTTCGCGACCTCACCAAAGAGGCCATCGAAGCGGACTTCCTGAACATCGACGTCGACAGCTCCACGCTCGTCGACTTGACGCAGCCGAACGTGAAGGAGGAGCAGCGGCCGAACTTCGAAGTCGCAGCGGATATGATCCGCTTCATCCGGCAGGTCCAGCCGGCCGGCATCGATGTCTCCGTGGGCGTGGAGATCGGCGAAGTGGGCAAGAAGAACAGTAGCCCGGAAGAGCTGCGCGCCTTCATGGACGGCCTCCGAGATGTGCTCGGCAGCGGCGTCAAAGGGCCGAGCAAGATAAGCGTCCAGACTGGCAGCAGCCACGGCGGCGTCGTGCTGCCGGACGGGTCCATAGCCAAGGTCGCTATCGCCTTCGAGACGCTGGAGGAGATGTCGCGGATCGCCCGCCAGGAATACGGGCTCGCCGGCGCGGTGCAGCACGGCGCTTCGACGCTGCCCGACGAGCTCTTCCACCGCTTCGTCGAAGTCGAAACGGCGGAGATCCACCTGGCAACCGACTTCCAGACGATGATCTACGACAGCCCGCTCTTCCCCGACTCGCTTCGACAGCAGATATACGCTTACCTCAAGGAAAAGCACGCCGACGAGTGGAAGGCGGGCCAGACGGAAGCGCAGTTCATATACAGCACCAGGAAGCGCGGCACCGGCCCGTTCAAGCACCAGATGTGGGACCTGCCCGAAGAGGTGAGAGTGCAGTTGCGCCAGGCGCTGGAGGGACGCTTCGCCTTCTTGTTCGAGAAACTGCGCGTTCCGCACACGCGCGAAATCCTGAAGCATTACGTCAAATAGAAGACCGGCGGGACCCGAAAGCCCCGCCGGCCGCTGACATGTTGCCGCTGCGCCGTCAAGCGGCCATCTTCTCCTGCTGCCTTCGGACGTACTCCGCGGCCCGGCGGATTTCCTTCTTGAACTCGTCGTAGTCGTAGTCCAGCCCCTGAATGTAGGTGCTCCAGCCGGCGCTCGACTTGGCGTAGTGGATGGCATCCTCGATCTCGGCGTCGGTGGCGCCGTTTAGCTTAGCCATCTCCCTGTGGAAGAATACGCAGTAGCGGCACTTCGTGACGGCTGCGACGCCGATCCCGATCAACTCGCGGTACTTGTTGGGCACAGGTCCGGGCTCCATCTGCACCGTCTTCATCAGCTTCCACTCCAACTCCAGCGACGAGTCGGGCAGTGTCTTCAGGAAGCCGGGCACAGAACCCAGCGTTTCCTCGATGTCCTTGTAAACTTCATCCCTTGTCATTTTTCTCCTCCTGAGTCATTCCCCCTATGGCTTACTACTAAGCATTACCCCCGCGAGGTGCAAGGGCCATGCGGAAGCGGGCGCGGCGCGTGCAGGACGTGTGAAGGCCGATTCGCCGTTCAACGTCTTCAACGGGATTAGGGGTTATCGCGAGACTCTATCAGGGTTTGTCCGGACATCCGCGAGCCGCCTCGCTGATGAGAATGAAATCGTGCGTCGACGACTGCCGGCGCGCGGCTCTCTTCTCTCGGCCGAGGTCGCCAATTGCGTCGCTTTTGGGGTGGTTCGAAGCGCTACGGCACGCTAGGGGCGGTGCTGCTCCAGGTTGCATTTGTGGCACTGCTGATGGGCGCGACCCCGCGCACCATCGCCGCGACGGGCCCTTCCGTCAGTGAGGGCCGGCAGGTGGCGGGCGAAGCAGGACGCCTCTCCGAGGTGCTGGCGCTCAGCCACGTTCCGCCCACCGTCACTCCCGTCCCCACGTCGCGACCGCTTCCCTCGCCAACGCCAACGACGCAGGCCGCGCCAACGCAGTCGCCGCCAGCCCGACCGCCCGCGCCGACGCCATCGCCATACGCGGCACCTTTTTCCGCGCCGGTGCGCAGCGCCCAGGCCGCACCGCCCACGCCGACTCCGCTTCCGCCAACCCAGCCGCCGCCATCTCAGGCATCAGCGGCTCAAAGCTGCAACCAGATTATCGATCTCATCAATCAGATCCGATCGCAGAACGGCCTGCCGGCGCTCGTCTACCACCCGCAGCTCGAGGCCGACGCGCAGGCGTACGCCGACTTCCTCGCGGCGCACAACGTCATATCCCACACCGCGGACGGACGCACGCTCGACGCACGCGCCGAGGCGGCCGGCTACGCGACGTGGACAGCGCTAGGCGAGAACCTGGCCGGCGGCTACGCGACTTTCGCCGATGCGGTTAACGCCTGGATGGCCAGCCCCGGCCATCGTGCAAACATCCTCAACCCAGTGTTCACAGAGACCGGCGTCGGCTGCGCCTGGAACCCTAACACGTCTTACGGCTGGTTCTACGTCCAGGAGTTCGGCACGCGCTAGGCGTCTCTTCACAACGGCGACTCGCTCAATCTTTCACCCTTCCTCCATGACGCAATGTCGCGCGCTCACACCGACCGCACGTCTTTCGACTATTATGCTAGCAGTGGGATGTGATCGCGCGTCCGCGAGAGAGGTGAAGCTTTGGCTGAGCAAACGTACCGTTACGTAATCGTCGGCGGAGGGTTGACCGGCGGCGCTGCCGTCGATGGAATCAGAGAGGTCGACGCCGATGGGTCGATCCTGCTCGTCGGCGAGGAGAGCCACCTGCCGTACGACCGCCCGGACCTGACGAAGAAGCTCTGGTTCGGCAAGAAGACGCTGGAACAAGTCTTCCCTCACGACCGACAGTATTACCTGGACAGAGGCGTCGAGCTCGCGCTCGGCGACCGCGCAGTCGCCCTCGACGCCGCGAACAAGGAGGTCATCGACGCCCGCGGCGAGACTTATCACTACGAGAAGCTCCTGCTTGCCACCGGCGGCATTCCCCGTTCCCTTCCAATTCCCGGCAGTGACCTGGAAGGCATCTACTACTATCGCTACCTCGACGACTACCTGCGCATCCGCTCCGAAGCCACACCCGGGAAGTCAGCGCTCGTGATCGGCGGCGGCTTCATCGGCTCGGAGATAGCGGCGGCGCTGAACATGCAGGGCGTCGCGGTGTCGATGCTCTTCCCGACCGCCTATATTTGCGACCGCGTCTTCCCCGTTTACCTGGGCGAGGCGATGATGGCGCGTTTTCGGGAGAAGGGCGTCTCGATATTCACTGGCGACGCGCCAGTCGCCTTCGAGAAGCGCAACGGCCGCTTCCTGACGACGACGCGCGAGGGACGAACGTTGGAGTCGAACATACTCATCGTCGGCGTCGGGATAATGCCGGCGACCGAGCTGGCCGAGGACGCCGGCGCGGAGATAGAGGACGGCATCGCCGTCAACGAATACCTCGATACCTCACTCCCAGACGTTTACGCGGCCGGCGACAACGCTTTCTTCCCCTATGAGGCGTTCGGACGCCGAACGCGAGTCGAGCACTGGGATAACGCAGTCACGCAGGGCAGGTGGGCCGGACGCAACATGGCCGGCGCCCACGAGCCGTACACGCACATGCCCTACTTCTTCTCCGACCTCTTCGAGTTCGGCTACGAAGCGGTGGGCGACGTCGATTCCCGGCTGCAGACGTACGCCGACTGGCAGAAAGAGAACGATACCGGCGTCATTTACTACCTGGAAGACAGCAAGGTGCGCGGTATGATGATGTGCAACGTCTGGGACAAGGTCGACGCCGCGCGAGAGATGATCCATCGCGGCGAAAGCGTGTCGGCGGAGAGCCTGCGTGGCGTCCTCGTCTGAGGCGTCCTCGTCCGAGGAGGCGAGCAATGGCATTGGCAGAAGAAAGAAGCCAGCCCATCGAGAAGGGGTCGCGGCCGCTGACGAAGCGTGAAGCCGAAACGCTGGAGCGCGAGGTGCCGAGCTGGTCGCTGGTCGATAGCCGGCTGGAAGAGGAGTTCCTCTTCCAGGACTTCGAAGAGGCGATGGGGTTCGTGCAGCGCGTCGCCAGGATCGCGCAGGAAGAAGACCATCATCCGGACATCGAAGTGTCGTACAACAAGGTGCGACTCGTCCTCACGACGCACAAGATCGGCGGCCTCTCCCGGAACGATTTCATAGTGGCGGCTAAGATAGAGCGCCTGCTATAGTTGCGGCACGAACAGACGGGAAGGAGCCCACCGCATGGCGAATGACTTGCGGGGACAGACGGCCCTTGTGACAGGCGCCGCTAAACGCATCGGCGCGGCGATCTCGCGGGCGCTGGCGCGCGAAGGCGTCAACGTCGTCCTTCACTACCACGACGCGTCTCATGAAGCGGAGCAGCTGCGGAGCGAGATTGAGGCGCTGGGCGTCGCCTCCTGGCTCGTCCAGGCGGACCTCGAGAAGCCGTCGGAATACGAGACGCTGATCGCCCGCAGCATCGACGACGCCGGCAAACTGGACATCCTCGTCAACAACGCCTCGCTCTTCACCCTCGATTCGCTGACCAGGGTCACGTTCGAAAGCCTGACGCAGAACATGCAGGTGAACGCCTGGGCGCCCTTCGCGCTCAGCCGCGACTTCGCCCGCCTGGCCGGCCGCGGCAAGATCGTCAATCTCGTCGATTCCCGCACGCACGACTTCGACTGGACGCACGTCGCCTACATCCTGAGCAAGCACGTCCTGCTGGTGCTTACGCGCGTCACCGCGCTCCGATTCGCGCCCAACATCACCGTCAACGGCGTCTCGCCCGGGCTCATCCTGCCGCCGCCGGGCGAAGACGAGAGCTACATCGAGCGTCTGACGAACACCGTCCCCCTGAAGCGCCACGGCTCGCCGGAGGACATCGCCGACGCGGTCATCTACCTGCTGAAAAGCGACTTCGTCACCGGCGAGGTGATCAACGTCGACGGCGGCCGCCACCTGAAGGAGTACGAGAGTGGACCGCGTCCTGATAAGTGACCTCGCCGCCCGCTGCATCATCGGCGTTAACGACGACGAGCGCGAAGAGAAGCAGGACGTGCTCATCAACCTGACGGTCTTCACCGACGTCAGCGCCGCCGCCCGCAACGATAGCATTGAGGCCGCCCTCGACTATCGCCTCATCCGCTCCGACGTGCTGGAACTGGTAGAGGTCTCGCATTACTTCCTCCTCGAAGCGCTGGCCGAGGCGATAGCCGCCATTTGCCTGAAGCACCGCGGCGTCGAAGGCGTGCGGGTGCGCGTAGACAAGCCCGGCGCATTGCGCTTCGCCCGCAGCGTGGCGGTGGAGATCGAGCGCGGGCGCGCGGAGCCGTGACACGGGCGTTCATCGGCGTGGGGTCGAACATCGAGCCCGCTGCAAACGTGCGAACGGCGCTGAGAAAAGAGGTCGCAGATGGACGTTAGAAACGAGAGAATCGAAGGCCTCATCCGGCAGCTCTTGGCCGAGTTGGGAGAGGACCCGCAGCGCGAAGGCTTGGCCCGCACCCCGCGCCGAGTCGCAACCTCGCTCGCTTTTCTGACCTCCGGCTACAACGTCGACATCGAAGCGCTCATCAACGGCGCCCGCTTCACGCAAGAGACGACCAGCATGGTCATCCTGCGCGACATCGAGTTCTACAGCCTGTGCGAGCACCACATGCTTCCCTTCTTCGGTCGCTGTCATATCGGCTACCTGCCCAGCGGTCGCGTGTTCGGCGTCAGCAAGCTCGCCCGCCTCGTCGAAGTCTTTGCGCGGCGGCTCCAGCTCCAGGAGCGGCTGACGGAGCAGATATCGCATGCCATCATGGATGCCGTCGACCCCGTCGGCGTCGGCGTCCTCATTGAGGCGCAGCACCTGTGCATGATGATGCGCGGCATCCAGAAGCAGCAGGCAGTTATGACTACGTCCTCATTGTTGGGCAGCTTCCGCGAGAACGCCACGACGCGGCAGGAGTTCCTCACTCTCATCAACCGCCGGGAACCATAACGGCGTGACCAGTCGCCGGTCTTCTGACAGCGGGCTGCCCGCGATGGTAGAATGAAGCTAGGACGGCCGATCATGTAGCCAAGGACGACTCGCGTTGCCGGAGCCAGATCTTCCTCGCAGCGTCTTCTCCCCCATAGCCCGCAACTACGACCGTCCGGCACTGGCGCTAAGCCTCTTCCAGTATCGGCGCTGGCACCGCTTCCTGCTCGACCGGCTGGAGTTGCCGGTCTCGGCGCAAGGCGCTCCGCCGCTCCGCATTCTCGACATGGCGACCGGCACCGGCGCGCTCGCGCTCGACCTGGCGGCCCGACCGGACATCGAAGTCGTCGGCGCCGACATCACACGACCGATGCTGGCGAAGGCGGTCCTCCGCACCCTCAGGAACCGCGCCTCAGAGCGGCTTTCGTTCATCGAGTGCAGCGCAGAGACGCCGCCGTTCAAGGACGGCTGCTTCGACGCGCTCGTCTTCGCCTACCTGCTGCGCTACGTCAGCGACGTCTCGTCGACCCTCTGCTGCCTCGCGTCGCTGGTCAAGCCCGGCGGGCGGATCGCGTCCCTCGATTTCGCCGTGCCGCGCGGCGTCGCCTATCCCCTCTGGCGGGCCTATACTGGGCTAGCGCTGCCGCTCGGCGGCAGGCTCTTCTCCGACGCCTGGCGACGGACCGGCTCCTTTCTCGGCCCGAACATCCGCGACTTCTACCGTCGCTGGCCGCAGGACCGTCTTCTGCGCGCCTGGCGAGACGCCGGGATCACCGAAGTCCAATCGAAGCGGCTGTCGCTGGGCGGCGCTATCGTCATCTGGGGAAGGAGAGCGGCTTGAGCGCGGGCGAAGACGCTCAGCCAACGGCGCCCTTCCGTCCGGCCTTCTACGCCCTGCGCACCGGCGGCTGGCGCGACTACGTGACGCTGCTCCATCCGCCGTACACCGCCTGGCACCTGAGCTATGTCGTCCTCGGCGTTGCCGTCGCGCCGGCGGTGCACGTCGACCGGCTGATCGCGACGCTGGTCGCTTTCTTCCTGGCGATGGGCCTTTCGGCACATGCCCTCGACGAGTTGGCGGGCCGCCCCCTGAACACGCGCATCTCGCAGTCGACTCTCCGAACGATAGCGATAGGCGGCCTCGGCATCGCCGTGGCAATGGGGATAGCCGGCAGTATTGTCGCGACGCCGTGGCTGCTGTTCTTCGTCGCCTTCGGGCTGTTCATCGCGCCGGCGTACAACCTGGAGTGGTTCGGCGGGCGCTTCCACTCCGACGCCTGGTTTGCCTTCGCCTGGGGCAGCTTCCCGTTTCTGACAGCCTACTGGGTGAGCGGCGAGCGTTTGGCGCTGCCGGCGCTGTTCGGGGCTGTGGCGGCGTTTGCGCTCAGCCTGGCGCAGCGGAAGCTAAGCTTTCGAGTCCGAACCGTGCGCCGCCGAGTGCGGGAGATCGGAGGGAAGGTTGTCTACACGAACGGCGCTGTCGAAGAACTGGACCGCGCCTGGGCCATCGAGCCGTTGGAGCGCGCGCTGATGCTGATGGCACTGGCGATCGTGACCGTTAGCATCGCCGCTCTCCTGTCACGGCTCCAGTAATTCTATTTCGAGGAGGCCTGCTCCGATCGAACTTTCAGAGCGCCATTCATCTCTTCGAAGCCCTGCCTGGTAGCCGCAGTCAATCCGCCGAGAATCGGCACGAGCACGCCACGGAATACCTCTCTTTGGACGAAATGCACGCGGCCTTCACCGCCAGGCGTCAAAATGAACATGTGCTCCCCATCAACGAGCCCACGAACCACGAGCCGCCCCAGCCACCGTAGCTCATGTAGTGGGTCGACCTCCCGAACCGTCGGCCGGAACGTCATGCCCCTCGCTCCAGGAGGTTGAATCCTCACCCGCAAGCGCGCCCCCGGTTTCAGCCGTCCCGTCGCGCTGTGAATGAACGGGTTCCAGTCTGGATACGACGCGAAATCGGTGAGGATAGCCCACACCTTGCTAGCATCTGCTTCGATGTCGATCTCGGCGGAGATCTCTTTCATCGATAACGCTCCCGCAGGCCAGCCAGCAGAAGGCGAAACAGCCCGGAGCTGGTGTCGACGCCACGTCCGGGCGTACCAGGCCTCCTAGCGGATGATGTCCGCGACGCTTCCGAACGAGTAGCCCCGCGCCTTCAGACCGTCGATAACCTGCTGCAGCGCCGCCGCGTCCTGCGACTCCGAGCCGACGTGCATTATGTAAATCGCGCCCGGCTCCGCCTTCGACAGGCTCGTCTGCACGATCTGGTCAACGCTGGCGCCGTTCCAGCCCAGCGTGTCGACGGTCCACATCACAACGTAGTCGTAGCCCGCGGTGTGCGCGTCGCAGAACACCGAGCCGTCGATGTCGCCGTAGGGCGGCCGGAAGTAAGGCTTCGTCGTCTTCCCCGTTATCGACCGGATCGCCAGGTCGGCCTGGTCCAGCTCGGCGATGCGGTCCTTCGTGCTCAGCGGCCCCATACCCGTCGAGAGGCCGGTGAAGGACGGATGGTCCTGCGAGTGGTTCATGATGAGATGGCCGGCGTTCGCGATCGCCTTGACGAGATCGGGGTTCGCCTGCGACCACGCCCCGGTCAGGCTGAAGCTGGCCTTGATGCCGTTCGTGGCCAGGATCTGGAGTACCTGTGTCGTGTTGCCGGCGTCGGCGCCCGCGTCGAAGGTGAGCGCGACCATCTGTCGCGTCGAGTTGCCGCGCTGGACTTCGAGCGCTGGGTGATCGCATTCGGCGGACGGCGGCGGCGGCGCGGGCGTCTCGGGCGCAAGCGTCGCCGGCGGCGAAGTCGCGGCCTGCTCCACAGGCGTGTCGGTGGCCAGCGGCGCGACCGTCGGCGCCACGGTGGCCGGCGATGACCCACCGCAGGCAACGAGCGCGACAGTGCCCATCGCCAGCGCGGTCGCCGAGAACGCAGCGAGAAGACGCAACTTCACCATGGCGGGTTCAATCGTAGGCTTAGAGGCGTGGATTCAGCAATAGGCTTGAGGGGAGGGGTTTTTAGCGCTTGCTGAGTGTCTGGCCGCGCTTCTCCTCCAGGCGGCCGAGGGCGCGCCCCTTGTCAGGATGCGGGTCCCGCACGAGGCCGTAGATCTCGCGTCCTTCGTGCCCTTCCGGCAGATGCTCTGTTATCGGAAGACCTTCCGAGTTGCAGAACAGCATGCAGTGGCAGTACTTGTAGCGCTGCATCTCGTCGCAGGCGCAGGACCATTCGCTCGACCTGGCCTCGGCGACGATGTCCGGGTAGAAGTTGCAGGGGCAGATCGGCCGGCCCACCTCGTCTATGTGCTTCGCCAGGCCGATCACCAGGAACTCCGTAATCTCCGGCTGTGGGTGCAGGTAGGTGCCGCTTTTCGCTACGTAATGCCGAACGAAGCGCCACATCTTCTCGACGTTGCCGGCCGACGCCTGCCGGCGGTCTTGATCCGTCGGTTGCTCGAGGGGCATGGATCGAAATCCTCCTCCGACACCAGTCTAGGCAAGCAGAAGCGCGCGGACAAGAGAGAGCGAATGCTGCGGGAAGAGACTAGTGCTGCCCGTCCTTGGCGAGCTCGCGGCGCGTCTGGATGAGCCGCAAAATGTCGGAGCGGGCGATAAGGCCCACCAGCCGCCCGTCCTCGACGACCGGCACCTGGTTCACGTCCTGCTCCGCCATCAGCCGCAGCACGTTCCGCAGGTCGTCGTCGGGAGAAACAGCGTGCAGGCGGTCGAAGGATACCATCGCCTTCTCCACCGGCGTTACCGGCCACTGCTCGCGCGGTATATGCCGGATATCCTCCAGCGTCACGAGCCCCAGCAGGTGGTCCTGCGACTCCACCGGGAAGCAACGAATGTTCCGCAGCAGCACGTAGTCGTCGACCACGTTCTCCAGCGAGAGGCCGGGCGGCACAGGCTCGCAGTTCCTGGCCGCGGCGTCGCCCGCCTTCAGGCCGGTGAGCGTCTCATCGGTCAGCATCTGCTGGTAGCTGCCGGCAGCGATGCCGCGAAGGAAGAGACCGATGACGAAGAAATAGACGCCGTTCAGGACATTCCCGAACAGGAAGAAGACGATTCCCGCGGCGATCAGCAGGTAGCCCACGCCTTCGCCGGCCATGGCAGCGATGCGCGTTGCCGTGTGCAGGCTGTGCGTGCGCTGCCAGAGGATCGACCGGAAGACGCGGCCGCCGTCGAGAGGAAAGCCGGGCACCATGTTGAAGACCGCCAGCGTCGCGTTGATTACGGCAAGCTGCGCCGAAACGCCGGCGATCCCGGGGCTGATAGGCGACAGAATCACCCAGCCGATGGCGAACAGGCCGCCCATGACGAGGCTGGTCAGCGGGCCAACGATGGATATCTGAAACTCGTCGCCGGGAGAGGCCGGTTCACCGCCCAGGTTCGACACGCCGCCGATGAAGAAAAGCGTTATGCCCTTCACCTCGAGGCCTTTGCTTCGCGCCACAAACGAGTGCGCCAGCTCATGCGCCAGTAGTGACGCGAAGAAGATGGCGCTCGTAATCGCGCCTGCAGTCCATAGCGCCGCCTCCGACCAGTTGGGGAAGAAGTGCGCAAGAGTCCCGTCAGCGAAAAGCGCCGTGAAGATTATGAAGATGGGAATCCAGCTCCAGTGGACTCCGATCTCGACGCCGAATATCTTTCCGAACTTGATTGACGAGGGCATGATAGCCGCTCCCTCCCGAGACCGCCGTCCCCAAGACCGCCCTGTCTGAAGAGCAAAGGCCTCTAATCTCATAGTAGGACTGCGGCGGAGAGTTGTCGAGTGGGTGAAGCTAGAAGCCGCACTGCGAGAGTTGCGCGCCCGGCGTCTGGGCACCCCGGACGTCGTAGGCGACGAAGCGTCCTTTCGGGTCCGTGTAGATGATCTGCGCTTTCCCCTGCTTCACGAACTCGCCCAGGGTCGATTCCTCGTTCTCGCTGAACTTGTACTTGTAGTCCGTCTCGTCGAGAACGACATCGATGTTCTGAGCGCCAAGGAAGCAGGAGTACATGTCGGGTGAGCGCCACCAGCGATGGAATTCGCTCTGCTGGAAAAACTCCTGTCCCAGCACCGCGCCGTTCTTGATGAGCTGGTAGGCGCCGTCCTGGCGGTCGTTCGGCTCCAGGACGCGATAGGTCAGACTGCGATCGAACAGTGGCGACCTGATGAAATCGCCATAGAAGGGGCTGCTGTCGTGCTTCAAGCCAAAGGTGTTGACCTGGTTATGCTCGAAGCGGACGGTGAAGGTCAGGGCCATCGCCGCAAACGCCGGCAGGAACAGCGGCCGCAGCAGTGGCGCCAGAGCGGCGACGATCAGCGGCATGACGACGATTGACCCGCGGAAGCGTGCCATGTATTTGATCGTCCCTATGATGTAGGAGGTTGGTGTATAGGCAACCGCCGGGGTCGTGCGAGCGTAGAGTAGATACGGCACGCTCACGAGCGCCGCGATTCCCATCGCCAGGCCCAGCGGCAAGAAATCGCGCGGCCGCCGGACCACCGCATAGAGCGAATAAGCGGGCACTGCGATAGCGCCTGCCACCGGATGCGTCGTCACCGTGACCAGCGCTAGGGCTCCCGCCAGCGCCCAGCGTCGTTTGTCAATCGCTTCGACTGTCAGCAGGAAGAACCCGCACGACCAGATAAAGGCAAACTGAAACGAGACGATGCCTTCGATGAGGAAGGTGTTGATGTAGATGAGCACCAGCAACCGCGGGTCTCGCAACACCGGCCGCGCACGAACCGCCGCGTGGCCATAGAACGCGACGCCCGCGATCATCGACGCCGTAACGGCCCAGTCGCCGAGAACGGCGTAGGGCACGGCGGTCACCAGATACGGCACAACGCCGTAAGGAAAGGTGACGGCTTTCCCTGACTCCAGATATTGTATGTGCAGCGGCAAGCGCGCGTGATGAAAGATCTGCTCGGAGATGAACCAGATGTGCGCGTAGTGGTGCGCCGAGTCCGAGCCGAGGAAGAAACGCTTGCTCAGGACTACGGCGCAAAGAAAAGCGATACCCAGCAGCCCGCCCCAGGCGACGAGCCGCTGCAGCAGCAGATGACCGCGCGCGACAGCCGTCCTGCCGCTGAGCTCCACGGCGCCCGGGAACGGGATTCTCTCGAACATCGCTCTCTCAGGAACCCGTTGAATTGCACACAGCCGGGTCGATAATCTCCGACACGGTCTTCATCTCGTAGCCGCGCTCAGCCAGGCCGGCAAGGATCGCGGGCAGCGCCTGAATCGTCGCCGTCCGGTCCGGATTGCCGCCGGAAAGCCCGCCGTCGTGCATCAGCACAATGGCGCCGGGATGCACCTGCGACAACACCGCGTCGATAATCTTGCTCGGGTCCGTCTCCTCCCAGTCCGTCGAATCGACGTCCCAGCCGATAGACGTAAAACCGGCGGCGCCCAGCTCCCTCAACATCACGTCGCTCGTGTTCCCAAAGGGCGGGCGGTACAGCCGTGGCTGCCTCCCCAGGATGCCTTCCAGAGCGGCCGTGGCGGCGTCGAGATCGCTCCGGAAGTCCGCGGCGTCCTCCGTCGCCAGCTCCTCCGAGTGGCTGTAGGAGTGCGATTCCACGTCCATCCCGGCGGCGTCTACCAGCTTGACGACCTCCGGATGCGCTTCCGCGGCCTGCCCCTCGACGAAGAAGGTGGCTTTCACGCCATTCGACTCCAGGATCTGCAGGATCTGCTGTGTGAACGGCGGGTTGGGCCCGTCATCGAAGCTCAGCGCGACCAGACGGCCGCAGCTCTCGCCGTTGCTCAGGTGCGCAGCTTTGGGCGAAGCGGCGGAGTGCCCGCATCCGAGCAGAAGGGCTAGGACGGCGAGCAGCGCCGGTACCGTCGTAGGCTTGCGAAGCGATCTTGCCCCCACCATCAGCGATCAGCGTATCGAAATGAGGGAGGCATCGGCAAGATCAGTGCTTGATGAAACGCACGACACGCCGCGGCTTTGTGCCGCGTTTGCCGCTGTCTTTGCGCGCCTCGACAATGCTTATCGATCCGTCCGTCTCCAGGACCGCGAGCTCAACATCGCTGATCTCGTCGACGCCGTGCTCCCTCATCGCCATCAGAATCTCGTCCTTATCGACTTCTTCGCGCCGCAGATTGCTTTCAATGAACTCGCCGTCGCGAATCAGGAGCGTCGGTCCTCCTTCTATCGCTCGCTTCAGCCATGGTGTTCGCAGGCTGAATCGGGCCAGCGCGAAGTTGCCCCCCAACAGCACGGCCGCCGCTATCAGCCCGCCGGTCACCGACACGTCGTGGCCGACCATCGCGTTCTGGACGGCGTTGGCGACGAGCAAGATCACCACCAGGTCGAAGGGCGTCATCTGGCCCATCTGTCGCTTGCCGGTCACCCGGAACCCGACCAGCACAGCGACGTAGATGATCGCCGTCCGAACGACTATGCTCCAGGCAGACTCGCCCAGGTGGAACATCCCTGTGCCTCCGCTGTCGGTCCCCTGCCATCATAATAGCGCGCACCGGCATACGAAAGCGCGACAATTAAGAAAAGCCGCCTTGCACAGGCGGCTCACTAAATTGCGAAGGCGACCGGTCAGGCGGCCGAGCTTTCTTTCTGCCCTGAGTAGACGACTGTGAGATCGTTCCGAGCGGCTTCCAGCAACGCCTCCGGCTCAGGATCGGCGCTGCTCAGCGACGCATACCCCATGCGGATGATGAGGCGCGCCGCCGACGCTCCAGCAAGCGCCTGTGCCCTCGCTTCCAACGAACGTCGCAAACGGGAGACGATGCTGCTCAGCGCGTATGTCGAGCCCGCTGCCGCAAGGATCGCTACCTCAGTGCCGTTGATCGCCGCCACAAGGTCGCTGGGACGCATCTGGTTCAGGAGGTGCGTGCCGAAGCGCCGGAAGACTTCGTCATCCGCGGCATGCGGCTTCCTTCCGTCCTCTGCTTGCTCTTCGACGGCTACGAGAATAACTGCCACCCTGTACTCCGCAAGGTCCTTCCCGACGTGACACTGCAGCTCTAAGCGCTCGAGGAAGAACTCGCGATTGCGCAGCCCTGTCGCTTCGTCGTAGATGGACGACCAGGCCACGAGCGCCTCTCGATGGCGGGCGGCGGAGCCTGCGGCCACGAGGTAGATCGCCGCGACCGCCGGACAAACGCCCAGCAGAAAGAGCGCTAACACCACCCTGGGCGAGTAGTCTGCCGTCGACATCCCCCATGGGAACACCGGCAGCGCCCACAAGAAAAAGATAGCGAAGAGGCCCCAGAAGGCTATCCGCGCCAGCCGGCTCCACTTCGAGACGCGGAAGTAAGACCTGTGGGCCAGGCCGTAGCTGTCGTTGCCGCTGACTTTTGTTCTTGTTTGGTCCATAGGAAGAGGTGGATTTCTTCGCACCTGCACGCGGGCATGCGCACGGACATCCTATAACAGTATCGGTATCCGGAGACGTACGCCGCAGGGCTTATGGGCGGGGCCCACCGACGCTGCAGGAAAGCCTTCACTTGACCGATCTGATATTCAGGCTCTAGAGTGGACGGGCGAGCCGTTTCCGGCCCGCAGTTTGATTTCGCCGGGAGACCAAATGGCCCGAAACGCGTTCAAAGAGGCGTCTCTTCGCATCTACGAGGATGCGAAGCGCAGCGGCCGCCTGATCGAAAACTTCGACCTCGGACAGGCGAAGGCGCTGGCCCTCACCCAGGACGGCATCATCGAGACGCAACTTGGCTCCGTCGCTGCCAGCTCCGAGCCGATGTCGCGGGCGGCCCAGCACACGAAGAACAGCGTCGACCACGCGTTCGGCGACGATGAAGAGGCGCTGGCCGCGAAGGCGGTCCAGGCGATGAGCTCTGAGAAGATCCTCTCGCTCGACGTCTGGGTCGGCGACGGCGAAGACGGCGTTTCAGCCCGCTTCCTCATGCCGCTCGCCCACGCCGACGTCGCCTACGGGCTCAAGCTGCTCTTCAACCATCCGTCCATGGTCGTCGAAGAGCCGACTTACACCGTCATCTTCTTCACCGACGAAGCTTTCGAAGCGAACAAGTCGCGGCGCCTGGCCGAAAAAGACATCGAGGTGCGCCTGTTCATGGGCGAGAAACGCGGCGAGCAGGTCAAGATCTGTCGCAACACCGCCTACATGGGCGAGGGCAAGAAAGGCGTCTTCCAGTTCGAAAGCTGGCGCGTCAAGTCTATCGACAAGACGGGCGTCTTCCTGCACGCCGGCGCCCGCCGCGACCGCATCTGGGTGTTCGACTTCCAGACGGAGCGCCCCGAGCTTGTCGACATCGTCACAGCCATCGGCGGCGCCACGGCGACCGGCAAGACGACCAGCCTCTGCCGCCGACTCGCCCGCATGCCGAAGGAGTCGTCGGAGATGATCGGCGAGGACGGCGGCACCTTCGGATTCGACGGCAGCTACGCCGCTTTCGAGCTCGGCGGCCTCTACGTCAAGACGGAGGGTCTCGACGCCAGCCAGCCGGAGATCCTGCGCGCCGCGGAGTCAAAGGACACCTTCCTGGAGAACGTCGCGATAAGCAAGTATCCCTACATACCCAACTTCGCCGACCTCAGCGTCACGTCAAACGGGCGGGCCGTCATCGCCAGGTCGAACCTGGAGATCGCCAGCCAGACGCTTCGCGCCGGCCGCGTCGACAACCTCATGTTCCTCACGCGCAACCCGCTGACCAACGTCCTCTCCAGGCTGACGCCGGAGCAGATGACGATGCAGCTCATCTACGGCGAGTCCATCGAGAGCTCCGGCGGCAACCCGGAAGAAGCCGGCACGTTCAAGCGCGAGTTCTTCCTCGACCCGTTCGTCACCGGCAACCGCCTGGAGCATGCGATGATCTTCTACGACATGGCAAAGCGCAACAACATCAAGTGCTATCTCGCCAACACCGGAACTATCGGCGAAGACGAGACGAAGGTGGACCTGCGTCAGTCGCTTTCCGCCTACAACGACATGCTGCGCAACGTCATGATCTTCAGCTCCGAGCCCGACCACCTGGGCTACCACTTCCCCGTCCGCTGCGACCGCGCCAACCTCGACTACATGCGCGCGGCGCCGCTCTTCCCCGACCGGGCGTTGCTCTCGAAGAAGGTCGAAGATTTCCTCCGTGGCCGCCGCGAGTACCTGGAGCGCTTCGAGAGCGACTACGGCCAAGTACCGGCAAACATCAAGGACTCGCTGCCTCACTAGCTTCGCTCT
>CAWJHZ010000017.1:0-19310 GCA_963842845.1 uncultured Chloroflexia bacterium
CCCCGCTGTTCTTGCCGCTAGGACGTCTAGGTTGCTCGTGGCCTGCCCAGCGCAACCCCGGCTGCGAGCCCGATCAGGCCGACGCCAGACAGGACGGCCGCGAGTGTGCCCCACGGGCTCTCCGTCGTTCGCCCTCTGTCGCCGGTGCCAGTGTTGCCCATCGTGACGGAGCTAACGGGCGCGAACGTCAGGTTGAGCGATTGCTCATTGCTTCCATCCCAGCCATGCCAGACGCCGCTTTGACTGGCGACCGCAAGCGCGTTCATGTGGGCGTCGACGAGCTTGAACGTGACAGGTGCGCCCTCCGTGCCGCAGCCGCGCTGCTGGTCGTTCGAGAACACGACCGCTTCGTAGGAAGGCTGCACGAGCGCGGACTCGATGACGTAGCCGCACGGGTTGTCATTGACGTACGCTACGATGGCGATGCCGCCAGAGACGCCGTCGGTGTCGAGCGTACCGCTGATCAGGGCGAAGGGCGGGCCGGCGATGAAGAGGAGGGTCTGGTTTGCTTGGGCGTGCCAGACTCCGGACTGGTTCGTCTGCAGGTCGCCGACGAAGAAGTCTACTTCCGCCCCTTCCCTGCCGCAGCCACCAACCGCGTGTTGAGAAGGAACGTTCACGGTAAATACCATGCGATTGACGCTATCCGCCGGAGCGACGCCGGCGGAACTCGTGGCACAGACCTTGCCCCCGATTCTTGCCGTCACCATCTGACCGGAGCACGGACGCCCATAGAACCAGCAACTGCCGATGAATGTTGATACTTGATTTGCCGCCGGCGTCGCCGTCGGACCGGATGTAGCGGTTGAGGTGGGTGTCGAAGTCGGCGTTGCCGCGTGAGCGGCGCGACTCGCCGGCACGACGGCACAGACGGCAAAGATAAGGAAGAGCTTCAGGAAGAAGCGCATGAGTCACCCCCTTCGTGTGGCATCGACAAGTATTACAACGCGCTATTCGTAGAAAGGTTAACGAACCGTCGCGACCGTCGCCATGACCGGGAGCGTCCGCCCTCACCACGTTCGTCGTTCCAGCGGAGTGCTGTATAATAGATGCGGATAGGATTGCCCCGATTGGGCCGACCTGAGAACAGGCCGCCAACGGGGCGGAGGAGACAATGAATAATCTGAAGACGTTCTTCTTGTTCGCCCTGCTGACGTCGGTACTCGTCGCCGTCGGCTGGGCCATCGGCGGCTACTCGGGCATGATCGTCTTCCTGGTGCTGGCGGCGGTGCTCAACTTCTCGTCGTACTGGTTCTCCGACAAGCTGGCGCTCAAGGCGTCCGGCGCGAAGGAGGTGACGGCGGAGCAGGAGCCACGATTGCACGCCATCGTCGACGAGGTGGCGCACCTGGCGATGATCCCCAAGCCGCGCGTCTACATCATCAACACCGATACGCCGAACGCATTCGCCACCGGCCGCAACGCCGATCACGCCGCGGTCGCGGTGACAACCGGCATCGCGGGCCTGCTCGACGAGCGGGAGCTGCGCGGCGTCCTCGGGCACGAGCTGGGGCACATCCGCAACCACGACATCCTTATCTCGACGGTCGTCGCGACGGTCGCGGGCGCGATCACGATGATCGCCTGGATGCTGCAGTGGAGCCTCCTCTTCGGCGGCGGACGGCGAGGCGGTCGCGACAATCCGCTGGGCATCATCGGGTTGCTGGCGACGGTCATCCTGGCGCCGATTGCGGCGACGCTCATCCGAATGGCGATCTCGCGGTCGCGGGAGTTCCAGGCGGACGCGACTGGCGCGCGCATGGTGCACGACCCGGAGGCGCTGGCCAGCGCTCTGATGAAGCTTCAGCAGGGCGTGCAGATGCGGCCGATGCGGGAGACCGGCGTATCGCAGGCGACGGCGCACCTGTACATCGTCAATCCGTTCCGCGGCCAGGGCATGACGAACCTGTTCAGCACGCACCCACCGACTGCAGAGCGGGTACGGCGGCTGTACGCGATGGCAGGACTGGCCTACCGCTAGCACATCAACGCTTTCCACAAGAAGGCCGGCATCGTTTGGGTGCCGGCCTTTTCGCGCCCTCGGAACGGCGGACGGGGTACGCCAAAAGGCCGATAAAGGATAATAGCGCCTTGCCGATGATACCAGCAGAGCAGGAAGGGGCATGTCTTGAGACAGAAAGCTCTGTTGGTAATTGTGCTTGCCGTTTCGCTGGCCGCGGCGCTGCTCACGGCCGGCTGCGGAAGCGGCAGCAAGATAGCAGACCCGTCGATCTGGGCGACGGCCGCGGCGACAACGGCAGCAACGACGACGACGACCGCGCAGTCCGCTCCGACCGCCGCCGCGACCTGGCAGGCGAACCCGCCGAGAAGCGAGCCGGACACGCTGGTATTCCGTGACATCGCCGTCAAGTCGTGCCTGGACGAGGCGCAGAAACAGGGCGAGTCCGCCGATCAGGCGCAGCAGTACTGCACATGCGCTATCGACGAGCTTCTGAAGAACGTGACCTCCGATGAGCTGACCCGGATCGGTCAGGCGGGCCTGTCGGGGAATGACACGCTTCCGCCGGATATCGACCAGAAGATGATGGACGCCATCATGGCGTGCAACGACAAACTGACGCAGTAGCAACCTTCAACACCGTCAAAACGAGAGTCGGGGCCGGCGTCGCCAGGCGTCGGTCCCTCTCTTTCATTCCCCCGAGAACAACGTAGCCGAGACTTTCCAGTCTCGGCGTCCTCTGGATCCGAATCAGCATCGGCCCCTGGCCCAACACGGCGCGCGCAGGAAGTGAGTTGCGTCGCAAGGGGAGCGATGAGCTATATTGGGGAGAAGCCGTCTGGAAAGGATGGAGCCATGGACGATTGCCTGTTCTGTCGAATGGCGTCCGGCGAGGTGCAGGTCGACAAGCTGTACGAGGACGACCTGCTGTTCGCCATCGACGATATCAACCCGCGGGCGCCGGTGCACTTCATGGTCATCCCCAGGGAGCACATCCGGTCGCTGGCGGACGTGACGGAAGCGCACATGCCGCTGCTCTTCCACATGATCCAGGTCGCGAAAGAGCTGGCGGCCAAGAAGGGTGTCGCGGACAGCGGCTATCGGGTGGCGATGAACGTCGGGCTGGAGGGCGGACAGGTGATCATGCACCTGCACATGCACGTGCTCGGCGGCCGGGTCCTGCATGCCGAAGGCTGACGCATCCGACGTCGAGGAGGCGCTGCGTCGCGAGGTCGAGCGGCTGCCGGAGCCGCTGCGAAGCCACGTCAAACGCGTGCAGGACGAGGGCGAACGCCTGGCGCGGCGCCACCGCGTCGATGAGGCGACGGTGCGGCTGGCGGTTCTTGGCCACGATCTGCTGCGAGTGACCCCGCGCGAGGAGTTGCTGCGGCTGGCGCGCGACGCGGGCATCGAGCCGAACGAGGCGGAGCGGGCGGAGCCGCTGATGCTGCACGGCCGGCTGGCGGCACGGCTGCTGTCCCAGCGCTTCGGCATCGACGACGCGGCGGTGCTGGACGCGGTGCGCTATCACACGACGGGTCGCGCCGGGATGTCGGACGTGGAGAAGATCGTCTTCCTGGCGGACAAGACGGAGCCGGACGGGCTGGCGCGCTATCCCGAATGGCGTGAGGTGCGCGACCTGGCGCAGGACGACCTGAACGCGGCGATGGCGAAGGCGCTGGCGCTGCTGCTGGAGCAGGCGCGTCGCGAAGGGTGGACGGTGCATCCCGACGTGCTGGCGGCACGGGAGCACTTCAGGGACTCGTGAATACCGTTCCGCCCTGGCGGTAGATATCACCTTCGCCAGTCGATTCCCAAACCCTTTGCGACGTCATCCGGAATGTCGTGGATGGGGCCGGTTCCGAAGAAGGCCAATATCCAGCTCTGCCCCGAGGCTCTCTTCGCGACTCCGAAAGCTGGGTCAGCCGCACTGGCCGGAACCGGAAACACCGTAAATCCGACCCACTCGGTGCCTGATGCGTCTTTGTAGTAGGTGTTCCCCCCGACTTCTACATCGAGCTTCGGATAATGGCCGATGCCAGGCAGTGCAAGCTCTTTGGTGGCCTTCCTTATCTCTTCTTCTTGAGCCGTTGGCACGGGCGAGACCCTAGTTGACGGTGTGGGCGCAGTAGATGGGGTCTCCCCGCCTTCTTGCGCGAGCGGCTCCTCGGAGAGAGTCATGGATCTGCTTAGCAGCCACTGGCCCTCCTGTAGCACAAGTCGGCAATCGGACTGTCGCAGCAGATGCTCCTTGACCAACTCTGACGACTGGTAGGGGAGATACTGGCGAAAGTCCTCACTGGTAACCGTTACAATGGCATCATCGTCAGAAACCGAAACTACTCGCGTGGCTAGGACGCGAGTAGTCCATATTCGTTGTGTGGTAACAGCATAAGGGTCTTCTTGGAAGGAATACTTGTCGGCTAGCAAAGGCTGGAGCTGGTCGTACTGAGATTTCTGATCGCGGTAGTCGAACGTTCCCCCAATCTCCACGAGAGCGCGAGCTACCGCCTCGACCTCAGACGTGTCGACCTGTCGAGTGTTTGTGCCTTGGTCAGTGTGTCCGGCTCCCTGCCCCCCGCAGCCGATGAAGCTTGCGGCGAGGAGAATACAAGCTACTCCAACCAAAGCTACCGATGCTACCCGCGCCATCGTCTCTCTGCCTTTCAAGAGTGCGGGCTAACCATGTGCGCCATTTTAGCACCGCCGGTGAAAACGCGCCTGACGAGTTTGTTGTTGCGTGCGGCCGATAATAGTGACATTCGCCGATTGACGGAATAGCACGCGTGTTCTATTCTTCCTTCCATCCCTCCTGCTGAGAACCTCCGAGGGACCGGCAAACGACCGATGAGGGTCTCCTGAACACCGCTCGACACGGACGGACTTTCATGGCGGACGTACTTGTCCTGCTACAGGATCTTGCCACCATTTTCTGCGCCGGCTTCAACGCGGCCTACTTCTCGAAGCGATGGGCCGCGCGGGGCTCGCGGGCGTCGCACCGTGTTGGCAGCGCGGCGCTGGCGCTGCTGAACGCCGCCGTCGCCGTCGAGAGCGTCTTCTCGATGGCGCTGTACTGGACCTATCGCTGGCAGGGCTCGCTCGAGGGATTCTTCTGGCCGCCGGCCTGGCTGTCGGCGCGGCTGGCGCTGCTGGCGGGCACGGCGTTTATTTCGGCGCTGATCCTTCGTCAGGAAAGACGGCGCTAGAGGAGCGAAGTATGTCTCGATTAGCGATCGCGGTTGAGAGGCGGGAGTGGAACGTCGTGGCGCTGTACCTGCTGCTGGGCCTCGCCGAGGTGACGGCGAAGCTGCCGCCGGACGCGCTGACCGGCCTGCTGGAAGTGCTGGAAGGCCCCCCGCGTGACCACCGCTAAAGGCAAGCGGCGGCGTTTACGGCGGGAAGCAGCCGCACGCTACTACGACCCGGTCGTCTCGGCTAGCGAAAGGACCGCGCTGGCGGTGGCGCGCGAGGTCGAGGGGCTCGACCAGGAGATCGCGGTGCTGCGAGTCCGGCTGCGACGGGCGCTGGAGGAGCATCCGGAGAACATGACGCTGATGCTGAAGGGGGTCGAGATGCTGGTGAAGGCGGTATCCGCCGGCTACCGGCTGTCGAAGGAGGCGAAGGCCGAGCTTTCCGAGAGTGTCACGGCAACGCTCGAGGAGTTCGGCAGGATTATGAGCCCGGAGGGACAAAGTGACGTCGCTGGAAGCGAAGACTGAGCAGGCGCGGCCGCCGCGACGGGTCGCTCGACCGGGCGTCTCTCGCAGCGCGGCCTTCCACGCCGTCGTCGAGGAGCGGCTGCGCAGCCTGGAGAAGCAGCTCGACGAGGTGAAAGGGCGCGTCAACGGCCTCATCTTTCTCGTCATCGGCGTCGTAATCACGCAGTTCGTGCTGGGGCTGGTGCGCTGATGGTTGCCACCGCGGGAAGCCGGCCCTTGGAGCGATATCGCTTGCGCCCCTACCAGGTCGAAGTGGCGCGCGCGGTACTGGACAGCGTCCTCAACCATCGCGGCCTGACGATTTCGGTGGAGATGGCCCGGCAGGGCGGCAAGAACGAGCTTTCGGCGCAACTGGAGGCGTTCCTGCTTGTGGCCAACATGCTCCGCGACATCGAATCCGTAAAATGCGCGCCGACGTTCGAGCCTCAGTGCCGGATAAGCATGCGACGCCTCTGGGCGCGGCTCGGCGAGCTCGGCCTGGCGGCGATCTCGACACGGCAGCAGGGGCGGGCGATCAGCGTCGGCAAGGCGCGGCAGCTCTTCCTGTCGGCGGAGCGGGAGAGCAACGTCGTCGGCCACACGGCGCAGGTGCTGCTGGAGGTGGACGAGGCGCAGGACGTGGACGCGGAGAAGTTCGACAAGGAGTTCCGCCCCATGGCCGCCTCGACCGGCGCGACGGCGGTGCTCTACGGCACGGCCTGGGACGACCGCACGCTGCTGGAGCGCACGAAGCAGGCGAACCTGGAAGCGAAGCGTCGCGACGGCATCCGCCGCCACTTCGAGTACGACTGGCAGCACGTGGCGCGGCACAACGCGGCCTACGCCCGGTTCGTCGAATCGGAGCGACTGCGCCTGGGCGAGAGCCATCCGCTCTTCCTGACGCAGTACTGCCTGCGGCCGGTGCACGGCGGCGGTCGCCTGTTCGACCGGCAGCAGCGCGCGCAGCTCCAGGGCACGCACGGCCGCCAATCGACGCCGGAGGCTGGTGAGACGTACGTCGCCGGGCTGGACGTCGCCGGGGCGGCGCTCGACCCGTCGGCGGCGGCCTCCCCCCGTCGCGACGCGACGGTGCTGACCATCGCCCGCGTTTCGCATCCGGCTCGGGCCGCGCTGGTGCAGGAGCCGAGCGTCGAGATCGTCGAGCACTACGCCTGGACGGACGAGCCGCACGACGCGCTGCTGGCGCGCCTCGTCGACGTGCTGGGGCGCTTGTGGCGCGTCCGGCGGGTCGCCGTGGACGCTACGGGCCTCGGCGAGACATTGTCGCGGCTGCTGGCGGCGTCGCTGGGCGAGCAGGTCGTGCGGCCGTTCCGCTTCACGGCGGAGAGCAAGTCGCGGATGGGCTACGCGCTGCTGGCGGCGGTGAACGGCGGCCGGCTGCGCATGTACGCCGGCGACGCCTCGGACGAGTACGCCGAGTTCCTGCGACAGGCGGAGGCGGCGCGCGTCGCCTATCGCGCCAATCAAACGATGAACTTCTTCGTCGACCCGTCGGACGGCCACGACGACTACTTGATGAGCACGGCGCTGACGGTCGAGGCGGCGGCGGACAGCAGGCCGCGCACGGCGCGCGGGAGGCTTCGTGAGGCGGTGGAGGGACGCTCGAGATGATAGCGCAACCGGACGAACTGCTTCCAAGCGTCGACGAAGCGCAGTCGGTCGTCGACGCCCTGCCGGAGCACGTGCGCTATCGCGACGAGGGCTGCGACCTGTCGCCTTCCTGCCTCAACTGCCGCTTGCCGCTCTGTCGCTACGACCTGCCGGGCAGCACCACGCGTCGTCTGCGCACGCTGCCCCGCGACGAGGAGATCACCCGGCTGCGGCGCTGCGAGCGGCTGCCCATCGACGTGCTGGCCCGTCGCTTCGAGGTGTCGCGACGAACGGTGTTTCGCATTCTCAGGCGTTGCGGGCCCCATTGAAGCAAAGGAGCTTTGAAATGACCGGACTCACTCTTCCCCAGCAGCTCGCCCGCATGGACCAGGCGCGGCTGAAAGCGTACTCCGACAACCTGGCGTTCTACCACGGCGACCAGTGGCCCGACGACTACCGGCGGACCCGTCGCGAGCGGCGGCTGGTCTTCAACTACGCGAAGGCGCTGACCGACAAGACGGTGTCGTACATGATGTCGGGGCTGAGCTTCGCGGTCGACCCCGTGGACGAGACGCCGGGCGCGCACGAGACGGCGCGTCGGGCGGAGAAGGCGCTCCACGACGTTTACGAGGCCAATCAGCTCGCGCAGCTCGACCTGGAGACGGAGCTCGACGCGGCGGTCCTCGGCGACGGCGTGTTCAAGGTGACCTGGGACACGGCGGAGCGGCGCGTGCGCGTGTCGGCGCCGGACGTGCAGGGCATCTTCGTCTGGTGGCTTGGCGACGACACGTCGCGGGTGTGGCGCGTCGCCAGCCGCTACACGCTGCTGCCGGAAGAGGCGGAGATGCTGTACGGCATAACGCCTGCGAAGGCGAAGGCGAATGGGTCGGAGGTCGTCGAGGTGTGGACGGAGCAGGAGTTCGAGCTGTGGGTCGACAACGTCCACATCGACCAGAAGGCGAACCCGTACGCCTTCATCCCCTTCGTCGTCTACCCGAACCTGCGGGAGCCGAAGCAGTTCTGGGGCCATCAGGAAGCGTGACCGCGAGGGGCTGGAGTAGCCCGGTGATCTCCACCCGGCCATCGCTGCGCACTACCACCTTCAGGCGTAGCCGGCGCGCTAGGTCGGCAAACGATTCCTGCCGTAGCACGAAGTCGTCTGAATCGCTGTCCAGCCACTCGATAGCCCGCGGTCGCTTGCGCCCTACCACGCTGATGTGGAGTAGCCCTTCGTCGACCGCTGCGTTGATATCGGCCAGCGATTCCTCGACCCGCCGGAGTTCTCGTTGCGCGGCGGCGAAGCCATCCCTGCGACCACTGATGCGTCGGCGCTCGGATTCCAGCGTCGCTATTTCCGCGTCGTACCTCTCCCGCGACAGCCGGCCTAGGGACACCTCGACGGCCATATCGTCGATAGCCTTCTGGATCCGGTCGAGATCGGCATCAAGGGGCATCAGTTGCCCGGTTAGCGTGGCCTTCCTACTCTCCAGCGATGCTATGTAATCGCTTACCGACCGACGCCTAGCACCGGGATCCTGTAGTAGCTTGCGCATCGCGCCAACGACCGCCCGCTCAAGCCCGTCAGCGGGCAAGGGCGAGCAGTTGCACGTATTCCCGTCCTCACGGTGCCGCCTGGCCTGTCTGCCGGGGCATCGGTAGACTCGGCGCTGCGTTCGGCCATCGGTGCGCGCAGAGTAGGTGTATCCACACGCCTCGCTACGGATCAAGCCCTGTAGCAGCCAACCACTCGACTGCCGCGCTGTGCCAGACCGCTTGTTGCTAGCTAGCCGTTCTTGTATGGCGTCGAATCGTTCGCGGTCGATGAGCGCGGCGACGGGTACGATGATGGGCTCTTGGGCCCGCGTGTCGAGCTTGCCGCGGGGCCGGCCCCCGAAGACGTATTCGCCGCAGAGCGCCCGGTTGTGTAGGCAGGACAGGATGGTCGCGCCGTCCCAGACATTCTCCCGACGCTTCTTGCTGTGCTCGCGCCACTGGGGGCTGCGGCTGGACGGCGTAGGAACACGCTCTTCTGTAAGCAAATTGGCTATTTTCTCGCTACCTAGGCCGCCCTCGAACAGATCAATAATTCGGTTCATCAAGGCAGTCTCTTCGGCTTTGAGTTCGAAGTAGCCTCTTGTCACCGAGCCATCGTCGTTCTTGACCGGCTTTACCCACTTAATCCAGAAGGGCAAGGCATCCACTTCGTACTCGAAGCGGATGTCCTTTCTGACCTGATATCGCGGCATTCTCTGGCCTCCTTCTTGAATCTGCTTTCCCTTAGTCCATCCATTCGGCCCAAGACCGAAGACTCTGGAGTCTACCATCTGTCTCTTAACGCGCGAGTCGAGCAAGACGTTACCTCTGCTGGCACTAATCGCGCAACGTGGGCCGCTGAGTTGGCTGTGAGCGGCCAGAACGTTCGAGGCGGTATCAACAACCGCCTTCTCTTAGGACCTGTCATACGCGTTCTGTTGCCAACGCCCGGCAAGATTGCCCGCTCTACGGGGCACTCCGGATTCTGAAGGGCTTTGCACCGCAGGCTATGAGAACGCTTGCTAGCTCTTGCTGATACGCCCAGGAGGCTGATCGTGAGAGTTCCGAACCAGAGGAGTGTCCCGGAGGGCAAGGTCCGATGGTTCTGCACCGTATTCAGGAAGGGCCTCGTGGCAGAGTCGGGCGTTACTCCCGCGGTCTGTCCGGAAGGGCGTCGGGTCTGAGTCGAAGGGGCCCTTAACCTGAGTACCGGACTCGATGTTTTCGAGCCTGATGTTCGAACCCCTCAGGCCCTCGAGACCCCGCGCGCAGATACGATTGCCCCCGTCCGAAAGGGTTCTCTTCTTACCTCATCCTTCCTGCCTGACTACCGGCCCCGGAGTCCGGAAGTCCGCTTAGGTCCTGAACGTCTCGACTCGCTGACTGCAGGGTGAGAATAACGGTTTCGCTACTGCTGCTGGGTAAAACCAGAGCCAATCATTTGCTTGCGGCGATGAAGGCGCCTAGACCCTAGGGAGGGCGGGATAAGGCCGGATTAACGCGGGTGAATAACAGGTAAAGTCTTCGTTCAAAGACAATACGAAGGCGGGCCAAGCATTTCGCTCGGCCCGCCTTGTCTTGTTGTGCTTTGTCGCGCTACGGCAGGTTCAGCAGCGGCTGCCCCTGGTAGGTGATGGACTTTATCTCGGCTTCCGCCTTCTTCACTGTGTCCGGCGAGAGCGTCGCGTAAAGCAGGGCGTTCGAGTACTGCTGGCCGTCGTGGATACTCCACCACAGGTAGTAGACCAGCGCTTCGCCCTTCGCTTTGTCGGGTTGATTGACGTAGGCCAGTATCCAGGTAAAGCCGACGATTGGGTAGGCGTTGGGGTTCGTCGAATCGGTGATCATTATCTTTGTGTCGTCGGGGATGGTCACGCCCGTTGAGGCGGCGACCGTCGAGTCCAGTGTCGGTTGGACCCAGTTGCCGGCCTTGTTTTGCATCGACGCCCAGTTGAGGTTGTTCTGGATGGCGTAGGCGAGCTCCACGTAGCCGATGGCGCCCTGTATCTGCTTGACTTGCTGGGCCACGCCGTCGTTCTTCTCGCCGCCGATGTCGCCAGGCCACTGGACGGTGGTGGCGTTGCCTACCTTGGTCTGCCAGTCCGGGCTTATCTTACTCAGGTAGTTGGTGAAGATGAACGTCGTGCCGGAGCTGTCGGAGCGGTGAACGACGGTGATGTCGGTGCTCGGCAAGTTGAGCCCGGGGTTAAGGGAGACGATCTGGGGGTCGTTCCACTTGGTGATGGTCTTCAGGTAGATGCCGGCGAGAACGTCGCCCGTCAGCTTGAGCTGGCCTTGCTGCAGACCTGGCAGGTTGGCGATGATCGCGACGGCGCCACTTGTCATTGGGATATGCAGTATTGGGCCGCCGGCGGCCACCGCTGCGGCGACCTGGTCGTCGGTCATGATGCCGTCTGAGGCACCGAAATCAACGGTCTTCGCGGTTATCTGCGATATGCCCGCGCCTGAGCCGACAGACTGGTAGTTGATCTGAATGCCGCACTGCGTGTTGAACACGGCGACCCACTTCGAGTAGAGCGGGAAGGGGAAGCTGCCGCCGGCGCCGGTGAGGCCCTTTGCGGCATCGCTTGGCGGGCAAGGGCTGCTGGCAGCGACGGTGGTTGCGCCGGTTGCTTGCGTAGGCGCAGTCGTCTGTTTGGCGGCCGGCGTCGGCGAGCTAGTGCTATTACTACTGCTGCCTCCGCAGGCGGCCAACAAAAGGGCCGCTATGGCTGCGGCCGCTACCGTTAGCAGAAGGATGGGAAGCTTTCTGCTCGGATTCTTCGAAGTCCCTCCAAATGGATGCATCTTCTGGGTTTCCTCCTTCGGTATCTATGTCTCTTGCAGTCGCCTCCCATGCTAGCGCCACGTCGTAAACGCGTTGTTAACTAGAGTCAATGGCCGGTAAAAGTTAGTGACTATTCGCGCTGGCTCGCGCGGGCTGCCGCCTTCGCAGCCTCCAGCCGGCTACGCCAGTAAGTGAGTATCTCCCGTATCAGGTCGGAGGCCATAAGGCCGATGCGCACGTCTTCCGGGCTCTCCCCCTCGCCGGCGGTGCACAGGAGGTCGAAAAGGGCCTGCTCGCAAGCGGCCACCAGGTAGCTGTGCGCAAGATGCTCAGCTTGCGCGTCGTCGCACTGCTTCAGGACCGTGGGCCAGAAGGCCAGGGGGATGTCCGACTCGTCAATCCGGGGATGTGGTTCTCCGTAAGCGACTCGTGCTCGTAGAGCGTAAGTCCGTTGCTCCGGACGTCGTTCCGCCGTCATCAGCAGGCTCTCCATTGTTCCCCTTCTCCTTCAGAATGTCGTTTCTTCATTGTCTTAAGGAGAAGGCTAACGCACGGCGGTTAAGCCGGCGGCAACGGCGGTTAACGCGAAGTAAACGTTGTGTGAAGGTTTCGGCGTATGAGGCGTGGAAGGGGCTATCCGTCAAACCGGTAGCCTGTGCCGCGGACTGTGATGAGACGCGTCGGCCTGCCCGGCACGTCCTCGATCTTCTGGCGAAGCCATGTGACGTGCACGTCGACCGTCCTCGTTTCGAGCGCGTCCTCATACCCCCAGACGCGGTGAAGGAGTTGTTCGCGAGTGAACACATGCCGACGGTTGAACATCAGGAAGGCCAGCAGGTCGTACTCCTTGGGCCGCAGAGGAAGCGCCTTCCCATCGCGAGAGACGACACGGGAGCGAGGGTTGAGCTCCAGGTCTCCCGAAATCACCACTTCGGCCACATCCTCCGACACCGTTTCCGATCGGCGGAGAAGGGCGCGGACCCGGGCGAGCAGCTCGCGCATGCTGAACGGCTTCGTTACGTAGTCGTCGGCGCCAAGCTCAAGTCCGACGATCTTGTCCACCTCTTCCGTTTTCGCGGTGAGAATCAAGATTGGCATGCTCATATCCCGCCGGAGAAGGCGGCAGACCTCAAGGCCGTCCATGATCGGGAGCATGAGGTCCAGGACCACGAGATCGGGGCGCCTGCTGCGAGCCACGAGGAGGGCGGATTCGCCGTTCTCGGCCGTCAGCACCTCATAGCCAGCGCCTTCCAGGTTGTACTTGAGCGTTGCAACAAGGGTCGGCTCGTCATCGACCACGAGGACCTTTTTCATCTCGCTCAAACTAGCATCGACGGGTTAAGCGCTTGTTAACCCCCGTCAACGCACGGCAAACATGTGGTAAAAGTGACGACGACGACCACAAGAGGCAGCTAGCCGAATTGGCCGGCGATGTATCGTTGCGTCTCCGGCGTCCTCGGAGCCTCGAACACCTGCTGCGTCTCGCCGAACTCCACAAGCTCGCCGAGATAGATGAAGGCCGTGTAGTCGGAGACGCGACGGGCCTGTTGCATGTTGTGCGTGACGATGACCACTGTGTACTCGCCGCGCAGGGCCGTGATGCTTGACTCCACTCGCGCCGCCGACGCTGGGTCCAGGGACGCCGCTGGCTCATCGAGCAGGATCACTTTCGGGGAGACCGCGAGCGTGCGCGCGATGCACAGACGCTGCTGTTGCCCAACGGAGAGCGCGAAGGCATGGTCGCCGAGCCGGTCCTGGATCTCATCCCAGAGAGCCGCCTTCGAAAGGCAGTTCTGGACGACTGCGTTATGATCGGTCTTCCTGCGCACCGCCTTCACACCGTAGAGCACGTTCTCACGTACGGACATTGGGAAGGGGTTCGGCTTCTGGAAGACGATTCCGACTCTCCGGCGCAAGAGGACCGGGTCCATCCGCTGGATATCTTCGCCGTCCAGGAAGATGTGTCCCTCCACTGTACAGCCGTCCGTTAACTCGATGAGTCGGTTCAAGCAGCGAAGGACCGTCGTCTTGCCGCAGCCGGACGGGCCGATTATCGCCGTGACCTGCCCCGCAGGAATGGCGAGGTCTATTCCCTTCACGACGGGATTTCCGCCGTAGGACACTCGCAGCCCCTTGATGTCGATCGCGCTTGCTGAACCATTCCTGCTCTTCATCTGAACCGACCTTTGCGCCTGTATGGAATCCGAAGTTACGACCATGCTCCTCTATACCTCTTCGCAAATCTTCGCTTCAACAGCAAGGCGACTACGCTGAGCCCGACCGTCATGATCACGAGAAGAAGCGCCGCAGAGAACTGGTACTGAGACATATCCCTCTGAAATTGAACCGAGCCGTTTCGGACGCCCAGAATGAAGTATCCGAGCGAAGTGACGCCCTTCAGCGGCCCGATGCCGTTCTCACCGGTGCCCGCCATGAACATCAGCACGGCGACGCTGCCGGCGGCTTCGGCGCAACCGATCAGAAGGCCGGTGACAATGCTCGGCAGCGACCAGGGGAGGATGATGCGCGTCAGCGTGTGACCCTCCGTAGCTCCCAATCCCAGCGAACCCTCCTTCAAGTCCTGCGGCGTCGCCCGACAACCCTGCTCTGTGCTGCGGGAGATGACCGGGATCATCAGCAGCGAGAGGAAGATGGCCCCCGTGACAAACGAGCCGTTGGCGCTGTGCTTGGCGCCATTCATGTCGCGGAGATAGCCGGCAAACAGGTCTGAGAAGGGAGTGCCCCACGAGTGCCGGGCCACGCTGAAGGCGGTGACTCCGATGATGAAGACGGACATCGCGCGCAAGAGCGTCGTTGAGAAGCGCACCACCGCCGCGAGCGGACCTTTGCCGTATTCGCTCAGGAAGACACCGGTCCCGACGCCGACAGGGAAAGCAATGACGCACGTCATTCCGACCAGCAGCAATGTGGCGAGGATGTAGTTCAACATTCCCGTCTGCGTCGCCTGCTGCGTCTGTGGCTGCGCCCATGGGTTGTCGCTAGGCTGCGTGGTCCACCGGACGATCCGATAGGGCGTGGTCAAGGCGTGCCAGTCGAGGTTGGGCAGGCCCGCCTGGATGAGCCGGGCCAGCAGCAGACCGTAAGCCGCGAGAAGCAGCCCCACAGGCAGGAGGATGAGGGGATAGTGCGCCATGTCCTCCGCATCGGGCGTGGCGCCGAGAGTCCGATACAGGGTCTGGCAACTGGAGGGAACGCTCACTCCCAGGAGAAAGATGGCGGCGAAGAAGGAGCGATGGAATATGCCGTTCAGGTCCAGGCCGTTCCAGTAGGTCGGAAGGAACCAGAGGACTACCATCGAGGCTGCGGAGAGAGCCGCCAGGACTAGGAGTTGGCGCTCCCAGACGCCCGTCGACCGGCGAACGTCCACAGCCAGCGCGAGGAGCGAAACGCAGAGAAGGCCCAGGAGCGCTATCGAGACGCCGACCAGGGAGTTCAGGCTGAGGGAGAGACAGCCATCGATAACGCCAAGGCCGGACACGACGAAGGCGGCCGCGGGCACGGCCCGCACCTTCGCGAGAGCTCTTGCCGGTTCCCACGCCGAAATCCGACGAATTGTCGCCGAGATGAGCTGCCGCTCAGCGGTTTCGTCGCCGGAGATGCCCTCCACGTCAATGAAGCTCATTGCGCAAACCTCTTCTGAAGCCGCCTCTGGAGAACAGTCGCCACCGCCAGGATCATGATGGCCAGCCCAAGCAATAACAATCCGGAGAAGTAGGAAACGGAGCAAGAAACTTGGCCAGCGCAGTAGCCGCCACCTGCTTGTCCAATTCCTCCGGCAAGTCCCGCGCCGACGGCAGCAAGAGAGGGAGTCCGCTCCCAGACATCGACGAGCGGGTTTGGCAGCACTGACTCATAACCAATGGCCCAGGCGACGATAATCACGTCACCGCAGGCTTTCAGCGCACCGAGGGTAGCGGCCGAGAAGATGCCCGGCGAGGCCGCGGGTATTACGACCCTCTTCAATGTGTGCCAGCGGTTCGCCCCCAGCCCCAGCGACGCCTCGCGGAGGCCCTGAGGCACGTTTCGCAGGGCGTCGCAGATCAGGGGCGCCATGAACGGCACTATCACTAGGGAGAGAAGGAGCCCACCAAGCAAGGTGGACTGGTCCCAGGGCAGGAGGCCCAGCGTCAGGCCGTGAGGCAGGGCGTCTCTGGGAATGTCCGGGGCACCGAATTTCGGTCGGATGAACGCTTCGGCGAAGACGACGCTCATCAGCGCGTAGACGATGGGCGGGATACCGGCGAGCGCGCCCATAATCGCTTCCATGCCCTTGCCCAGGAAGCCGAGGCGGAACTCCGTAGCGAAGATAGCCACGGCCAGGGACGCCGGGAGGGCGATTCCAAGGGCTATGACAACGACGAGCAGGGTGCCCCACATCGCGGGGACGAGCCCATACACTCCCCTCGAATTCGTGTAGGCGCCGGAGAAGTCGCGGCCGGTGAGCATCTCCTTCAGGCCGGGCGACTTCATCGCCGGCAGAGCTTCCTTGAAGAGGTCCGCGACGACGAAGACGAGCATCGCCACAGGTATGAGCGCGAGCAGCAGTGAAGCCGTCCGTGACCAAGACCTCATCTCTGATCTGTCTCCTTCTTAGCTCTTCGCCAGGAGCGGGAGATAGCCGGCATCCTGGACCACCTTCTGCCCCTCGGGCGAGAGCAAGAACTCCGCCAGTCCGTCAGTCTCCGAGCAGTTTTCACCGGTGAGGAGATGGATCTTCCGACTTAGCGGATACGTTCCGTCGTAGACCGACTGCGGTGTCGCGACGGGGTCTACCCCATCGATGGACACGACGTTGACTGAGAGATTCTTGACGGCGAGCTTCGCTGTTCGCAATGATGAGAAGCCGATCTTAAAGACGAAGTCACCCGTAGCCGCGATCTGGTACTGAGAGCCGAGCACCTGCTCTTCGGTGTCGGAGCCCACGGCGGTGAAGCCTTTCGTCTCTGCCGCGGACGTTATCGCGGTCTCGTCGAGCCCGAGGGCCTGATAAAGGGCGCTCTGGGTGTCGTACTTCCCCTGAGGGAAGACAAAAGGCGGTGGCACCGATTCGTCCTGGGGGACCCAGCCCTGACCGACCATTGCACCGGTGTTGTCGTAGTAGGCGACCCACGCGTCGTAGGATGCCGGCGGCGTCGGCGTCCACTTCCAGCGCTGGCCCGGCTGAAGGATGGGGAAGCTAAAGAGTCCCTTAAGGTCGGCGGTGGTCAGGTTGCGTAGCCCGCTGGTGCGGTGAGAAGGCATATTCCCCACCCACCACTCACCGCCCTTCCAGGAATTCTGGTCGATAAGGATGGTCACGGCGTCGTGGCCGATGACCTCGTCTTTCAGGCCCTGCATTTCCTGAGGCGTGGGATCGCGTCCCAGTATGAGGGCGTCGCAGCGGCCGCTTTGCAGGCCGGCGATGCCCTCGGCCGCAGAACCCGTCGCAACCGCCATGCCAGAGGCCCCGCTGAAGTTACTTTGGGCTGCCTGAGCCAGCGGCATCATGTCCCAGGCCGCCAGAATCGAGTCGCCTTTCGTGGCGGTGGATGAGCTGCAGCCTGTGAGCAGCGCTGATAGCACAATCAGGGAAACGGGGGCGAGAACGAGCGCTCTCTGAATGATTCGTCGCATACAATGCCTCCTGTCGGCGGCCGCTCACGCGATTCCGGTCTATCCGGCTATGCCCGACGCTTTCGCACTGCTACCGTGACACCGCCGGCTACGATTACCGCACCAACCATGCCTCCCACAGCTTCCCAGGGCAGTTTCAGCCCGTTTGACGAGCCCGATGAGCCGGAAGTCTTGGTGGCGCCCTTGACGGCGGAGACCGGCGTTCCAGTTTTCCCAACAGTCTTCCCGGTCGCGCTCGTCGTTGCCGCGGTGGACGACGGCGTGCCGCTGGACGGCGCCGTCGTTTCCAACGGCGTCACCTGGGCGCCCCCGATGCCGACCTGGCCATCGGTCGAAGTCGCGCCGGGGATCGTTGCGGCCTGAGCATCCGAAACTACCAAGTCTGAGAGCTTGAGAGACGAGACGCCTTTGGCGCCCGCCTTCGCCGTCATATGGTAAGTTGCGAGCACGCCGTGTCCGCTAGCGCCTCCCTGGCCCGTTCCCACCACAGCAATACCGATGTCTGTCACATGGCCGGCATTGTTGTCGATCTGGGGTTGTGGGAACTCCAGTGTCTGGTCGCTGCTGCCGCTTGCCCAGTCCTTCAGGAAAGAACCCTCGTCCACGCTTGCGACCTGAACGAGTGACGGGTCGAAGGCGAGAGCGAATTGGACGCCGCGAATCGGGACGTCAGTGTTGACGACGACGTTGACGTCGAAAGAATCGCCAGCGTTCACGCTAGTCGAATCTAGCGAAACGCTTACGTTTGTACCCGGGTTAGCGCTGGCCGTTCCACCCGCGAGCCAGAGCGCCCCGAGAGCCATAATTCCCAGCGCGATTCCCAAGACCGTCTTCCTTGGATATGCCCTTCGTATCACTGGGGACCTCCTAGCATTCCTGAACCCGAAACGATTCCTCTCTGGTGCCGCGCTCAAACCTATGCAGCCTTGACGAGAGCGATTCTGCGTCGACGTCTTGTCTGGATGAGTTGGTAGGCGACTCCGCCAAGGAGGACTTCGCCGCCGAAGATGCCGCCCAGTACCCAAGGGTTGAACGGTAGGCCGCTCTTCGGGTTGGCAAATGCCCCGAAGGTTGAGAAATGCGATATCTTCGCGCTTGCCGTGTGTGCGATGGGATCGACGACGGTGTTCAGCTCCTGCCACGTCGGCGGGGTCGCCTCCGCGTCAAAGTACGCAAGTTGGGAAGCGTTGTCGTCGACGCCTGCCGGCATCAGCGAAGGGTCGTACTGGAAGCTCAGGCTGATGGGCGGATTGAACTTCGCGCCGATTGGTTCGAAGGTAAAAGCGTTGCTGATTGCTGACCAGTCTCCCGGAGCGGGCGCCGGAGAGCTATCCTGGCTGATGGTGATGCTCTTGATCGGGTCGTCATTCTTGTCCCGGGCGACGGTGTTGGCATTGATCTGGAGCCTGACCTTTCCGTCGGGGCTGATCCATTCGATGTCCTTCTTCACCATTCCGTCAGCGCCGATGGAGCCTGAGAGATCAATCGTCCAGAGGCTAGCGCTAGCGCCGGCGACCTGGGAGGTTGGAGTGGCCGAAGAGCCAGAGGTGGACCCGCTGGTCCGCCCAGTGCTGCCGCCACCACTGCCACCTCCACCACCGCCGCCGCCTGACCCGCTACTCTGAGAGGTAAGGCTGCCGGAGCCCGAACCGCCGCTGCCCGGCGTCGCTGTGGGGACGGGCGCGCCAATCTGGACGATGACCTGGCCGCCGTTGACGGTGACGCCCGAAAGCGTTGCGGCGTTCTCGTTGGAAA
This sequence comes from uncultured Chloroflexia bacterium, assembly GCA_963842845.1. GTDB lineage: Bacteria > Chloroflexota > Dehalococcoidia > DSTF01 > JALHUB01 > JALHUB01. The sequence goes on from CAWJHZ010000017.1 coordinate 18,980, forward strand.
GAACGACATCGGAGAGCGTAAGGTTCGCAGTGCCTTCCGTGCTTTTAGTCTTCATGTGGTAGATGAATAAGATACCGGTGCCGGTTGGACCGCCGGGGGTTGTTCCCATCATGGATATGCCGATGTCGGAAACGGTGCCGGCGGTATTGTCGATGTTGGCCTGAGGGAAGATCATCGTGGAGTCGCTGTGCGCGCTGGCCCAATCCTTGAGGAACGAGCCTTCGCTGACGCTGTCCACTTCCAATAGCGACGGGTCGAAGGTAAGCGCGCCCTGGACGCCACGAATGTTGGCATCGGTAGTCAGCGTCACGCTTACGTCGAAGGCAGCGCC
>CAWJHZ010000018.1:0-30767 GCA_963842845.1 uncultured Chloroflexia bacterium
TATGACATCGTTCACTTCTCCAACCTAAGCCTGAGGCTCACAAGCAAGCCAGAAATCGCAAACATGCGGAGAGTCTCGTGGGATGAGGAAACGGAGGGGGAGTGAGTAGCAAGAGTACCTTGTTTCAGAAGTATCTGACCGCTACCAACTGGCGGTGGTGTAAGGGCACAGTCTCTGCTGGCGAGAGAGTCGAAGTAGTCGAAGTATATGTAACAAGTCAAAAGAGTATATTAGCCACGGTCATATTTTGGTCCAATTTCAGTCCAATCCCTCTTCGGCCAGTAGTGTCCCGCACGTCGCTGGATTCGGAGAAGCGACCGCCGGCACTGCGCCGGCAGCCACTTCTGGCGAACCCCGTGGATACAGGCGTTGAGTTATCCCCTTCAGGTCGGAGGGCAGAATTGGACTAGAATGCCCTAGATTGGACTGGAGTGGGAGCGCCATTGGACTGGCCGCAGCCAAGCTCGGCCCCGTGTGAAGCGCGTTTCGTCGGTATCGCCATGAGAACAGCCGCGCTGTCAGGCCCCGCCCATGACTTGCGAATACAGGCAGCGGGAACAGCTACGGACAGCGTTTTGCCTCCACACCTCTGTCGCCCCACTTGCATGTCATCGGAATGTCAAATATAGTTTGACCTATGAGTGACATCAAGGCCGCATCGCGCACCCGCCGACCCGCTTCCCAACCGGATCGCGCCCGACTCTTCGATATCGCCTCAGAGCAGGGTGGCTACTTCACGGCTGAGCAAGCCCGGGTTTCTGGTTTTAGCCGATAGCGCGTCTCGCATCACGTGAAGAGCGGCCGGTTCATCAGAGTACGTCGGGGACTGTATCGCTTTCGCGAGTATCCGGCGTCGCCGCGTGAGCATGTGCTCGCCGCTTGGCTCGCAGTGGGGAAAGACGTAGCCGTCGTCTCGCACGAAAGCGCACTTGACCTGCTCGACCTCAGCGACGTGATACCGGATGCGGTACACCTTACTGTTCCTCGGTCGCGGCGCAACGTCCTCACGCTCCCCGGTGTTAAGGTCCACACCACTGCTCGATCACCAAGGTCGGAAGACGTGGTCGTGCGCGATGGTGTCACCATCACCTCGGCCACGCGCAGCATCCTCGACGCAGCCGAGACGGGGATAGCGCCGGAACAGATCGAGATGGCTGTCATTCGGCGGTTGAGCGCGGCCTGGCCACCCCGCGACAACTGCGGGAAAATGTAGTCGCGCGCGGAAGGCGAGTGGCAACGCTGATCGAGGAAGCGCTTCGCAGGTTTCGGCAATGAAATACGCCACTCCCGGCGCATTCCGTAGGGCTCTCGAACAGCGACTCCTGACGATGGCCAGGGAGAAAGTGTCCCACTGATGCGGCTGCGCAAGCTCGTGGTCTTCGATCGCTTGATGGCGCGCCTGGTGGTCGTGGCTCCGAACCGCTGGGTCGTCAAGGGTGCGGCGCTCCTCTTTCGCCTGGGAGCCAGGTCTCGCACCACGAAAAATCTCGATCTCGGCCGCCAAGATAACGAGGAGGCGGCAACGGCCGACTTTCTTGCAGCACAGTCGCTCGACCTTGGCGACTACTTCACGTTTGTCATCGAGCGGACAGGGAAGCTCGACGCGATGCTGGAAGGTGTCACGGTGCGGTACCACGTTGTCGCAGAGCTCGGCGGGCGCGTGTTTGAGGACGTGACGGTCGACGTCGGCTTCGAGGACCGGGTGGTAGCTGATCCAGAGCTCGTGCGCGGGCCGAATCTGAAGGCGGCTATCTGCTCCGCGGCCTCGGCGAGGCGCGCCTGGACGAAGCCATCGCAGCACGAATCACTGACTACCGCCGCATCATCGCCTTTCGCAACATCCTAGACAGCTTGTCGGTCAGGCCGGCAGCGGTAGGCGCAGACGCCCATCGACTCGGCGCCTCGACCTCGCCAGCGTTCAGCCCCCGCTCCCACAGCCAGTCGGCCCAGGACGAGTGCAGCGGCAAAATCGAGCCGTCGGTTCAGGAAGCGGTAGTGGAGGGCGGGCGCCTCCTCCTCGCTGCGGGCCAGGAGCAGGAACTCCCGGCGGTCGCACTAGGCGGCAGCCGTGGAATCGCCACGTGCCCCACGCCTCGCGGGCCAGCCAGCAGGGTGAGCCGCCGGTCAACTCGTCCTCGCCGAGGTAGGCCGTCTCGCCTTTCACCAGCCGGGCCCAAAGGGCGCGCACGGCCTGCTGGCTTCCCAACAGGGACAAGAACCAGAGCTGTCCCCCGTCTCGAGCGCAGGCGTCCACCGTCGCGGTGAAGCCTGCGGCGCGAATGACCATACGTTGCATCAAGCTTGCTCCTTTCCGGGATAGAGAAAGGCGCTCTCCACGGAGAGCGCCTTTGTGATTCTCTCTTACTCTTGGGCTGGTATCAGTCCACCGACAACACCCCGACCTGCTCAGCAGCCGCGCGAAGGGCCTTGTCCTGCGTCGCCAGCGGTAGACCGTCTCGCATTGCCAGCTCGAGGTATGCGGCATCGTAGGCGCTGAGCCCGTGCGCCTCTCCCAGCTCCAGCACCGAGCCGAGCGCTTGTTCGATGCTCGTTTCTTGCCAGGTGATCGGGAGGTCTGCGAGAACCCCGCCGACCTGCGCTGCCTCTGCTCGACTGAGACGGCCGCGCCGCTCGGCAATCAGCAGACCGTTGGCTACCTCCAGTAGCCAGATGTTGGGGACGACAGCCGATTCATCGTCCAGCCGCCGGAGCATCCGGTGGGCGTAAGCGTTCTGTTCGTCGCGAAAACACCAGGCTAGCGCGACCGAAGCGTCCAGAACGAACGGCATTAGTGACGCCGCCCTTCCTCGATAAGCTCCTTGATGGTGAGATCACCGAGAGTATGACCCTGACGGAATGCTTCCAGGGCCTCGATGGCGTCATGCACGCTCCGCTGTCGGCCGCGGATGGGAACGACACGGGCGATAGGCCGGCCGTGTCGGGTAATGGTGATCGTCTCGCCCTGCTCCACCTCATCAAGGAGGCGAGGGAGCTGGGTCTTCGCCTCGTAAACTCCAACCTGCTTCATGGCGCACCTCGGTTCTGGTCTATACTGGTCTAAAGTATTATATGGCAATTTCGGCATCTGGCAACTGTCCGTCAGCCGCCAGAAGACACCTCGTTCCTTCAGGCTGACGAATCGCCCCTGCCCGATCACGATGTGGTCCAGGAGGTCGATGCCGAGGAGCTTCGCTGCCTGGGCGGCGTCGGAGGTCATCTGGATATCCTCAGGGCTTGCCACCGGGCATCCAGACGGATGGTTGTGGGCGAGGATCAGGGCGGGGGCGTTGGCGACGATGGCATCGCGGAAGAGCTCCGCCATCCGCACCACCGCCGTGCTCACACTGCCCTGGTAGACCATGACGACGTCCAGCACGCGGTTGCGCCTGTCCAGCAGGATCACCCGCATCTGCTCCTGCGGCAGCATCTCCATCTCCGGCGCGAGGAGGTCGGCGATGTCCTGGGGCGAGCGCATCTGGCGGCCGTTCGGCCCGCCGCGAGAGGCGGAGCGATAGCGCGATCGCAGCTCCGACAGGAGGCGCAGGTTCTCCTGCACGAGTCGGAGCACGTCGGCGTCTTCGGGCGACAGAGAGGTCGTCTCGGTGGCGAGGCTACGCCGCCTGGGGGCCATCGGGCGCCTCCAGGTGGCCATCGACTCGCTCGTACAGCATGAGGTGCAGGGGCGGGTCTCCGTTCGGCCCCACGGCGAGCACCGAGTAAGCGCGCCAGCCGGGGATAGGACTCAGGGGCTCCGGCACCTGCACCACGTAGCGCGGGCCGGTGCGGGTCTGGATCAGCCGCACCGGGTTTCTGTAAGCGATGACCATGGCTACGCGGCCCTACGCCGCTCCGCCGACTGGCCGTTGCGGCGGTTGAGCTGGTCCGCCAGGGCACGAACCGCAGCGGCGAGCTGCTCTTCGCCGAGCTCGTCGAGAGGCCGGCCGTACCGCTCCTCCGCCGAGGCGCGGGCCTTCGCCTCATCGACGCCCAGGCGCTGCGACAAGTCCAGCACCTTATGGCGCATCGCTTCCAGCCTGGCGGGTGACGCGGGCGTCGCCGGCCTTGGTGCGGCCGTGTCGACGGCGTTGCGGCGGTCGTACAGACCGTTGCCGAACTGGTCGCCGAAGTGGCGCAGCGCCCGCTTCAGGGCGTCGGTCACCGCTCCTTTGTAGGCGGCCTCGTGGGCCTCCGGCGTCTCGTCGGCGACGAAGGCGCAGCCGACGTCGGCCTTGGGCGGGCAGCCGCGAGCGGTCACGCGGACGGTCGCGGTGTATATGCCGACCGCCGCTGGAGCGTCCGTCATTGGGTCCACCAGGCTCACCGGCCGGTAGGTCACCTCGCCGACGACCTCAGCGCCCCAGCCGTCATGGCCAAAGATGCGGTTGGCCTGGTTGATGACAACGCAGCCCTCGATGTACTGGATGAGCCGTCCGTCGCGGAGTTCCCGCTCCGAGACGAAAGCCAGGTCCAGGGGCTGCGCCAGCAAGGCCCCAACATCACTGGGCAACGCCTTGCGTACTGGTTCCAGCGCCCGCCTCTGCATTGTCAGGCGGCGCGAAGGGCGGACGCGGCGTCGAAAGTGTCCCATGTCCTCTCCTTAACTAATAGTGGAAAGCTCAAGGCAGCGCCGGAACGCCTTCCGTCCATTGCGAAGACGCCCCAGGTCGTTCAGGTCGTGGACGCCGGGCGGCAGCTCCACGATCACGCCTCGACCATCGAGGTTAGCGGCGATTTGTAGGGCGGCGTGGCAGCCTGCTTCGTCGGCGTCCAGCGCCAGGTACACGCGTCTGAAGCGGGCGAGCGCCTGCGCCGTCTGCCGCGAGACGTGAGTCCCCAGCAGCGCCACCGCCGGCAGGCCCAATCGGACGGCCGTCAGCCAGTCAAAGGGGCCTTCTGTGACGACGACCTCGTCGCCGCGGACGAGATCGAGGCCGAGCAACGGTCTGGGCAGGCGCAGGTTCAGGTAGCGCGGCGTTCCTTGCCGGAGCGCGCGGCCCGTGAACCAGGTCGCCTTGCCGCCGCGCAAGTCTGGCACGATGATGCGATCAAGCATCGTTTCAAAGTCTCCGGCGAGCAGCCCGACTCTTTGGGCGGCGGCCAGGCTCAGGCGTCGCCGTCGCAGGTGCTCGGCAAGGCCGGGGCGACCGAAACCCAGGCGACAGCGGCGGGCTGTGTCCCGGTCGATGCCCCTTTCCTTCAGGTAGTCGAGTGCCTTCCGATCGTGCCGAAGGGCGTCGTGGTAGAAAGCGGCGGCTGCTTCGATGATCGCCCTCTCGCTTTCGGTAAGCGGTTCGTGCTCTCTCCGGGTGGCAATAGAAACCATCTTGTGACCAAGATTGCTTTCGCACTGCGTCGAAGGTCCGGACAGGATCGCCGCAGCCTCTCGGAAGCCGACGCCGTTCAGCCGCGCCACGAAGTCGATAACGTCGCCACCAGCGCCGCAACCAAAGCAGAAGTAGCTGTCGTTCTGCGGGTAGACGACTAGGCTGGGCCGGCCGTCGGCGTGAAAGGGGCAGACACCGATGAGACGCCGCCCGTTTGGCCGGAGCGTCACTCCGGAGCAGGCGACGACCTCCTCGATGGGGCTCGCCCTACGGATGGAAAGTACGTCGTACATGTGATTCTCCTTACGCCACGCGGCGCTCTAGTAGTTCACGCGGGATGCGCCGCAGGAATCGGGACGGCTCGGCGGCGAGCGTCTTCCCGTTGCGCGGCCTCTGGCGGGTGTAGGTCAGGTAGAGCCGCTCCACCGCCCGCGTGACGGCGACGTAGCACAGGCGCAGCTCCTCATCGAGGGGGCCGGCCTCTGTCTCAAACTCATCCAGGGCGCGAGCGTGGGGGAGAAGCCCGTCCTCCAGTCCGGCCACGAACACCACCGACCACTCCAACCCCTTGGCGGCGTGAATGGTGGAGAGGACCAGACCCTCAGGACTAGAGCCGGTGTCCAGGTCGGCGGTCAAGCTTATCTCGTCCAGGAAGTCGGGAAGTCGCTCCGCCCCCGACCGCTTGGCCAGGGCGCGAAATGCGTCCAGGTTCTCCAGTCGCTTCTCGCCATCCTCTTGCGACCGCAGCCAGGCCTGATAGCCGCTCATCTCCAGGACCACCTCGATGAGGAAGTCGGGCGGCGCGTCCTCCGCCATGGCTTGCAGGCTCGCCATCACCTCGAAGAACTCCCGCAAGCTCTGGTGGCTGCGCTCGCCCTTGAGGTCGCACGGGAAACCTTCTTCGAGTCGCGCCAGGGTGAGCTCTTCGCCACCCCGTATCCGCTTCTCGATAGCGGCCAATCGACGCGGCGGCGTGTTGACGATCCGGCCCAGTGCTGCCACGTCCCGCGGATTGTGGATGAGGCGCAGGTAGGCCATCAGGTCGCGGATCTCCTTGCGAGCCAGGAAGTCGCTGTTGCCGCGGACGCTGTAGGGCAGCCCCGCCTCCACGCACGCCATCTCCAACTCGCGCGCCTGGGCGTTGGTGCGATAGAGAACGGCGCAGTCGCCAGGTGAGGCTACGACTCCCTCAGCCAGTAGCCGCTGCACCTCGGCGACGACGAATGCCGCCTCAGACCGGGGGTCGTCGGCGGGACGCAGGATCACGGGAATGCCCGGCGCGTTCGCTGTCCAGAGGTTGCGCGCTCCGTAGCGCAGGGCGGCGCTGAGGGCGTTGGCGACCGCCAGGACTACCTGCGTGCTACGGTAGTTCTGTTCCAGGGCGATGGTCTTCGCCTCTGGGTAGTCCCGCTGGAACTCCAGCAGGTAGCGGATGTCGCTGCCCCGCCACGAGAACAGATTCTGCACGGGGTCGCCGACCACGCACAGATTGCGGTGCTCCGCCGCCAGCAGCGCCAGCAGCCGGTGCTGGGCGTAGTTCACGTCCTGGTACTCGTCCACCAGCACGTAGCGGTAGAACTGACGCAGCCACTGAGCCGCCTCCTCGTCTTCCTCCAGCAGTCGCACGGCGAAGAGGAGGAAGTCGTCGAAGTCCAGGGCGTTGCGGCGGCGCAGCGACTCCTGGTAAGCCTGGTAGACGGCCGCCAGCTCCGGGTCGCGCTCCTTCACATCTTCCGGCCAGAGAAGCCGGTCCTTGGCGCGGCTGATCGAATCGAGGAGGGCCTCGCGCGGCTGCTCCTTGGGCTCGAGGCCGAGGTCGCTGAGCGCGTGGTTCAGGGCGGCGCGGCGGTCCTCCTCGTCAGCGTAGACCGACAGATGGTCGGGGTCGAATCCGAAGTGGCCGCCCCACTGGCGCAGGACGCTCAGGGCGAAGGCGTGGAAGGTGCCCGCCCACACCTCGCCGGCCGACTCCCCCAGCACCGAGGCCAGGCGAAGCTTCAGCTCGCGCCCGGCCTTGTTGGTGAAGGCCACGGCCAGTATCTGGGACGCCGTAGCGAGGCCCTGGTCGACAATGTAGGCGACGCGGGCGGCGATGACCGCCGTCTTGCCGGAGCCGGGGCCGGCCACTACCAGGAGCGGTCCCTCGGTGGTGGTCACGGCCTCCCGCTGCTCCGGATTGAGCCGTGATAGGTCGAGCACCGCTAGCTCTCCGCCAGTTCCCGATAGCGCAGCCAGAACGCTGCATCCTCCAGTTCCAGCAGTGCCTCCTGACCCGGATCCGACCGCAGATGCCTACGCAGCACCTCTGCCGGCCAGTCGCCCGACTCCCAATAGCAGGCGTGCAGCTCGTCTTCGCTGGCACAGCGGCGAAGCTCGACGTCGAGAGCATCGACGGCAGACCGGACGGCGTCGCGCCGACCCGCGGGCCAGCGCTCGTAGCCCTCGTAGCTCTGTCTCCAGACAGAGCGGGTGTACTCCTTGAACCGGTCTTGTTTGGACACGTTCGTTCCTCCTTTCCGCGTAAGGCTCGATGCTCGGTTGCCCATGCCGCCTGCTGCGGGCACGGATGCACCCTCAGTAGGCGCGCAGACTCTGGGGCCGCCCCACGGGCGGCCCCAAGAAACACCTCTTGCAGGGATCGGAGGAGCTCGCTGAGGGGACGGGCAGTCGCTTGGCGCTGTCTCGTTTCGGAGAGCGGAAGTTCGATCCCTGACCGGGCAGCCACTGGGCCGTCTGTCGCACATGGATGACGCCGGCGTCCAGATCCACATCCTGCCAGCACAATCCCAGCAGATCTCCCCGCCTCAGGCCCGTCATCACCGCCGTATAAACCAGCGGGCCATGCGTGGTGGAAGCTGCTACAGAAAGCAGCCGACGTACGTCCTCCACCGCATCCGCCGGGTTGCGGGACAGCATCTGCCAGCGGACCGCGTGCTGCAGGGCCTCCCGGAGAACGCGGTGGATATGCAACACCGTCTTCGAGCTGAGCCCACCGCGGCCCTCGACCCTCCCCCGCTGGAGAGCTCGAGAGTACCACGCCTGGATGTGTTGGGGACGCAGTTTGGTCAAGTTGATACTGCCCAGGCAGGGCGTCAGTTGGCTCCGCACGGCCCAGCTGTACTGAAGAAACGTCTTTGGCGCCAGGTTGGCTCTGGCGTAGCGCTGCAGCCAACCCTCCAAGTATTCGCCCAAGGTTATCCTGCCAGGCGGCGAATCGATGCCTATGTCCCGCTGATGCAACAGTTGCACCAAGAGCGTCTCAGCCTCTCCCTTCGTGCCCTTCAGGGAGCGCCAGACTTGTCTTCGTTCGCCTGTCGCGGGATCCCGGCCCAGGTCGATGACCACCTCACAAGAGCCTTTCCCGCGCTTGCGAATGTGGCTCTGCACTCAGCACCTCCCGACCAAACGTTCTACAGCAAGGAGTTTAGCCGACAAAGAGCTTTGCTTCTTCTTCGACCCAGCTCTCCAGACGTTGCTGCGGTACCAAGATGCGTCGCCCTAGGCGAACGTGAGGAAGCGCTTTCTGGTGGATCAGTTCATAGGTCAGGTTGCGCCAGATACGCAGCAGTCGCGCCGCCTCGGGCACTGTCAGCAGGAAGCTGGAATCAATCGACGTTGCGCCGTGTCCCGCGCGTGGATCCAAGACTATCGACCTTCCCCCGGTAGCCAAAGCGAGCACCCAGTTGAACCGGACGTCCGCCACACCTGACCCAACGGGCCGGCTCCGCATACCAGTGCCGACGCGCCGTGGTACTCACGCCCCCAACGGTTCAGGCCTTGAGGGAGCACCGCCGCGGCCAGGTTGAGGAGAGGCTGACCGTTGGGGCGGCGTATCAAGAATGCGGGTTAGTGTTCGCCGCTCCGTTGGGGACACCTATGGATCCGAGCAACCTCAGGCGGGCCTGGAGACGGATCGTCAAGTCGTGCGGGCTTATGGGCCTTCGTTTCCACGACCTAAGACATGCCCACGCTACCCTCATGTTGCCGGGCGGCGTCCACCCCAAAGTGGTCAGCGAGAGACTGGGCCATTCCAATGTCGGTATCACGTTGGATACCTACAGCCACGTGCTGCCAAGTCTTCAGGCGCAGGCCGCAGCGAGCCTGGAGCGCTTGTTGGCGGGTGGAAAGGATGCCCAGGTTCGCGAGTTCGTTTGCAGATGGGAGGACGACTCGGCAAGAGGGGACCAGTGAAGGCGACTTGCGTTTTCGTGTTTCATAATATGCACTGTTGCGCGGGACGCGGAACATAGCTATTTCTGAAACAGAACTCACAAATATAGCGGTCGAGGCCTTGCGAACTCGCCTGCCGAGCGACTGGGCGATTCAGGTTTCGGAAGGAGAGCGGCTGGGTCGCTCCTGCGTGGATGCAGTCGTCCAGATCACGAGCCCGGATTCCAGAACCTCCTGCCTCATCATGGAGGTCAAATCCCGCCTTGAGCCAAAGGACATCCCAGGCCTCATCTGGGGCCTGCGCCCGCTGCTGAATGGCCGGCCCCGTTCTAAGGTGTTCATTGTGGCTCCATTTCGGGGACCGCTAGCGAGAGAGAGGCTAAGACCGGAAGACGTCGGCTATGCAGACAAGACGGGTAACCTGCGACTGGTGCTTGAGAACCCGCCGTATTTGTCGAGTCGTCAGGGGCGGATCGTGACCCTTGGCCTGTTCAAAGGTCGCTGCGAAGTCCGCAGGCGGAGCTCCTCCGAGTTCCATCATCATGCCGCCCACGGGCTCGGGATTGGAATCGTCGACGAGCGGGGCGCTCTATGCAGCTTTCCTCGCAGCGATGTTTGGTGCCGCGACGCTGGCCCTCGGAGCCCGTCTCCGAAGACGCTCGCGCTAAGGCCTCTCCCTGAATAGCTCTTCGCGCAGACCATCGATAACTTTAGGACTCGCGCTCGCGATAGATCTCCTCGCGCGTCGCCCTTACTGTTTCGACGATCTCTTCCTCCGTCGGCTCTGGCCCGCCGGCTTCCTGAGCCGAGCGGGCAGCACGACGGGCAAACTCCCGCTGCCTCTCCTGTGACTTCCGCCTTTGCTTCAGCTCGCCCAGCTTGTCGAGAACCCACGTTCTCGCGAGCGTCGAGGGGCCGACGCCTCGCTCCCGCGCCTCACGGCGCAATTGCTCCCACGCGTCCGAAGACAGGCGCACGGGAACGACCTTATCGAGCGGACGTTTCACCTTGACCCCCAGCGCCTCGTCGGTCTCCTCCCAAGCCTCACCCTTCTCGATCTTTCGGACCTCCGGTTCAGAGTCGCTCATCTTCAACTTTCCATCTCGCCTGGCACGGTGACGATTAGTGTACACTCTCGATATCCGACTCTCAAGAATCAAGTCGACGGAGCATCCAGCACCCTTCGGTAGAAGATCAGGCGCTGGCCATCCGTGGGTAAGTGCTTGTTGAACGTACATTCCCATGTTCGTTCAGTGGTAGCGCCCCATGACGCCCGAAGAGGCTCAGCGCCTGATTGAGCGGGGCGAGGGCCAAACCGTCGAGTTCAAGACGACGTTCGCGGAGGAGCGGACAGCTGTTGAAACGTTGTGCGCTTTTACCAACGCGGACGGCGGTACCGTCTTCTTCGGAGTGCGGGACGACGGGTACATTGCGGGAGTGTCATTGAGCGCTAACACGCGAGAGAACTTCGCGAACGCCCTAAAGGCCCACACCAGTCCCCTCGTCAGTCCTCATGTTGACTTGCTTACGCTCCATGACCGAACCGTAGTCGCCGTTACTGCTGAGAAAGCACCCACGGGTGAGGTGTTCGCCGCGTTTGACCGGTTCAAGGTCCGCGTTGATAAGACCAATCAGAATATGTCGCCAGACGAGGTCCGCGCAAGGCTTCTCCAAGGGCATGCGGAAGAACGCGACCGCCCGGAGTTTGAGGTCAGGCGGCAAGGACTGACGCGGCTGGAAACGCAGTTCGAGCCCATGATGCAGGTAAAACACATTTCCGGCGAGCAGATCGCAACTTTGGAGTGGCGGTTTCGGGGTCCCCGCTTCGACATGGACTGGCGCCAGACTAACGGTTCCGTCCTCGCCAGAGCTCACTTCACGGAGCGCTTCGACCTGTCCCGACCTCCGAAAGAGGACGACCAAGTAGGCTTGAATGAAATGGGATTTGAGTTGCGTTTTCACTGGAGGGGCAAGCGCCGCAGCCAGTTGCGTCGATGGCCTATCACGCGAACGGGACCCTCTGCCTCTTCGGCGGCCAGTTGGGAAATGGGCGACGAGATTCTGCCTCCGCTGTACGCGGACGAGACGTAGGCGATTCAGCGTGGGGTAGGCGTGAAACGACCCGCCTCCAGGTCAACGAACTGCTGATGCCGCCACGCGACGATGATAGCAAGCGGTTCTCTCGTGCGGGAAGACGAACCGCGGATTAGCAGCGGTCGGGGCGCCGCCCAAGACAATGGCGGCCTGAAATGGATTCGACGCCCAGGAGGCCAGCTCGCGAACATCCTCCGCCCCGTCGGGTGCGTACCCCTGATTCTGCTGTATAATGTGACCTGATAGGGCTCCCCCGCCTTCGGCCTTCACTCCGCCTGCCGATAAACGATTTGTGGGCCGGTTACGCCGGCGTCCACGGCCGCGGTGAGTGATACTATGAAGCCGAAGAACCCTTCGGGGACCGATGGCGGGCGCGGCAAACGCGTCTCCGGGAACCCTCAAGCGAAGCCACGTCGGCGGGGGACGCCGCTGCCTAACGTCTTGGCTCGCCTTCTCGGCGCCGTGCTCGGCGTGCCGTCGAAACCGGCGAAGCGTCCGTCCGCCGAGAAGCCCTCGCAGCCCGAGACCGTCGCAACGCAAGAAGTGGAAGAGTCGATGCCTGAGAACCTGACGCCACAAGAGGGGCCGGAAGAGATCCCTCACGTGGAGGAGATTGCCGGCAGCGAGGAGTCGAAGGAGACGCCGGCCACGCCCACACAGGCGAACGAAGCGACCCGTCGCGCGGCCGACATCCTGGCGAAGGCGCTCTCGGAGGCGGAAGCGGTGCTGATCAAGGCCGTGCCCGAGCCGACGCCCGAAGTCGAGCCCGAGGCCACGCCCGCCGCCGAGGTTCCGCCAGAGCCCGTCGTCGCTGAACAACCACCGCCACCGCCGAAGCCCGACCCGCTGGAGGAGACGCGGGAGGTCCTGCGAATCCTTGCCGATCACTTCGACCACGCGCTTGACCGCATGGCGGACGAACGCCGCATCGTAATCGACGAAGTGCAGTCGTCGGCGCGGGTCGCCCGCGAGCAGACGGACAGGGAGCTGGACCGGCTGGAGCAGGACCGTCGCTTGCTGACGGAGCACGTCGCGGCGCTGACGGCCGCATTGGAGCGGCTGGAACGTCGCCTCGACGACCTGTCGCACTTCATGCTGGCGTCGCGCCCCTCCGCGACGATCCCGGTCGAGGAGGAGGAAAAGGAGCCGGAGGAAAGCGAGCCGGCGTTTATCCCGGGCGACCAGGGTCTCATTCTGGTGATCTCGTCGGTGCCGGGCTTCCAGGGGCTAATGGAGGTGCAGCGCGCCCTCAGCCGCGTGCCGGCGATCGAAGGGGCATCGGTGGAGCGCTACTTCGACGGCGAGGCGCGGATCGTCCTCATGCTGCGGGAGCCGATCACGGCCGAACACCTCCTGGAGACGCTGTCGCAGGCGACGGGCCAGCAGTTGCAGCTCGAGGAGTCCCGTCCGGAGTCGATGCGGATGCGCGTGCGGTTCCGGGGGTCCGGCAGCTAGGCCTGCCCTCCTAGGGGAGGCGCGACAAGGCGCGGGCTATCGCTTCGATGTGTCGGGGCGTGCCGCCGCAGCAGACACCGATAAGTTTCACGCCTATTCCCGCGACCCAGTCCGCGTACTCTGCCATCTTCTCCGGCGTGCCGTCGTAGGTGGTCTCGCCACCCATTGTGATGGGGATGCCCGCGTTCAGCTTCGCAATCAGCGGCATCGGCGGCGACGCGTCGACGAATTGCTGGAAAAGCGTCTGGTAGCCTTCGAGGCCGCGGCCGCAGTTGGCGCCGACGGCGAATAGCTCCAAATCGCGCGCGCGCTCGACAAGCTGAGTTACCGTGACTCCCATCATCGTTCGCAGCCCTGCCTCCGGCTTGCCCGTGTCGAAGGACATCGTCAGGGCCACAGGCAGGTTTGAGACGCTGCACACCCCTTCGACCGCGGCCACCGCTTCGCCGAGATCCGCCATCGTCTCGATGTGGAAGAAATCGACGCCGCCCTCCGCCAGCGCCTTCGCCTGCTCGGCGAACGCGTCGCGCAGCTCTTCCGCGGACACTTCGCCGATGACGAGCAGCTTACCGCTGGGGCCTATCGTGCCGGCAACCGAGACGCCGGGACCAGCCGCCTCGCGAGCGATGTTCGCGGCGGCGAAGTTGACCTCGCGCACGCGGTCGCCCAGGCCGTACTTTATCAAGCGGAAGCGGTTGCCGTTGAAGCTATTAGTTTCGATGACCTCGGAGCCGGCGTCAACGTAGGCGCGGTGGCAGGCGGCGACGGCCTCGGGCGCGAGCAGGTTCAGCCACTCGGTGACGTCGGACGGCTGCTTGCCGACCTTCGGCAGCTCCGGCGCCAGGTACGTCCCCTTGGAGCCGTCGTAGACCGTGGAATGATCAAGTGAAGGGATTAGCGACCTCCGTCAGCGCGGGATTTCCAGGAAAGAGTATACCGCTTCGTCCTCCAGGCTCGCCACGACGAGGTCCGCCGCCAACTCTCCCGGCTGACGCGCCGCCGCGAGGCCGATGCAGCCCATGCCGGCCCGCTTCGCCGCTTCGACGCCGGCGGGCGCGTCCTCGATTACCACGCAGGCGGCGGGCGCGACGCCGATACGGCCTGCGCCAAGCAGATAGCCCTGCGGATCGGGCTTGCCGCGCTGCACGTCCCCTTCCGTCACGAGCGCGTCGAAAGCGGCTGTGAGCGCCAGCGCTTCCAGAATCGTCTCCACGTTGGACCGCGGCGCCGACGAGACGACGGCCTGCTTCACGCCTGCCGCGCGCAGCCGTCGCACGAGGCCGACTGCGCCGGGCAGGGGCGTGATCCTGCCTTTGATCGCCTCGCGGAAGAGTTCCTCCTTGCGGTCGCCGAGCTCTCGCAAGCGCTCCGGTGGCGTTTCGCCGAGGACGGTGCGAAGGATATTGTCGTTTCGAAGGCCGAACGTGCGCCGGAATTCCTCTTCGCTTAGGTCTCGGCCAAGCGAAGCGAACAGCGCCCGCCAGGCCTGATAGTGGAAGGGCGCAGTATTGACGAGAACGCCGTCCATGTCCCAGAGAACAGCCTCGATCACGCAGAGCCTCCATTACGCCGGAGCGCGATAGCGAACCGGAATGTAACACCTGCCGGCCCCTGGGTCGAATCGGAGTCCCATCGGCAGAACGCTGGAGACGGGCGCCAGCGCGGAGAAAATCGGTTGACTTAAAATGAGACCTAGGGATAACCTCTAATTTGCGCCAGATTGCACAAGCGCCCTCGACTTCAAACGGTCTGCGCGCCGAGCGGCAGGCCTGGGAGGAGGCGCCGGGGCGATCCCGGCTGGAGACTTACGTCTACTATATGAGCCAAAGGAGAGATGCTGCATGACCAGCTCTAACGAAAAGACGTACTGGCCAAAGAACCGCTACCTCGAGGTCTACAACAGGTCGATTGAGGACACCGAAGGCTTCTGGGCGGACGAGGCCCGCAAGCTGGATTGGTTCAGGACGTGGGACAAGGTTCTGGAGTGGAACGCGCCGTTCTCGAAGTGGTTCGTGGGCGGTGAACTGAATGCTTCCTACCTCTGCGTCGACCGGCATGCCAAGAGCGACAGGCGCAACAAGGTCGCCTACTACTTCGAGGGCGAGCCCGGCGACACGCGAGCCATCACCTATGCCCAGCTATATGTCGAGGTCAACAAGGCCGCCTCGATGCTCAAGAAGCTGGGCCTCAAGAAGGGCGACAAGATCGGCATCTACCTGCCGATGATCCCTGAGCTGCCCATAATCCAACTCGCCTGCGCCCGGCTGGGCATCACCTTCACGGCCGTCTTCTCCGGATTCACCGCCCAGGCGCTCGCCGACAGGCTCGTGGACCTGGACGCCAAGATCCTCGTAACGTCCGACGGCGGCTGGCGAAGAGGGTCACCCTTCCCGCTGAAGAAAGTCGCCGACGAGGCGATGGGCCTGGCTCCGACAGTTAAGAAGCAGATCGTCGTCAAACGCACCGGCCAGGATGTCGATATGACCCAGGGGCGCGACCTCTGGTGGCACGACCTCATGAAGGAAGCCGATTCCTATGTGAAGCCGGAATCGCTTGAGTCCAGCCACCCGCTGTACATCCTCTACACGTCCGGCACGACCGGCAAGCCGAAGGGCGTCGTACACGGCACCGGCGGCTACATGGTCTACGGCAACTCCACGTTCAAGTGGGTGTTCAACGTGGGCGAGAACGACGTCTACTGGTGCACGGCCGACATCGGCTGGGTCACCGGCCACACCTACATTGTCTTCGCGCCCCTCTGCGCCGGCGCCACGAGCGTCATGTATGAGGGCGCGCCGAACTTCCCGGACCTCGGCCGCTGGTGGCAAATCATCGAGAAGTACGGCGTCAACGTTCTTTACACCTCTCCCACCGCCATCCGCATGTTCAGGCAGGCCGGCGAGGAGTGGCTCAATAAGTGCGACCTCAGCAGCCTGAAGCTCCTGGGCTCGGTCGGCGAGCCGATCAACCCCGACACGTGGCTCTGGTACTACGACCACATCGGCAAGGGCCGCTGCCCAATCGTCGACACATGGTGGCAGACTGAGACCGGCGGCATCCTCATTTCGCAGGCGCCGGCCATCGAGATTCCGCCGCTGAAGCCAGGCTCCGCCAGCTTCCCGCTACCCGGAGTCGCGCCGAAAGTCGTCAACGATTCAGGCGTGCCGGTCGCACCCGGCGAGCGCGGGCTGCTGATCCTCGAGAAGCCATGGCCCGGCATGCTGATGACCCTATACAAGGATGATGACCGCTTCAAGGAAGCATACTGGAACCGTTTCCCCGGCAAATACCTGACGGGCGACTACTCGATCCAGGACGAGGACGGCTACTTCTGGCTGCTGGGCCGCGCCGACGAGGTCATAAAGGTCGCCGGTCACCGCCTGGGCACGCTGGAGCTGGAAAACGCTACCATTTCCTACCCGGCCGTCGCTGAGGCCGCGGCTATCGCCAAGCCGGACGAGGTGAAGGGCGAGTCGATAACCATCTTCGCCATCCTCCGTGAAGGCTACAACGCGTCGCCTGACATGGAAGCAGCGATCAAGAAGCACATCCGCGACACGATGGGCCCGATTGCCACGCCTGAGAAAGTCGTCCTGGTCAAGAAGCTGCCGAAGACCCGCAGCGGCAAGATCATGCGTCGACTGCTCAAGGCCGTCGCTATGGAAGTGCCGATCGGCGACGCTACCACCCTGGAAGACGGCGCGTCGATCGCCGAGGTGCAGGCCGCTTACGAAGATCTGAAAGGGTCGGCCTAGCCTAGCCGCATCGTCCGAAAACCAACAACAAGAGCAAACGAGTGAGGGCGGAGAAGACTCCGCCCTCACTCGTTTGCCCCGATTGCCGGTTTCCCCTAAAGGGCCCCGCGGTAACCCTCATCCCCCGAAGGACCCCCCGTGCCGCGCCCTACGCCTGCCGGCTCCCATGGCCGATAAGCAGACAGATGCATCTATCCGGAGGCTGATGCGATGCCCGTTCGCGGACACCGGTCCGTCGTTGCGGTCGGGGTCGTCGTCTTGTTAGCGGCGATGGCCGGCCTCAGTCTGTCGCCGCCGTTAAGCGCCCGCACGAGCGCGCAGGACACGGTTATGGTCCTCGATCCCGGCTCCGCGCAGGTCGATTCCGACGGCATCTTGGACGTGGACGTCGTCATCTCCAACGCCAGCAATCTCTACAGCGCGTCGTTCCATCTGAGCTTCGATCCCTCCATCCTTGAGGTCGTCGACGCCGACCTCGACCATTCGGGCGTGCAGATATTCCCGGGCAACTTCCCGGGGCCGTGGGATCAGCCCGGGACCGTCCAGGCGAATCAGGCGGAGAACGGGCCAGGCACGATTGACTACGACTTCACGCTCGTCGACGGGGCAACATCGGTAAGCGGCGGCGGCACGCTGGCGCGAATCCGCTTTCACGCAATAGGCACGGGCACCAGCGCGCTGACCTTCGATACGGCGAACCTGTGGGGACCGACGCCTGGCATGCCGATAGCCGTGACGACTCTCGACGGCTCGGTGACGGTTGCGGACGCGCCAACGGCGACGGCTGCCGACACGGACACGCCGCAGGCGACGGCCACAGCGGCGGACCCGGCAACAGCAACCGACACGCCTGCCGCCACGAACACGCCCACGGCCACGCGCACTGCGACGGCAACGCGCACGCCTGCCGACACGACGACGCCGCGTCCTACCGCGACGCCGCGCGGGTCAGTGACGCCTAAGCCGCCGAAGTCATCACCGCAGGCAACGACCCCAGCGGCAGGCGCAGCCGGCGCGCAGACGACACCGAGTAGCGGCCTGCCTCACGCGGGTACAGGCGACATGCCGTCGCAGATATGGCGCTGGTTCTTCCTCAGCGGCGCGGTGATCCTCGGCCTGGCCACCTGGGCTTTCACGTTCCGCTTCTACGCTCGACAGAAGGAGAGCGAGCGTTTCTGGCACCGCTAGCTAACGCGGCCAACTCCCGTCGGGCGATGAGCGGGCGGCGATTGTCTCGCCGGGCGGCAGGTGGTTCGCGGAGCGCTAGCGCAGTCGGAATGTCGGCTTCCTGACCATCTCCCCCATGGCCGCTTCACGCAGCTTCTGGCAGGAGGCCTTCAGTTGCTCCAGCTCGCGGGCGCCAAGTTTGGCGAAGAGCTTCTCGCTGGCGCTGTTGGCCACGGCGAAAGCCTCTTCGAACTTCTTGCGGCCCTTGTCCGTGAACTCGACGAGCCTCTTGCGGCGGTCCTTAGGGTCGCCGTGGGTGTTCACCCAGCCTTTCGCTTCCGTGCGGTCGACGAGGCCGGTAAGGCTGTTCGGCTCCTTCACCATCCACGAGGCGAGCTCGCTGATGGCGAGCGGTCGTCGCTCATAAGCGAGAAGAGCGAGTAATTGCAGTTGGGGCAGTGATATGCCCTGCGGGATGATCGACAGCTCCTGCACTTTGAATACGGCGTTGTAGGCTTGATAGAGCGAATACCAGTTGCCCAGCACCTTTTCCTTGTCCCCGGGCTTTGCTCTAGGGGCACGCGTCCTTGTTGCCACTTGTCAACCTCCGTTTCTGGTGGTACGCTTGGAAAGAAGTTCTTTTCGTAGCGCCCTTGGTAATTGAGCGGCACCACGCCGCCAGTTCTGCCGTAAAGCTGATTCTTAATCTTGAACGTCCTGGGTCGAGCTCTTCTCATACAGTCTACTTCTATTCCTAACCCTAAGAGCCTACGGCTGTCAAGTAGAGCTCTCGACTCTAGAGTACTAATCGTTGTTGCTCCAATGAGGAAAACGATCATATAATGACAACACCAGAATACAAGACAAGGTGACCGAGATGAATAACGAACCGTCCCCGCAGAACGGAGCCGAAGAGCCTTTACTGCTATCGGCTGCATACGTCATCATGCGCAAGCATACCGAGCGTGCGCTTGTGCCCTGGAACCTGACTGTCACCCAGGCGCTCACCCTTGGCATCCTTGACGGCATGAAGTCTCCCATCATGGTCAGCAGACTGGCCCGTTTGCTCATTCAAGAGAGCCCGAGCACGAGCACGCTGGTTGACCGGATGGTAGAGCGCGGCCTCGTCGACCGGCTCCCTGATCCGAAGGACCGGCGCAAGGCGTTGATTAAGCTCACCAGGAAGGGGCGCTCGCTGCTTAACGAAGTGCGGCCACACCTCCGCACGGCTACGGGGGAGCTCTTCCAGCCTCTCTCGAAGGACCAGCGGTCGAACCTGACGGACGTGCTGCGCGCCTTCCGCGACGCCAACATCCGTCGCATCAACTAACGCCGTCCCAACGCGGCAGATGCCCGCTGACGAAGCTTTCGATCGGCCGACAACCGAAGCTGTAGTCTTCCCTTCCGGGCGCCTGGATCTGGAAGGCATCCTCCACCGTCCTGCGGCGCCCGAGGCTCTTTCTCCAGCCGTCGCCGTCCTCCAACCGCACCCGCTTTACGGCGGCGATATGCACAACAACGTCGTCGTTGCCCTCTGCGAGGCGCTCGCCGAACAAGGGTTCGTGGCGCTACGCTTCAATTTCCGCGGCGTCGGCCGGAGCGGCGGCTCGCACGAAGGCGGTGTCGACGAGCGCGAAGACGCGCGGGCGGCGCTCGACTTCCTGGCGTCGCGGCCCGGAGTCGACGCGAGCCGGCTTTGTCTTGCCGGCTATTCCTTCGGAGCCGTTGTCGCGCTTTCGGTCGGAGACGAGAGACTGGCGGCGTTGGCTGCGGTCTCGCCGCCGCTCGGCAGGGAGACGCTTCTCAACCTTACCTGCCCGACGCTCTTCGTCTTCGGCGAAAGGGACAACATCGCGCCGCACCGTGATCCAGCGCTGATTGGGAGCGATCTGCCGGAAGGGAGTCGTGTCTTCGTCGTGCCGGGCGCCGACCATTTCTGGCTGGGTTTCGAGGACGCGCTGGCAGGAGAGGTCGGTTGTTTCTTCCTGGAGCGGATTCGGGGGTCGTAGTCGAAGGCTACTCGTGGCGCAGCGCCTCAATGGGGTTGAGGCGGGAGGCGCGGAACGCCGGGTAGATGCCGAAGAAGAGACCGATAGCAGCCGAAACGCTGAAGGCGACGATTATGGACATGGGCGTGACGGCCGTATAGAGGTCCCGCCCGAAAAGGTGCTGCCCGTTCGCCATCTTCGCCAGGAGGACGCCCGTCCCAACTCCCACGAGGCCGCCGAGCATGGTCACGGTGAGCGCTTCGACGATGAACTGCCAGAGGATGTCGACTCGCCGGGCTCCCAACGCCTTTCTTATTCCGATCTCGCGCGTCCGTTCCGTCACGGAGACGAGCATGATGTTCATGATGCCGATGCCGCCCACTATCAAGGATATCCCAGCGATGCTCGCCAGCAGCACGGTCAGCGTCTGCGAGACCTCGCTCGCCGTGTTAACGAGGTCCGATTGGGACTGGATCGTGAAGTCGTTCTGGTCTACCCCGTGGCGATCGCGAAGCAGGGCGGCGATTTCTTCCTTGGCTTGAGCGAACTTGCCGGAGTCGCTGATCTTAACGGTTATTTGGTGGACGTTGGTCTGCCCCTTCGGGTTGCGGATATAGGGGATGCGGGACTGCATAGTCGGCAGGGGTATGATCATCGTATCGTCTTCATTTTCGGTGGCGTTGGCCCCCTTGGGCTCCATGACCCCGATCACCTGAAAATTAAAGCTAAAATAGATACTGAAGGCGCCGACCGTTACGCGGACGGTCCGGCCGACAGGATCAACACCCTCACCGAAAAGCCGCTGCGCAAGATTCGGCCCCAGGTCGGCGACAAGGCCTTTCCGAGCGATATCGTCATCGTTGATGAACCTGCCGGAGGCGACGTAATGGTTGCGCGTCACCTGATAGCCGGGAGTGACGCCCGTAATGTTGGTGCTGACGCTTTTCCCATTTGCTACGACTGGTGCCGTGAAGAAGACTTGGCCTACTGCGCTCTCCACGTAAGGGAAGCGGTCCGGGTTATTGATCGCGTCGACGTCGGTGCTCACCAGCGTCAGAACGGTGTCGCCCAGTGGGTTGTTAGTCGGGTTGTCGTCCTTGGCTCCGGGTCGAATAAAGAGCAGGTTGCTCCCCAGACCTTGGATGCGATCGGTGATGCCTTTCTGGGCGCCCTGGCCCGCCGCCATCAACGAGATCACCGCGCCCACGCCGATGATGATGCCGAGCATGGTCAGGAGCGACCGCATCTTGTTGGCGGCGAGAGCGCGGAGGGCGATGGGAATGGTGTCGAAGATGTTCATTGCAACTTAGTTCGATTACCTATGCCGGCGGCCCCGTGGGGGCGGCGCTCACCGATGGCGTGGCCTGGAAAGAAGCAGACTTATTCGCCTCGTCGCTGACCACCTGACCGTCACGCAACTTTACTATCCGGCGGGTATGGTCGGCGACTTCCAGGTCATGCGTCACGAAAGCAACGGTTATGCCCAGGTCGCGGTTCAACGCCTCGAAAAGGCCTATTATCTCGTGACTCGTCGTGGTGTCCAGCGCGCCCGTGGGCTCGTCCGCCAGGAGAAGCGTGGGACGGCTGACGATGGCGCGAGCGATGGCCACGCGCTGCTGCTCGCCGCCGGAAAGCTGCGTCGGACGGTGATGGATGCGGCTTCCCAGCCCTACTTCCGCCAGCGCCTGCCGGGCAAGCCTGGCGCGGTTGCGGGCGCCGCGATAGATAAGCGGTACTTCCACCTGCTCAAGGGCGGTCAGTCGCGGCAGAAGGTTGAAGCTCTGGAAGACGAAACCGATGCGTCGGTTGCGAATGCGGGCGAGGGAGCCATCGCTCAGGCTGCTAACCATTACACCATCGAGACTGTACTTGCCGCCGCTCGGCACGTCCAGGCATCCGATGATGTTCATGAGGGTCGACTTACCAGAGCCGGACGGTCCTATGATGGCCACGAACTCACCGTCTTCGATTGTCAGGTCAACCGAGCGAAGGGCATAGATAGGGACATCGCCGGTGCGGTAGATCTTGTCGATGTTCTCGAGCGTGATCACGGTGGTCGCGGGAGCTACTGGAAGTGGCCAGGGAGCTGTTGGTCCGCCGATGCCGGCGTGGGCGTCGCGACCGCGTGTACGGCCAGAATGTCGCCGACACTCAGGCCCTTGGTTATCTCGATGTTATCGCCGTCGCTCAGGCCCGTGGTGACCGGTACCATCTGCGTCTTTCCTTTGCTCACCTCCACCTCAACCACTTTCTCCACACCGCGGCTTCGGACGAGGGCGCTGGGAATGGCGACGACGTCCGGCCTCGTGTCGGTGACAAGGTTAGCAGAGCCGTTCATGCCCGGTGCAGGGTTCGGGCCGTTCGGGTCATTCAAATCGCCGTCTATCTTGCACTTGACTTTGTAGATGATCACGCCCTGATTGGTTTCGGGGGAAAGACTTACGGAAATCACTTCAATTGGGAATGTTTTCGTTGGGATGGCATCGAAGGTCATGGTGCCCTGCTCGCCCAGCCTGATGGACGGGAGATCCGTCTCGCCAACATTCAGATCAAAGGTCATCTGGCCCGGCGTAAGGACGGTTACGGCGGGCACGCTGGCGTTGACGACCTGGCCGATCTTCACAGGAAGCGCCGAGACGACGCCATCAAAGGGAGACGTGAGCGTCATGTCATTGAGCACCAGGTTCGCCTGTTCCACCGCAAGTTCGGCCTCGTGGACTTGCTCCTGCTGCATCGCCAGCTCAGTGGCGGTTGCGCCCTGGGCGACCTCAGCCTGCGCTATCTGAGCAGCGATAACGTCCTCCTGGGCCTTGTCGACGCCCGCCTGCAGGTCGGCGATATCCGTCTGGCTGGGGCCGTCGATCAGCTTCTGGAGCGCGGCCTGGCTGGCGTCGACGCCGGCCTGAGCGGCGGTGACGGCTTGCTCCGCAGCGTCGATGTCGTCGGAACTGGCTCCTGCGTTCGCACTGTCCAGCGCCTTCTGCGCGGCGTCGCTCCCGGACGTGGCGGCCGTGACGGCGTCGTTTGCCGGACCAACGGCGGCGATTGCGCTGCGATAGGTGTCGTTCGCCGTGGCCAGGGCCGAGGCAGCCTGGAGCGTGGCCAGCGGGCTGCTGGTCAGCAGGTCATGCACCTGGCCGGCGTTAAGCACGTTTTGGTAGTCGCTGGTAATCAGGCCATCGGTACCCTTACAGACGCTGTCCAGAGCGCCCGAGAGATCGCAGTAGGCAGTCCCAGCGGCCTGGAACGCGCTCTGGGCGTCCGCCTCCTGGGCCGTTGCGACCTGCTGCACGTTCTGCGCCTGGGTGAGCTTGGCCTTGGCGGCGTCGAGAGCAGCCTGAGCGGCAGCAATATCGGCATCGCTGGCGCCGTTCCTGAGCGTTTGCAGCTTGTCCTGGGCGGCGGATTCCGCGGCCTGCGCAGCAGCGACGGCCTGGTGAGCGGCGGTAAGCTCAGCATCTGTCGGCGGGTCGGTCGCATCCTTGAGGGCGTTCTGGGCCGTTGTTAGCTCGGCGTTTGCGGTTACCACGGCCTCGTCCGCTTTTCCCAGGTCGGTAGCGGTAGCTCCTTCCTGGAGCTTCTGCAACTGAAGCTGGGCCAACGTTAACGCGGACTGCGCGGTCGAGACGGCGTTCTGGGCCTGGTCCGCCTTCAGACCGATCAGCGGCTGGCCTACGGTGACGTGGTCGCCGATGTTGACGTATATCTTGCTGATCTGACCGGGAGTCGTGAAAGTGAGGTCGGCCTCATCCTGGGCGACAGAAACGCCCGCGGTCTGGACCATGGCGCGAAGCGTCATGGTACCGACGGTGTACGGCGTGTAGGGCTGCGTCTGCTGGCTCCCGCCGGCCGTGGCCCTATTGATGAAGAACGCAGCGACGCCGCCGATCGCCAGGATGACGAGCAGCGCGGCTATTCGTCGGATCCAGCGGGGACGCCCTTCGTCTAGATCCACCCCCTGCATTTTTCCGCCTCCCGGGGAATGCGCCGCAGATTCGCGGCGACGTAAAACCACTACAATATGTCTAGCAGGTTGTGGGCTCTCAGGTCAAGGCGACCGGTCGAAACGTAGCTTTTGGTATCTCCCTAACCGGTGCTATGATCGGCCAATCTACCAGGCGCGACTCTCCGGTGAAAGGAATCAGAAAATGGGCGAGATAAACGGCGGCAAGGTGCTGGTGCGCATGCTGGAGGCGGAAGGGATAAGACAGATCTTCGGCCTGCACGGCGGCCACATCGACCCGATCATCCAGGCCTGCGCGGAAGCGGGAATCAGGGTTTACGATACGCGTCACGAAGCCGCAGCGGGGCACATGGCCGAGGGCTGGGCCCGCCTAACGGGCGAGCCGGGCGTGGTGGTGATTACGGCGGGTCCGGGCATCACGAACGTCGTCACGCCCGTCGCCGACGCGTTTGTCGACGGAGTGCCGATGGTCATAATCGGCGGCCGCCACGCCCTTAGCGACGAAGAGCGGCTGACGTTGCAAGAGTTCGACGGCCGGGCGCTGCTGAAGCCGATCACGAAGTGGTCGCGGACGGTGCTGGACCCGGCGCGAATCGCGGAGTATACGGCCACGGCCTTCCGCGAGGCGACTTCGGGCCGGCCGGGACCCGTGTTCCTGGAGATACCTATCGACGTTGTCTTCGGCAGAGCGGACGAGGAACTGGTGTGTTTCCCATCCACGGCGAAAGCGAGTCCGCCCGCGCCGGCGCCGGAAGCCGTGGAGACGGCGCTTTCGATGCTCGCGGAGGCGAAGAGACCGCTGATTGTCGCCGGCCGTGGCGCGTGGATTACTGACGGCGCGGCGGAGTTGCGTCGGTTCGCGGAGATGACGTCGACGCCGGTGCTGGGGCACGGGCCGTCGCGGGGCGCGGTGCCGGAGGAAGGGCATCCGCTGGGCGCGGGAAGCCTGGGGACGCTTGCGGTGCTCGGGCTCCAGCCGGAGAACGCGCCGGACCTCATCATCCTGCTCGGCGCGCGCATCGGCTTGTTCTTCGCCGGCGGAAGCTGGCTACCGGCCGATGCGAAGATCATCCAGATCGACGTCGAAGGCGCGGAGATCGGACGCTGCCGGGACATCGAGCTCGGCATCGTCGCTGATTGCGGCGAGGCGCTGCGGTCTTTTGTGCGGGCAGCGGTGGGTCGCGAGTTCCCGGACCGCAGCGGCTGGGCATCGACGCTGAAGGGGGCTCAGCAGGCATGGCGGTTCCTCTACAAGGACGCGTTGGAGTCGGACTCGCCGCCGATGCACCCGTTGCGCCTGATGCAGGAAATTGACCGCTTTCTCGGCGACGACGACATCCTCGTGGTCGACGGCGGAGAGACGTTCGTCTGGATGCAGATGGCAGCAACAATGAACAAGCCGCAGCGCTTCATCTCCTACGGCTACCTCGGCTGCCTGGGAATCGGCATTCCCTTCGGCATGGCAGCCAAGATAGCTTATCCGGAGAAGCGCGTGCTGGTGGTGACGGGCGACGGGTCGGTCGGGCTCAACTTCGCGGAGTTCGACTCGGCGGTGCGACACAAGCTTCCGATCGTGGTGGTGATCAACAACGATCAGGCCTGGGGGATGGTAAAGCACGAGCAGGAGCTTCGCGGCGCCAACGTGCTGGCGACGGAGCTGGGCCTCGTTCACTACGAGAAGGCGGCGGAGGGCTTCGGCGTATACGGGGAGCTGATGGACGATCCAATGAAGATCGGCGAGGCGCTGGAACGCGCTTTCGCGGCCGGGCGCCCGGCCTGTCTGAACGTGATGGTGGATACGATGCCGCCTTCGCCGGTCACACAGGCGTCGGCGTCGCTGTTCCAGACGTAGTACTTCGGGTCGCGAGCGGGGGCCGGCGGTTCGGGTTGCCGAACCGCCGGCGTGCAAGGCGTCAGCCGCGCACGGCCCGCCGACGACGTAGCTAGGTCTGGCGGCGACGGTATCGACTGACGACGAATGCTATCAGCGCCACCGCAAGCACGGGCGCGAACCACCAGAGAAAGGCGCCGGTCGCCAGCAATCCCGTCGCAACTGCTCGCAGGAAGACCAGCGACGAGTCCCAGCCGGCGGCAGCGGCGCTAAGCGGGTCCGGACCGCCATTCGACGTCGACGACTTCGGCGCCTCGCTGTAGAGGTGCACCTTTATCGTCGCGTTTGCCGAGAGGTTATCCATCACATTGATCTGCCCCTGGATCTGCTCGATCTCCGTTCGCACGGGGGCCAGCCGGTCCTGCACCTTCAGGATGTCGTCGATAGTGTTGGCGCGATTCAGCAGGTCGAGGTAGCGCGCCTCCACGGCCTGCGCGCTGCGAAGTCGCGCCTGGAGGTCGGTGTACTGGTCGGTCACATCCTGGGCGTTCGAAGTCTGGCTATCCACGTGGATGGCCAGCGCGCTGAGCTTCTTCAACGCATCCTCGTACGTCGCCGCGGGAACACGCAGCGTAAGGTTCGCTTCCGGCTTGTCTTGCGTCGGCGCGAGCGACGAGTCGAGCACCAGGCCGCCCTCGTCGAGCGCCACCTGGGCGGCGTCCTGGTAGGCCTGCGGCACGTCTTCGACCTTGAGCTCCAGCGCTGCGTTCTGGACTACCTTTCGGTCCATGGACGACTGCGCGGGCGCAAGATCGGCTTCGCTGGCCGTCTGATCCGTGGACCCGGACGGAGCCATAGGCGCCAGGCCCGGGACCGCCGCACCGGAGTTGTCGCTTGACTGCGCCGCGGGCAGACTCGCCGGTTGGGCGCTTCCGCCTCCACCGCCGGTGCTGCCTCCGCAGGCCGCAAAGACGACCGCCACGCCCACGAGGGCTGCCAATAAGGGAGTTGAGATAGCGCGTCGAAGCATTCTTCACTCTCCTTTCCCTGCTTAGCGGCTGTCCGCCTGCGCCTGGACAACTGCTATTCGATGGCGAAGACGACCTGCACGGTAATATCAACGTCTAGCTGGCCGGTCTCGATTGGCGTCGACGGCGCAGCAGCACCGAGGCCGTTGGCAGCGCCTGCGAAGACGGGCATGGGCTGAACGTTGGAGCCCTCCGAAATGGAGATCGGCGCGCCGAGCTTCACGCCAGCCGTGTCGGCGATGCGCTGGGCACGGGCCTTCGCGTCGTTTACCGCGTCCCCGCGCGCCTGGTCTTGCAGCGTCTCCGGATTGTCGATGGTGAAGGTGATGCCCTGCACCTGGACGATATCGCCGCCGGCGGCCGTAACGTCATCCAGCACCTTGCTCGTGTTGTTGACGTCGCGCACCTTTATGGTCACCGTATTCGTGACGCGATAGCCGGTTAGCTTCGGCGACCCATTCTGCGGGTAGTCGTACTCCGGCGAGATGTCGTACTGCGTCGTCTGAACGTCCTTGTCGGCGACGCCGTCTCCCTTAATGGCGTTGATAACGTTCTGCATCGTGCCGGCAGCGTCGTCGCGGGCCTCCTTGACCGTCGGCTTTAGACTGCTGACGCCAAGGCTCAGCACCGCCACGTCGGGCGTGCCGCTGGCCTTCCCTTCGCCGGTAACGGTGATGCCCTGCGGCGTCGAGCCGCTGTTCGTGGCCGCAAGAGTCACCTTCTCCGATCCGCAGGCGCTGCCCAGGACAGCGAAGCCCGCCAGGCTTAGCAGAATCAGGGTTGCGATGGTCTTCTTCATGACGTCACTCCTTCCAGACCTATGAGTCCCGATTAATCCGAATCCAACGACGGCGCATCCATAACGCGGAAATCCCGAAGCCGATGAACAGCCCGCCGGCGACCCCTTCCAGCGCCCACAGCCAGGCATGCGACGCGCTCTTCTCCGCCGGTCGCGCCTGCGAGCCTAGCGCCGACGTCTCGCCAAGCGACGCTGCCGGAGTGGCAACGCCGGGCGGACTCACCGTCGGAAGCGCGGCTGACAGCGCGTTCGGCGTCGCGGCGGCGGTCGGCTGATTCGCCGGAAGCAGAGCATCCTTCTCGGGCGGAGCGACGGCGGTGCCGGCAGCGTTCGGCACGTTCAGCGGGGGCTCTACGTTCTGGCCCGGCGTGCCCATTGGGAGCGGTGGAGGCGGAGGCGCAATCTGTCCGGATCCGACGGATCCGCCGCCCGTCTGGCCGCCGCTGGGAGTTACGGGAGGAACGATCACCTTTCCCGAGCCGGTTGTACTTGTGCCTGCCGGCGGAACGGGGGGAACGACCGCCTGTCCTGAATTCTGATTCTCCGCTTCGGGCTGATTGGCGTAGTAGCCGGGAATGGTTGTCGACGGAAGAGCGGCTGCGGCCTGCGGCAGAGAGAGAGGCCCGCCTGGCGACGTCGCTGCCGGCAGCGACGTCGGCTGCCCGCCGTTCGACACAACGAAGAGGTCCATGCCGAACGCCGCGACCAGTAGAAGCGCCGCCGCAGCCGTCGCGCCGCTGAGGCCGAGGTAGGCGCGCCTAGCGTTTGTCCTCCGCCCCTCGGACGCAATCTTCTCCTCACGCTGCGATACCGCGTCGAGCTCAGGCGAAAGCGCGAACGATCGCGGCGCCTTGGCCTCCGGCAGAGCGTGCAGATCGCTGACCAACTGCTTCAGCTCCTGCAGCTTGCGGGCGCAGTCGTCGCAGGAGCGCAGGTGCGCCTCTACGCGCACACGCTTCGCTTCGGAGAGCGCCTCGTCCATGAAGGCGGACAGATCGCTTTCGTCCACGGGATGGTGACGGAATCCAAGAAACCTCACGGTCTCCTCCTCTTCCTGGGAGTCCGCTGACAGGCGGCTTCAATCAGTAAGACGAAATTGCTGGGGCAAAAGTTCCCGCTGCTGGAGGAGAAGGTCGCGGAGGCGGGCGCGGCCTCGGCTCAGGCGCGACTTCACGGTGCCGGGCGAAAGGCGCAGGGTCTGCGCGATCTCGTCATAGCTGAAGCCCTGGACGTCGCGGAGGACGACGGCTGCGCGCTGGTCGGGAGGAAGCGCCATCAGGGCCGACTGGAGGTGGCGGCCAAGCTCGCTGCGCAGGGCTGCCTCTTCCGGCGATTCGGCGGGATCGGGCAGATCAAGCGGCGAGGCGCCGGCGGAGGGGTCGTCGAGGGAGAGCTGCGGGCGGCGTCGACTGCGGCGCAGCTCGTCGGTGCAAGCGTTGAGGGCAATCCTGAGCAGCCAGGCGCGAAAGGCGTCGCCGCGGCAGCGCTCGATGTTGCGGTAGGCGCTAGGAACGTTTCCTGCGTCACGTCCTCGGCGGAATGCGTCGAGCCGAGCATCGCAGGCAAAGGCCGTAGACGGCGTCATGGTGCGCTTCAACGAGGGCGTTGAAGGCGGCCAATCGCCGGCTCGGCATCGCTGCAAGAGCGCGCCTTCGTCGAGGTCGGTGAGAGGGCCTTGGCGGGCAGGCTGCCCTCCAGATTGGGCCGTGTCGATAAGTTTAACAGAATAGGGGTACACTTCGCCGCTTCAAGGAAGCTTAAATGGAATGGCGCGCCGCTTCAGGCGGAGCGTTATGGTAACAATACGGCTTCCGGGAAGTTTGGAGTGTGGGGGCGTGCTATAATCGTGGCAATGCAATGCTAGGAGAACCTCCGGAGAACCCCGTCGAGGAGCCCGAGAAGGCCGACAATAAGAAGAAGCGCAAGCCTTCCAGAGGCTCTCCCGAGGCTGCGTCAACCGACTTCATCTGGTCCACTGAAACCGGCCTGCCAATCGACTACGGCCCCTGGACGGTCGAAGGCCCGCATCCGCCGGTCGGAAGGACGTCCCGGCTCGCCGGCGTGGGCAGACTCGTCCGCGAGATTGTCGAGATCGGCATCTTCGCGCTGCTGCTCTTCATCGGCCTGCGGATGGTCGTGCAGAACTTCCGCGTCGAGGGTCGAGCATGGAAGGCACGCTCCACGACGGCCAGCTCATCCTGGTGAACAAGGCTTCCTACTTCAAGGTGAACCTGGGGTTCCTTGACGTCATTCCCTTCGTTCATGTCGGCGATAATTCGCACTACCTGTTCGGCGCGCCCCGTCGCGGCGACGTTATCGTTTTCCGCTTCCCGAACCAGCCGGACCGCGACTTCATCAAGCGCATCATTGCCGTGCCCGGCGAACAGGTGGAGATCCATGACGGGCTTGTCTTCATCAACGGAAAGGCGCTTGACGAAAAGTACATTCCGGACCGAACAGAGCACGACTTTGGGCCGGAGCTTGTGCCGGACGGCGAGTACTTCGTCCTTGGCGATAACCGCAACAATAGCTACGACTCGCGCAGTTGGGGCTTTGTGCCGGAGGGCAATATCATCGGGCGGGCGTGGGTCTGGTACTGGCCGTTCAGCTGGTCTGGCCTGATCTCCCATCCTTCGATACAGCCGCTGGGGACGCAAGGTGATTCGCCTTGCGCGATGAGCTCCTGGAGATGCTGCGCCAGGCCGGCGCCGTGCTTGAGGGGCATTTCAAGCTCACTTCTGGCCGGCACTCCGGCACCTACTTCGAAAAGTTTCAGGTCCTTCAGTATCCCGCGTACACGCAGCGCCTCTGCGGGCTAATCGCGGACCACTTTCGCAGCAGCGGCGTCGAGTTGGTCGCGGGACCGACGACCGGCGGCGTCATCCTGAGCTTTGAGGTGGCGCGGCAGCTTGGTGTGCGCGGTATCTTCGCCGAGACGGTCGGCAGTGAGCGACGGTTTCTGCGCGGGTTTCGCGTGAACGCCGGCGAGCGGGTCCTGGTGGTCGACGATGTGCTGACGACCGGCGGCAGTATTCGCCAGGTCATCGATGCGGTCCACCAGGCGGGTGGCGAGCCTGTCGGCGTGGCGGTGCTCGTCGACCGGACGGGCGGGAAGGCAGACTTCGGACTGCCGTTTTTCGCCTGCCTGGAGCTTGTCGTGCCGTCGTACGATGCGTCGGACTGTCCGCTGTG
>CAWJHZ010000019.1:0-142077 GCA_963842845.1 uncultured Chloroflexia bacterium
TCGCCGTGGCCAGGGCCGAGGCAGCCTGGAGCGTGGCCAGCGGGCTGCTGGTCAGCAGGTCATGCACCTGGCCGGCGTTGCAGGCACGTTTTGGTAGTCGCTGGTAATCAGGCCATCGGTACCCTTACAGACGCTGTCCAGAGCGCCCGAGAGATTGCAGTAGGTGGTCCCAGCGTCTGGAAGGCGCTCTGGGCGTCCGCCTCCTGGGCCGCCGCGACCTGCTGTACGTTCTGCGCCTGGGTGAGCTTGGCCTTGGCGGCGTCGAGAGCAGCCTGAGCGGCAGCAATATCGGCATCGCTGGCGCCGTTCCTGAGCGTTTGCAGCTTGTCCTGGGCAGCGGATTCCGCGGCCTGCGCAGCAGCGACGGCCTGGTGAGCGGCGGTAAGCTCAGCATCTGTCGGCGGGTCGGTGGCATCCTTGAGGGCGTTCTGGGCCGTCGTTAGCTCGGCGTTTGCGGTTACCACGGCCTCGTCCGCTTTTCCCAGGTCGTAGCGGTAGCTCCTTCCTGGAGCTTCCGCAACTGAAACTGGGCCAACGTTAACGCGGACTGCGCGGTCGGACGGCGTCTGGGCCTGGTCCGCTTTCAGACCGATCAGCGGCTGGCCTACGGTGACGTGGTCGCCGATGTTGACGTATATCTTGCTGATCTGACCGGGAGTCGTGAAAGTGAGGTCGGCCTCATCCTGGGCGACAGAAACGCCCGCGGTCTGGACCATGGCGCGAAGCGTCATCGTACCGACGGTGTACGGCGTGTAGGGCTGCGTCTGCTGGCTCCCGCCGGCCGTGGCCCTATTGATGAAGAACGCAGCGACGCCGCCGATCGCCAGGATGACGAGCAGCGCGGCTATTCGTCGGATCCAGCGGGGACGCCCTTCGTCTAATCCACCCCCTGCATTTTTCCGCCTCCCCGGGAATGCGCCGCAGATTCGCGGCGACGTAAAACCACTACAATATGTCTAGCAGGTTGTGGGCTCTCAGGTCAAGGCACCGGTCGAAACGTAGCTTTTGGTATCTCCCTAACCGGTGCTATGATCGGCCAATCTACCAGGCGCGACTCTCCGGTGAAAGGAATCAGAAAATGGGCGAGATAAACGGCGGCAAGGTGCTGGTGCGCATGCTGGAGGCGGAAGGGATAAGACAGATCTTCGGCCTGCACGGCGGCCACATCGACCCGATCATCCAGGCCTGCGCGGAAGCGGGAATCAGGGTTTACGATACGCGTCACGAAGCCGCAGCGGGGCACATGGCCGAGGGCTGGGCCCGCCTAACGGGCGAGCCGGGCGTGGTGGTGATTACGGCGGGTCCGGGCATCACGAACGTCGTCACGCCCGTCGCCGACGCGTTTGTCGACGGAGTGCCGATGGTCATAATCGGCGGCCGCCACGCCCTTAGCGACGAAGAGCGGCTGACGTTGCAAGAGTTCGACGGCCGGGCGCTGCTGAAGCCGATCACGAAGTGGTCGCGGACGGTACTGGACCCGGCGCGAATCGCGGAGTATACGGCCACGGCGTTCCGCGAGGCGACTTCGGGCCGGCCGGGACCCGTGTTCCTGGAGATACCTATCGACGTTGTCTTCGGCAGAGCGGACGAGGAACTGGTGTGTTTCCCATCCACGGCGAAAGCGAGTCCGCCCGCGCCGGCGCCGGAAGCCGTGGAGACGGCGCTTTCGATGCTCGCGGAGGCGAAGAGACCGCTGATTGTCGCCGGCCGTGGCGCGTGGATTACTGACGGCGCGGCGGAGTTGCGTCGGTTCGCGGAGATGACGTCGACGCCGGTGCTGGGGCACGGGCCGTCGCGGGGCGCGGTGCCGGAGGAAGGGCATCCGCTGGGCGCGGGAAGCCTGGGGACGCTTGCGGTGCTCGGGCTCCAGCCGGAGAACGCGCCGGACCTCATCATCCTGCTCGGCGCGCGCATCGGCTTGTTCTTCGCCGCGGAAGCTGGCTACCGGCCGATGCGAAGATCATCCAGATTGACGTCGAAGGCGCGGAGATTCCGACGCTGCCGGGACATCGAGCTCGGCATCGTCGCTGATTGCGGCGAGGCGCTGCGGTCTTTTGTGCGGGCAGCGGTGGGTCGCGAGTTCCCGGACCGCAGCGGCTGGGCATCGACGCTGAAGGGGGCTCAGCAGGCATGGCGGTTCCTCTACAAGGACGCGTTGGAGTCGGACTCGCCGCCGATGCACCCGTTGCGCCTGATGCAGGAAATTGACCGCTTTCTCGGCGACGACGACATCCTCGTGGTCGACGGCGGAGAGACGTTCGTCTGGATGCAGATGGCAGCAACAATGAACAAGCCGCAGCGCTTCATCTCCTACGGCTACCTCGGCTGCCTGGGAATCGGCATTCCCTTCGGCATGGCAGCCAAGATAGCTTATCCGGAGAAGCGCGTGCTGGTGGTGACGGGCGACGGGTCGGTCGGGCTCAACTTCGCGGAGTTCGACTCGGCGGTGCGACACAAGCTTCCGATCGTGGTGGTGATCAACAACGATCAGGCCTGGGGGATGGTAAAGCACGAGCAGGAGCTTCGCGGCGCCAACGTGCTGGCGACGGAGCTGGGCCTCGTTCACTACGAGAAGGCGGCGGAGGGCTTCGGCGTATACGGGGAGCTGATGGACGATCCAATGAAGATCGGCGAGGCGCTGGAACGCGCTTTCGCGGCCGGGCGCCCGGCCTGTCTGAACGTGATGGTGGATACGATGCCGCCTTCGCCGGTCACACAGGCGTCGGCGTCGCTGTTCCAGACGTAGTACTTCGGGTCGCGAGCGGGGGCCGGCGGTTCGGGTTGCCGAACCGCCGGCGTGCAAGGCGTCAGCCGCGCACGGCCCGCCGACGACGTAGCTAGGTCTGGCGGCGACGGTATCGACTGACGACGAATGCTATCAGCGCCACCGCAAGCACGGGCGCGAACCACCAGAGAAAGGCGCCGGTCGCCAGCAATCCCGTCGCAACTGCTCGCAGGAAGACCAGCGACGAGTCCCAGCCGGCGGCAGCGGCGCTAAGCGGGTCCGGACCGCCATTCGACGTCGACGACTTCGGCGCCTCGCTGTAGAGGTGCACCTTTATCGTCGCGTTTGCCGAGAGGTTATCCATCACATTGATCTGCCCCTGGATCTGCTCGATCTCCGTTCGCACGGGGGCCAGCCGGTCCTGCACCTTCAGGATGTCGTCGATAGTGTTGGCGCGATTCAGCAGGTCGAGGTAGCGCGCCTCCACGGCCTGCGCGCTGCGAAGTCGCGCCTGGAGGTCGGTGTACTGGTCGGTCACATCCTGGGCGTTCGAAGTCTGGCTATCCACGTGGATGGCCAGCGCGCTGAGCTTCTTCAACGCATCCTCGTACGTCGCCGCGGGAACACGCAGCGTAAGGTTCGCTTCCGGCTTGTCTTGCGTCGGCGCGAGCGACGAGTCGAGCACCAGGCCGCCCTCGTCGAGCGCCACCTGGGCGGCGTCCTGGTAGGCCTGCGGCACGTCTTCGACCTTGAGCTCCAGCGCTGCGTTCTGGACTACCTTTCGGTCCATGGACGACTGCGCGGGCGCAAGATTGGCTTCGCTGGCCGTCTGATCCGTGGACCCGGACGGAGCCATAGGCGCCAGGCCCGGGACCGCCGCACCGGAGTTGTCGCTTGACTGCGCCGCGGGCAGACTCGCCGGTTGGGCGCTTCCGCCTCCACCGCCGGTGCTGCCTCCGCAGGCCGCAAAGACGACCGCCACGCCCACGAGGGCTGCCAATAAGGGAGTTGAGATAGCGCGTCGAAGCATTCTTCACTCTCCTTTCCCTGCTTAGCGGCTGTCCGCCTGCGCCTGGACAACTGCTATTCGATGGCGAAGACGACCTGCACGGTAATATCAACGTCTAGCTGGCCGGTCTCGATTGGCGTCGACGGCGCAGCAGCACCGAGGCCGTTGGCAGCGCCTGCGAAGACGGGCATGGGCTGAACGTTGGAGCCCTCCGAAATGGAGATCGGCGCGCCGAGCTTCACGCCAGCCGTGTCGGCGATGCGCTGGGCACGGGCCTTCGCGTCGTTTACCGCGTCCCCGCGCGCCTGGTCTTGCAGCGTCTCCGGATTGTCGATGGTGAAGGTGATGCCCTGCACCTGGACGATATCGCCGCCGGCGGCCGTAACGTCATCCAGCACCTTGCTCGTGTTGTTGACGTCGCGCACCTTTATGGTCACCGTATTCGTGACGCGATAGCCGGTCAGCTTCGGCGACCCATTCTGCGGGTAGTCGTACTCCGGCGAGATGTCGTACTGCGTCGTCTGAACGTCCTCGTCGGCGACGCCGTCTCCCTTGATGGCGCTGATAACGTTCTGCATCGTGCCGGCAGCGTCGTCGCGGGCCTCCTTGACCGTCGGCTTTAGACTGCTGACGCCAAGGCTCAGCACCGCCACGTCGGGCGTGCCGCTGGCCTTCCCTTCGCCGGTAACGGTGATGCCCTGCGGCGTCGAGCCGCTGTTCGTGGCCGCAAGAGTCACCTTCTCCGATCCGCAGGCGCTGCCCAGGACAGCGAAGCCCGCCAGGCTTAGCAAGATCAGGATTGCGATGGTCTTCTTCATGACGTCACTCCTTCCAGACCTATGAGTCCCGATTGATCCGAATCCAACGACGGCGCATCCATAACGCGGAAATCCCGAAGCCGATGAACAGCCCGCCGGCGACCCCTTCCAGCGCCCACAGCCAGGCATGCGACGCGCTCTTCTCCGCCGGTCGCGCCTGCGAGCCTAGCGCCGACGTCTCGCCGAGCGACGCTGCCGGAGTGGCAACGCCGGGCGGACTCACCGTCGGAAGCGCGGCTGACAGCGCGTTCGGCGTCGCGGCGGCGGTCGGCTGATTCGCCGGAAGCAGAGCATCCTTCTCGGGCGGAGCGACGGCGGTGCCGGCAGCGTTCGGCACGTTCAGCGGGGGCTCTACGTTCTGGCCCGGCGTGCCCATTGGGAGCGGTGGAGGCGGAGGCGCAATCTGTCCGGATCCGACGGATCCGCCGCCCGTCTGGCCGCCGCTGGGAGTTACGGGAGGAACGATCACCTTTCCCGAGCCGGTTGTACTTGTGCCTGCCGGCGGAACGGGGGGAACGACCGCCTGTCCTGAATTCTGATTCTCCGCTTCGGGCTGATTGGCGTAGTAGCCGGGAATGGTTGTCGACGGAAGAGCGGCTGCGGCCTGCGGCAGAGAGAGAGGCCCGCCTGGCGACGTCGCTGCCGGCAGCGACGTCGGCTGCCCGCCGTTCGACACAACGAAGAGGTCCATGCCGAACGCCGCGACCAGTAGAAGCGCCGCCGCAGCCGTCGCGCCGCTGAGGCCGAGGTAGGCGCGCCTAGCGTTTGTCCTCCGCCCCTCGGACGCAATCTTCTCCTCACGCTGCGATACCGCGTCGAGCTCAGGCGAAAGCGCGAACGATCGCGGCGCCTTGGCCTCCGGCAGCGCGTGCAGATCGCTGACCAACTGCTTCAGCTCCTGCAGCTTGCGGGCGCAGTCGTCGCACGAGCGCAGGTGCGCCTCTACGCGCACACGCTTCGCTTCGGAGAGCGCCTCGTCCATGAAGGCGGACAGATCGCTTTCGTCCACGGGATGGTGACGGAATCCAAGAAACCTCACGGTCTCCTCCTCTTCCTGAGAGTCCGCTGACAGGCGGCTTCAATCAGTAAGACGAAATTGCTGGGGCAAAAGTTCCCGCTGCTGGAGGAGAAGGTCGCGGAGGCGGGCGCGGCCTCGGCTCAGGCGCGACTTCACGGTGCCGGGCGAAAGGCGCAGGGTCTGCGCGATCTCGTCATAGCTGAAGCCCTGGACGTCGCGGAGGACGACGGCGGCGCGCTGGCCGGGAGGAAGCGCCATCAGGGCCGACTGGAGGTGGCGGCCAAGCTCGCTGCGCACCGCCGCCTCTTCCGGCGATTCGGCGGGATCGGGCAGATCAAGCGGCGAGGCGCCGGCGGAGGAATCGTCGAGAGAAAGCTGCGGGCGGCGTCGACGGCGGCGCAGCTCGTCGGTGCAAGCGTTGACGGCGATCCTGAGCAGCCAGGCGCGAAAGGCGTCGCCGCGGACGCGCTCGACGTTCCGGTAAGCGCTAAGGAACGTTTCCTGCGTTACGTCCTCCGCGGAATGCGTCGAGCCGAGCATGCGCAGGCAAAGGCCGTAGACAGCGTCCTGGTGCGCCTCGACAAGGACGTTGAAGGCAGCGAGATCGCCGGCGCGGCATCGCTGCAGGAGCGCGCCTTCGTCGAGGTCGGTGAACGGGCCTTGGCGGGCCAGGCTGCACCTCCAGATTCCGGCCGTGTGGACAAGTTTAACAGAATAGGGGTAGACTTCGCCGCTTCAAGGAGGCTTAAATGGGTTAGCGTGCCGCTTGAGGCGGCGCGTTATGGTAACAATCCTGCTTCCGGGGAGTTTGGAGTGTGGAGGCATGATATAATCGTGGCGATGCAATGCTAGGAGAACCTCCGGAGAACCCCGTCGAGGAGCCCGAGAAGGCCGACGATAAGAAGAAGCGCAAGCCTTCCAGAGGCTCTTCCGAGGCTGCGTCAACCGACTTCATCTGGTCCACTGAAACCGGCCTGCCAATCGACTACGGCCCCTGGACGGTCGAAGGCCCGCATCCGCCGGTCGGAAGGACGTCCCGGCTCGCCGGCGTGGGCAGACTCGTCCGCGACCTTGTCGAGATCGGCATCTTCGCGCTGCTGCTCTTCATCGGCCTGCGGATGGTCGTGCAGAACTTCCGCGTCGAGGGGTCGAGCATGGAAGGCACGCTCCACGACGGCCAGCTCATCCTGGTGAACAAGGCTTCCTACTTCAAGGTGAACCTGGGGTTCCTTGACGTCATCCCCTTCGTTCATGTCGGCGATAATTCGCACTACCTGTTCGGCGCGCCCCGTCGCGGCGACGTTATCGTTTTCCGCTTCCCGAACCAGCCGGACCGCGACTTCATCAAGCGCATCATTGCCGTGCCCGGCGAACAGGTGGAGATCCATGACGGGCTTGTCTTCATCGACGGAAAGGCGCTTGACGAAAAGTACATTCCGGACCGAACACAGCACGATTTCGGGCCGGAGCTTGTGCCGGATGGCGAGTACTTCGTCCTAGGCGACAATCGCAACAACAGCTACGACTCGCGCAGTTGGGGCTTTGTGCCGGAGGGCAATATCATCGGGCGGGCGTGGGTCTCGTACTGGCCGTTCAACTCGTTCGGCCTGATCTCCCACCCTTCGATACAGCCGCTGGGGACGCAAGGGGACTCGCCTTGAGCGATGAGCTCCTGGAGATGCTGCGCCAGGCCGGCGCCGTGCTCGAGGGGCATTTCAAGCTCACTTCTGGCCGGCACTCCGGCACCTACTTCGAAAAGTTTCAGGTCCTTCAGTATCCCGCGTACACGCAGCGCCTCTGCGGGCTAATCGCGGACCACTTTCGCAGCAGCGGCGTCGAGTTGGTCGCGGGACCGACGACCGGCGGCGTCATCCTGAGCTTTGAGGTGGCGCGGCAGCTTGGTGTGCGCGGTATCTTCGCCGAGACGGTCGGCAGTGAGCGACGGTTTCTGCGCGGGTTTCGCGTGAACGCCGGCGAGCGGGTCCTGGTGGTCGACGATGTGCTGACGACCGGCGGCAGTATTCGCCAGGTCATCGATGCGGTCCACCAGGCGGGTGGCGAGCCTGTCGGCGTGGCGGTGCTCGTCGACCGGACGGGCGGGAAGGCAGACTTCGGACTGCCGTTTTTCGCCTGCCTGGAGCTTGTCGTGCCGTCGTACGATGCGTCGGACTGTCCGCTGTGTCGAGAGGGCGTGCCGCTGACGGAGACGTAGTAGCGCCGTCGCATCCCTTCCCGCGCACGCATTCGGGACTCAAATCTGAAGGCTGGTGCATGCTTTCGCACGGAATTTCCGGCAAGCGTCTTAGAGACTCGCTGCTTTTCGTTTGACAGGTGTTTGAAGGGTCTTCTATATTGCTTTTGGGGCCGTTAGCTCAGCGGCAGAGCTCCGGACTTTTAATCCGGGAGTCGAGGGTTCGAATCCCTCACGGCCCTCCAAAGGCCTTTTCTGAATCTAAATCGGGGAGGAGCGCCGGTCGAGCGCTCCTTTTGTCGTCTTCGCGACTAGAGGATTTTTCGACCGTGTCGGCGAGGCAAAACGAATCCGGTGGTCTCCATGCCCGGCAAGCCAGGACGCCGGAAGGAGGCAAGCCCCATCATGGTCAACAGGACACACTGGACCGACATGGATAAGAGAGACACCCCGTTCGTCAAGCTCCGCGACGCTTACCGGGTCTACAACCAGACGACCGGCAAGTCGCCGCACACCATCCGTTTCTACGAGGAGCGGCTCGGGCTGTTCGAGCGCTTTGTCGGGACCGAGCCGACGCTCGCCGACCTAACAATTCCCAAAGTGCGCGCCTTCATAGCCGATCTCCAAGAGCGCACGACCAGACACACCAACAACCCTTTCATCGTCAACAAGGAAGGGACGCTGTCGAGCTCCTACGTCCAGGGATTCGCCCGCGCCCTTCGCGCCTTCTCGACCTGGCTGTATGAGGACGGCTACACCGACACCAACGTCCTCAAGAACCTCAAGCCGCCGCGCGTCCAGCAGAAGGTCGTCGAAGTGCTGACGGACGACGAGGTCAACCGTCTGGTCGCTGTCTTCGACCAAGACGACCCGTTCGGAGCACGCGACTTTGCCATTGTCTGGACGCTGCTCGACTGCGGGCTGCGAGCGTCAGAGCTCTGTGGCTTAACGCTCGAAAATGCGCATCTGACCGAGGGCTATCTGAAGGTGCTCGGCAAGGGTAACAAGGAACGGCTCGTGCCGATAGGCCGTCGCTGCCAAGATGCGCTACTGTGCTGGCGCGACCGCTTCCGGCCGGCCTTCGTGCTCACTGAGAACTCGCACCTGTTTCTGAGCTCGTGCTCGCAGCCGTTGACGCCCATGTCGCTTCAGGAGCTCGTAAGGCGCGCAGGGCATCGCGCGAAGATACCGCGCCTCCACTGCCACCTGCTGCGGCACACGTTCGCGACGAACTATCTGGTGAAGGAAGTCGGCGACCCGCTGCGGTTGCAGCAGATTCTGGGGCATACCTCGCTGGAGATGGTACGGAGGTACGTCGCCATTTCGAACGTGCAGCGCAGTCTCATCGACCGCCGCAGTTCGCCGATGGACCTGATAGCCGGCGACGAGCCCGTGCTCAGGAACGCCAGGCGATTACAGCCAAGCAGACCGAAGGGTTTGAGGGTTCTGAAGTAGGGGGAAGAGGGTCGGTCCAAAATCAGGCACGCGACCGAGCATAACTGAGATTATACTCATTCTCTCAGCCTCGAGCTTTGTTTCCTCGAGCATTCGAAGTCCCATAGGGGCGGATGATGACTCGCTATGGGACTTTCACGCCCTTCAGAATGAACGATTGGCTCGTCCTTGCCACAGCTCTTCAATCGACGCCCCTTGCTGCGACGACACTTGTTGCCTATCATGCGGTCGTACGGCCAGACGATGAGCTGCAAATTGGAGGTGTTCCTATGCAGACCAATGGCCTCGGTCATCCTGGCAGTATTAGGGGGAAGGCTGTAGCTAACATCCGAAAGGGATACAGGACAGCAGCACCCCCTGGATTCCCTTGGATTGGCTTCCTTGGGTGGCTACTGGCTGGCGCTGCCGTTGCCTGGTTCAGCTATGCGCTACAGGTTCTACCCATCGGTTGGTCTGTTGCCATCACAGTCGGATACGTGGCGGCAACCTTCGTGGTCGCCCGCGAGCGCCAGCTCGCCGATCTCAGCAAGGAAAAGGCCGACGAGGCGGAGCGCCACGAACAACGGCATGAGACGAGGTCCATCCACCTCCTCTCACACCACGCCCTGGCAGAACTACACGACATAGTGCTGCTTCGAACCTCCGTAACCTATGGGTTGCGGAAGGAGTTGAGCGATTTGGAGGAATACGACATCAACTCGCTATGCGAACTAATGATCGAGCATCGGGGAAAGGAATCCGATCGCAAGGGCGCCATGATATCCGAAATTCTGTCGGCCCTGTGCGGCAAGATCTTGGAGACCAAAGCAGCCAGGATCGCGGAGGAAGGAAGCTATCCGCATCACTACATCAAAGCCACCTTCTTTGAGAGGCAAACGAAGCTAGACGAAAGCGAGATCCTAGTACGCAAGTACTGGAAGTACCCTGGCGGTCGGATGCCACGCACGACTGAAATCCCAAAGGGAAGCATGGGTGGCCTAGCCGGGCTCGCGTGGGAAGAGATGACGACTCAGATATCCGAAGATGTCACTCAGGATCTGCGCTGGCATAATTTCTGGCCTGACCAGCAGAAAGAGTACACCTCGATGATATGCGTTCCGGTCATCAAAGACTTGCGATGGTACGGTGTCTTCGAACTGCTCGGGGTTCTGACGATAGACACGAACCTCAGAGCCTTTTTCCCTGCTGACCAAAACAACGCCGCCCTCATCGGGGACCTGCTCCAGCCCTTTTGTGACCTGATTGCTCTTCTCTACGAGATGGAGGCCCTGCACCAGGGGTTGACATCATCCCTTGAGCAGGCGTGCGTCTCATCCGACGCAACTGAGGTCCTTGCAACAAGCGACGAAAGGGCGTGATTCCTTTGCGACCGGCGCCGGAAACACCATAACTGCAACAAGCCTGACTAAACTCAGGTAGACTGGTTAACCCGACTGGGCAACTTCGAATGAAGGTTCGAAGAAAGAACCTTCGACAACCGCCTTGTCAGACCCCGATACGAACGCCGCATCCAGCCCGTTCAGGTCCATTGACCATAATTCTTCCCAGCTCAAGCCTGCCTGATCCCGAAGCTGTTCGTATTCATGGGTCAACGTCAGTTCACCGCAGACCAATGGGCTATCTGTGTTTATCGTCACCAGCACTCCCGCCGCGTGCAATGCCCGGACAGGGTGGCTAGCAATAGACGCCACCGCGCCGGCGAGATAATTGCACGTCGGGCATAGTTCCAGCGGGATTCCTCGTGTGCTCAGTGTTTTCATGAGTTCGCCGTCCGTCACTGCCGCGATCCCGTGTCCCACCCGATCGGCATGCAGGACGTCAATGGCTTCCCAGACAAATTCAGGATTTGAAAACTCTCCTGCGTGTACTGTGACCTTAAAACCCTTCGCCTTCGCCCTAGCAAAGAACTCGCTAAAGAGAGAGGGCGGGTAGCTGTCAGTCTCGAGCCCGGTCAGGTCAAACCCGACAACTGGTCGATCCTTGAAGGCGCACGCGCTTTCCAGCAAGGCATCGTAGTATTTCTGTCGCGCCCGATGACTAAATCGAGGACTTCCCACATCCTGTCTCCTCAAGCTCAATATCATTCTCGCATGAATCCCCAGTTTCGCCCGCCCGACACCAAAGGATCTGGACATCGTTTCCAACAGATCCTCAAGGCGGACACCACTGCCGTTCGCCACACCATGGGGGCTCATTCTGAGTTCCAAGTACCTCACGTTGTCAGCCGCAGCGTCCTCGAGGATCTCCAAGACGATCCGCCCAAACTGCTCCTTCATCACGCCCTCATGTCGCACTATCTTGTCGAGAATCCACCAACTGGACAAGAACCCTCGCAGCCCACGCGTCGGATGGCTGTGGACGATGTAACTGCTAAGATGCTCTTTCACCCGCTGAGGCACCGGAACGCCGTAGCCCCCAACGATTTCTTCCAAGGTGCTGAGGCGAATCGAACCAGTCAAATGGCGATGCAGATCCACCTTAGGTACGGAATCCAGCGCTTCTCCAATATTCGAGGGGCTACGAAGACCAAGGTTCGCGTTGTTCATATGCATAGGTCAAAAGACAAAGAAAGCGAACCCGATGGGACAACGCCCTCAAGTCCGCTCCGTGCTTCCAATTCCCGCTCCGGCAACCGTCAAATTACCAAAAAGTGAAGGAAAAGTCAAATTGCCGCGTCAAAATACGCCCATCGCATGTGCCATAAAAGGGAGAGCGGGAGACCGGCCAGCCCTCTAGCGAGGCTATCGCAGCGTCGCTGGAAGGACTAGCGGCTTGTAGTCTGCCGCTATCAGGAGTTCGTCGACTTCCTCCACCGCCAGCTCCAACCCCCAGTTCCCCAGGAGTATCAGAGCGTCCCGGCTTGGATGGTCTCTTTCACCGGAGAGGAGTCGGGAGACGTAGCTCTCGTCGAGCCACGCGTCCCGGGCTATTTGCGCCTGCGTCTTGCCCCCTTGCCGCGCCCGTGCGCCGTACTTCCGCAAAAGGTAGGCTAGCGACTCCTCCCGCGCCCCCCGAAAGCGTACAAGGTCGAGTGTTTTCATTTGGTCAAACCTCCAATCTATCTCACTCGTTGAAGGCTGACCAAGTCGACCCTGTTGGACTACTCCCATCCCTCCCTTCGCGCGCATTTTCCACCCGCGATGCCCCGCTGTCAATGTCCGAGCGACAAGGACGCCTCTTCTGTCCGGCGCTACTCTGTCGTTACCTATCGGTGATGCATTTGGCGCCGGTTTGATACAGAAGAGCCGTCTTGTCGCGATTTCTTCGTCATGTACAATCTATCGCTGTAGGGTCGGCCTGGTACCTCCCATCGGCAAGGGGAGGTATGGGCGTGGGTGTTTGCCCATCGCGCCGGCGCAAGCGACGCCTGAGGCAAATCGGCCGCCGCGGCGCTCGCGGCCGACCCAGCGATTGCCCTATGCAAAGAACCATCACTTACACCGTGCTCATCATGAAACGTCCGCACGATTACCTGGCCGCTTGCCCGGCACTTCCCCGCTGCACGGCCGTCGCACCCAGCCGCGCCATCGCCTACAAGGACATCAAACGCCGAATCCGATACCGACTCTCCGAAATCATCGCCCACGGCGCTGCCATACCAGTCGACCCCGTCGTCTCTGTCAAACACCTGCGCCTCGACCTCTCTCCCATCCGTGAGGAGGTCGAGCTGCGATGACC
This sequence comes from uncultured Chloroflexia bacterium, assembly GCA_963842845.1. Lineage (GTDB taxonomy): Bacteria > Chloroflexota > Dehalococcoidia > DSTF01 > JALHUB01 > JALHUB01. The sequence goes on from CAWJHZ010000019.1 coordinate 12,895, forward strand.
AACTATGGTCCGCAGGTGTTGGCTGAAAGAGTTGGCCTTCAATGGCCAACAGCGGGAGCCTTCGGCCCAGCGTCAAGCCCGCGGGCATCGAGCCCTCGGCTCGACCAAGGGGGAACGCTCGAAACCCTCATGCAGGGAATCTGGCAACCTCGTGGCCATTCACCCCACAATCGGTTTTCGACTGTCGTCGTGCTCGCTTCGGCAAACGCCTTCGCGAACCCGACCACCCCCGCCCCCGCGGTTGCTGACAGACGACCTTCGGTCGCGCCCGCAACCGTTCCCTCGGCTGCCGCCTCGGCGGACGCTTGGAGCTCGCAAGTGCCTGCGGCACCTACTCGCCCCGTCGCTGGTCGAGGGTGGTCGGCTTACGCCGACGACAGGGGGCGCTCGGCATTCCCCCTTGAACCTCCTTCCTTCGCGCCTAAGGAAAAGGCCGCGACGCGGCCCTCTGTTCCATTGGATGACCTAGCAGTCGTCTTGCAGCCGGTTCGCCTTCCTGCGCCCGTCTCAAGGGCTTGGAGGCGCCGATGAACAACGCTTCAGCCATCGACAATCCGCCCGCAACGCGACTGCCGCGGTATCGTCGGGCTAGCGCTCCGCCGCCAATACAGATCGTGGAACGCGATATCGCTGTCCTTCGCTGGGTACACGAGATGCGCTTCCTTACGCGAGAGCAAGTCCAGCGCCTAGAGTTTGCACCCACGACAGGCTCTTACTGCAAGCGGCGACTGTCTCTGCTCTATCACCACGGCTATCTCGAGCGGAAGTTCATTCCCGCACAGGGAAGCTTCGGCTCCACTAGAGCCATCTATTGCCTCGCCGCGAAAGGAGCTCGACTCGTCGCCCACGAACTGAAAACCGACCTCGCGTCGCTCGACTGGCGTCCGAAGGACAACGATCGCGAGCTCTACTTCCTTCGCCATACTCTCGCCATCAACGACTTCAGGATATCCGTCACGCTGGCGTCCCAGCATCACGCACTTGCACTGAATTGGACGTCGGACCGCGTGTTACGTCGTCGTCAAGTCAGAGACTACGTCCCCGATCCGAAGCACGAGGCCGAGAAGCTTGTCATCGTGCCGGACGGCTACTTCAAACTCCGTCATAAATGGGAGGAAATGGCATTCGCCCTTGAGACGGACAGGGCTACGGTCGAGGAGAAGCCGTTCAAGGCGAAGGTGAGAGCGTACGGCGAATGGAAGTTGAGCGGCGCGTACCAGAAGCGCCACGCCACGCCCAGCCTTCGCGTCCTGTTCGTCGTCGACGCCAATAAGCGCGACCCGCACCGTCTCGAGCGCATCAAGCGCTGGGCGGAGGCGGAAGGCGGGCGCAGCCTTTTCTGGTTCGCCATGCTTGACGATATTTCGCCGCAGACTATAATGAAAGCCCCCGTCTGGCAGGTCGCCGGCCGAGACGGCCGCTATCCTCTTCTCACAGGAGGTGAGACATGGTCTGGTGGTACGCCTCAACCCGACACGAGCTCGCTATCTCCTTCTGGGTTCGCACCTGGCTGAGGGCTTCTGTGATCGACCGCTTCTTCATAACGCTTGTTATGGGCGTCCCTTGGTGGATCTTCTGGGCAATTGTGAGTGCGGCGGGGCACAGCGCCGTTCCTCTTGCCCTCTTCGGCTGGGCCCCTTGGCTGTTTTGGTTCTTGGACGCGGCCATCGACCACTACCATGTGAACGGGGATATCACGGAACTCATGCGGCAGCCGCACGTCGTCCTGGCCACCCGCGCCGAGTACGTCGGCGGCCACCCCTTGCTTCCCCACGGCCGGTTCTGCTACCTCACTTTGCGGGGCACGCAGGAGAACCCCATGCTCACGATGGAGTTTCCCAATCAGAACGCGGAACCGGACCGCTTCGACGTTCCCCTGCTTGACATCGCCAAGACCACTCCTAAGGCTGAGCCGGAGCAGACGCTCACAGGTGCTGTCCTGGCGTCGCTGAACGAACGCGCCGGGCGTTTCTTCAGTGGGGAACGGGTCACCCTCACAGTGGATTATCAGGGCCCCGGCGGCCGCAAGCACAAGGTTGACTTGACAAGCTTTTTCAGGGGCGCGGACGAGATTCGCAACTGGCGCAACTATTTGGTGTGTGCCCAGGCCGAGGCCGACACGGGCACGAAGCCGTTCGGGCCGTGGAAGAGCCTCAAGTCCGCGCCCAAGGAGGTCGCGACAGATGACGGCGATAGGCAGGGAGACAAAGTGCAACCAGCCCGTCGAGCTTTCGAGCGCAGGTAGACGCCAGGGCACCTACGTCCTGGGCATCAACGGCACGGGCAAGAGCACGCTGTTGCTCAATGTCGCGCTCGACGACATCAATAACGGCGACGGGCTCTGTCTCCTCGACCCCCACGGCGACCTAGTCAAAGACGTGCTCACTCGCATCCCGCCGAATCGCCGGGATGACGTGATCCTGTTCGACCCCGCCGACATCGACTTCCCGCTCGGCCTGAACCTCTTCGAGTGCCCGGACCGTGACGACCCGAAGCTGGTCGACAGGGTGTGCTCGGAAATCGTTCTCACTTTCAAGAAGCTGTTTCCCGACTTCTGGGGCCCCCGCATGGAGGACCTCATCCGCCACTCGGTGCTCACCCTGATCGCCACGCCCGACTGCACGCTCGTGGACATGCTGCCGTTGCTGACCAATGACGAGGCGCGTCGGCGCTACGCGTCGCGCACCAGTGATCCCGTCCTCAGTCATTACTGGGCGCAGGCGTTCCCCGACAACCGACGCACTCAGGGCGAATGGGTGAGCTCTTCGCTCAACAAGATAGGCCGCTTTCTCACCAACCCCGTTATCCGCAACATCGTCGCCCAACCGCACAGCGCCTTCGATTTCCGAACCATCATGGACCAGGGCAAGGTGCTGCTGGTCAATCTCTCCAAGGGCCAGCTCGGTGAGGACAACAGCGCCCTTCTCGGCTCCGTCCTTGTCGGCAAGATACTCATCGCCGCCCTCTCACGCGCCGAGATACCGACGGACCAGCGCCGGCCGTTCCACCTCATCGTCGACGAGTACCACTCGTTTGCCACCGAATCCTTCCCCACGCTGCAGAGCGAGGGCCGCAAGTTTGGCATCGACACCATTGTTGCCCATCAGTACCGCGACCAGCTCGACGACCTCAATCGCGGCTCGACGCTGAACGTCGGGAACTTCATCCTGTTCCGTCTCACGGGGCGCGACGCCAGGGAGATGGCAATGCAGTTCGACAACACGCCGCCGGAGCCGGAGCCCACGCTCAAGTCCGTGCCCTACCGCACCGCCAGAGAAGGCGTCTACCGCTCCGCCGGCGACCAGGTCCTGGTCAAAGGAAGCAGCCGGAGCTATAGTGACGTCTCCAACGAGACGGCCAACTATCTGGCCAACGTTCCAAACTATCGGGCTTACTGCAAGTCAATTGAGGGCACGGAGCTTGCGGAGTACTTTGTGGAGAGCGAGCCGTGCGCCATTCCGCGCGACCCCAACGTCGCTACGGCGATTAGGGAGCGGTCGCGGCGGCTTGCCATGCCACGCCGGGAGATCGAAACGATAGTGGCCCAGCGCTTCGCCGCTGTTCTTGGACGAAACGGCGAACGGCAGGAGACGGCGCTGTACGAAGCGTAGTTGAGGAGATTGCACCCCATGTCATCTGAAGTCCGCGGTTCAGCCACCACCCGAAGGGAATTCTGGAACGCTCGACTCGTCGGTGGGCACTACACGAAGATCGGCTCAGATGAATTCAAAGAGCTTTCATGGCGATTCCTCGCGTTTCTGATGCAGAAACACCCGTCACTCACAACGGATCACGCGGTATCACAATGGGAAAGATCGAAAAGACCGAGGGGAGGTGGCCCCTTCCACAAGACACTCTTCCTGGGCTCGCTCTATGCTACGGGCGAAGTATTCGGTCCCGACGCCCTCGTCGAGGAGCACATCCGCGACCTAGATTGCGCCCCAGCTCGCAAGGCTAATCTGTTCTATGGTATGGCTGTCGAGGCTTGGCATCATCTTTATTCCCCCACCCCACCACCTCTCGCCGACTCCGAACAAATGCAGACGCTTCTCCACAAGTTCCTGAAGGCTTTCGAGGTTGTGCTGAATCCCAACCGCAGAAAGACAAGAGTCGTCCTTTCAGGTGATATCGCGTTACATCCTGCACAAGTGTCGCCTTCAGAAACTAGTCCCCTTGTCCTCCCATGGAAGGACGAAGACGCCAGAGCGTTAGACCCCCTTGTCAGTGAGGCTGAGACCGCTTTTCAGCGCGGCGAGGATCACAACAACAGGCGCGCCATCGAGCGGTTGGAATCGATCGGGACACGCTTAGGCAACACATTTCCGAAAGCCACATTCCAGCATCTCGCAGCCGATGACGGTCTTGAGATCATCATCGACGCTGCCAGCGCCCCTCCTATCGAGATAACACGTCTCGGGGGCCGATACCTCGCCACCCGACATTTGATGGCCAGATGCGTAGATTTCGACGTCAAGGCATCAGAGACCGGACCGTGGCCCCGCGACAGAATCGTTTACGTCGGGGACCCCAGTCGCACACTCCGGTTCGAACTCGTCGAAAGGGCGTTCTTCCAAGACACCCTCCCCGAATTCACTCCGGACGAGTTATCCATCGAGATTTACGACAGCCTGGACAAAGGCGAGTTTCTGTCAGTTCTTGCCGCTGGCGACTGTTCATTGCTCCACTTCAGCGGACACGGCGGGATTGATCACGATGGAGTACCCTACCTTCTCCTCGCCCGAAACCAGCGCCTACGCGCAGACGAAATCCCCTCTCAGCCCGCAGCCGGGGCCAAGCCACAGCTGGTTGTTCTAAATGCCTGCTTGACTGCCGTTTCAGACCTTCCTCAGTCGGTGTCTGCAAGCAAAACGCGACTATACGAGCGCTTCCGAACCGGATTCGCAAACAGCTTCATACGTTCCGGAGCAAGGTTGTTCATTGGCACGCTTTGGCCCGTGGGAGACAGCGCCGCAGCTAGATTCGCCACCGAACTCTACCGGTTCATGTTCGCCGTCGAGATGGATGTGGACGAGTCACTATGGCGCGTCAAGCGCTGTCTTGTTGAACGGCCAGGCCTTGTGGATGCCTTGGCCTATGTCCTCTTCAAGCGCTCCCCCGACGATCAGCTTCACCATCTCACCAAGCCTTGGAAGGTCGATGACCCAATGCTTTGGTAGACTCTCCAAGACTCATCCCGCACACTTCTATGTCTCGACCAGCCGAACAGCACAACCAAAACACAACTGCACGCTGCGCGCTGCCCGCTTGCCAGTTGACAAGTGGTAGTACCTTCCTTCACAATGTAGTGTTGTATGAGACCAGGTACTACTTATAGAAAGGTTATGACCGTGAAAGAGCTACGCACGGTGATCACGCGAAAGGGCCAGGTAACGGTCCCTGCTGAAATCAGGCGAGAGCTTGGTCTCAAACAGGGGGACAAGGTGGCCTTCATCATCGATGAAGGCGAGGTTCGGCTGGCGCGCACTGGTAGTGTCGTGGCGAAGACAGCCGGCGCCTTCAAGAGCCGCAAGCCACCGCTCACGGCTGAGCAGTTGCGCGAATCAGCGGAGCGGGCAATGGCTGAGGAGGCTGTGCAAAGGATGGGAGACTAGATGGCGATACCGTTTCTCGACACCAACATTCTTCTTCGCCATCTCCTCCAGGACCACTCGGAGCAGTCGCCTATGGCAACCGCTTACCTTGCCCGGATTGAGAGCGGCGAGCTCCGGGTTCAAATCGCTGAAACAGTCATCTTCGAGACGGTGTTCACCCTCCAGCGGCAGTATGGCCATCCCAAGGCCGCCATTCGCGACAGCCTCGTCCCCTTGATCGAGCTCCCGGGCATCGTCCTACCGGGCAAGCATCGCTTTCGCCAGGTATTCGACCTTTACGTCGACCTCAACATTTCCTTCGTAGATGCTTACCACGTCGTATTCATGAGGCAACTCAAGCTCAGCGAGATCGTCAGCTTCGACAAGCAGTTCGACCGCGTGCCCGGCATAGAGCGGGTCGAACCAACCCCATAGCACGAAAAAGGGTCTTGCCAACGCTTCGCCTTCCCCATATAGTCCTTCTCTATGCCTTCAACAGGGACTGACCACAATTCGACTGCGTCCGCTCGTGGCCTCAGCGGCCTCGACCGAGACTACTACGAGCCACCATCCGACTGCTTCTCCTATGAAACCATCAAGTTCAGCGGTCGGCTGGAGATCCTCGACCCAGAAGGCCGCGTGGTGCGCTTCACGCGCCGGCAGCAAGTGCGCTTCTTGGAAAACGGCGTCAGCGTCTTCATGCATCGCGTTTGGGGCGAGGGAGTCTTGTTTGCCAACTATGCCGTGCAAGGGCTTCGCATCATAGACGCCATCCCAACTCGCAAGGGTTACGTTGTTCTCCTTGCTCTCCCGAAGCAATTTGCCAAAGGCGACACGCTAGACATCGTTACGCGGCGTAGCATCGTTGGCGCCTTCATTGACGGCCAAGGCTACTGGGAGACCACGATGGATGCCCCGACAGATTGTCTCACCGTTGACGTCGTTGCGCCAGAAGGGCGCACCATCAAACGCCCAGAGATTATCGCTGCGCCTCAAGCTGATCTCCACGCTACACACTCCCCCAGGCGGCTGAGGTTCATGACAAGACAGCCAGCCATCAACGTTCCGTATCGACTGGCTTGGTCGTGGAAATAGAAACCGGGCGTTTCCGCCCGGCATCCGGTCCTAGCCGCTTTCTCCGCCGCCACCAACCATGTCGGCACCCCTTTCGTGGAATCGTCAATCAACTGCTTTCCCGATGTGCGCCACTATAGGGTATATGCCGTGTACTTGTCAATGCCTCCTGTTCTTGTAGGGGTCCTTGCTTCTTCGGAAGGAGTCCCTTACGTACTCGACGACGGCCTCACGCGTCGTGACCCAGTTGCGCCCGATCTTCCACGCTCGCAGCTTCCCCTGTCGAGCGAGTAAACCGAGGTGCTTGATGCTGAGTCCGCTTGTGGCCGCCGCCTCGGAGAGCGGAATGAGCTCTTCCCGGTCCAACGGCCTCCCGGCCCTCTATAGGGCCAGGCTCACTATAGAACCACGAACAGCACGAAGCAACGGCGTAGCCCATAGTCGCGGCGAAACTCGAAATAGGCACGCTTTCGCGTGGCGCGCGCGTCCCATAACGACGATGCGAGGGGCGGGCCGGGTTGAGGTTAAGTTCGATGAGACGGCTTGGCAATTTGGAGCGCCACCACGGACTATGGGCCAGAAATATCTTCGGCCTTACGCAGTTGCTCGGAAAGGTACCCGAACACATCCTTCAACAGTGTTTCGACCGGCCGGTTGCCGTCCAGCACCAGGTCTGCAGCACCCCGTAGCGTCTCCCCTTGGCTTTCGGTGGAATGAGAGTTGAACCGTTTCCACAGCTCCCGGTTTGTCGTCCCGTCTCGCACTGCTATGCGATCCGCTCTCTTCCTGGACGGAACATCGATGAACAACATACGGCAGTGTGTCGGGCGAACCATTGCCCGGATGAGCTCCAGGATTTCAAGATGGCGAACTCCATCGACTACGAGCCCGTCTTTCGGCTCAATTCCTGGCTGGTACAGAACTTCTCGACAGAATCTGAACGCATCAGATTCAATGAGCCCTGCGCCGATGCGTTGAAGCGTCTCGCGATCCTCCTTCAGGCCACGTTGATGGGCAACTCCTCTTACGTAATCACCGAAGCTAACACGCTTCCATCCCAGAGCGATGGCCACATGTGTGGACAGAATCGACTTGCCACTGCCCATTCCTCCGCCGAAGCATAACACTTCTGGCACTGCAATCACTCAACGCGAGCGGGAGACCGAGCGTCTTCTAACACCACCCACCCCCGTCTGTCAGTCTTCTTGAACTCGATTGGCGGGAGGGAGCGTGGGTTACTTATTCGCATCAATGTTGCGAAACTGGCGTGCTCACGCACTTTCCAGAAAGCCGGATCCTGCGCACATAAAGCTTCAGTGAAATCCTCTCTAATCTCTGCCCAGCTGCTGGGATCGAGGTCATAGAACCACACGTTAGTGACTTCGCAAACCCCAACGATAGCTCCCCCTGAACGCTTGAGCAGCACAATGTCGCCCGAGTCTATCCTCCCAAAAGGGGCAATCCGGTTGGCAGAGAATCGTGATTCAACGGTCTTTTGGCCCCGCAGAACGTATTGCAGGAACGGCTCGATGAACACGGCAAGATGAACACGGTGCTTAGATTCGTCTTTGTTAGCAATGTGGGTAAGCCGCCGAGACCAGTGAGGGTCATTTTCCAGTGAGTGCGCAACCTGCTCTCGAAGATGCGACCAAGTATTCATCGCCCCATTCTAGCATAAAAGCCTACTCTCTTAAACCATTATACAGCTCTAATTCTTGCAGGAAGCGGACCAACTCCTCTGCTTCGCCTCGGGATAGCTCCGACGTTTCGCGGACTCGCTCCACGGCGACACCAGGCGTCCCTCCCTGCTGAAGGAAGCTGAGGGATTCAAGTACGAGCGCGATTCTGCTAACTGCGTAGGCGCAGTTGTCAGACGTCCACACATCTATCTTTGAGCGATACCCTGCTCGTGCAGAAACAGAAGGCAATACTGGGCCCTCGTCGCTCACCGGTCTGTAAGAGAAGGTCGAGGCGCAATCCTCGCGCTTCTTCACTTTGATCCTGGCTCTCCCGATCTCGAAATCTACCCAGTCCGCCATTTCTTGCGTCTCACTCAGTTTCACATCTGGATCGGGCTCACTAACCTTTCGAAACATGTACCTGTCTGCCTTTCGCCATGGCAAGCAGTTGATACCCTGGGATGCAAGTGAAGCCTGTTCGAATCTAGGCGTACTGTAGCTAATCGCGCCAGCAGCCACCTCCCAAAGGTCGAACCCGACCCCGGCGCCAAATCGCACTATTTCTGCTCTGTCGGAAATGGCCGACGGCCGCGTTAACCTCTGCAGAACGCTCAATACCAAGGCCCCATCCAGTCGAAGCCATTCGGCAGCCCGCATGAGGAACGCCTCGTAGTAAGCTGCGTACCAAGGAGGATCAGCGATCACGAAGTCCCGCTTCCCTATGTTGGCCGGCATTCTCTCGAACAGATCGTGCTCTACGATCGACGATCCCAACCCCATTGACTTGAGATCACGGAGAACATAAGAATTCGTGTCCACCAAGATGACGTCCAATCCCTGCTGAGCGAAGATAGGCAGGAGGGTTCCAACCCCAAGCAGTCCAACTCGCACATTGCCGCTCTGAAACCTACGCGCTAAAGATGCAAGTTCCCACCTCGTCTCCTCGGAGAATCTCCAATCATAATCAACAGGGTGAGGATCTCCCAATACTCGATCGACGTCGATGAAGCCACCCTTTTCTGCGGTGCCACTAGCGTTCAGCTCAGAGAGCCGTGAGGGGCCCAGTGTAAGACGGTAGGAATCACCGCACGGAACAATCGAACCTGCAGAAACAAGGGATGTCAACGCTTCTCGCACTTCAACGGGATAAGTGCCTTCGGCTAATGACAAGATCTGATCGAAAGTCAGCGGGCCAACTTCCAATAGTTTCAGTAAACGTAGCTGCAGAAACGATTCGTATTGCATCTCGATGGCGGGTCCCAACTAGTTCGCCTTACTTGAGCTTGTGTTCGTATACTCGCATCGCGCGAACTTCCGGCGGAAACCTTGCTGCCAGTTCTTCTGTCCAAACCCCAACCGCATCTTCTTGCAGCTCCAGCGCACGCTCCCGATCAGGTCGCGAATTCAGAATCACCGGGGAGAACGGGAGGATCTTGAGCGGTACCGTACGTAAGGGGAACAAAGGATGCACGTGCTCCTGCAGCCTGTCCACAAATGATCTCATTCTGCTCGCAAGCCCTTTATCACTGCTACAGGTAAATGTCGCATACCCATAGGCATCCAATCCCATATCCACGATACGCTTCATCACCTCGAACTGGAGACGGAACGCTTTGGGATCTGCGGCCGTGTTGAAGCAGAAGGAATCTTCATCAAAACCCTTGAAACATCCGACCTTCCCATAGTTCGAGAAACGTGTCATTCTCCTTACGTCGGCGGGAGTCAAATAGCGCGACAGATAGTCATTGCTAAGGCTGTCGTCCGACCACAGGTAGACGTCCCTGCTCAGGCCACGCTTCTCCAGGGCTTCTGCGAACCAGAGCACCCACTCTGGGACTAGTTCCGGTTGACCTCCAGACAAATCGATAACGTTAGGTCTGGTTGGTTCTTTTAGATACAGATCCAGCAGTTCGTCCACAGACATTAGTTTCATATGTGAGGAACCACCCGAAACCAGCTTGCGGTCGACGAAGCAGTACCAGCACCGCCAAGCACATACGCCGATTTGAAAGACCTCCACCTCCATCTCATCCATTGGTTCTAGACCAAGGAACCGGGATGCCGGATCAATTGGCAGCGGATTCTCTGGCCACCCTGAGATTCCCCGCCGCCGAAAATGATGAACACGGCCCCACCCCCCACAATTGGGCGGCACGGTTAGGTCCTTCAGCTGTTGACTGTTTTCGTAGCTGGCAATCAACACACTGTGGTGTTCGCGATCCACGCTTCGGTTCCTCAAAACAAACGATCGCTCAGATGCCTTCATTCAGCGTTCCTGATATCAGTCTTCCGCTGTCTGCCGCTCCCTACTCTCCCTGCTCCATCACGAAGGGTAGTCGTTCCCGAACGTAGAGCATGACTAGTTGAGACAGATACTCCATCTCCTCTTCTGACAGTGCTCGCCCTCGTTCGATGCCGTGCCACTCTTCTATGCATCTTCTACAACACGAAGCCGTTGCATGCTGAGCGTAGTAAAGGACATTCCCGGTGAACGCAGTTTGTCGACCATCGAATGGCGGAGATGCTGGACCAACACTCGATGTGATTCGCTTTCTCGCTGCAACCTCTAGCGCGCCCATCCCGAGCCTTATTGCCCGGGAGACAGCTTTCTCATCAATCTCCACGTGCCAAAAGTGGTGCCGAATCATTTCGAAGTGAAGAGCTTCGAACGTGTACCGAGCATCGCCTATATCCCTCTTACTCACTCGAGGCCAGTTGACAAGATTCGCTCCGCAACTCCGGCAGCTGCCACGTTGATTTAAGGCGATCATCTTCCTGGTGCTTCTGAAGCAGTGCAGGTTGTGCTCGCAATCGGCACTAGTACAAGTAATCTTTAGAGGTTCCAGTCGATTCTCCATCAGGTCACCTCAAGCGATTCATCTCTCTCGCGTAGTGCCGCCATCACTAGCTCTCTGTCCGGCTCACTCAAACATGTGAATTCAACGTGACTCATGAGTTTATCTCTGGCATGTAGCCATGGACGCTCACCCTGTCTCTGCAAGCTTTGTGCTGAGCCCCACCAATTGATACCTTGAAGCGACAACCGGAACGCCATGTAGTTGGCTAGTGCATCCACTTCCACCGATTCACGCTTTGCGATCAGCGGCACCGCTCGTTTCAGCCTCTCAACTCTTCCACTGGCTTCCTCCACACACATCTTAGCCAGCTCCTCACTTCGTCCATCGAGAATCACGTCCCCGGCAAACTGCCAGGCCGCGGCCTCCTCCTGAGCTTCTTCGCTGTTCTCCTTGTCGGCTCCCTCCACATCGATGGCGCCCCATTGACCCGACTTCGGCTCTTCGCCCGAATGCCACAATTCGTGAAGAAGGTCAAAAAGCCAGACGGATGGAGATCGGCTACGCTGCTTCAGCACAATAACATTGCGTCCATCGAATTTCCAGCACGCTCCATGAAACGCCCCGGGATCATTCAGTGGAACCACAGGGATTCCCAAATCCCAGACATACTCTAGCAATGCGTCAAACGTGACGGAGTGATATCTCCCAGTCAATTCTGCTCGCAAATTTCTCGCATCTCGTACAACCTCCCTCTGCTCCATGCATCGAGTGCAGTCGAGAACTAGGAGCGCAATATAGTGCGCATATACACTATAGGCAAGTAAACGTTGCGGGTTGACCTTCTTCGGCAACTTGAAGCGCGTCGCCTCGAAGACCGGCTGCACTAACAATTGTTTGTTCCCGAATATCTCTCTCGTCGTCCACCCGAACACACGCCCCACGACTGAGGCAATTCGGAATGCGAGGGTGCCATCAGAAACACTTTGATCTTCAATCCCACTTGCTGATTCTGAGGCAAGTCTGCCAACCACAAGATCGCGGTCGATCCCGACCTCCCTCAATCTTCTGAACAGCTTCGCAAGAGACGCGTCTTCATCTTCTACGAGTAACCCTTCGCTGCTTTCGAGCCCAAAGGCACGAATTATCTCACGAATTCTCCCGAGGCTTGCCGTCATGTAATCTGTCGATTCATACCGCTGGACTTGCTGCTCTTTGACTCCGAGTCTTTCAGCTAGTTCTTTCTGGCTCATCCCTTTCGCTATCCGTGCTCTTATCAAGGAACGTGGAAGCTCTTCAAACGAGCCGAGCTCGAGCGCCTTCGACGGAACCGACCGCAGTTCCTCATATTCGGCCAGCGCAGCTTCCAAATCATTCAATTGTGATCGCAGAGCCTCTTCCTCAGCCTTTCGTATTAGCGGGTGTGTGTCTCGTCGAGAGGGAGATTCCGCAAGAACTTTCAAGGCTGCCTCGAATCGGGCCGCTTGTGCCTTCGTTATACGATATTGGCGCCCGTTCTTGATCATATTAGCCTCCTCAAGTCCAGCACGATTATTCCCTTGCTCCTCCCTGATTGCTTGTCAATCTGAAAGAAGTCCAGAAACACAGACGATGGGAGCAACTCACCCCTGTACTTGACCTTCTGAGCCGCCCTTCCGCCGGAGAAATCCAGCAGAACTGGATCAAGTAGACCGGGATCGACGCCAGCCGAATCCCAGCAGGCGTCGAAATCAGCGGGAATCTGTTTGCTCGTTACGAAGCTCCCGTCCAGGTACAAGGTCACGCAGCCGGCTGCTTTGAGAGCTCGAAGCGCCGCAGCGAGACCGGCCAGGAGTTCCTTGCGATGTGGCGTTCCGCCAAATCGGTCGCAGACTTCTTCCCAGCTGGCCGTGTGAATGCCGGCCGGAAGATTCCCATCGCCGTCGAACGCTGGAATCACAACACAATTATATTGTTGTGTTCAACAAAGATCAAGGGCCCTATGCTGAAAGAAGAGCCCGAAGGCGACATTTCTGTCTCTTCCCGCAAGGGTCGAGATGAACTCGCTTAACGCTCGCCCTTGCGTGAATTCACCTCTCTACGACGTTTTCATTTAACGGTTGCGCAGCAAGCGCGACCTCTTCCCCATTTTCAGACGGCTCTCGGGCGTGCCCCGGCCTTCGACTTCGCCCAAATCCCACCGTCCACTATCGGTTAGCATCGATAATTGATCACCTACCTTGACAAATAACCGCTAATCTGCTTACATTATTCTTAGTTACCCTAGAGGGCATATGTATGAATCGTTCTTCGGCCTCCAGGAGAGGCCGTTTTCCATATCTCCTGACCCGCGCTTCTTCTTCCTGGGCAGCCAGCACAAGGAAGCGCTGGCAAAATGCCAATACGCAGTCCGCGAGCGGATGGGCCTCACCGTCATCTACGGCGACATCGGAACCGGCAAAACGACGGTAGCCAGACGCCTCTTCCAGGTGTTCAGCGACGTGCCCGACTACCGGATCGCGATGATCGTCAGCCCCTCGCTGAAGACGGAGAACGCCTTCCTGCGCGACGTGATGAAGGAGTTCGGCGTCGCCACGAAACGCGCTTTCGCCGACTCCCTGCGCACGTTTCAGGCGTTCCTAGCAGAGCAGTTCCAAGAGAATCGCACCGTAATCCTGATGGTCGACGAGGCGCAGGGGATGCGCGGCAACAACTTCGAACTCATCCGCGGCCTGCTCAACTTCGAGACCGACCGGCAGAAGCTGTTGAATATCATCCTCTTCGGCCAGAACGAGCTCGCCCGAAAGCTGGACGCCCGACCGGAGCTGAAGAGCCGCGTCACCATCTTCGGCGCCCTCACTTCCCTGTCCCGCGAGGACACTGAGAGCATGATCCGCTTTCGCTATCGCGTGGCCGGCGGCGAAGAGCTCCCCTTCACGAAGGGCGCGCTAGACGCTATCGTCCGCTGCTCGCGCGGGCTCCCACGCGCTATCTGCACCCTCTGCAACACGGCGCTGACGAAGGCCTTTGCCAAGGAGAGTCGCCGAGTCGACCAGGACCTGATTTCGGCAGCGGCTGAGGAGATGAGACTGACGGAAGCCGAGGCAGCGACCGGCGACGAAAGGAGGACCGCGTGAGCGAAATCGAGGGGACTTATTCGAAGCTGGCAGAACTCGCCGAGAAGAAGAACGTCCAACCTCGGCCCGAACCAGCTAAGATGGAGCCCAAACCGGCACCCAAGCACGAGGTCGATGCGCCCGCCGAGGACCTCTCTACGACTCCCTACATCAGCCAGAACTATCGCTTCACTGAGGACGAGCTCCGATGGCTGCGCCGTCAAGCCTTCAGCCTCACCGAGCGAATCGGCATGAAGGTCTCCCAGAACACGATTCTCAGAGTCGCCTTAAGCCTGCTCCGGGATACGTGCATCAAGAATCCGAAACGCAATCCCCTGCTTGACGCTCTCTCCAAGCTAAAGAAGTAGGCTGCAACCCTGCAACCGTCGCACCATCATTGCATTGTTGCGTCCACCCACCCATCCACCCAACGTTGCGTCCGTCCACCCGACGTAGCGACCACCCGTCCACCCAACGTTGCGTCCGTCCACCCGACGTAGCGACCACCCGTCCACCCAACCATTCACCCATTGTTGCTGACAGCGCTGAGAGAATAGGGGTGTATGGAGGACTTGACTATCCGCCGTCGCAATCGGCTGCGGCATCACTACACGCTCACGTCGAACGTGCTCCTGTTCGGCTACAAGGGCCTTTCTGACCCAGCAAGGGTGACGTACCAGGTCATCGACAGCTTCGACTGGAGCGACGCCGCTGGCCTTCGAAAGGGCTTCGCATATCCGTCGCTCGCAAGGCTTGCCGCCATCAGGGAAGTCGACAAGCGTAGCATTAGGCGACATCTGGCCGAGCTAGAACGGGTCGGTCTCGTAACCCGCCAAGAACGGTCGGGAAGACCGAGTCTGCTCGTAATCGAGGACCCGTCGATGGGAGAGACGCAAGCCTATCTTCGGACCTATGCCGGGGAGGACAGAATTGTCCTACCTACCCCGGACAAAAACGTCCGCCCTTACAAGAAAGAAGAAGTGAAAGAAAAACAAAACAACGTTAACGCATCTCAACTAATCGAACAGGGAGAAGAGGGGAGGGCATGGAAGCCTATCGGAGAGACCGTCAAAGAGTTGGCGTCCCGGTTCAAAGCAAAGAGCAAGATGAACTCAATCGACAAAGCGAAGCGCGAGCATCTGGCGCAGGAGATGCTCGACGTTCTCGGCGACCAGCATAGCCTGGGATGCTATCGGCGGATTGCGGAACGATGCCCGCCAAGCTTGATCTACGAGGCGCTTGGGAGAGCGAAGGAAACCGCGAGAGGGGGCAAGATCAGGCAAAGCAAAGGTGCCCTGTTCGTGCATCTGATAAAGCAGTGGGCCAAGAAGGAAGACCCCTAATGTTGGTTGACAACGGTGCTATGATAAATATGAGTAGCTGTAGCAAACGCCGCAACGCAAATGCGCACTCGGCGCACTATTCGGCAAGGATTGCCGCGGAGTACCAGCACATCGCCCGTCGCAACTGCGGCTGTCGACGGGTAGCACACCTCGTCTGGGGAAGAGCCGATTCAGAGCGCCGGAATCATGATGCGGGCTGGCCTTGCCTGCGTCTTCGCAATACCTCTAGTCACCAAATATCGCGAGAACCGTCAGCCGGAGTCACTTCAATGAATACTCATACTATTTGGAAGAAGATGCGAAGAGTAGCCTGGAGCACCGCGCAATTCGGCTCAATGCTCGTCGTCGGGTTTGGTGTTTTCCAAGTGGGACAACAATGGGTCGACACAAGGATTGATCAGAATGTCCTCCGCTGGGTACTCCCAACCAGTCTCTCCGTCACGAGCATGGTGATCCTGGGCTCCGCGTTCTTGGTGATGAACATCCGGAGCAGGCAGGAGCAGTTGCCGCCACCAGAGGCTCTAGCAAGCGCGATACTCGGTTATGGGCTGCAACTTCACTCGGAAGGAAGGGACTACGCACTCATTAGCTTGAGGAATAGGTTTTCAATCACTCTTCATATTCTGGGATTTCACGACACCCGCGCCAAACTCGGTGAGGTCGCGTTGCGGTCGGCAGCTGTAGTGGCTGACAATGCGACCAAAGCAGAGGTCCTTGTAGATGATCTTGGCTGGGCAAACTACCTGCTGGGCCACGAGGCCGTTGCAGCAAAGAACATCGAAAGGGGTGTCACCATAGCGGCAGAGTCTCAACCAATAGACGCCGTAGATAGGGTACGTTTGGCGCTATGCAAAGCGAAGGGTCTTCGTCATTTGGCGATCATCACTTGCGTGGGTGACTTACAGAAGGCAAACGCAAAACTCGACGAGGCGATGCAGACGCTGCAATCGCAGAGCGAAGAGTCATCTCGGGACGTCAAGCGTGACATTGCACAAATCCATCATGCCCGCGCACTGATAGCAGCCATGTCCTTGAACATTCATAAGTCTGGTTCCGTGCGCGCTGCAGATGCGGAAGGCACCGCCCTCATAGATGCAGGCCTCAAGGAAGTCCGGGGAGCTTCTTCACTATTCGAAGAGATTGGCGATTTGGAGAGGTATGTCAAGTCGCTCTTCTTGGAAGTCAGACTCCTGGAGGCAAAGGGTGCAGACATAGAAGCGAGAGAGGTCGTTGCCCTGAGGGATCGCACTTTAGCTTCGTCGGAATGGCTGAGGCCGGAGGGAATCAGAACTGTTACAGGAGTATGACTATGGGTGAGAATATCGACATCTACGATGCGAATCTGAAACATCTGGGAGTGATGGACCGCCTAGAGGCCCATCGTAATGCGTGTTGGCACAAGACTTTCCATTGCTGGGTCGTTACAGGCAAAGGAGGCGCAGTCCTTTTCCAGCTTCGTTCCCCTGAGATGGCGAACTTCCCAAATCTCCTTGACGTCAGTGCGGCCGGACATCTCGAGGCGGGCGAGACCTTGGAAGAGGGTATACGTGAGGTTAGCGAGGAACTAGGAATCCCTTTGCCGATGAATGCATTGCATCAGTTAGGCTACCGAGTCGAAGTAGCTGATCAGAAGAACGGCCAGAAGAACCGTGAATATCAGGCAGTCTACATGGCCAACGTAGATCTTCCTCTCACAGAATATCAACCTCAGGTTGAAGAGGTTTCCGGACTCTTGTGGCTCGACGTTCAAGACGGTATTGGACTATTTTCTGGGGTCAAGAAGAAGGCAACAATGCGAGGCATCCGATATGATTCAGACAAGAAGCGATGGGAGCCGGCGACCAGAGCCGTCACCAGCAGAGACTTCCTGCCTCGCATTCAGCAGTACTACTTGACTATCTGTATCATGGCAGAACGTCTGGCCGAAAACCGGTCCCCTCTAAGCATTTCTTAACGTATGGCGACTTATCAAGAGTATTACCGCAGGATTGCGAACGTCTTGGATGACGTGCGCCTGGATAGAGACGAGGAGATCGCGATCTTCGGCGCCATCATTCAACGTTTTTTGAATCGGGAATTCGGTCCTGTTCTCGATATCGGATGCGGGACCGGCCGCTATGCGTCTCACCTGCAGCACCTCGGCTATAGCGTTGTCGGCATCGATAACGCGCGCTCCCAACTGTTTGGTCGTCAAGAACGCTTGCTTGCGGTCTACGGGACGGCATTTGCCTTGCCGTTTGACCGCCTCTCGTTCTCTTGTTGCCTAATGTGCCTTGTTCTACAGCAATTGAACCCGGCGAATAGGATAGACGCGATTCGCGAAGCAGGCAGAGTCACAAGGCGCGGGGGATTCTTGACTGTGAAGACATGCTCCCATGATGACCTGCGTAAACGTCCTTTTCAGGAGCTGTTCCCTTCCGCGCTGGGAATCAACCTTCGGAGGTATCCCGATATCCCAGAATTGGTGCAGCAAATAGATTCGGCGGAAGCAGGGTTTGGTAATCCCATCATTATTCCCACTTTCTCTGAACTGACTACGACGATTGAGCAGTTCCTTTTCAGTGTCCAAACCCAGTGCAACACCACGCTGGCCCTGCTTCCAAAGGGAGAATTCCAGGCGGGTCGTAACGCCTTACGACGGTCACTGGCAAATGCCGAGACTGTTCGGATACCCCACTACCACACAATCCTAGTTGTACCGAAGACAAGGTGAGACTATGAGTAGCCCCACTATCTTCGCGCTCAGACACTCTGCGACGGTCAAGAATTCACATGGTATCCAGGGGAGAAGTGATCTCGATGCAATAGTGCCCGAAGGACAGAAGCAGATAGAACTTGTAGCCAACAAGATACGGCATTTCAAGATCCTTCAAGGAATCACTTACTTTCCGACTCCTCAGGCGAAGAACTCCGCCCTCGCTCTGTCGCGGCTCACGCAATTGCCGGTTGAATCTCCACTTTCCTTAGAGCCATATGACCTCGGAATAGCTTCGGGTCGAACTCATGAAGAGCTTCGGCTTCTTGATCCCAAATCCGCATTTTCCTTGGAACTGTTTCGGAACCGATCGGCAGACGTCCGCGAACTCCAAATAAGAGACGCCGAGGACGTATATGCTGTGGAAAAGAGACTGCTCCGTTGGTGGGAGGATGAGGGCAAGATCAGATGCATCAATCGAGTTCTCGTGGGTTCAAACTCGACGCTGGTTATGCTCACGAACTTGCTGAACGGTAGCCTTCCGTCATCTGGAGGATACAAGTGTTACGGAATACCAAACGGCGCCTGGCGGGTTTGGACATTCCGTGGCGGTTCGTGGCGAACCTCACCCACGTTAAGTGTCTGCCGGTGGCCGGAGGCCAAACCCAGAACGATTCAAACCCAGTTCGGGGCGATACAGGCAACGTACTATTACCCGGGTTGGGCACCTAGAATGCACTCTTCCATAATAATTCCCGGCTACTTCGGCAATTCGAGACTGGGCCCTTACGCCCTGTTCGTTAGATTAGCTAGAGCGCTAGCATTCAACGGCATCGAATGCACCACCATGGACTACCTCGGCTCGGGTGAATCTTCGCCTCTCACACGTACCTTTGATCTCGATGTCTTCTCTGTAAATGCAGTCATCTCGCAGATCTCGAACCGAAAAGCCATCTCTCTAATCGGACATTCCGTCAACACCTCTGTTGTCGCTCACATCTGCCACTCGCGTCAAGATGTTTCCGGATTTGCTCTAGCCCCCGGTAACAGCATGCACGATCTAAGGCAGACTTTCCTATCGCGCGAGGAGTACAAGACATTGACCCAAACCGGTCTCGTAACGAGGCGTGGCGTAGACTTTCGTCTTGAGTACGTGAAATCGGCACTGCGGGCTTGGAGGAAAGGGCGCAGCCGCCTAAAGGCAGTGATCTTGGCGGGCGAGGACCAATATGTTGGCGACTACAAAGCATTGACATCACGGTGGAAGGTTCCTGTGTACAGCATTCACGATGCCGACCACAATTTTTCGAGCGCCAACTCTTCCGAAGATCTCATCAACATTCTCGATAGACTCTTAGGGGATATCTCTGCCACCATTTGATCAGAGAAGTAGGCTTTCAGGCCAACTGAGCTGCCGCCAGCCCCTCCACTCGACCAAGGAGACACTCCCAAACGCGATGGAGTCGAGGACCCCAATGCTGGATCTTCAAAGCAGCGACCGTTGAAGCCAATCCATCGACCTTGCCCGCCATGCCTGATCCGAGTTAGAATCTGGCAGTCAGATGTCACGCGGGCAAGACCGCGGGATTCGCCCTCGCAGAGCGCCATCTGACCCTTCCCGCAGATTCGGGCAAGACCACCGGATATGGGCCGAAAGACTCACCGCCTTTTAATCCGGGAGTCGAGGGTTCGAATCCCTCACGGCCCTCCAGCGAAGAGATACGAAACCCACTCGTATGAGTGGGTTGGTTGTTCGGTCTCGCTGTTTGACAGCCAAGTTGACAGCCACGCGACCCAAACTAGCGGTCCAGGACGGCTTCCATGGCTTCGGCGGCCTCGCGCTGCATGGTGGGGCAGGTCATAAGGGACCTAGGGAACGCGCTTCATATCCCTAGACGCTATAACGTCTACGCCTAGATCAAGCAGATTCGGTACAACGACGTTTCCCATCTTTATCGGAGCCCGAAGCGCGATGTGACTGACATGCTCAACCGCGTCGAAGATCCGCTCCCTGGGTAGTTCTTTATTCGAGCGAACCGGTATCACCGCAAGCGTCCCTCCATCGACCCGCATAGTAGTAATAAGCATGCGTTTTGGTTCGCGGTATTCCTGATCGCCATATTCCTTGCCTCGCTTGCAGGTAGCGCCTTGTATTTCGAGGGGGCTGCCCGGACGCTCAATAACGGTGAGCTGGCACCCGCTGGGACAGATTATGCAGGTGATATGAGCGAGCTTCTCTTGCACCACTCTATCGGGCCTCCTGCGGCTGGGGAACGATACGCACAGTAATCTCTTTATCCTTAATGACCGACCGATTCAATCTGGTAGTCACGTTGATCATTTCGCTAGGAATCACGTGCGGGCGCCAGCGCTTAGCGAGCACGGAGCCGCCTGATTCGAGCAGAACTTGCGCGTTCTCGTCCGGCGCCTTGGGACGGAATGAGAACTGAATCCTTGTATCCTTCGTCAAGTGATCGACGAATTGCGGAACCACGTATCCCACGTTATCTCCCGGGACAACCTTGATACGTTCCTGCTCCGTGGCACCCTTAGCCAAGTTCCTGACATATTGCGCTGCATTGTTGCCCGCGCGTTGAGCCTCAAACGTTACCCAATCCACCAGGTCGTGTACCTGAAGCACATTGCCGGCAGCGAAAATTCCAGGCACCGCGGTCTCGCAAAGCTCGTTGACCACAGGGCCCCCGGTAGATGACAGCGCCACTCCCGCTTTTTGAGAAAGCTCGTTTTCCGGAATCAACCCCACGGAAAACAGCACCGTGTCGCACTCGATGTAGCGATCGGTGCCCTGCAAGGGGCGCCATTTGTCATCCACTTGCGAAATCGTGACCCCTTGTACGCGGTCCTTGCCGTGAATATGGGTGACAGTATGGCACAGGTACAAGGGGATATTGTAGTCTTCGAGACATTGAACGCGATTTCGGATCAGACCCGCGGCATAGGGAAGCACTTCTACTACGGCGCTTACTTTTGCTCCCTCCAGCGTTAAACGGCGGGCCATGATCATGCCGATGTCCCCAGAGCCGACGATCACCGCGCACTTTGCGGGCATATAGCCTTCCATGTTTACGAAGCGTTGGGCAAGACCAGCGGGAAAGACCCCGGCGCAACGATCTCCCGGGACGTTGATGGCACCTCGGGCGCGCTCCCGGCACCCCATCGCCAACACGACAGCCTGGCTCTTTATCATTACCACGCCGTCGCTCTTGTTGACCGCGGTAAGACTTTTATCCGGGTTAAGGTCCATAACCATCGTCCCGCACAGGACTTCTATGTTGGTATCCGCGAGTTGGTTGATAAAGCGCTGCGCGTACTCGGGTCCGGTCAGTTCCTCTTTGAAATACCGGAGTCCAAACCCGTTGTGAATACATTGCTGCAAAATGCCGCCGAGCTCGAAATCCCGCTCTAGAATCAGAACTCGCACGCCGTTCCTGGCAGCTTCGAGAGCCGCCGCGAGGCCGCTCGGCCCGCCGCCGATTACCGCGACATCCGTACTAACTTTCTTCATTCTTAGGGAGCCTCCGACGGAAGGTCCTTGGTCCGTCCGAACAACAAACGAGAGTTCTTACCCCTAAGCGTGACTTGCTCAATGGGTATTCTCAGCTCGCGCGCGAGGATCTTCATCAGCTTGGGAGTGCAAAACCCCCCTTGGCACCGCCCCATCTGGGCCCGAACGCGCATTTTTATGCCGTCGAGGGTGCCCGCGCCCACCGGGCGCTTGATCGCCTCCACGATCTCCTTTTCCGACACCATTTCGCACCGACACACCACCTGGCCCGCGCGCGGATCCTGTTTGATAATCTTATCTAGTCTATCCGGCGCGGTCTCGCGCAGGCGAAACGTTTCGGCAATTTCGCCCCGGTACTTTTGCCTGGGTTTGAGCGGCAAACCCGCCTCGCCGAGCATACGCGCGGTATCGACACCGATAGCTAGGCACGAGCTCAGACCGGGAGATTGAATACCTGCCGCATTAAAGAAACCCCTCACTTTGCTAGGACCGACGATAAAGTCATCGCAACCGGCCTTGGCGCGTAGTCCCGCGAAGTTCCGGACCACTTTGCGCAGCGGCAGGTTCGGCACCAACTTGTCGCCGCCTTCGATGATTTCCCAAATGCCGCTGGTCGTAGTGGCGACATCCTCGCGGTCTTCGCAAAAGATACTGTTCGGACCCACGATAATGTTGCCGTGGGTGGTGGGAGCAACAAGGATGCCTTTACTTTGTTTGGTTGGGATAGGGAACAAGACATGATTGAGGCTAATCGCGCCCTTATCCAACAGAACGTATTCGCCTTTCCATGCCGAAATGGTGAAGGTGTTTAGCCCGACCATCTGCTCCACTTTGTCGGAGTACAGTCCCGCGGCGTTGACCACAAAGCGAGCCTGGAGCTGTTTGCGCGCTGTCTTGATAGTGAACCGGCCGGCGTGCGTGTCGATGCGCTCCACGGGCGATTCCAATAAGAACGTTGTGCCGTTCATCGCGGCGCACTCGCACAAACGAATATTCAATTCATAAGGGCTGACAATACCCCCGGTAGGAGCATACATGACGGCCCTGACGTTCTTAGTCAACTCCGGCTCCATCTCGTGTATGCGCTTAGAATCGGCGATGAGTTCCACCGGCACTTTGTTTCGCGCCGCTTGCGCTACCAGGCTGTAGAGGTAGTCCATTTCGTCGTCTCGCACCGCGACGACAAATGTGCCGCACCGATGGAAGGGGACCTTCAAGTCCGCGCACACCTTGTCGAACATCGGATTGGCCATGACATTATACTTGGTTTCCAGAGTATCGGTGGGCGCCCCGTAGCCCGCGTGCAATATACCCGAGTTGGCTTTACTCGTACCCATCGCCACGTCGGCTTCTTTTTCGATTACCGCGACGTGTAGGTCGTACTTAGCAAGCGCCCACGCCACGGACGCTCCCGTGACTCCTGCGCCAATAATGGCCACGTCAAACATTTGCTGATCTTTCATGATTCCCTATTCAGTATAAACGAGTCCCAAGGCTCCGGAGGAGGCCATACTCTACGGCTTCGAGTTACTTCGTTGCGCATGTGGCGAAGCCCGTCGAGATTAACGTGGCCGTAGATTCCGAGGCCTGCGGCCCCGAATATACATGACATAGGTCCGACCGGCAACTCGTCTATCCACAACAAAGACCCAATGCACATTAGGCGTGCCGCGCAAATTGTGCACCCCGCAGATTCGGCGAAGACCGCCGGATGGGGGCCGAAGAGTCCGCCGCCTTTCAATCCGGGAGTCGAGGGCTCGAATCCCTCAGGGCCCTCCAGTATCGCTAACCGCACAAAGAACCCTCTCTAGATCCCTCCATCTTTCGATATAGTGGTTCTTCGCCGTAATATGGACTTCACGGGACAAGCCCTTCTGAGATGGCACGTAAAGGAGCGCCCAATGATCAAATCGAGACTATGTGACCTGATCGGTATCAAGTATCCCATCATCCAGGCAGGGATGGGACCTTTCAGCAACAACAACCTGTGCGTTGCTGCGGCAAACGCCGGCGTCCTGGGACTGCTTTCCACAAGCGGCGTCTTCAACAAGGATACCCAGCCCTGGGTTTACAAAGGCTTCGTAAGCACTGCCGGCGCAGATTACGATGATGACATGCCGACTGTCATCGAAAAGGTGCTGAAACGGACCTACAACCTGGTCAAGGACAAGGGCGGCATCTTCGGCATAAACGTGATGGTCTCGGCGGAGGTCCTCGATCGCTCACGCGTCATAGTCGACACAGCCATAAAGGTGTGCGAGGAGAACCCGGACATCAAGAAGCATTTCAAGGTGATCTTCACGTCAGCCGGCGACCCTTTGGGCTGGAAGGACAAGATTAAGGGAGCGGGCTTCACCTGGATGCACGTTGTGCCGTCCGTCAAGGGAGCTTTGCGCTGCAAGAAGGCAGGCGTCGACGTCATCGTCGCTTCCGGGCACGAAGGAGGTTTCCATACTTCCTGGGAGCCCGTCCACTCCATGATCCTGCTTCCGGCGGTAGTCGAAACGGTGTCCGATGAGAACACGCTGGTTTGTGGCGCCGGCGGGTTCGCCGACGGCAAGACCCTCGCGGCCGCGCTCGTCATGGGCGCGGATGGCGCACAGATGGGTACGCGCTTCCTCGCTACGCAGGAGAGCGACTTCCATCAGATGTGGAAGGAGGAAGTTGTGGCCGCCGGTGACAGAGCAACGCTCGTGGCGCGCGGTGTTGTCGGCCCTGCCCGCTGGCTGAAGACGCCCCGCAGTGTCGAACACGCCGCGAACACCCTTAAGAAATCGCCGGGCGTCTTCCTCGGCACCCCCGATGACTTCGACACAATGGACATGTCCCTGCTCGATTACGAAATCGAATCAATCAAAGCTGTCTTCGACGGCGACAAGGAAAAGGCGATGATGGCCGCAGGCGAGGTGGCCCAGCGCATCAAGGACATGCCTAAGGTCGACGACATGGTGCAGGAGATCGTCAAAGAGGCCGAGACCATCCTGAGAAACGTTCCGAAGCTGCTGGCTTAGCCTGTCGGACCAGCTTGTCCTGATAGAAAAGAGCCGGTCGCCTGTGCCGCCGGCTCTTACTTCTCCTCGCTGCCCTTTACCGCTCCGCCTCATTCACTCATAAGCGCACTGCGCAACAAAGAACATCGGCACGGCGTCCCTGATTGGGAGCGGCTCAATCCGCTCAGAAGTGAAGAAGCCGACGCGTACCATTGCATCCAGACACCACGCAAACGGCACCCTTCTGGCCTTCCCGGCGAGGTTCGAGTACCAGCGCGGAATCATCCGCTGGCCGTAGAAGGTCACCCGAGGGAAGTAGCTGACGAGCAAAGACCGGAATTCCTGGAAGCCGAACTCCACCGTATGATATGCTCCGAGCTTGTAGGAGGCGTCTCCATTGGGCGTGGAAATGAAAGCCGTTCCGCCCGGCTTCAGCACCCTCTTCAGTTCCTGTAGAAAAGGCCCGATCTTGTCCGGCTGCAGATGTTCAATCGTCTCGAACGATACCACCACGTCCACCGAGTCGTCGGCTACGCCGAGCGCCGCCGCATCAGCGACGACATAGTGAGCGTTCACGCGCATATACCGGGAGCGCGCCTACATGATTGCCTCGCGAGAGACGTCGACTCCAAGCACCATCGACGCGCCCGCATCCGCGAGAAGGGCGGCGCCGTATCCAACTCCGCAAGCGACGTCCAGCACCCGTTTCGAAGCCACGGCGTCTCGCGCAAACCTGTACCGCGCTTCATGAAGGCGGTACAGGTGCCTCATATACACCGGCGTCCTGTCAGGAACCAAGCGTTCGAGTTTCCTAACGATTCCGACCACTCCTAGAAGACGCGTTACTGCATCAACGGCTTTGGATGCGTCCTGCGGGGGCATCGGGCTAACATTATTGCCGCCCTATTCGCTGCGTCAAGCAAGAGCAATTCCCTCAGGCTGCGGCGGAGCTATCCCATCCACCGAGACCGGCCTCGACGACCTCAACCGGGGCTAGACCGTCAAACGACGGCATCTCATCCTCTACCCCGGCAGAGTTTCTCCCGATTGATCGGCTGCTCACGTTCCGACATGCTAGTTCAGGAGTGACAGCAAGGATGCCATCCCTGACCGTAGAGGAGGACACGGCAAGGCGCTCCTACGCCTGGCTGGCTATCGTTCTTGTTCTAGGGGCGGCGTTCGGCGCCTTTCTTCCGTCGCTACGTGATCGCTTTATCGCCGACGACTTTCTCCTCCTGAAATCGAGCCTTGATGCCGGCCCCGCGCGCATCTGGGTCTCGGACTTCGCGCGCGGCGAAACCGCCGGCGACCTGTACCGGCCGCTCGTCAACGCCTCGTTCCTCGTCGATCACTCTCTCTGGGGCCTCTCGGCGTTTGGCTACCACCTGACGAATGGCCTCCTCCATGTGGTCACGACGGGCCTGCTCTTCGTGCTGGCGCTCCGCCTCACCAGAATCCCGCGGCATCGCCCTCGCTGCTGCGGCGCTCTTCGCCCTACAGCCCGCACACGCCGTATCGATAAGCTGGGTCTCCGGACGAACCGATTTGCTCGCCGGCATGTTCTATGCGCTATCGCTCGTGGCCGCGGTTCTCTGGCTGGAGGCGCCGGTCACATGTATCCGACATGCCTGGCTCGCGGTCGCGTTGGTGGGCCTTGCCGGCGCCCTCCTTTCGAAGGAGATCGGCCTCGCGATACCGGCGGTCTGGGCCGCGCTCGCTGTGATCCTCCTGCTCGAACGCAGGTCGCTCCGAACGCGGCGCGAGTTGATGGGAGCGGCGGTTCTCGCCTTCGCCGTTGTGGCCGTCTACTTCGTCATGCGCCACGCCGCGCTGGGCACGGTCCTGGGTGGATCGAGCCGCGCCACGATGAATCCGGTGCATCTAGTGAAGAACGCCATCTATTATGTGGCATTCTTCTTTGCTCCGGTGGCCAACCTCACCGGCTCCACGACCGCGCTGGGCGCCGCGCTCCTTGCCACCCTTGCGATAGGCCTGCTCGCCATTCGGGCGTTGAGGCGAGGCACCCTCACCCCCGGAGAGCTCGCCGCGCTCGTGGCCGTGACGGCGGCGCCACTTGCCATCGTCAGCACGGTCCGGGCTTCTTGGCTGGAGTACGTCCCCTCGTTTGGACTGAGCCTGTTGGTCGCCATCGTACTGGCGAAGAATGCTTCGGACCTCCCACCGTGGGTAGCCCGCCGGGCGGGGATCGTGGGCCTCGCGGCTCTCGTCGCGTACTTCGCCGTCTTCGCCCTTCCCTGGAGCCAGGACTATCGCGACAATGGCGAGCTTGCCGCTGCGACAATCCAGAGCATCGGAGCGAACGGCAACGACGCGTACGTCCTCAACGTGCCGATCGGGTCGCACAACGTCCCGCTATGGTCCGTGGGCCTCCCCCAGGCTGCGGCGCTGCTCGCCGATGAGCGCTCGACGCTCGTTCCGGTGAATTTCGTCGACGATGTCTCAAACTTGCGAGATGGCGTTGCGCCGCGGGCCGCAATCTGCGGCAATCTCGCGCTGGTGCAGCTTGGCACCGGCAGCGCCCTTACGCTGTACGACCGCACGGCGGTTCAATTGCGGTTTTCCGTGGGCTCCGCTCTCCCAAAGACCACTCTCGTTCGCGATGTCGCAATGACGGACGCGGGCCCCATCCTCGCCATCCCACACGACGGTGCCTCGCCCTCGTCCTTCCTCGCGTTCAACGCGGCGGGCGAGCTCGTGCCGGTGCAGTCGGACGCGTCGCTCTGTAACCGGTTGGATACGCTGTTCGCCCAAGGGCGCTAATCGCCAATCTGATTCGCCCCGGGCATTCGACGCCGTGACCGCCAAGAGCGGTCCGGGGCAACAGGCAGCTCCCGCCACTTGCAAAATCGCCTCACAGCTTGCACAATGGGTCATCGCTGGGAACAACTTCTGCGGGTTTGTGGCTATCTCATCGCGGCCGGGTTCGAGGAGGGAGGAGTGCGATGTTTCGACTTCTGAAGCGCCTGCTGAAGCTGATAGGCGTGGCGTCGGTGGTTTTCTGGCTCTTCGGTGAACGCGGGAGATTCAAGCAGTCCACCTTCCAGATGGCGCGCGCGGCGGGAACGCGCGGCTTCCTGACCCTGAATTCTCTGCACGGCTACGTCTACGGCCGCTGGACGAATCAGTACATCAGCGTGCTCATCAACCAGTTCGTTCCGCATGCAAGCCCCGGCGCCAGGAAATGGCTCGCTGACCACTATCACGCCAAGGTCCTCACGCACGACCACGCGCGGGCAATCGTGAGCCTGGAGCACGACATCCCGCTGACTGACCTTGAGCAAATCATCCCCTACCCGGTGGCGCGCGACATCCTGCTCACCGCGCCCCTCGACATCGCCGCTTACGAATGCGCCTGCCGCCACGCGCGCAAGGAGCACTGCGAGCCGACGCAGGTGTGCATGGTCGTCGGCAAGGAGCCGGTGGAGTTCATTCTGGAGCACAATCCGCAGAGCAGCCGCCGCCTTTCCCAGGAGGAAGCGCTCCAGTTGCTGGAGGAGGAGCACCAGCGCGGCCACGTGCACACCGCCTGGTTCAAAGACGCCGTGCTCGACCGCTTCTACGCCGTCTGCAACTGCTGCAAGTGCTGCTGCGGCGGCATCGAGGCGATGACCAGGTACGGGATGCCATCGATCGTCTCGTCGGGCTATGTCGCGAAGGTCGACGGCGCGCTGTGCAACGGCTGCGGCGTCTGCGTGGAGGCGTGTCCCTTCGGTGCGCTGTCGCTTGCCGGCGAAGGCGTGGCGGTGGAGTGGGAGACGTGCATGGGCTGCGGCGTTTGCGAGGGGCAGTGCCCGCTCGAAGCCGTTACGTTGGAGCGCGACGAGCGCAAAGGCATCCCGCTCGACGTTACTTCGCTGGCGGTCAGCAGCCTCCGGCTCGCTGCGCCCCGGTCCACCGCCGACTGACCTCTGACCTCTGCACGCTTCCTTGACCGCCCACGGGTTCTCGTTCACGTGCCCGCCACATCCGACACGTACGGTTAAGAGAGACAGTCAGAAGGACGCGCCAGAGAGAGGAGAACAGGCAAGATGCGTATGCTAATGCTAGTCGATTTCCCGGTAGAACCCTTCAACACCCTCACCAGGAACGGCACCGTCGGTGCAAAGATTCAGCAGGCGTTAGAGGATATCAAGCCCGAAGCGGTCTACTTCAGTGAACGGGATGGCTTTCGCGGAGCGGTCCTGATCGTTGACGTGTCGGAGCCGTCAAGGATACCGGCGCTTGCGGAGCCATTCTTCCTCACCGTCAATGCTACCGTGAAGTTCAGGGTTGTGATGACTCCGGAAGACCTTGCCAAGGCGGGACTGGAGAAGATCGGCAAGCGGTACTGATTCTCTGGAGAGACGCCCGTGCCTCGAGTGCGGTTTGTCTGAGGCTGACAGGTGCAACCGTCAACATTGATCGAAGAGGCCCGGCAGGCCTTGGCCTGTCGGGCCACCCTCGTTTGCGGCTCTAGCGCCTGGCGCGCCGGCGCCTAGACCAGTTGCTGCTTGATCCGCTCGAACTCGTCGGCCGATATCTCGCCCCTGGCCAGTCGCTCCCTGGCTATGTCCAGAGGGCTCTTCTCGGCCCTCTGCGTTCCGACGATCCTGCTGAAGGCCCAGGCTGCCAGAGCGATGACAGCGGCCCAGAAGATTATGAACATCAGAAACCCCACAATTCGCCATCCGTCGCCAAAGCGATGGCCGTTGCGAAAAACGAGCGCTATTAGCGGTAGCGCCGCCAGCGCGACGCTCAACCTCGCCGAACTAAGTCTCATTACCTGCCTAACCTTTCTGGTACAAGTCCCCGATCAATTATGGCACCGGCACATTCGACGAATGTGTCAGGCAGATGTTAAGGAAGCTGGCGACCCATGCCCGCAGACAGGCGTGAGGCTACCCTAAGAGGCACTCTTGGGATTGCGTTGTGTCGCGGCCCTGGATTTCATAGTGACCGGGCCTATGGAGGCGATTTGGAGCGACCCTGGCCAGCCGCCCGGCGGGGTACCCCTCGGACCCCGAACTCCGATCGCCCATCGCCGCTCTCCGCAGGCCCGGCCACCGCTGACGCCCGTGTCGCCCAGCCCGACTAGTGGCCTAGTCCCCCTCTGCGACGACGGGCTCCGATCCTCCCTGATTGGACGGCCTTAGAGATCTCCTCTCGACGGCGTTCTGGCTCTCCGGCTTCTGACGAGATCTTCTTGCATTTTCGTCGCCCCACCGCTTGACTTTGGAGGGTCTATGATGAACAACGATTCTCGACAATGAAGACCGGTTCCAGTGTTCTAGACAAACGTACCCAGAACATGATGACTAGTTACTCGTTACATGTATTCTACTTCGCTTATCGGCCTTGTCAAGTCCCTTGGAGGGAAAAACATGGCTCATTGGGATTTTCTTACTAATCACGCCCTCGTCCTGATCGACGTCATCGACCACCCGCGCTCGGCGCAGCGTGACATCGCCCTTGCCGTGGGCATAACGGACAGGGCCGCCTTCTCAATCCTCCGGGCTCTGGAGGAGGACGGCATGATCTCCCGTCAGAAGGTAGGCCGGCGAAATCGCTATTCGGTGAATGTTGAGGCCTTGCTGCGCCACCGCAGACAAGGCCCCTATAGCGTGGAAGAACTGGCCGCCGGCCTCCTACGTCTTTCCGAGCGGGCGTCGGAGAGCGTCACGTCTCCCGCGCTATGAGTTGACTGCTGCCACAGCTGGTGCGCCCCGCGTCGTCCTCTGATTTGATCTCCTCGTCTTACTTCGCGGCTTCTTTCGCGTCAGGGACGAACTCCAGCGATAACGAGTTGATGCAGTAGCGCTTGCCGGTCGCCGTCGGGCCGTCGTCGAACACGTGGCCCAGGTGCGAGCCGCAGTTTGCGCAGGTCACCTCGGTACGCCGCATCCCGTACGAGGAGTCGTCGGTGTATTCGATGCGCTCGTTTCTTTCGGCGCGGTCGAAGGACGGCCAGCCGGTGCCGGAGTCGAACTTCGACTCAGACGTGAACAACTCCGTGCCGCAGACCGCGCAGCGATAACTGCCCGGCTCGTGGTTGTCCGCATACTTGCCGGAAAACGGCGGCTCGGTCCCCTTCAAGAAGCAGACGTTGTATTGCTCCGGCGTCAGCTTCCCCTTCATCTCATCGGTTACTTTCACTTTGCTTCCCTTCACCGGTACTCCTCCTTCACCTCATCGCGGAAGTCGCGAAGCAGCTTCCGGATCTTGGGTTCGATTACTATCGAGCAGTACGACGCGTGCGGGTTGACATCGTAGTAGTCCTGGTGGTAGCCCTCAGCCGGGTAGAACCGCGAAAACGGCTCGACGCTGGTCACGATCTTGTCCTTGAACTTGCCGGGCGCCTGCCACCTTTCGCGAGACGCCTCCGCCGCGCGACGCTGCTCTTCGTCGTGATAGAAGATTGCCGAACGGTACTGGTGGCCGACGTCGGCGCCTTGCCTGTCGAGCGTCGTCGGGTCGTGGGTCGACCAGAAGACGTCGAGAAGGCTGTCGTAGGAGACGACGTGCGGGTCGAACGTGACCTGCACCGCCTCCGCGTGGCCCGTACGGCCGCTCGAAACCTGCCCGTACGAGGGGTTCTCCATCTGGCCGCCGGTGTAGCCGGACGTGACTGACTGGACGCCCCTGATTCTCTTGAAGATCGCCTCGGTGCACCAGAAGCAGCCGCCGGCGAATGTTGCTGTTTGGAGTACGCCCGATTCCGCTTGCGGCTCCTCGGGCGCTTCTGCTGGCATTGCCATACCCCTCACCATCCTCTCAATTCCATTCTAGCAGAGTCGTCAAATGCCTGAACGGAAGTTGACAGCCTGACAGGTTCAATTATAATCAGTCCATCGGCCCTCGCTAGGTTCGGTTTCCGACGACGCCTCAGGAGGCCTCACGATGCGTTTCTCGCTCCCGAGACCGCTGCTCCCGCGCATAGCAGCGCATTCGGCCGGGGCGAGAAGGATCGGCCTGACGATTCTTATCGCCTGCCTGGTGTTGACGACGCTTTCTTGTGGGCGCGCTTCGGCCAAGCGGCAGGTAGCGGCGGCGGAAGCCCAGCGCACCAGCACCCAAGTCCCCGGACCGACGGCGACGCCAACTCCAATCGACCCGGCATCGAGCAAGCCCCTGCGGATGATGGTTATCGGCGATTCGCTTGGAATCGCGCTGGACCCCGGCCTGACTGACGTGGGACGAGACTGGAACTTCTCGATCCTGAATCGGGGCGGCCTCTTCTGCGGCTTCCTCCCGTCGGACATGATGATCGACATGACCGGGAAGCTTTCAATAGAGCACGAGCAGCAGTGCCAGCAGTGGCGGAACAGTTGGGCCTGGGACGCCATGAACTACCAGCCGGACGTGGTCTTGATGTTGTTCGGCGGCTGGGACTACCCGAACCACATCGTGAACGGGGTCACCCTCAGGACCGGCACGCTGGAATGGAAACAGTACGTCCTCGACCACGTGCAGGCGATATTCGACAATGTGGTCCCGCCGAACGGCAAGCTAATACTGCTGACGTGGCCGTACCCGCGACCAGACCTCTGGCTGATGCTGTCCGACGGCGGCGCGGCGGCGGAAGCGGACGCCCGCTGGCGCGACGACGAGCTGAACGCACTGTACCGTCGCTTCGCCGAGGAACATCCGGACAGAGTGTCGCTCATCGACCTGGCAAGCTTCATCTGCCCTCATGGCAAGTTCGAGGACCTGTACATCGACGGCGTCCGCATGCGCTACGACGGCGTTCACTTCACGCCGGAAGGCTCCTACGTCGTCGCTCGCTGGCTCGCGCCTCAAATCGCGGCCGCGGCTGCTGGGGAAGTCTTCCCCAAGCCAGCCAGCGTGCAATCGACCCCGTCCGGCTCTCCTTAACGCTCAGCGCACGAAGCGGCTCACAAGGCGAAAGGCAGATTCGTCAAGCCTCCCATAGACTCGGATGAGATGCGCTAGCGGCCTCTTGACAAGCGGTGTATAATGCGTGTCTCTGAGAGCCCGGACTGGCCTCAGGCTTCCCTTCCCGAGCGGCTGGCGGGAAGCGGGCCGCGGCTAAGGGCACGGCGGACAAGATGTCGGCAGCGTGTCTGCCATTGATGAGGGCCAGGGGCCCAGGGCGCAAGCCTTTGATGAAGGCCGACTGGAGATTCTCCGGCCGGTTTTTGTTTGCGCGCTGCCTCGAACAATAGAGCATCGTCTACGCGACATAAAGAGGCCCCGGTGGTGGTGGCCAACGGGGCCAGGCTAAGGAATGCGGGCGCAGACCCTAGCACTTTGCATTCTAAAGGGTCGGCTCTTTGGACTTCAACCGCAGGGGCCTCGTAGGCGAAAGGAGGTGACGACGGCAGCACATAGCGGGGTTGGCCGCCGTCGCGTGGCGATGCCGCTCGCGGCTCCAGTACGAACGGCGGCGATTTGGCCCGACGGGCCCGGTCGGAAGAACTCAACCATGGAAGGTGCGACCCGAGAAGGCCCGTCGGGCAGCAAGAAACGAGAGGTTAGAACATGAAGAAGATAGTCTCGGTTCTAGTTGGTGCGGTTATTTTGGCGGCGATAGCCCCCGTCCTCGCACTCGCCCTACTGCACTCCGTTGGCGGCTCGGCGCAGGCGCAAGCGCCGCCGGCGAGCTTCTGGAAGGTCTCCATGCCCGACCTCGGCCAGCACTCGGACGCCTGGTGCTGGGCCGGAGCGGCTGCCGACTCCTTCTGGTGGTTCGCGGATAACGCCGGGCAGACGGGGCTCTTGGGCGGAGCGGGTGAGCCGTGGAAGAGCATCGAAGCTGCAAGCACAAACCCCGGAAGCGCCTGCTGGTACGATTCGCGCGACCCTGTCGACGGGGCGGCCATTCTCGGCTACCCGACCGTCTTGCGAAAGATGGCCGAGAGCACATTCAAGGATGCCAACCAGAACGGCATCAAGGATGCCGGTGAGGTCAACTACTGCTACGGCCAGGGCGTCGAGGAGTGGGATTACCTCATCGGCCTCAGGGACTATGTGAACAACTACGGCAGCGGCCTGGCGGTCCACGACATCATCGACCCGGCGAAGTGCGGGATCGGCACGGGGCTGGTAGTCAACCGGACAGTTCCCACCATGAACTCTCGCAACCCGTGTGGCCCGGGAGCAGTCGCGCCTGGCGGCGTGCCCGGTGTCAGCCAGGTCGCGGGACCGCCCCAATTCGCGGATTACCAGACCGAGCTGAGTAGCGGCCAGGACGTCCTGCTGTGGCTGGAGAGAATGACTTCCCCAACGCCCGAGACTGCCCACGTGGTCGCCGGGGTGGGCTACAACAACGTTGGAGGCGCCTTTGGCCTTGGGACTATCACCGTCTCCGATCCCTGGACCTACGCCACCAATCCCCCCCTGCCACCTGTGGCCAGCGCGTCTCACACTGACGGCCTCGTGCCGCCGTGGCAGGGCAAGCCCGACCACAACACTTCGCCGAACCACGGGGCACTTCCGGCAACCGAACCGTACAACCTGTGCGATGTCACTCAAGTCGCCCCTCTCAAGATCCAGTGCTACGACGAAGACGGTAACGGCGTCCTGCCTTGGTCGGTTGTGGACATGATCTTCGTATCGCCCATTCCGGCGACTGATACGCCCACTCCGAGTATCACGCCGACGTCAACGCGGACGCCGACGCCAACAAACACCGTGCCCCCCGGCTACGTGGGCGGCGTGGCAGAGCCGCCGGACGTGTCGCCGGGCGCCCCCGGGGGCTCGTCGACGCCAACGTATGCGATCATCGGTGGGACCATCGCAGGCCTACTTCTGCTGGGCGCGGCGGGCTGGTACGCAAGGAGGCGCCTGCTGACGTAACCGAAGCCGCTTGCCGCCGCTAACGGTCGTCGGGACGCAGATCAACCGCGTTGATCCCCAAAATCGAAGGGTTAAGGGTGGAGCGGGCTTGGTTGTCGTGCCTGACGACTGGAATCTGCCGTCGCTAATCTCGCCACGATCAGCGGAGACGCTTCACGTTGCCGCGGCCGAATTTCTGCAACAGCCGGCGGAGGGCGATCCGCTCTTCGTCGGTCAGGACGCCGAACATCTCGTCACTCACGGCTATAGCGTGGGAGCGGACTTCGTCGTGGACGTGGCGGCCCTTGGCGGTCAACTGGATCAGCACCAGACGCCGGTCGTTCGGGTCCTTGGTGCGTTTCACGAGACCACTCGCGCACATCCGGTCGACGAGCGTCGTGATGCTGGGGCTTTCCTGGAGCAGAAGCCGGGCAAGCTTTGTTATCGGCAGAGGACCGGATGCCTCGGCGAGCAGCGCCAATACGGCCGCCTGCGGCACCGTCAATCGCCAAGCTGAAAGCGCCCTCTCTGACTCTTTCCGCAGGATGGCAAAGGCGGCGTAGAGCCCCGCCCATTCTTCTCGATCCGCCGGAAGGCTGCTTTCGGTCATGGTTGGCCCTCGATCGATAATAGAGACTATACTCCGGCCAGCATATGAAAGCGACATCAGGGAAAGCATGAACTCCGGGCCAGAACTCCATAATAAGCTCGAACGTTCCTTTTATGAGCGCGATGCTCGCACGGTGGCGAGAGGGCTCCTCGGCAAGTATCTGGTTTACGAGCCGGCGGGAAAGCGTCTGGCCGGCAAGATCGTCGAAACTGAGGCATACCTGGGCATGCGGGACACGGCGTCCCACGCTTCCCGCGGCCGGACCAGGCGCACGGATGTGATGTTCGGCGAGGGCGGGCGTCTGTACATGTACTTCATCTACGGCCTGTTTTGGATGATGAACGTTGTGACGGAGACAGAAGGCAGCGCCGGCGCGGTCCTGCTACGCGCGCTGGAGCCCGTAGAAGGCGCCGAAGAGATGGCGGCGAATCGCGGCGGAAAAGACGGCCGGCTCCTCGCTTCCGGGCCGGCGCGGCTAACTTGCGCCCTCGGCGCCGGCGGCAGCCTGAACGGCGTCGACCTCTGCGGCGACCTCATCTGGATAGAGGACAGGGGCGAGAGCGTCACAGCATCGCAGATCGAAGCGACGCGGAGAGTGGGCGTCGCCTACGCGAAGGAGTGGAAGGACCGAAAGCTGCGGTTCTACCTGTCGGGGAACGACTTCGTTTCGAGGCCGCGCCTATAGGCCGTCGTCGTCGGCTACTTCAGCCAGGGTAAGCCGAACGAGTTCGCCTCGGCGGCCCAGCCTTTAACGGCGCTCGTCTGGACAAGCCACCAGCGGTAGCCCCCGGCATCGACGGGGCCATCCTTGATGGTGACCGTCGTCCCGTCGGAGAGGCAGCCGACGACGTTTGCGTATTCTGACGGTGCGTCTCTGACGTTGAGGCAGGAAGAGCCGGTGTTTACGACTTTGGCGTGGGCGCCGATCTTGAACTTCGGCGCAACGGTGGGCTTGGCGGTCGGCGTTGGCGCCACAATCTGCGAGCCCGGGGGATTCGCCTTGAGCAGCGGCCAGACGGCTGTGTTGGTGACGCCGTAGCGCCAGGCGGAGACGCAGCCCATGCCCAGGGCATACGCGTGGGTGAGAAACCTGACCCAGGCGTCGAGCGTCGAGTCGCCCTGGCCGACCGGCTGGATGGGAAGGCCGTAGCTGCTGAACATGCTGCTGGACACGTCCAGGAGGAACTCGGGGCAGATGCCGCGCTGGCCCGGGTCGAATCCGGCGGCCTTGAAGTCGCTGGCGTTTTCAGAGGTGTTGAACGTCTCCCAGTAAACCATCGGCTCGATGACCTGCGCTATCGAAGCGAACTGGGCCACCGGGATGTTCGGCATCACCCAGGGCCGTGGCTCGACGCAGAGGCCGACAACGCCGTTCGGCTGCTGGCGCCGGAACTCCTGCGCGAAGGCGGCCGCGCTTTGCGGCGTACCCGCCCAGTAGCCCGCCCACGGCTCGAGATCGATCACGACGCTGCGGGCGCCGGCGCCGATGACCTGAGCGCACATCTGCGCCTCAGTCATCGGATCAACGCCGTTCAGCACGCAATACGTGTGGAACGGGACGCCGTTCTTCTCGAAGTAGTTGGCCAGGTTCTGCACCTGGGCGGGACCGGTCACCGCCTGAGGAGACTTGTCCCAGTCGCCCATCCAGCTCGTGCCGTTGTGCGTCTTGAGGATGATCCCAAGGTTGTATTGGGCGAGGACGGAGGCCAACTGCTGCGGCGTGCCGTCGGTGCTGAACTGCCAGACCCAGGCCAGGTGCGTTTTCGGAATGACCTTCTTTTGGTCGACCGGTTCGACCGGCGGAAGACAACTGGCGGTTACAGCGGCGGCGCCGGCCATCGCCGAAAGAGCGAGCAGCCGGCGTCGGGTGATTTGGCGCTCAAGCAAAGAGAAGCCTGAGCTTGCGGAATTGCCTGAAGGCTCGAAGTCTCCCATACCGCCTCTATCCCTTTCCTTCAAGCGCGCGGAGCTATAGACTAGCCGCCGCCTTCACGATTGTCAAGGCCAAACAGGGGCGCAAGCGCGTTTTTCAGCGCATTGTTACAACGTTCTTTACCGGGAAAGGTTAACGGATGGGAGGTCTGGCGTTGCGCCTGGATGCGAAGAGAGCCACCGCGTTGGATGGCTCTCTCGGCTGGCTTCTGACAGCATTTATCGCGGACCGCCCTGCCGGCTCTGGCTACCCATCGACTTGCCACCGCTCCGCGACCGCCCGGTTGAGCGCGAGCCGCCGGTCGAGCGCGACGGTGTCGTCGTGCTGCGTTTCGGACGCGCGGCGGATGTCGTCTCCGCCTTCTTCACTCCGCGCTCGCCATCCTTGTCGGGTTCGCGCTTGAACGCCGCCTGAACGCGATGGATTCGATCCTCTTCGCCGTGATATGTTTCCACTGCTTTTTCGCGCACCTTCTTGAAGATCGACGGCCCGCGCTTCGCGGACTTCCCCAATGTGCTGGCAAGACGAATTTCTTCCTTAATTGAGCGTGGCATTGTTCCACCTCCCTTTCGCATCTGCGTCTCTTCGGCGGATACCCACAAATTTAGTATAGCGACTGGTTGGTAGCCGGGGGTGAAGAGGGCCTGAGAGATGGCGCCCGGCGCGTGATAGAATGATGAAGATTCGCGGCACGGGCCGAAGGAGGCGAGCGCCAGATGCAAGAGAATCAGGAATCCCAGGAAGCGATATCGGACGAAACCAGGCAGCAGGTTGTCGGCTACCTGAAGCACCAGGCGTCGAAGCCGACGGCGGACCTGCTGGGGCTGATCGACCGCGCGGAGGGATGGATCGACCGCTCGCTGGAAGGGGTGAGCGAATCGCAGGCCCAGTTCTGTCCCGAGCCCGGCGAATGGTGCATCGCGGACGTACTCCGGCATGTCGCCAGGTCGACGCGCGGCACGGCGCGGCTGGTCACGGCGCTGATGGCCGGCCAGAACGCTTCGGCAGGCGGCATCGCGCCCGTTATCGAGGGCGGAAACGAGACACTGGCGGAGCTACGACGCGGCGTCGCGGAATCGTTCGATGGGCTGCGGGCGGCGGCGGCGATGATCCCCGACGGACAGGACTCGAAAGCGACGGCGAATCACCCGTTCTTCGGCGACCTGACGTGCAAGGAGTGGGCGGCCTTCGTATACGTGCACGCCCGCGACCACGCCGACCAGATAGAGAAGGTCAAGGCCGCTCCAGACTATCCGAAATAGATCGGAAGGAACGTTGGTTCTCAGCGACAAGTCGATCCGGGAGGCGCTGGCGAGCGGCCGGCTGCGCATCGAGCCGCTGACCGACGACGCTGTCCAGCCCTCCAGCGTCGACCTCCGCCTCGACCGCCTCTTTCGCGTCTTCAAGACCGGCGCGCGCACCCAGATTGACGTCCGGGAGCCCTGCGACGACTGCACGGAGCTTCTCGCCGTCGACGAGGGCAAGCCGTTCGTCATCGCACCGGGCCAACTCGTCCTCGCCAATACGCTAGAGACGATCACGCTGCCGGACAACCTCGTCGCCCGCCTGGACGGCCGCAGCTCGCTGGGGCGCCTCGGCCTGCTGGTGCACGCTACGGCCGGCTACGTCGACCCCGGTTTCAGCGGCAAGCTGACGCTGGAGCTGTCGAACGCGTCGCCGCTGCCCGTTGCTCTCTACGCCGGCATGAAGGTCTGCCAGATATCGTTCCTGCGCCTGTCGACGCCGGTGGAGCGGCCGTACGGGTCGCCCGGGCTGGGCAGCAAGTACCAGGGACAGCAGCAGCCCACGCCGAGTCGCATCCACGAGGACTTCAAAGACCGATCTCTAGGTAGAATATCGACAGCGCTTCCAGTGGGAAGCTATCCCGCCAAGACGGTCTCGAACCGAAGGCGAATGATGACCGACTACATGGCGCGTGCCCTGGAGCTCGCCAGTCAGGCGCTCGGCACGACGAGCCCGAATCCCTCCGTCGGCGCAGTGCTGGTCAAGGACGGATGCATCGTCGGCAAGGGCCGCACGCAACCGCCCGGGGGCCCGCACGCCGAGGTCGTGGCCATTCGACAGGCCGGGACGGAGGCGCGCGACGCGACGCTGTACGTGACCCTGGAGCCGTGCGGTCACTACGGCCGGACGCCGCCCTGCACGAAGGCGATCATCGAAGCGGGCATCCGCGAAGTCCACTACGCGCACGACGACCCCGATGCGCAGGGCCGCGGCCGCGGCGCACAGGAGCTGCGAAAGGCCGGCATCGAAGTCCGCGCGGGCGAGGGCGAAGCGGAGGCGCGGCGCATCAACGAGGCGTACATCAAGCAGCGTCTCACGGGCCTTCCCTTCGTCATCGCCAAGTGGGCGATGAGCCTGGACGGCAAGATCGCGGCGACGAGCGGCGACTCGCGCTGGGTGAGCGGGCCGGAGACGCGCGAGTGGAGCCACCAACTCCGTACGAAGATCGACGCTATCATGGTCGGCGTCCGAACGGTGCTCGTCGACGACCCGCAGCTAACGGCGCGACCAGGCGGCAGCGACTCCGAGCGGCAGCCGCTGCGCATCGTTGCCGATAGTCGCGGTCGCACGCCGGTGACTGCCCGCGTTCTCGACGGCCCGGGACGGGCGCTGCTGGCGACGACGTCGGCCTCCGGCGCGGCCTGGCGCCGGCAGATGGCGGAGGCCGGCGCGGAGGTGCTGGCCCTGTCGGAGCGCGACGGGCGCGTCGACCTGGAGGGTCTGCTGCGCGTCCTGGGCGAGCGGCAACTGCTCAGCCTGCTCGTCGAGGGCGGCGGCGAGCTTCTCGGAAGCTTTTTCGACGCCGGCCTGGTCGATAAGGTGCACGCCATCATTGCGCCGCTGGTCATCGGCGGCAGGGACGCGCCGGCGGCGGTCGCGGGACGCGGCGTCGAGCGCATGGCGCAGGCGTTGCGGCTGGGCGAGGTGAGCGTGGAGCGCCTCGGCGACGACGTGCTGGTAACAGGCTACCCGATTCGACATCCGGGCGCATAACCCTGGGATTCATGAGCAATGTAGAGGAGGGCTTGAGCCCTCCACCTCATTGGAGTCGCGATCACGTATCGACGAAAACGCAATCGCTTGGATTTGGAGGTCTACAAAGGCCATGACGCCTATTCCGTCACTTCTGCAACGTGGCAACGGCGTCCCGCCTTCATAAGCAAAGAAATAGTCGAATCTTGTCTCTTGGCGCTACGCCAATCTGCGAAAGAGCATGGCATGCAGGTGCTGGCTTATTGCTTTATGCCCGATCATCTTCACTTGCTGCTAGCGAGCAAAGGGGAATCACGCCTCACGGACTTCATGAGGGCATTCAAGCATCGCAGTGGCTATCATTGCAAGAAGCTTCTGGCATGGGACGGCCCCTTCTGGTAGAAGAGTTACTACGACCACGTTCTGCGTGGCGAGGAGCGGTTGGAGGCCGTCGCCGCTTACATTTGGGCGAACCCGGTGCGCGCTGGGTTGGTAGAAAATGCAGAAGACTACGCGTCTTCCGGATCGCTCTCTGAGGAAGCGGAAGATGTAGAGGGCTGAAGCCCTCCTCTACACTCATCAGCACGTCCTGCAGAGTGGGAAGAACGAGCGCTCGATGCGGCGGGCAGCGGGCCAAGCGCAGCGCTAGCGGAAAGAGGCGACCTATGTTCACAGGCATCATCGAAGAGGTGGGCGTCGTCAGGACGAGCGGCGGCGGCAAGCTGATCATCGAAGCGCGGCGCACGCTTTGGGGCACCAACCTGGGCGACAGCATCGCCATCAACGGCGTCGACCTGACCGTCGCCCACATGGGTGAGGAGTGCTTCACCTTCCACGTCATGCCTGAGACCTATCGCCGCAGCAACCTGAGCGCGCTGGCGAAGGGCGACGCGGTGAACCTGGAGCGCTCGCTGACGCTGGCGAGCCGGCTGAGCGGCCATCTCGTGCGCGGCGTCGTCGAAGGGACAGGGCAACTCCTGTCGTTCACGCCGGAATTGGACGCCATCCTGGCCCGATACGCCGCGCCGCCTGAGCTTATGCGCTACGTCGTCGTCAAGGGGCCAATCACCGTAGATGGCGTGAGCCTGACGGTGGTGGAGCGCGACGCTGCTTCCTTCGTCGTGTCGCTGGTCGCCTACACACAGGCGAACACGAACCTCACTCGCCGAAAAGTCGGGGATGCGGTAAACTTGGAGACGGACATCATCGCCCGCTACGTGGAGCAACTGCTAGCGGAGCGGGGACAAGCATAGGGAGGCAGAAGGTGGCCCGAAAAGCCCAGAGCAAGCTTTCCTCAATTGAGGAAGCGATTGAAGAGTACCAGCGGGGGCGGTTCGTCATAATCGTCGACGACCGCGACCGCGAGAACGAAGGCGACCTGACGCTGCCGGCCCAGTTCGTCGACGCCGACGCGATCAACTTCATGGCCCGCTACGCCCGCGGCCTCATCTGCATCGCCATGACCGCCGAGCGCCTCGATGAGTTGCGCATCCCCCTCATGGTGGGCCGCAACGACTCCCATTTCGGCACCGGCTTCACGGTGTCGGTAGAGGCGCGCAAAGGCGTTACGACGGGTATATCAGCGGCCGACCGAGCGCGGACGGTGCAGGTGCTTGCCGATCCCAACAGCGCCCCGGAGGACCTGGTGATGCCGGGGCACACGTTCCCACTTCGGGCCCGCGAAGGCGGCGTCCTGGTGCGCGCCGGCCAGACAGAGGCAACCGTCGACCTGTGCCGTCTGGCGGGATTGGGCACAGCGGGCGTCTGCTGCGAGATCATGCGTGCGGACGGTACGATGGCCCGTCTGCCCGATCTAAAGCGCTTCGCTTCGCGCCACGGGCTGAAGATCATCAGCGTGAACGATCTCATAACCTACCGGCTGCGCAAAGACCGGCTGATCGAGCGGGTCACCGAGACGGTGCTGCCGACGCCTTACGGCCACTTCCGCGCCGTAGCCTACAAGAGCATGATCGACCCCGACGAGCATCTGGCGATGGTCATCGGTGACGTCACGACGCCGGAGCCGGTCCTGGTGCGCGTGCACAGCCAGTGCGTGACCGGCGATGTGTTCGGCAGCCTGCGCTGCGATTGCGGCGAGCAGATCGAACTGGCGATGCGCCGCATCGGCGAAGAGGGCCGCGGCGTGCTGCTCTACATGCGCCAGGAAGGCCGCGGCATCGGGCTCCACAACAAGCTGCGCGCCTACGCTTTGCAGGACGAAGGTCTTGACACGGTGGAGGCCAACCACGCCCTCGGCTTCCCGGCCGACCGGCGCGACTACGGCATAGGCATGCAGATCCTGGTCGACCTCGGCATCCGCGAGATGCGGCTCCTGACGAACAACCCGGAAAAGCGCGCCGGCCTGGAGGGCTACGGTCTGAAGGTCGTCGAGCGCGTGCCCATCATCGTCGAGCCCAACGCCTTCAACATGCGCTATCTAGAAACAAAACGCACTAAGTTGGGACACCTCCTCGACGCAAAGGGTATAATCGAAGGTGACGGCCAGTATTAGGCGGTGACGATTGTCGCGAGTCCTGGAGGGAGAACCGGGAGGCAGCGGCCTGTCTTTGGCCATCATCGTTTCCCGGTTCAACCAGGCCCTGACCGAGAAGCTGCTCGCCGGCGCCAGGGAAGCGCTGACGAAATGCGCAGTCGACGATAACGCCGTCGACGTCGCATGGGTACCGGGCTCGTTCGAGTTACCGCTGACAGCGAAGCGCCTCGCCGAAACAGGCCGATATCAGGCGATCGTCTGCCTGGGATGCGTCCTTCGCGGCGAGACGCCTCACTTCGACTATGTAGCCGGGCAGGCTGCGGAAGGCATCGCCCGGGTGGCGCTGGAGACGGGAGTGCCGGTGGCCTTCGGCGTCGTCACAGCGGACACGCTTCAGCAGGCGGTCGAGCGGGCCGGCGGTGCGCACGGCAACAAGGGTTACGACGCCGTGATGACCGCCGTGCGCATGGCGAACCTGCTGAAGAAGATCGACGCAGTGGGGGAGAAGGAGCAGGGATAGTGACCTACATGGAACAGATGCAGGAGCCAACTCCTGACGACGACATCTGGGAGCAGCCGGTCATCGGCGAGCAGCCCGACGGTCTGACCAACGACGCGCTGGGGCTGGCGCACAAAGCGCTGGACAAGTTCCCTGAGCTGCGGAAGCGCTACAGCCGGCTCGCCGGACCGGCGGCGGTCCTTTCCACCGGCGCCGTCCTTCTCGCGGGCATCGCGATCACGCGCCGTCTGCGTCGCGGCGAGACGCCGGACGAGATCCTGGAAGGCCTGACGCCCGAGGAGATAGAGAACGCCGTCCGCCTGGACGGGACCGAGGGCGAAGAGGAGGAATAATCCGGACGCCGGCTAGGTGACCTTGTAGACGTGGTCGCCGTGACGCACGCGGTCCTTCACCTTAATTCCCACGGCCTGACCGGTCTTCGCCTCCTTAACCCCCACGCCGTCGATCTGCATTGAGTCCACTGCCTGCTCCAGGTCCGTGGTATGCCCTTTGACGTGGATCGTATCGCCGACGCGCAGCGTTTCGCTGAGCTCGATGCCGGCGACGTTGATCCGGGCGAAGAACTCGTTGATGACGCCTATTTGCTGCTCAGCCATGGTGCCGCTCCTTCCGTTTGGCTGCCTTGTCCCTGCCAGGCGCTATCCCGCGTAGGTCGGGGTCCCGCCCGACCGCTCCGCCAGTCAGTATACTTCCTGTCTGCGGCCATGTCATAATAATGATAGCGAATTCGCTTTCGGAGACGTTTCTCCAGAGGATATCTGCATGCTGGGGGTTACAAGGCTTTTATGCGGGACCGTTACGCCTGGCGACGCGCTGCGCTTCGGGCGGCTTTCCGGCGAGTTGCCGCCGCACCTCCTGCACTACTCGCAGGACAAGAAGCCGGTCATCGCCTGGAACGTGACGCGGCGCTGCAACCTGCACTGCGCCCACTGCTACAGCGATTCCTTCGACCGCGCT
The DNA here is from genome assembly GCA_963842845.1 of uncultured Chloroflexia bacterium. GTDB lineage: Bacteria > Chloroflexota > Dehalococcoidia > DSTF01 > JALHUB01 > JALHUB01. The sequence goes on from CAWJHZ010000019.1 coordinate 56,989, forward strand.
TTTGAAGGCGAGCTCACAACGGAGGAGGCAAAGGCGGTCATCGACGACCTGGCGGCGTTCGGCGTGCCGGTCATCCTGTTCAGCGGCGGCGAGCCCCTGCTACGACCCGACCTGCCGGAGCTCGTCGAGCGGGCGCAGATGCGGGGAATCCGCAGCGTCCTTTCGACAAACGGCACGCTGCTGATCCACGGCGTCGCAGAGGAGATGAAGAAGCTGGGCGTCTCTTACGTTGGCGTCAGCATCGACGGGCCGCCGCCGGTCCACGACCGCTTCCGGGGAATGGTTGGCGCTTTCGAGGAGGCGATGCAGGGCATTCGCAATTGCGAGGAGGTCGGCCTGCGGGTGGGTTTGCGCGTCACCTTGACGCAGTTCAGCTACGCGCATCTGAAGGAGATCTTCGACCTTGTGGAGAGCGAGGACATTCCGCGCGTCTGCTTCTATCACCTCGCTTACGCCGGCCGCGGCGACAAGATCGTCAAGTTCGACCTGTCGCACGCCGAGACGCGCGCCGCCGTCGACCTCATTTTCGCACGAACGCTGGACCTTGCCCGGCGCGGCAACACGAAAGACGTTCTTACCGTCGACAACCACACCGACGCTGTCTACCTCTATCAGACCATGCGCGAGATGGAGCCCCAGCGCGCCGACGAGGTGCTCCAGATGCTGCGCTGGCAGGGCGGCAACCAGTCGGGGATCGCCATCGGCAACATCGACCCGCTGGGGAACGTGCACGCCGACCAGTTCAGCGGCAGCCACACCTTCGGCAACGTCCACGAGCGGCCATTCAGCGAGATCTGGACGGACGAAAGCGACCCTGTTCTCGCCGCGCTCAGGCATCGTCGCGGCCAGGTGAAGGGCCGCTGCGCGCGCTGCGGCTATTTCGACATCTGCAACGGCAATCTGCGGGCGCGCGCCGAGTCCTATTTCGGCGATTTCTGGATGGAGGACCCCGCCTGCTACATGACGGACGCTGAGCTGAACATGGCGCCGGAAGAGGCACCGGCGAAGGCGGGACAGTAGCGACGATGGGTTACTATCCGCTGTTCCTGGAGATGAAAGGGCGACGCTGCCTCGTCGTCGGCGGCGGGCAGGTGGCGGCGCGGAAGGTCGAAGGGCTGCTGGCCGCCGGCGCTTCCGTAAACGTCGTTAGTTCCGATCTCGACCCGGACATAGACAGGCTTAAGGCGGAGAGACGCCTCCAGCACATCGCGAGGCAGTACCAGAGCGGCGATCTGAAAGGATACACCGTCGTCATCGCGGCAACGGACGACGCGGCGACAAACGAGCGGGTGGCGCTGGATGCGCGCCGCAGCGGCGTCTTTGTGAACGTCGTCGACCAGCCGGCCCTCTGCGACTTCATCGTGCCGTCGGTCATTCGCCGCGGCGATGTCGTTCTCGCCATATCGACAGGCGGTCTCAGCCCGGCGCTGGCCCGCTGGCTGCGTCAGGAACTGGAGACGTACGTCTCGGAGGACTTCGAGCGGCTGGCGCAGCTTCTCGCCGACGTGCGAGTTGAGCTGCGGGAGCGCGGCGTCGCGGTGACGGCGGAAGCGTGGCAGCGGAGCATCGACGCCCGTTTGCTGGAGCTCATCGCCGACGGACGCTTCGACGAGGCGCGGGCGAGGCTGCTGGCGTCGCTGGGCGCCGGCGCGCAAATGAAGGCATGAATCGAGTATCGGGAGCCCATCGGCCTTGCTTTACCTAGCGACCATCAACCAGAAGACGGCGCCGGTCGCGGTGCGGGAGCGCTTCGCGTTCTGCGCCGAGGAGATGGAGCGCGCTCTCGCCGCGCTGCGGCTCGAGTTCGGCGGCGGCGTCATCCTTTCGACCTGCAATCGGACGGAGCTGTACGTCGACGCCCCGCGCGGTCGCGACATGCCGGAGCAGATGCTCTCCTTCCTCACGGAGGCGAAGGGGCTGCCCGAAGGGCTGTTCGACGACCGCTTCCACTTCTATCAGGACGCCGACGCGGTCCGCCACCTCTTCCGCGTCACCGTCGGCATTGAGTCCCAGGTGCTCGGCGAGGCGGAGATACTGGGGCAGGTGCGTGCCGCCTTCATCGCCGCCACGGACGCCGACTCGACGACACCTTTCCTGGCCCGGCTCTTCCATTCGGCCATCCGCGTCGGCCGGCGCGCCCGTAGCGAGACGGAGATCGGCCGCCACGGGCTGTCGGTTAGCGCGGCGGCAGTCGCTCTGGCGCGGAAAACGTTCGGCAACCTTTCGAAGCGCTGCGCGCTCGTCATCAGCGCCGGCGAAGCTGGCAAGCTGACGGCGCACGCCCTCCAGGACTACGGCGTCGGGCGGACGCTTGTCGTCAGCCGGCAGCTGGAGCGCGCCGAGCAACTGGCGTCGGAGCTGTCCGGCGAGGCGATGCCGCTCGACCGCCTGGGCGAGGCGCTGGCCACCTCGGACATTGTCATCACGTCTTCGGGCTCGCCCTCATTCATCATCGACTGCGGACTCGTCAGCCAGGTCCTGGCGCAGCGCGACGGCTCGCCGTTGCTGCTAATCGATATCGCTGTGCCTCGGGACGTCGAGCCGGCGGTCCGCGATTTCGACGGTGTGTACCTCTACGACATAGACGACCTGCAGTCGGTCGCCGACGCCAATCGCCGGGCGCGGCAGAAGGAATCGGCGGCCGTCGAGGCAATCGTCGAAGAGGAGGCGAAGCGCTTCCTCGCGTGGTCGCGCTCGCTGGCGGTTGTACCGACGATCAGCGCCATGCGCAGCTACGCGGAGAGAATACGTCGCGCGGAGGTCGCGAAGACGCTGGCGCGCCTGCCCGACCTTTCGGACGAGGAAAAGCAGCGCATCGAGAGCCTTTCGGAGGCCATCGTCAAGAAGCTCCTCCACCGGCCCATCTCGCGCTTGAAGGCGAAGTCCGGCGGCCCAGCCGTCATTGAGGCGGCCCGCGAGCTGTTCGGCACCGACGAGAAGATGCCGGGCCCCTGACGTGATGACGGGCAGGACGCTTATCGTAGGGACGCGAGGCAGCCGGCTCGCCCGCCGACAGACAGACGGGGTGGTCGCCGCTCTCAAGCAGAGCTGCCCGGACTGTCGCTTCGAGGTGCGAGTCGTCCGCACGACCGGCGACCGCCATCCGCAGCCGCTCTCGGAGATCGCGGGCGAAGGCGTCTTCACGAAGGAGCTTGAAGAGGCGCTCCTCGACGGGCAGATCGACATCGCGGTCCACAGCCTGAAGGACCTGCCGACAACGCTTCACCATCGTCTCGTCCTCGCGGCAGTGACCCGGCGCGAGGACCCGCGCGATGCGCTGGTGGCCACCGGTGGCCGCACCCTCGCGCAGCTTCCGCAGGGAGCGCGCATCGGCACGGGAAGCGTGCGACGCGCGGCGCAGTTGCTCCTCCTCCGGCCGGACGTGGAGCCGATGCCTGTTCGTGGCAACGTCGACACGCGCCTCCGGAAGGTGGAATCCGGCGACATTGACGCGATAATCGTCGCTGCGGCGGCGCTGGCGCGATTGGGCCGGTTGGACGCCGCATCGGAGCTTATCCCGCTGGAAGCGATGCTGCCGGCGCCCGGGCAGGGTGCACTCGCCGTCGAGACGCGAGCCGACGACGCTGAAGCGCGGGAGGTCGCCTCCGCGGCCGACGACCCCGACTCCCGGCTGGCGACAGCGGCGGAGCGGGCGTTCTTGAGGCGCCTCGGCGGCGGCTGTCGCGTGCCGGTCGCGGCGTTCGCGGCCGTCGAGAATGGGCAGATCCGCCTGCGGGGCCTCGTCGTCGATCCGCCGGGCGGATACGCGGTCCGCGGTGAGATAAGCGGTGCCGACGACGACGCGGAGTCGTCGGGCGAGCGGCTGGCGGAGAGCCTGCTGGCCAAAGGAGCGTCGAGCATCCTCGAGGAGCTGTCGCCATGAACGGACGTGTCTGGCTGGTCGGCGCGGGACCCGGCGACCCGGGACTGATCACTGTCGCGGGCGTTGATGCGCTCGCGCGCGCGGACGTGGTTGTCTACGACCGCCTGATCAGCCGTCGCCTCGTCGACTTGGCCCCCGCGAAGGCGGAGCGCATATTCGTCGGCAAGCATCCCACAAAGGATGGCTCCAGCTTCACCCAGCAGCAGATAAACGATCTGCTCGTCGCGAAGGCGCGCGAGGGCAAACGGGTGGTCCGGCTCAAGGGCGGCGACCCGTTCGTGTTCGGGCGTGGCGGCGAGGAGGCGGAGGCGCTCGCCGACGCCGGCATTCCGTTCCAGGTGGTCCCCGGCGTGTCGTCGGCGATCGCGGCGGCCGCCTACGCCGGCATTCCGGTGACACATCGCGGTCTGTCGTCATCGTTCACGGTGGTGACGGGACACGAGGACCCGGAGAAGGCCCAGAGCGCGGTCGATTGGCAGCGGGTGGCGAAAAGCGCCGATACGCTGGTTATCTTGATGGGCGGCTCGAATCTGGGCGAAATCATGAGGCTCCTCTCCGAATGCGGCCGATCGCCGGATGAGCCGGCCGCCGTTGTACGCTGGGGGACCACGCCGAATCAGGCAGTAATCGCGGCAACCATTTCCGATTTGGCGAAGCGCGTCGCCGAGGCTGGTCTCGATCCGCCGCTGGTCACGGTCGTCGGGCCCGTCGTCCGCCTGCGCCACAAGCTGCGCTGGTTCGACAACCGTCCCCTCTTCGGCAAGCGCGTTCTTGTAACCCGCGCCGCCGAGCAGGCCGGCGTCCTCTCGCACGCCCTGGCCGAGGCGGGCGCGGAGCCAATAGAATTGCCCGCGATCGAGATCGTCCCGCGCATCGACCGGAAAGCGCTGCGCCGCTCACTCGAAGGCCTCGACGCCGGCGAATACGATTGGCTCGCCTTCAGCAGCGCCAACGGCGTCGACATCTTCTTCGACGAGCTGCGACGCCACAAGAAGGACGCCCGCGCGCTGGGTCGCGCCCGCGTCTGCGCCATCGGCCCCGCGACGGCGATAGCGCTCGCCCGCCACGGCATTCACGCCGACCTCGTGCCAAAGCGTTTCCTGGCGGAAGGCGTCGTCGAGGCGCTGGCGGAGCGCGGTATAATGGGGCAGCGCGTGCTCTGGCCGCGGGCCCGCGGCGCCCGCCGGGCGCTGGTCACCGGGCTGGAACGGCTGGGCGCGACGGTCGACGAGCTGCCGCTGTACAGCGCCGCTGCACCGAAGGAGGTCGACGCCGAGGCGATGGCCCGACTGCGCGCCGGCGAGGTCGATATCGTAACGTTTGCCAGCTCATCGGCGGTGCGCAACCTGCTGAAGATGCTGGATGGCGACAGGACGCCGTTGGCGAAACCGCTGATCGCCTGCATCGGGCCGGTGACGGCGGCGACAGCGCGTCGCGCGGGCCTGCGCGTAGACGTTGAAGCGCCGGAGCACACAGTTGGCGGATTGTTGAACTCACTCGCGAGCAGACCAGATGCCTAAACCTGAATCTAAGCAAGTGAATCCAGACCTTTCCAGGATATTCCTGGCTGGGAACGGGACGGTGGTGAAAACCGTTGAGCGTCTGCCTAACGACAAGCGAGAACTGGAAAGCACTATTGTGCATAGATTTGCTGAGACCCTGGCCCAGCAAGAGCAACGCCACCTCACCCACATCACCGCTGCGCCGGAGGGCAAGGACCCGCCGGACTTCTACGCACGGGAGGGGGCAGAAAGCATCGCCGTTGAGATCACGTGGGCAGTACACTGTGCTCATGCAAAGCTTCAAAGCCTCCGACAAACGTATCAGGGGCTGTTTCTGGAAGAGCTAGCCAGCCGCACCCTTCGCCTTCCTGCGGTTCATGTCGTTATCCACGACAACTTCGGCAACCCGCTATACCCCCACCCGACCTCAACGGACGGTCGGCAGCTGGTGTCGTTCATCGTCGACCAAATCGCGCAAGAAGCGCAGAAACTCTCCTCGTCGTCTACGGACACGTTCAGTCGCGTCGAGTGGGACAGCCCCTTTTGTACAGGAGCAGCTTTTTGGCGTGTGGCGCCTTCGGCTCCTGAGGAGCCATCCATTGAGTTGAGCTTCACTGGGAATTTCCTCGCCCAAGAAGGGGCCGCCCTACTCGGTGCCGTCAAGCGAAAGATCCATAAGCCATACCCAACCGACAACAAACTTTGGTTGGTCGTGTACGAGCTCGCCTTTGGCAGTGTGTACCTGGAACCAGATTCACCATCAATCCTAGCTGCGAGAAATCTCCTTGCCAGCACGAAACACCCGTTCGATGAGGTATGGTACGCTTACCCCTATCCTCACGAGGGTGGCTACATTGAACGGATATGGCCCGAAGCGGAGTTGCAGCCATGAGCCGACCGGACATCGAACCAAATCCTCGCCCACGGTTGCGGCGATTGAGGCGGACTGAGGCGCTCCGACGCCTCGTGCGGGAGACGAGGCTGTCGGCGGCGGACTTCGTCTACCCGCTGTTCGTCGTGCACGGCAGCGGCATCCGCAACGCCATCCCGTCGATGCCCGGCCAGGCGCACCTCTCCGTCGACCAGCTTGCCGCCGAGGCCCGGGAGCTGCGCGACCTCGGCATTCCCGCCGTCCTCCTCTTCGGCATACCGGCGTCGAAGGACGAGCAAGCGTCGGAGGCGTACGCGCCGGACGGCATCGTCCAGCAGGCCGTCCGCGCCCTCAAGCAGGCCGACCCGGAGCTCCTCGTCATCACCGACGTCTGCCTCTGCGAGTACACCAGCCACGGCCACTGCGGCATCGTGCGGGACGGCGACGTCGATAACGACGCCACGCTGCCGCTGCTCGCGAAAACGGCGCTCTCGCACGCCCAGGCCGGCGCCGGCATGGTCGCCCCGTCGGCGATGATGGACGGCCAGGTCGCCGCCATTCGCCGGGCGCTCGACGAGGGCGGCTTCGCGCAGACGCCGATCATGGCCTATGCCGCGAAGTACGCCTCCGCCTTCTACGGCCCGTTCCGCGAGGCGGCGAAGTCGACGCCTCAGTTCGGTGACCGCTGCGGCTACCAGATGGACCCGGCGAACGTCCGCGAGGCGCTGCGCGAGATCGAGAGCGACATCGCTGAGGGCGCCGACATCGTGATGGTGAAACCGGCGCTCGCCTACCTCGACGTCCTGGCGCGCGCCCGCCGCCGCTTCGACCTGCCGCTCGCCGCCTATAACGTCAGCGGCGAGTACGCTATGATAAAAGCGGCGTCGGCGAACGGCTGGCTCGACGAGAAGCGCGTCGTCCTCGAAGTGCTAACGGCGATCAAGCGGGCCGGCGCGGACATCGTCATCACGTATCACGCTAAGGACGCCGCCCGCTGGCTCACCGCTTGAGCGCCCGCGGCGCGTCCGGTGCCAAACCGGGAAAAGCTATGTCTGATCTTCCCACCCGCCCGCCCGAGATGCGTTTGAGTTCGGGGGACACCCCCGAGCCCCCGGCAGAGAGGGACTCCCTCTCTGCACTCTCCGTTTCTCGTCGTGATGGTATTCGCGCCGTCGCCTTCGACTGCTACGGCACGCTGATCGACTTCACCGACCAGGCGTTCATCCGCACCTATCACGAGATCTGCCTTCAGCAGGGCCTCCCCTGCGACGGCAAGACGCTCTGGGACAAGTGGATGGACATCTGGCGGCGAATGGCGTCGCAGGGGCGCGCCCGCGAGAACCCGCGCAACGAGGCGACATCCTGGACGACCGCGCGTCCGACGCTCGACTTCCGCCCCTACAGCGAAGAGTGGCCGGAGCATTTCGAGGCCTGCTTCCACGAGCTGGGCGTCCGCGGCGACGGCGTCGCGGCCTATGCCCACGTGCGCAACGGCCTGTCGGAGGCGTCAGCGTTCGCGGAGACGGCCGAAGTGCTCACGGCGCTGAAGTCACGCTATCACCTGGGCATTCTCTCCAACGCCGACAACGACTTCCTGACGGCGTGCCTGGAGAGGAACAGCCTGCACGTCGAGTTCCAGCTCATCGTCACGTCCGAGAGCGCCGGCGCTTACAAGCCGCACGAGCAGATATTCCACTCGTTCGTCGAGGCGAGCGGCTTTGCCCGCCACGAGGTGCTTTACGTCGGCGACAGCCAATCGGCGGACGTGCTCGGCGCGAAGAACGCCGGGTTGCCGGTGGCGTGGCTCAACCGCGACGGCTCGTCGTTGCGGGAAGGCGTCCCGCAGCCCGATCACGAGATCGCTTCGCTCACCGACTTGTTGGACTTGCTTTCTTAGCGCAGTCGAATCTAAGGACCGATGCCACTTTCCCATGACCGCTCGCATGAGGTGTTCCAGCGCTCGCTGCGCTACCTGCCCGGCGGCGTGAACAGCCCCGTGCGCGCCTTCCGTGCCGTCGGCGGCGAGCCCGTCGTCATCGCCCGCGGCGAAGGCCCCTACCTGTACGACGTCGACGGCAACCGCTACGTCGACTACGTCTGCTCGTGGGGCGCGCTCATCCTCGGGCACGCTCATCCGGCGGTTGTTGAGGCAGTGCGGCTCGCAGCGGAGCGCGGCACAAGCTACGGCACGCCTACGGAGGCGGAGGCCGATCTGGCGCAGCTAATTGTCGAAGCCGTCCCGTCGGTCGAATCGGTGCGCTTCGTCAACTCCGGCAGCGAGGCGACGATGTCCGCCTTGCGGCTCGCCCGCGCGTTCACCAACCGCAACAAGATCGTCAAATTCGAGGGCAGCTACCACGGCCACGCCGACGGCCTCCTCGTGCGCGCCGGCTCCGGTGTGGCGACGCTCGGCCTGCCGGACAGCCCTGGCGTGCCGGCCTCCTACGCGCAAGAAACTCTCGTGGCGCGCTACAACGACGTCGAGAGCGTCGAGCGCCTGTTCGAGCGGCACGCGGGCGAGATTGCGGCGATCATCGTCGAGCCGGTAGCCGGCAACATGGGCGTCGTAGCGCCGCAGCCCGGCTTCCTGGAGTCGCTGCGCGAGATAACGCGTCGCGAGGGCGCGCTGCTGGTCTTCGACGAGGTGATCACGGGCTTTCGAGTCGCTTACGGCGGCGCGCAGTCGCTCTTCGGCGTCGCGCCGGACCTGACGTGCCTGGGGAAGATAATCGGCGGCGGCCTGCCGGTCGGAGCCTACGGCGGCAGGCGCGATATCATGGAAATGCTGGCGCCGCTGGGACCCGTCTACCAGGCGGGCACGCTCTCCGGCAACCCCCTGGCGATGGCGGCTGGACTAGCGACGCTGCGGGAGCTGAGGGCGCCGGGCTTCTACGAGCGGCTGGAGACGCCTTCGGCGAAGCTGGTCGAAGGGGTTGGACGGGCGGCTGCCCGCGCCGGGGTCCCGCTGCGGCTCAATCGTGTCGGCTCGATGCGGACGCCCTTCTTCGTCGACGCGCCGGTCACCGACTACGAGAGCGCCCGTCGCGCGGACACCGTTCGTTACGCCCGCTTCTTCCACGCGATGCTGGAGCGCGGCGTCTACCTGGCGCCGTCGCAGTTCGAGGCGGTGTTCATGTCGTCGGCGCACGGCGACGAAGAGATCGACGCAACGATCACCGCCGCCAAAACCGTCTTCGCCGAACTCGTCTAGCCTCCCAGCGGTAGCTTCCCAGAACGTGAAGAAGTTGACAAACGCTCCTCGCAGTGTTAATTTACGAGCACAGGGCCTAGCTCGCCTGTCGCCAGAGGCGACTCGCCAGCGGCGAGAGGCGGGACGGGGGAACCGAAGGCAGCATGGGGTGTACTCGCCTTAGGCGAGGGGGTAGTCTCTTTCAGCCCTAACCCGACAGCTAACCTCGTAGGCCACTGAAAGAGGGCTGGTTCCAAACAAGACGGCCGGAGCCAAGGTCCTCCGGCCTTTTTGTACCCTCCTTTTCCGGCCCGCTCGGTTTGGTCGTGTGTCAGTATCGCTAGAAGCGGTGATACCCTCCCCGCGACATACGGAAGGAGGCCGACGTGAACTCCGGGGACCCAGCATATACCCCTTTGCGGCGGATCGGCCGACCGGGCCCGCTCATCGTCGTCAGCAATCGCGGTCCATTCGAGCACTATCGAGACGATAGCGCTGCCCTGGCGCGTCGCCCGACGAGCGGCGGCGTGGCGGTCGCTCTTTCCAGCATCCTGGGGCGCCAGGAACTAACATGGATCGTCGGCGCCGTGGGCCAAGTGGACAGGGAGCTCGTAGCGCACAATATGCGCCGCTTCTCATTCGCCGATGGCCACCGCCTGTGTTTGGCAGCGACAGACTCGCACTCATACGATCTTTTCTATCGCACCTTCAGCAACCCGATCCTCTGGTTCCTCCAGCACTCGCTCTGGCATCTCCTCGAAGGCCGTCCAAACCTGCCGGAGCAGATCGCGCGCTCCTGGGAGGAAGGCTACGTGCCGGTCAACCGCGCCTTCGCCGACGCCGTCGACGAGGAGATCGGCGCGGCGAGCGGCCCGGCCCGGGTCATGCTCCACGACTATCATCTCTATCTGGCGCCGCTGTTTATCCGCATGCGGCACCCTGACGCGCTGCTGCAGCACTTCAACCACATCCCCTGGCCGGGGCCGAACGCTTGGCGCGCGCTTCCGGAGGGCATCGTCGCGCGGATCTGCGAGGGGATGCTTGCGAACGACAGCGTGGCGTTCCAGACGGAGGAGTCGAAGCGCAACTTCGCGCTCACCTGCCTGACGTACCTTCCCGGCGCGGGCGTCGACCTGGCGGAGACGGCGGTCCGCTACGGTGGGCGGTCGGTCGCAATCTTCGCCAATCCGATATCGGTGGACGTGTTCGACTTGCGGCGAAAGCTCGTCTCGCCGGAGACCAGGTCATACCAACAGGCGCTGGCCGGCGATCCGGACGTGAAGACCGTCGTCTGCGTTGATCGGCTGGACCCGGCGAAGAACATCGCCGGCGCGCTTAAGGCGTTCAACCTGTTTCTGGAGCGTTCCCGCGAGTGGGCGGGAAGGGTGCGAATGCTCGCGTTCCTCGTGCCGACGCGGGAGGCGATCCCCGAGTACCGCCAGTACCGGGACGAGGTATTCGCGCTCATCGACGAGATCAATCTGCGCCACGGCAACGGGCGGTGGCGGCCGATAGCGCTCTTCTTCGAGCAGAACCGGACGCAGGCGTTGGCCGGCCTCAGCCTGTACGACGTGCTCATCGCCAACTCAATCGCCGACGGCATGAACCTTGTCGTTAAAGAAGGGCCGATCCTGAACGAGCGCGACGGCGTCGTCATCCTTTCGACCGCGGTCGGAGCAGCGCAGGAGCTTGCCGGCGCGGCGCTGACGGTTGAGGCTGCGGACATCGAAGGGACGGCGGAGGCGCTGCGGCGCGCGCTGCTGATGGACGCGGACGAGCGTCGGCAGCGGGCGCGGGCGTCACGCCAGACAATTGCTCGCCACGACATCAATCGCTGGCTGGAGGTGCAGATGGCGGCTTTCCGGGAGCCGGCGGCGAAGCCGTTTCCAACGCCGACGCCGTTGCTGGAACATTCCGCCTCGCGGGAGGAACCGCCCGCGCTCATTGCCGGCGGAATCCCTTGACACTGTGATCGGGCCTGAATAGAATTATTGATGGGCGGCGCCTCCCGTTCGCCAACCGGCGAATCGAGGGCCGCTTATCTTATAGATGCCTAAATACATATTCGTGACCGGCGGTGTGGTCAGCTCCGTCGGCAAGGGAATCACGACTGCGGCCATCGGCCGCATCCTCAAGAGCCGAAATATCTCCGTCTCCATCCAGAAGCTGGACCCTTACCTAAACGTCGACCCCGGGACTATGTCGCCCTATCAGCATGGCGAGGTCTTCGTGACGAACGACGGCGCGGAGACGGACCTGGACCTCGGCCACTACGAGCGCTTCATCGACGAGAACCTGACGGGTATGAGCTCGGTCACGACGGGCCAGATCTACCAGGCGGTCATCCAGAAAGAGCGCCGCGGCGACTTCCTCGGCGGAACGATACAGGCGATTCCGCACATCACGGGCGAGATCAAGAGCCGCATCCGTGAGGTAGCGCGCAGGAGCGGCGCCGACGTGATCATCGTCGAGGTCGGCGGCACGGTCGGCGACATCGAAGGGCAGCCGTTCCTGGAGGCGATCCGGCAGATGCGCAACGAGGAGCCGCGCGACCACATTCTCGCCATCCACGTGACGCTCCTGCCATACATCGGCGCAACGGGCGAGATTAAGACGAAGCCGACACAGCACAGCGTCCGCGAGCTCCGCAGCGCCGGCGTCCAGCCCGACGTCATCGTCTGCCGCAGCGACTTCTCGGTGTCGCAGGACCTGAAGGACAAGATCGCCCTCTTCTGCGACGTCGAGAAGCGCGCCGTGATACCGCTTCGAACGATGTCCAGCATCTACCAGGTGCCGATCGTGCTCGAAGAGGCGGGACTGGGTGATCTCGTCATCGAGCGCCTCTCGCTTTCCGCCGGCGGCCGCGATCTCAAGGAATGGCGGGAGCTGGTCGACCGGCTGCTGCATCCCGCGAACAGGGTGACGGTCGCCATCGTCGGCAAGTACATCGAGCTGCCGGACGCCTATCTTTCGGTCAAGGAGTCGCTCATCCACGCCGGCATCTACCACGACGTGGCGGTGGACATCGAGTGGGTGCACTCGCAGACGCTGGAGACGGTCGGCGGCGAGGCGGCGCTCCAGCACGTGCAGGGCGTCGTCGTGCCGGGTGGCTTCGGCGAGCGCGGCATCGAGGGCAAGATCAAGGCGGCAAGCTACGCCCGCGAGCAGGAGTTGCCGTACCTGGGCCTCTGCCTGGGCATGCAGGTGATGGTCGTCGAAGCAGCGCGGAAGGCCTTCCACGACGACACGCCGAACTCGACGGAATTCGACCCGAAGACGCCCTATCCCGTGATCAGCCTCCTCGAAGAGCAAACGGGCGTGAGCCAAATGGGCGGCACCATGCGGCTCGGCAGCTACCCCTGCCGGCTGGTCGCGGGCACGAAGGCGCGCGCGGCCTACGGCACGGACGAGATCAGCGAACGCCACCGACATCGCTACGAGTTCAACATGGCCTTTCGCGAGGCGCTGTCGCAGGCGGGACTGATTGTGAGCGGCCTCTCTCCCGACGGCACTCTGGTCGAGATCAGTGAGATCGCCGGCCATCCATTCATGGTGGGCACGCAGTTCCACCCGGAGTTCCGTTCTCGCCCGGACCGGCCGCACCCGCTCTTCCGCGACTTCATCGGCGCGGTTAAGGAGCGGGCACTGGAGGCGGCGGGGGCAGGGGTGCATTTCCATCCAACGTCAGAGATGCCGGTCGGAAGCTCGGCGTCAGAGGCGTCTGACCGATAACCACCGGCATTCCTGATCCCGGCACAAGAACGTCTCCTCGATTTCGAGGCCGGGCGTCTGTAGTTAAATATCGAGGGAAGTGAGAAATGCGCATATTCCTTGACACGGCGAATATCGACGAGGTGCGCGAGGCGGTCAAGCTGGGCATCGTCTCCGGCGTCACGACGAATCCGACGCTGATGGCGAAGGAGCGCGGCGTCACCTACCGGGAACGAGTAGTCGAGATATGCGAGACGGTGCACGGGCCCGTCTCCGCCGAATGCATTGCCCGCGACGTCCCGGAGATCATCGCCGAGGCGCGCGAGGTGGCCGGCTGGCACCCGGACGTCGTCGTCAAGATCCCGATCGACGCCGCCGGCCTGGAGGCGACCGCGAGGCTGGCACAGGAAGGCGTCAAAGTAAACATGACGCTCATCTTCTCCGTCAACCAGGCGCTGCTTGCGGCTCTGGCCGGCGCGACGTACATCAGCCCCTTCGTCGGACGGCTGGACGACGCCGGCCACGACGGCATGGAAGTCGTGCGGGAGAGCGTCGCGCTGCTGGACCGCTACCGGCTGCCGTCGCAGGTCATCTCCGCCAGCCTGCGGCATCCGCGGCACGTCATTGCTTCGGCGAATGCCGGTGCCCACATCGCGACGATGCCCTTCGCGGTGCTGATGGCGATGCTGAAGCATCCCCTGACAGACGTCGGCATCGAGCGCTTTCTGGCGGACGCCCGGGAATACTCGGAAGTGAGCCCAGTAGGACATCTACTGCTTGAAAAGAACGAGTAGATGCTGTATCATACATTCGGCCGCGAGTACTACTGCACTTTTCCCTCTGTGTTTTCTCTTGAGGCCCCACATACTAATCCTAATCCGAGGTTTGAACGATGAAGCCAGCAGGCGAACTTAACATCGCTGAGCTAGAGACCAGGACCCGCGAGGACCTGATGGAGATCGCCAAGGAGCTTGGAATCTCCGGCTACAGCGCACTCAAGAAACAAGACCTTATCTTCCGCCTACTCCAGGCGCAGACGGAGCGGGAAGGGAACATCTTCAGCGGCGGCGTCCTCGAAATCGTCGACGACGGCTACGGCTTCTTGCGCGGCGAAAGCCTCCTACCGTCGCTGAACGACGTTTACGTTTCGCAGTCGCAGATCCGGCGCTTCGCGTTGCGCACCGGCGACTACGTGACCGGCCAGGTGCGGCCGCCGAAGGACAGCGAACGCTACTACGGGCTGCTTCGCGTGGAAGCGGTGAACGGCCTTGACCCCGAGGTCGCAAAGGGCCGTCCCTACTTCGAGAGCCTGACGGCCATTTTCCCTAACCGCCTCTTCAACCTGGAGACGACGCCGGACAAGCTGTCAGCGCGCGTCATTAATCTCATCGCACCTGTTGGCCGCGGCCAGCGCGGCCTCATCGTCTCGCCGCCGAAAGCGGGCAAGACGTTCTTGCTCAAGGCGATCGCCAACGGCATTACCGCCAACTACAGCGACGTGCACCTCATGGTGCTGCTCATCGGTGAGCGGCCTGAGGAAGTGACGGATATGCGACGCTCCGTCCACGGCGAGGTCATCGCGTCCACGTTCGACGAGCCGGTGGAAGACCACACGCGCGTCGCCGACATGGGACTGGAGCGGGCGAAGAGACTGGTGGAGTGCGGTACGGACGTCGTCGTCCTGCTGGACAGCATCACGCGTCTCACCCGCGCCTACAACCTGGCGATGCCGACGAGCGGTCGAACGCTTTCCGGCGGCATCGACCCGATCGCCCTCCACCCGCCGAAGCGCTTCTTCGGCGCGGCCCGCAACACAGAGGAAAGCGGTAGCCTCACGATTATCGGCACCTGCCTGGTCGACACCGGCAGCCGCATGGACGAGGTGATCTACGAGGAGTTCAAGGGCACTGGCAACATGGAGATCCACCTCGACCGCCGCCTGGCCGAGCGGCGCATGTGGCCGGCAATCGACATCCACCGCAGCGGCACCCGTCGCGAGGAGCTGCTGCTCGACGAGGAGACGCTGCGTCAGGTCTGGCTGGTGCGGCGCATGACGTCGATGATCAGCCAGAACGCGCCAAATCCCACCGAGGCGACGGAGAGGCTGCTGGAGAGGCTGGCGCGGACGCGCAGCAACGAAGAGTTCCTGGCCACGCTGAAACAGGAGATCTAGCCCCAAAGACCTTCCCTGCGAATACATCGCCACGGGCCGCGGTCCCTACAGGATAGCGGCCCTTTAGTTGCCCGGAGGGTGGCGGTGGCAGAGCCAGACATCGCGGGAGGACCAGAGTTCTTCCGTAGCAGGAGGCCTTCCTTGCGCCGCCGGGATGTCCAGAAAAGCCCGTAAATTGCGCCCTTTTGCCCTTGACAACAGCTAACGGCCTCTGGTAAGGTCTCGGGGATGTTGCGGGTTGCCGGGTGGAGGAGGCAGGCTCTCTGAGTTTGGCCAACAAGTAGGAGGCGAGGAGCATCAGAGGCACGCTCAGCCCGCGAACTCCCAAACCGGAAGACCGGTTGGAGTCGCGACCAAGTCTGGGACGACAGCTTCCCACCGCTGCCGGGTTCCGCAGGCGATACAGGCCCTGCGTTCACTTCTTTATCCTGGCCCTGGTAGCGCTTGTTCTCCTCTCTACCGTTTCCTTCTCTACGCACCTTCGTTTGCCGACCAAGAGCGTCTCCATGCGCGTAGACAGCGCCTCCGTATCTAGTGCGGTCGCTGCTGCGCCTGTGCTAGAGGACGCCGCGCTCCAGGCGTCGATTCTTCCGCAGACCCTTGTCACCGCACAGTCAACGCAGACACCGGCGCCGCTGCTTCACTCTACGGCGCTTCCGACAGACGACGCGCTCATGATGGCCGCCAGCATGCCGCCGACTCCCGCACCGACGCCGGTCCCCATCTACGTCGTCTACGCCATCCAAGCGGGCGACACGGTCGACGGGTTGGCAGCGCGCTACGGCATCTCTCCTGATTCTATCCTCTGGAACAATACCGACCTTGAGAGCGCGGACAGCCTGGCTCTGGGCCAGTTCCTGCGGATCCCATTGTCCGACGGGATTATCTACGACGTGAAGCTGGGTGATACGCTCAGCGACATCGCCGACCAGTACGGCGTGAACGTATCGTCCATCACGGGCTTCGCCGGCAATCACCTGGTGGACGCCGACGGCATCGCCGAACACCAGGTCATCTTTATTCCCAACGGCAAGATGCCGGCGCCGCCACCGCCACCAACGCCCGAGCCAGCCGGGGCGGGCAGTTCGGGCAGCCCAGCGCCGGATTCGCCTTCGGAGCCTTCCACGCCTTCATCGGCGGGTTTCATATGGCCCGTGAACGGCCCTATCTCCAGCTACTTCGGGCCGTCCCATCCTCTGGGTATCGACATAGACCAGTACGGCAAGGCAGGTGCGCCTATCCACGCCGCAGCCGCGGGTATTGTGACCTTCGCCGGCGGAGACCCCTGCTGTTCCTACGGCCTGTACGTCGTCGTTAACCACCAGAACGGCTTCGAGACGCTCTACGCCCACATGGCATCGATCGCGGTCACCCAGGGCCAGTACGTCCAACAGGGCGACGTCCTGGGCTACGTGGGGATCACAGGGCGCTCCACCGGCTACCACCTGCACTTCGAAGTGCACCTGAACGGGGTAGTGGTCAACCCGCTCGACTACCTGCCATAGGCGCGGGAATCGCCGGAAACAGCGAGGCGGCCGGATGGGCCGCCTTCTTGTTTGTCCGAACGCCGGCCGGGGCGCCGTCAGCGCTTGTAATCTAGGACAAACACCTCCGGCTCGTGCGGGAGCGACGAGTGGTTCACGGAAAGCCGCGGCTGCGGCTCCAGTGCCGCCGCGCCCCTCTCTCGCGCAGGAAGCGCTCCAGCGGGTCGAGCTTCTCGGTGGAAGCGGACGTGGCGTAGTGCATCGGCACAATCAGCTTCGGCTCCAGGAGCGTGATCGTCTCCTCCGCCTGCGCGGCATCGAGCGCGCCGCCGCCGCCGACCGGCACCAGCAGCAGGTCGATGTTGCTCATCTCCTCGACCTCGTCTGACGTCGGCACGTGCTGGATCCGCCCCAGGTGGCAGACGCGAAGGTTCTCCGTCTCGATGACGTAGGACGTGTTTGTCGGGCCTTTTTCGCCGTCGCGGCCTCGTTCCGTAGCGACGCCGGTGATAAGGACCTGGGCGCTCTCGTACTCGCCGGGACCCCAGATGACGAGAGGCGAGCCGCCGACGGCCGACAGATTCGTGCTGCCGGGATGGTCAGAGCTGACGGTGACGATGTCGGCGGTGACCTTACCGATGGCGTAGCCGCTGCTCTTCGGAGTCGGGTCGGTGAGTATCGTCGCTTCGCGACTGCGTATACGGAAGCAGAAGCTTCCCAGCCAGATGAGTTCCATCGCCAGCAGTATAGCATGAGATGACCGGTCAGCAGGAGCAGGGGCGCGGCAGCAGCACTTGACAGGTCAAGGGAGCCGATGGTTAACTAAACTCGTGCAGGGAGGCCGGTTGGAGGAGGAAGGAGCCTCGGTTCGACTGCAATTACCCCGTTATCTGACAATTGCTTGAAAGCAGCTCGGCAGTGTTGGCGGAAAGACGGGCCCGCATTCTGGGCCACATCGTAAGTGAATACGTAAGCACAGCTCTGCCGGTAGGTTCCGAGACCATCGTCCGCAAGTACGCGCTTCCCATCTCTCCGGCAACCGTGCGCAGCGAGATGGCCAGGTTGGAAGAGGAAGGCTACATCACGCACCCTCACACTTCCGCCGGCCGCGTGCCTTCCGACAGAGGCTATCGATTCTACGTTGAAAGCCTCATGGAAGAAGAGGACCTGCCCTGGTATGCGAAGCAGTCGATCCAGCGGCGCCTGCAGACGGCGGCCAGGGCGGCCTCCGGTCGCGCCGAGTTGCTGGCGGAGCGGGCGCGAATCGCGGCGACGGTGCTGGCGGAGAGCGTCCGCAACGCCGCGGTCGCTACGGCGCCCCGGACGGACGAAGAGGACCAGGCGCTGTACGACCGGGCCTACCTGGAAGGACTGCGAAACGTGCTCAGCCAGCCGGAGTTCTCGCAGACAGAGGACGTCATTGACCTGGTGTGCGTGCTCGAGGAGGGCAACCTGATGCGGGCGATACCCTTCGACAACCTCTCCGACGAGGACGTGACCGTCGTCATCGGCGAGGAGAACCGCGAGGACGTCTTGCGCCGCTGCAGTGTCGTGCTCACCCGCTACGGAGTGCCGGGCACGGCCGTCGGCGTGCTGGCCGTCCTGGGCCCGACGCGGATGGCCTATTCGCGCGTCATTCCTACCGTACGTTACCTCTCACTGCTAATGGGCGATCTCGTCGCCCGGGGCTAGCGCCGGCCCAAAGGCGCGGGGGCAAGGATGTCCGAGCAAGAGCAAGACCACCAGCATCCGTCTCACGTCGACAAGCGCAGTTCCACGGGCGGTAAGCATCACGGCGAGCACTCCGCGTCAGCGCCGTCGGAGGACGTAGCGACGCTGAGAGCGCAGCTCGAGGAAGAGAAGAAGAAGGCGGAAAGCTGCCTGGCAAGCTGGCAACGCGCGGCCGCCGACTTCCAGAACTACAAGCGTCGCACGGAGCAGGAGCGTCAGGAGGTGGCGCTGTTCGCCAACGCGTCGCTCATCATCAACATCCTGCCGATCCTTGACGACCTGGAGCGCGCCCTCCAGAGCGTCGAGGCGCATCTCGCCGGCCTGACCTGGGTCGACGGCATCCGCCTGATCTATCGCAAGTTCCTGGCGGTGCTGGAGGCGAGCGGCGTGAAGGAGATCCAGACGGAGGGCCAGGACTTCGACCCGCGCTATCACGAGGCGACGATGTACGGCGAGGGCGAGGACGGCAAGGTGGTCGCCGAAGTGCAGAAGGGTTACATGCTCGGCGACCGCGTCCTGCGCCCGGCGATGGTGATAGTTGGCCGCGGGAAGCACCAGGACGAGACAGGCGCCGGAAGATAACCTGACGGCGGTGTTTGACACCTAACGCTAGAACGAGGTGGTTGTGACCAGGATTTCGCTCGGCGAACTGCCATTTCCGCCTGAGCCTGTGGAAGGCAGGCGGCAGTGGCAACGGCTTCTTCGCGAGGATTACCGGTCGGCCAGAGCCGTGATCAAACAGAGCACGGCGATTGCGAGTCCCTTGTGGACCGGCTCTGGCTGGGGCATAGTGCTGAAGCGGCACCACGTGACGTGGCAGAGATTCATGGAGGCTGTTCGCGACTGTTACCCTTCACGGGTGGACTGGGTGGAGGGCAAGATCTCCTGGAAGGACGCACTCGCGCGACTTGTAGACAGTCTGCAGCAGTGAATTCGCCTCAGGGCGGCTAGAACGGGAGGCCCAGAGGGCCTTCCCTCTGGCGGGGGCTCTGGGGATGTCCCCCAGAAGAACCTTCCTGGGCGGGCCGGGTGGGAAGATCAAGCGCTGCATGGGGCTATGGCGCCGAGCGCTTCTTGGCCGACGGGCGGTATCATTAGATTGGACATATCTCCAGACCGGAGGGAACCGTCATGGCAAAGGTAATCGGAATCGACCTGGGGACCACTAATAGCTGCGTCGCCGTCATCGAAGCGGGCGAGCCAACCGTCATCCCGAACTCGGAGGGCGGGCGCACCACGCCGTCGGTCGTCGCCATCAGCAAGTCGGGAGAGCGGCTCGTCGGCACGGTGGCAAAGCGACAGGCCATCACTAACCCCGACAACACGATCTACTCCATCAAACGCCTCATGGGCCGCAAGTTCGACGACTCGGAGGTCGAACGCGACAAGACGCTGCTCGCCTACAAGATCGCGCAGGGCCCCAACAACGACGCCCACGTCATGATGGGCGGCCGCGACTACTCGCCGGCGGAGATCTCCGCAATGATCCTCCAGAAACTGAAGACCGACGCGGAGGCCTACCTCGGCGAGCCGGTGACGGAGGCGGTCATCACCGTTCCGGCGTATTTCAACGACAGCCAGCGCCAGGCGACGAAGGACGCCGGCAAGATCGCCGGCATGGACGTGCTGCGCATCATCAACGAGCCGACCGCCGCTTCGCTCGCCTACGGGCTCGACAAGAAGGCGGAGGAGACGATCGCGGTCTACGACCTCGGCGGCGGCACTTTCGACATCTCGATCCTGGAGATCGGCGAAGGCACGTTCCAGGTCAAATCGACCAGCGGCAACACGCACCTCGGCGGCGACGACTTCGACCAGCGCGTCATCGACTGGCTCTGCGACGAGTTCCGCCGCGACCAGGGAATCGACCTGAAGCAGGACCGCATGGCGCTGCAGCGTCTGAAGGAGGCCGCCGAGAAGGCAAAGGTGGAGCTCTCCTCCGTCCTCCAGACCGACATCAACCTTCCCTTCATCACCGCCGACGCCTCCGGTCCCAAGCACATGAACATCATGCTCGCGCGCTCCAAGCTGGAGCAGCTCGTCGGCGACCTGGTGGAGAGCACACTGGGCCCGTGCAAGCAGGCGCTGTCGGACGCCGGCATCACCGCGTCGCAGGTCGACGAGGTCGTCCTGGTCGGCGGGCAAACGCGCATGCCGATGGTGCAGGAGACGGTGCGGCAGCTCTTCGGCAAGGAGGCGCACAAGGGCGTCAACCCGGACGAGGTCGTCGCCGTCGGCGCGGCAATCCAGGCCGGTGTGCTCAAGGGCGAGGTCCACGACGTCCTCCTGCTGGACGTGACGCCGCTTACGCTCGGCATCGAGACGCTCGGCGGCGTGATGACGCCCCTCATCCAACGCAACACGACGATCCCGACGAGCAAGAGCCAGACTTTCAGCACCGCGGCCGATAGCCAGCCGAGCGTGGAGATCCACGTCCTTCAGGGCGAACGCGCGCTGGCGGCGGACAACAAGTCGCTGGGGCGGTTCATGCTCGATGGCATCCTGCCGGCGCCGCGCGGCGTCCCGCAAATCGAGGTGACGTTCGACATCGACGCCAACGGCATCCTCAACGTCTCAGCGCGTGACAAGGCGACCGGCCGCGAACAGAAGATAACCATCACCGCCGGCTCCGGCCTGAGCAAAGAGGAGGTCGAGAAGCTCCAGCACGAGGCGGAGTCACACGCCGAAGAGGACCGCCGCCGTCGTGAGGAGATCGAGACGCGGAACACGGCGGACAGCATGGCCTACAACGCCGAGAAGATTCTCCGCGATCAGGGGGAGCGCATCCCGGCGGACATCAAGAGCGACGTCGAGGCGAAGATCGCGGCCTTGCGCCAGGTCCTGCCTTCCGGCACGGTCGAGCAAATACGCAGCGCCATGAACGAGCTGTCGGAGTCGATGCAAAAGATCGGCGCCGCGGCGTACGGGCAAGACGGCGGCCAGCAGCCTCCGCCCGGCGGCGAGGGCGAGGGCCAGGCGCCACCGGAGGAAGGGACCGTCGAGGGCGAGTACCGCGAAGTCTAGGCCCACGCCGTCTGGCCATCCCGCACAGCATCAACCCTACGCACCCGATCATTCGGTTATGGTCGACCGCCGATTGGCCCGAAATAGGCCTTATGCTATGATTGCGCGCAGCACGCTTGGAGGAGAAACATGCCGGTTGAAGGATTCGATCTGACAGGAAAGAAAGCCCTGGTTATCGGCGCAGAGTCCAGCGTTGGACGCGCCATTGCCCTGGCGTTGAAAGAGGCGGGCGCGGAAGTCGCCGTCACGTCGACGCGGAAGGATGCCGCGGACAACGGAGCAGCGGAAGAGACGGCTCGTCTGCTCGGCGGCGCGGCAGCGCGGTCTATGGACGCGACTTCGGCGGCGCAGGTGAACGAAGCGGTCGACGAGGCCGTCCAGCGCCTGGGGCGCCTGGACATCCTCGTGACCTGTCCTGACCTCTTCTTCGCCAAGCCGGCGGGCGATATCTCCGACGCTGAGTGGGAGAAGGTGTTCGCGGTCAATCTCAGCAGTGTCTTTTTCGCCTGCCGCGCCGCCGGCCCTCGGATGGCGAAGCAGGGATATGGACGGATCATCAACGTCGCTTCCGGCCTCGGCGAGAGAGGCCTGCCGAACTGCTCGGCGTACTGCGCCGTCAAGGGCGGCGTCTTCAACCTCACGCGGGCGCTGGCGCAAGAGTGGGCAGCCGCCGGCGTGACCGTCAACGTCATCGCACCGGGCTGGCTGGAGGACACGCCGGGCCTGGGCGACCCGGACCCTCAGACGAATCGCCTCCTGCGCTACATTCCCATGCGCCGGCCCGGCCGCGCGGACGACATCGGGCCGCTGGCCGTCTACGTGGCCTCCGATTCGGCGGGCTATCTGACCGGACGGACGCTTTTCGTGGACGGCGGCCTGACCGCGCACCTCTAGAGGCCGCAAATGCCCTTCACAAACGTGAACGGCTTTCAGATGCACTACCAGGTGCGCGGCGATGGACCGCCCCTGGTCATCGCACACGGCCTGCTGAGCAGCATGCTCATGGCGGACATCCTCGGTGAGGTGCCGATAGCGCTGTTCCAGCACTTCAGCGTCGTCACATACGACGCGCGCGGCCACGGCGAGTCCGGTTTCACGACCAACACCGCCGACTACGAGTGGGAATCGCTGGCGGCGGACCTTCTCGGCCTGTTCAACCATCTCGGCATCAAGCAGGCCCACCTGGGCGGCAGCTCAATGGGCGGCGGCACGGTGCTCGTCTTCGCGCTCCGGCACCCCGAAATGGTGGACAAGATCGTCCTGCAATCGCCACCGCCGGTCGGGCAGCAGCAATCCGCTCCGGGCGCGGCGCTGTTCGGCGGGCTCGCGCTGCTGATCGAAGGGCTGGGGCTGAAGAAGGCCGTGGAGACGGTGCTCAAGATTCCGCCCTGGGCTGACCTCAAGAAGACGGCGCCGCTGATGTTCACCTTTATGCGGCAGTGGCTGCTCTCGCTCAACGCGCAGGCCGTCGTGCCGGCGATCCGCGGCATCGCCTACGGCCCGGCACTGGACGAGGAGGACTTTTCGCGGATACAGGCGGAATCGCTGCTGATCGCCCATCCCGATGACGAGCTCCACCCGGTCGCCTCCGCCGAGCGCCTCCACGACGCTATCCCGAACTCGCAACTCATGGTCGCGCCCGACGCTTTCTACTACAATCTCCATCGCGACGAGCTGGCGTCGACGATCCAGACCTTCCTCCGAGACGGCCAGGCACGATGAACGAACGGGCAGACGGGGGACCGCCGGCAAGCGAAAGCGTTGCCCCCGACGCCTATGACAATCGCTATTTCTTCGATTCCTGTGAGGGCTACAAGGAGTTCCGCGAGTCCGGCGGGCGCAAGCTGAGCAGCCGCTTCCAGAAGGCGCTGCGCTTCGCGAAGATACGCCCCGGCGAGCGCGTCCTCGACGTCGGCTGCGGGCGCGGCGAGATGGTGCTGCACGCGGCGATGCTCGGCGCGGAAGCTGTCGGCATCGACTACGCCGAAGAGGCGGTGCGCATAGCAAACGAATCGCTGGCGATGGCGCCGGATGACGTGCGAGAGCGGGCGCAGGTGCGCCTCATGAACGCACGCGCGCTGGCGTTCGACGACGCGTCTTTCGACGTGGCCCTGATGAGCGACATCGTCGAGCACCTGTACCCGCCGGAGCTGGCCGAAGCACTGCGCGAGACGTGGCGGGTGCTGCGGCCGGGAGGAAGGCTCATCGTTCACACGAGTCCCAACCGCCTCTTCTACGATATAACGTTCCCGCTCTACGTCCGGCGCGTCCACCTGGTGGCCCGCCGCCTGGCCGACTTCGCCCATTACGGCAGCTACGTCATTGGCCCGAGCCTGCCGGTCGGAAGGCAGTACCCGCGAACGGACGATGAGCTGCGTGTGCACGTCAACGAGCAGACTGAGTCAGCGCTGACGCGCTCGCTCACGGACGCCGGCTTCCACATTCGCAAAACGGAACGCTGGGAGATACCGAACCAGCTTCCCTACATGTCCCGGCAGATGACAATCGAGCTGATGCTCCTCGACAGCGTCCGCTATCTTCGCCCGTTCAGCTACCTGCCGCCGCTGAACCGGCTGTTCACCAACCACATCTGGGCCATCGCGGAGAAGCCGCGCGCCTAGCCGGACGCGCCGCCTGCAACAGTCGTCGCATTCGCTTCAAGCCTAGCTATCTCCTCGTCGGAGAGGGCAAGCAGGGCAGAGAACACATAACGATTGTGCTGTCCGGGCTCCGGCGCCGGCAGGCGGACGTGACAGGGCGTCATGCCCAGGCGCCAGGGGAGCGCCGGCATCTCGATAACGCCGCCTTCGAGGTGAGAGACCGGCTCGAAGAAACGGCGTTCGCGCAGGTGAGAGTCGGCGAAGATCTCGATCGCGCGACAGCAGCCTCGCCACGAAGGCAGGGGGACAGGCCGCGGCGTCTACGGCGACGTGCTGTCCTTTGCCGGTGTCGCGGATGTGAAGCAGGGCGACGCATACGGCGGCAGCCGCGGCCCCCCCGGCAGCCACGTCGGCAAACGTCGCGTTTGCGCCGTCTGCGCTCGCTCCGGCGACCGATGCGACGATGACGTCGCGCCGCAACGCACGAAAGGCCTCGTAGCCGAAGCCGAAACGCTCGCGCTCTGCCTCGTCGAATCCCTCGATCACAACGTCGCAAAGAGCGACAAGACGACGCAAGAGCTCCGCACCGTCGGGAGTCGCGAAGTCGAGCATGCAGCCCAGCTTGTCGCGATTGAGATGTCGAAACGCATCGTTCCGCGCCGTTGCAGCCCGTTCGACGGCGATGACCTCCGCGCCCGCGTCGCCGAGGAGTCGCGCCGCATACCTTGCGGCCGCCCCCGGGCCGAGATCGAGGACGCGGTAGGCGACAAGCGGCAAGCGGTAGATCGTCGAAGGCTCAGACAATCGCTTCCCTCCTCAAGCGCGCCAGTTCTTCGGCGGTCAGGCCCAGGAGCTCGCAGTAGATCTCGTCGTTGTGCCGGCCCGCTCGTGAGACGGGCTCCGCTGGCGTGACGCCTTCGACGGTGAAAGGCAACTCGGGCAACGCCGATTCGCTCGTTTGGAGCGGCATCTCGCCGTCGTCAACGAGCAGCGCCGCCGCGGCGAGGCACTCCGCGCCATCGACTTCGACCCGCTGCCCGCGTCCCAACACAGACATCGTTATCAGCGGTAGCAGCGTCGCCGTAAAGGCGTTGAGCCCAACGAAGCGTTGCGCCGCGTCGTCCAGCGGCGCTCCGGAGATGCACGTCACGATTAGCCGGGGGTTCCGGCGACTGAGCGTCGCATAGTGGAGCTCTGCGGGCAGCGAATCGTCAGCGACCAGGACGTCAGCCTGCTCAGCGAGCCGGCCGAGGAGAGTGCCACCCTCGGGCCGGGCCACGTCCAACGTTATCGATTCCTTGCCGGCGTTGAGATCGCTGGTCGGCTCGTCGCTGCCGGGCGGCTCGACTACAAGGACGGTTGCGCCGAGGCGACCGAAAAGCAGGCCGCAATAGCGCACCGCTATTTGCCGGCCGAGCTCCACAACAAGCAGCTCGCTCAGCGCCGGCTCGGTCATTGAAGGGACCCTCTACATGTTCGACCGCGAGGGGTCGCCATCGACATTGACGCAGGGCCAACGCCTCCGCTAGAGCCAGTAACGACGGCCGTCTTGCCCTCCAGACCGAGGTCCATCTCAGCCTCCTCGCCATCAATATAGCACAGCGTTAGCGCGCGGCGCGGCGGTCGAGTTGACTTGATATTTGATGCTTGCTACGATTTCGCTCGCCCCTCGGATCACGCTTAGGGTCGCCGACGGTAAGGGGCGTTGCTTCCTTTTCGAGGCTGGCGTTATGATGGGTTCGACTGTGAAGAGAAGCACATACCATTGGCCAATGGTCATGTCGCGTGTTGGCGCTGTGGCTTAGAGGAGGCACACAGTGGCACCTTCAACCGAGTTACCCGGGAACATCTTCTTCTATCTCATCGTCGTTGGGTTCTCCGCCTTTTTTGTGCTGACGATCGCGGCGCGGCTCATCCCGTTCCTTCAGGCGAAGGGCGCGCCCCGCTTCGACCACCTGCCGCAACGCATCAGCGATTTCATGCTGGTGATGGTGGGGCAATCGAAGTTTTTCCGTAAGAAGTACTGGTATTCCGGTATTCTGCATCCGCTTATCTTCTGGGGGTTCCTCGTCCTGCTCATCCGCAGCCTGAACATGCTGCTGGGTGGCATCGCCGACCCGCTTAGCCTGCAGCACCTGCCCGGGGACATATTCAACTACTGGCGTCCGGTGATGGACCTGTTCAACGTGGCCGTCATGGTCGGCCTGGCGATGGGCGCCTACGAGCGCTTCTTCGTCAAGCCGCAACGCCTGACGCTGAACCTGGACGCCTGGCGGATCATCGGCCTCATCTTCTTCCTGATGGTCACCGACATCCTCGCCAACAGCTTCGAGCTGGACCTCGAGGCCAAGAAGGAAGCCTGGTCGTTCGTCGCTTACGGCGTTTCCGGCATCTGGACCGGCATGGGCCTTTCTCACAACGCCATCGGCGACCTGCACGCGACCTTCTGGTACGTGCACCTCACAATCTTGTTCGCATTCCTCTGTTATCTTCCTTACTCCAAGCACTCCCACGTGCTGACGGTAGCCTTCAACGTGTTCTTCCACAGCCGCGAGCGCACCGGCGTGCTCCAGCCCATCAACATCGAAGCGATGATGGAGAACGCCGAGGAGGGCGCGACCTTCGGCGTCGGCAAGGTTACGGACTTCAACTGGAAATCGCTGCTGGACTTCATGACCTGCACCGAATGCGGACGCTGCCAGTCGAACTGCCCCGCATACCTCACGGATAAAGAGCTCTCCCCGAAGGATATCGAGCACCACGGCCGCATGACCCTTCTTTCCAAGACGCCGACCCTCGGCTCCATGCTTAGGGGCAAGCCCGCCGCGGCCGGCGAGCCGCTCAACCTGGTCGACACGATGGGATTCGATTCGATCTGGGACTGCGTGACCTGCGGCTCCTGCATGTACTGGTGCCCGGTCTGCATCGAGCACGTGCCGGAGATAATGGACGTGCGCCGCTACCTGGTCATGGACGAGGCGCGTATGCCGGAGACGGCGCAGGCAACGCTGATGCAGATCGAGCAGCGCGGCCACCCCTGGCGCGGCACGCAGTTCTCACGCTCCGACTGGATGCAGGGGCTGGACGTGCCCCTCTTCGACGGCTCGCAGGAGTACCTGCTGTGGGTCGGCTGCTCAGGCTCCCTTTCCGAGCGCAATATCCCGATCACGCAGTCGCTGGCCAGGCTGCTCCTGCAGGCCGGCGTCAGCTTCGGCGTCCTCGGTGAGGAAGAGACGTGCTGCGGCGACCCGGCCAGGCGCCTGGGCAACGAATACCTCTTCCAGATGCAGGCGCAGCAGGCGATCGAGACCATGAAATCGAAGAACGTAAAGAAAATCGTCACCGCCTGCCCGCACGGCTACAACACGATGCGCAACGAGTACCTCCAGTTCGACGGCAAGTTCGAAGTCCTGCACCACACGGAGCTTCTCGACCAGCTTCTAAAGGCAGGCAAGCTCCAGCCGAAGCAGGGCATCGCCGAGACCATCGTCTACCACGACTCCTGCTATCTGGCGCGTCACAACGAGATCGACGCGGCCCCCAGGCGCATCCTGGAGAACATCCCGCAGGCCCACCTGGTGGAGATGGAGCGATCGCGGAAGACAACGTTCTGCTGTGGCGCGGGCGGCGGCCATATGTGGGTGGAAGAGAGCAAGGGACGGCACATCAACCACGCCCGCACCGAGGAAGCGATGGGCACCGGCGCCAAGATCGTCGCCACCGCCTGCCCCTTCTGCATCCAGATGTTCGAGGACGGCATTCCAGCGCTGGAGCCAGACGAAGAGAAGCGCATGCGGGCACAGGACGTTGCCGAGCTGCTGGAAGCCGCCGTCAGTGGCGCAGCTGGGCCACCGCCGCCGACCGCCGCTCAGGGCGAAGAGGTGGGCGCCAGTCTCTAGTCACGACTGTTCACGGCAGAGCCGGGACCAGCATACAGGCAACAGAAAAACGCGGACCAAGGAGGAAGCAGAAAGATGCCTTTGCACATCATAGCTTGCGTCAAACAGGTGCCAGACCCGGAGGCCCCGGCATCATCGTTCAGGGTCGACGAGGCGGCGAAGAAGGTCATTGCGGCCGCGGGAGTGGCGCCGGTAATAAGCCAGTTCG
Source organism: uncultured Chloroflexia bacterium (assembly GCA_963842845.1). GTDB lineage: Bacteria > Chloroflexota > Dehalococcoidia > DSTF01 > JALHUB01 > JALHUB01. Next base: position 85,265 of record CAWJHZ010000019.1, read on the forward strand.
ACGCGCTGGCAGTCGAAGCGGCGCTGCGGATCAAGGACGCGGCCGCGGACACCAAGGTCACGGTCGTTAGCCTCGGCCCGGAAGGCGCCCGCGACGTAATCAAGCACAGCCTGGCAATGGGCGCCGATGAAGGCGTCCTCCTCACAGACGGCGCATTCGAGGGCGACAGCTATACTACGGCGCTGGCGCTGTCGAAGGCGATCGAAAAGCTCGGCGACTACAATCTCGTCCTTTGCGGGCGCCAGGCGACCGACTGGGACGCCGGTGTTGTCGGCTACGGCATCGCCGAGCTCCTGGGCGTGGCAAGCGTCAGCCTCGCGAAGGCCGTCACCATCCAGGACGGCAAAGTCGTTGTCGAGCGCGTGCTGATGGAGGGCTATGACACTGTGGAAGCGCCCCTGCCCGCGCTGGTGACGGTCAGCAACGAGCTGGGCGAGCCCCGATACCCGAAGCTGCAGCAGATCATGATGGCCGCGCGCAAGCAGGTCACGGTCTGGGGCGCCGGCGACATCGGCTTCGCCTCGAGCGGCGTTCGCGCCAACCTGGAGCGGCTCTTCCAGCCGGTCAGCGAAGTCGAGTGCGAGGTTGTCGAGGGCGAGACGCCCGACGAGGTCGCACAGAAGCTGGCTCAGCGGCTGCGCGATCAGAAGATAATCTAGGCTTTGTCCTACCATAGATAAGGAGAGTTGACATGGCTAACGGAATCTTGGTGGCAGCCGAGGTAAGCGGCGGCGCGGTGGCCCCCATCAGCCTGGAAGTCCTGGGCGCAGCCCGCCGTCTCGCTGACCAGAACGGCGAACCCGTACAGGCGGCGGTCATCGGCTCCGGCGTCGAGGGCCTGGCCAAGGAGCTCATCGCTCACGGAGCGGACAAGGTGTTCGTCGTCGACGAGCCCGCTCTGGCGAAGTACAGTTGCGACGGCTTCGTCGCGGCTATGGAGAAGGTGAACGCGGCGGCAAGCCCTGGCGCCATTCTGATGGGCCAGAGCGACATGGGCCGCGACCTGGGGCCGCGCCTGGCCTTCCGGCTGGGCAGCACAGCGGCGATGGACTGCCTGGGCGTCTCAGCAGCGGGCGGCAAGCTCATCGCCGAGCGACCCTGCTACGGCGGCAACGCGCGGGCGAACTTCTCGTTCAACACTTCGCCGGCCGTCGTCACAATCCGCTCGAAGGCGCAGGAGCCGCTGGCCCGCGACGACTCGCGTCAGGGCCAGATAACGAAAGTCGACGCCGGCATCGACGCCGCGGCCATCCGCGACAAGATTACCGGTCACCAGGAGGTCGCTGAGGAGGGCATCCGGCTAGAGGACGCCGAAGTGATCGTCGCCGGCGGACGCGGCATTGGCGGCGCGGAAGGCTTCGCGGTCCTCGAAGAGCTGGCGAAGGCGCTGGGCGGCGCGGTCGGCGCCACGCGCGCGGCCTGTGACAACGGCTGGCGGCCTGTCTCCGAGCAGATCGGCCTCACCGGCAAGATCGTCGGCCCGACGCTCTACTTCGCGGTCGGCATCTCCGGCGCCAGCCAGCACATGGCGGGCTGCTCGGGCGCGAAGAATATCGTCGCCATCAACAAGGACCCGGAAGCGATAATCTTCAAGTCCTCCCGCTTCGGCATCGTGGACGACTACAAGAAGGTGCTGCCGGCACTGGTTGAGGCCTGCCGGAAGCTGAGGGCATAGGCTTTTCGCCGGCAATCCAGCGGCCGCTCCTCTCGTTCTGAGTGGGGCGGCCGTTGCTGTGGCTCTGTGCGCGACACGCCGTCGCCCCGATGCGCTATAGTTGAATTTGACAGAGGTTCTACGGCGCAGATATCATCCCGTTCAGTACTTTCAGCCTGGAAGGGGCGACTATGAGCAAGCTTGGCGACAGGATACGCAAGACGATGCGCCCGGAAGCGGCGCCTATCGGTTTCCGTGCGGTGAGACCCGCGAAGACGCCCCCGCTGCTGACAGCGCTGCTCCTCAACGATGCGGCGAAGGTGGCACAGGCGATCGCGGCAGGCGCCGGCGTCGCAATTCTGAAGGACGCGAACCCGGGCGACGTCGAAGCTGCGGTGAAGGCGGCGGACGAGACGCCGCTGGGCGTCTGGCCCCAGCGCATCGAGGCGGCGGACACGAAGGCGCTGATTGCGGCGTCAGTGGACTTCATCGTCTTCGAGGCGGAATCGACGCCGGCGACGGCGCTCCTGGAAGACAAGCTCGGCTACGTGCTGGCGCTGAAAGACGGCTCGGACGACACCTATCTCCGCGTGCTGGAGTCCGTCGCGCTCGACGCTATCCTTTTGCCCGACTGGAAAGGTCCGCTCACTCTCAAGATGCAGCTCGACCTGCGTCGCATCGCCGCCCTGGCACGCAAACCACTGCTCCTGCCGGTGGATCTGCCGGTCGAAAGCGCCGACCTGGAATGCCTGCGCGACGCCGGTGTCTCGATCCTGCTGCTCGACGGAAGCGACAGGAAGACGTTGGAGGAGGTACCAGCGCTGATCAAGACCATCGAAGCGCTGCCCGGCCCACGACGGCAGCGCGAAACCACGCTGGAGGTTCTGCTGCCGCGGGCGGCGGAGATGGCTGCGGAGGAAGAGGGCGAAGAGGAAGAAGAGGACGACGAGTAGTCGAATCCGAATCTGACGCGGGGCGGTCTAGTGAGGTTTGTCCTCTTCAGGCGGCGGAGGCTGGACCAGGCCGAGAGCGCGTCGTAAGAGGTAGGCGAGATAAGCCAGGAACGCCGCCGCAACCGCGGCCGCCAGCGCCCACAACTGCAGGTGGCCGGCGGTGATAGCCGGCGGCAGAAGAACGGCCAACACCCGTCCATTCCCTTTCATCGCATCCAAGCTCCGCTTCACAGCTTCAGCCTCCGCCGATACGATCCTCACGTCATGCTTCCTCGCCGGCAACAACCGGCGCTTCCTGCGATGTTGCCTCCACCAGCGTCTGCACGGCGACGGTCCGTCCATCGCGAAGGTAGAGCCGCGGCACGCGCGCCGTAATGCCCGTCAGCATTTCGTAGCTAATCGTGTCGCAAAGCTGGGCCACTTCCTCCGCCGCGATCTCTTCGTTGCGCTGACGGCCTATCAGCACCACCTCGTCGTCGATGGCGACGTAAGGAATGTCTGTGACATCGGCTACGCACATGTCCATAGCGATACGCCCCACTATCGGCGCGCGGCGCCCGCGAATCAGCACGCTGCCCTTGTTCGACAGCGCGCGCCGCAGCCCATCGCCGTAGCCGGCCATGACGAGCGCGACGACGCTCGCTCGCGCCGCCGTCCAGGTGCAGCCATAGCCGGCGCTGGCGCCCACCTCGATGCGTCGCAGCCGGGCGACGCGGCTCTTCAGCGAGAGGACCGGACGCAGGGCAAGGTCGCGCGCCACCTCTGACGATGGGTAACAGCCGTAGATGCCGATGCCAACGCGCACCATGCCCAGCGAGAGCTCTGGCATGTCAAGGACCGTCGCCGTGTTGGCCACGTGGAGCAGGCGGATCCAGGGCAGCCGGCCTGCGACCTCGCTGAAGGCCCTGAACTGACGCAAAACGTAGCTCTTGTCCGTCTCGTCGCCGGTCGCGAAGTGGGTCCACAGCCCTTCGACGTCGAGGCCCGGTAAGTGCCGGATCGATTCCGCCAAGGGCAGAAGCTGCTCGGGCGGGAGGCCATAGCGATTCAGCCCTGTCTCGAGCTTGAGGTGCACGGGCAAAGTCACGCCGGCCGAAATCGCCGCTTCCGACAGCGCTTCGGCGAACGGGCGGTTCCCAACGCTGGGTGTAAGCGAGAGGCTGACGACCCGCTCGGCCTGAGCGGTCGGCGTGTGCCCCATGACCAGGATCGGAGCGTCGATGCCGGCGCGACGCAACTCTTCGCCTTCGTCGACGCAAACGACGCCCAGGCGGTCGGCGCCGACTGCCAGCACGGCCTTCGCCACCGGGACGGCCCCGTGGCCGTAGGCATTTGCCTTGACCACCGCCATCAGCAGCGCGCCGCCGGCCTGTCGCTTGAGCTGGCGGGCGTTGTGCTCCAGCGCGTCCAGGTCTATCTCGGCCCAGACCGGCCGTCCCTGCCAGGAAGATTCCTCTCCGATGTCTCAACCTCCCTATCTGAATCGCGCTCCGTCGCGCACCGGGCCGTTAAGTCCCACACGCGCCCGTCGCATATCATCGTCACCGTCCGCGGCTTTGACGGCGCCGTCCGCGAATAGTACCATTGACCAAAACAGCCGTCAACGTGTCCCACAGCAGGCAGCTTCTGGCCCGGAAGGCCGCGCCGGATGATCAAGGCTATCATACCAGAGAATCGATCCCCTGTTCACCGTCTATCTCTGTCGACGCTGCTACTCGTCGCCACAGCCCTCATCTGCGGCGGCTGCGGCATCGTCGGAAGCTCCGCTTCGACGCCCGCAGCCAAGGACGATTCGCCCGCCACGGCGACGCCCGCACCCGCCAACCTGGGTCTTGCTCAGAGCTACGAGCGCAACGGTCAATACGACGAGGCGATAGCGGCGTACGAGGACGTGCTCACCAACGGGACTGACGCCGACCGGCAGACGGCGCGGCTCGCGCTGGCCCGCCGCTATCTTGCCAAGAACGATTACCAGGCGGCTCAGGAGCAGGTGCTGGCCTATCAGAGCGCCGGCGGCCAGGGCGGTGACGCGGAGTTCTTGCTGGCGGAGGCCCTCGTCGGGCTAGGACAGACCGAGCAGGCCCTCGCCGCCTACGGCAGCTACGTTGACCAGGGGGGTGTCGCCTCCGCCAACGCCGAGTCAGAGATGGCGGACCTCCTGGTCAAGCTGAACCGCTTCGATGAAGCCCAACGGGACGAGGAAGCCGCCCTCAAGGTGCTGCCGGCCAGCCTCCGGCCGGGCATACTCCTCGCCATGGCGCAGGAGCTCGAAGCGGCGGGCGCGACCGGCGCGGCGCTCAACTGGTACGCGCGGCTGGGCAAAGAGAGCGACTCGTCGTCCGACCAGGCGTTGGCGCTAGAGCGAACCGGTGTGCTGGAGCAGCAACTCGGCGAAAGCGGCTGGCAGGCGGACCTGCAGCAGGTCGTAACGCAGTACTCAAGCACCGACGCCGCATCCGACGCCCTGACCGAGCTCCAGCAGGCCGGCGTTCCAGTCGACCCCTACGCCGAGGCGCTGGTCCATTACCGCCACTTCGAGAACGACGCGGCGATGCAATTGTTCCAGAGTTACCTTTCCGCCCAACCGACGGGCTCGCGGGCGGCCGCCGCTCACTACTACACAGCCGCCCTCGACGAGCGGCTGGGCAACCCAGACGCCGCGCTGGACGAATACGCGAAATCACTCGATCTCGACCCAACCGGCGATCTGGCAGACGACGCCCTCTGGTGGAGCGGCCTCATCCTGGAGAAACAGTCGCGCTGGGACGAGGCGGACCAGGACTACAGCCGCATCCTGGCTATGACTCCCCCGTCGACATGGGCGGACGACGCCGCATTCCGCCATGGGCTGGTCCTCTACGAGCAGAAGCGCTACGCGGACGCCGCCACCGCCTGGAGCGACTTCGCCTCCGCAACGTCAGACGCGGAAACAGCATCGCATGCCCTCTACTGGGCCGCGAAGGCGGAGCAGGCCGCCGGCGACGCGGCTGGCGCCCGAACGCACCTCGCACAGCTCGTCCAGAACTACCCTCTCGACTACTACGGCCTCCGAGCGGCCCAACTCCTCTCCAGCGATAAGAAGGCGACCCCAGTGCCCGCCGTCGCTGAAGCGGCCACCGACGCCACTTCCTGGCTAGCGTCGATAAGCGGCAAGGCGCCGGTCCCGCTCTGGAAGGTCTGGCTCGATCCGCGCTGGGCGGAATCGCAGGAGCTTAGCACCGTCGGGTTTCCCCGCTCGGCGGCGGCGGAGTTGCGCGACATGATGTGGGCGAACGCCGGCGATCCGATGACGCTCTGGGCGCTCGCGCAGGCTTACGACCGTCTGGGCTCCACGGAGATGTCGTCGCGAAGCGCGCAGCTTGTCCTGGAGTCGCTGTCGCCGGATGAGCAGGCCGTCGCGCCGAAGGATCTGCTGAGACTAGCCTATCCGCGCGACTACATGCCGCTGCTTCAGGACGCGCAGCAGGCGGAGGCTGTGTCGCCGGACGTGATGCTGGCGCTGATCCGTCAGGAAAGCTTTTTCGACCCGCTGGCCGGCTCAGGCGCGGGCGCTACCGGCCTCACGCAGGTCATTCCATCGACGGGACAAGAGATCGCCACTGACATGGGGATGAGCGACTTCGCCGGCGATGACCTTCTGCGGCCCGTCGTGAGCATCAGCTTCGGCGCCCACTACCTTCAGCAGCAGCTCGCCGACTTCAACGGCAACCTCTATTTCGCGCTGGCCGCCTATAACGCCGGCCCCGGCGCGGCGCAAGGCTGGGCCGATGCCGCCGGCGGCGACGTGGACCTCTTCCTCGAGCAGGTGGACGTCGGCGAGGCGAATCTGTACGTGCGGCTGGTCATGCAGAACCTGGCCGTCTACCGCTATCTCTACGAAGGGGCGCCGCGGCCCTCCCTGCCTCGCTGAGCGGCAGCCTTCGCCGTCCTTCCGCGACGATTGACACCCCCAAGCCGCTAATCTATCATTGTGTTCGGAAGCACAACTGGAAGGAAGTGAAGTGCCTAAACGCACCTACCAGCCGAAACGTATTCCGCGGAAACGAGTCCACGGATTTCTTGCCCGCATGAGCACCCGCGGCGGACGCCTCGTGCTACGCGCACGCCGCGCCAAGGGCCGCTACCGGCTGACGGTCTAGAGCGCGGCCCGGGCCTTGGCCGGGGCCAGATGCGAAGGGAACAGCGTCTCAGGAAGAGCAGCGATTTCGCCACTGCCTATCGAGAAGGACAGTCTTTCTCCGGCAGGCTGTTGGCGATACGGCCGCGGGCCAACGGTCTGCCCCACAATCGCTATGGCTTCGTAACAGCGCGCGCCGTCGGCAAGGCGGTGGTACGGAACAGGGTGCGACGCCGTCTGCGTGAAGCGGCGCGCTCGCTGCCGCTGGCGAACGGCTGGGATGTTGTGATGATCGCCCGCAGGTCGGCGGCGGAGGCGACGTACTGGGAGTTGCGGCTGTCGCTGGCGTCACTGCTGGAGCGGGCGGGCATCTTGCCCAGGTCAGCACTGAACGAGGTGCGAAAAGGGACCGTCGAAGGATGAAGAGATTGACGCTGGGCGCAATCAGGGTTTATCAGCGATGGCTTTCGCCTCACCGGCCGGCATCCTGCCGCTTCCTGCCGACGTGCTCGGAATACGGTTATGAGGCGATAGCCCGTCACGGCCTGCTGAAAGGCGGCTGGCTGACGGTCCGTCGTCTGGGTCGCTGCCATCCCTTCCAAAAGGGCGGCTACGACCCCGTGCCGCAGTAAGCGCTGTTTCACGTGAAACAACGTCCCGCCGCTGAACGGGACTTACCGGAGGAGTGAGATTCACACATCGCGTAGCGTGAGGGCCCTGACGCTGGCCCTTCTTTTCCTGCCCCTTGTCCTCGTTACGACGGCTTGCTCGCGCATAACCAACCCGCAGGGCTGGGCGAGCCCGCTCATTACCAACGGAACGCTTCTCGCGGAACCCAACCATCAAACGCTGGCCTCCGCCGACCTGAGCACTGGGACCAGGAACTGGACGTTTCCCGGGAACAACTCGAAGGTGGCGCTGAAGGCGATCTACGGCACGCCCGCGATATCGCAGGGACTGGCGCTGCTCGGCGGCTACGACGGCAATCTCTACGCGCTGAACCTGACCGACGGCAGCCAGAAGTGGTCGCAGCCGGCAGGAGCCCACATCGTCGGCGGGCTGGCGACGAGCGACGACACTGTCTATGTCGGTTCCGCCGACCAGTGCCTCCATGCATTCGCCGTCGCCACCGGAGACCAGCGCTTCAGCCCGTTCTGCACCGGCGCCAAGATCTGGTCTACGCCGACATTCGACGGCAGCACAGTCTACGTAGCTTCGATGGACAAGAAGCTGTACGCCATTGGCGCCACCAGCGGCACGGCGGTGTGGCCGAAGCCATTCCAAACGGGCGGTGCCATCGCCTCCACGCCGGTGGTGGACAGCGGCACGGTCTACGTGGGCGCCTTCGACGACAAATTCTACGCCGTCGACGCTTCGAACGGCGAGATGCGCTGGTCGTTCAAGGCGGACGACTGGATCTGGAACCGGGCGGTCGTGAGCGGCGGCGCGGTCTATTTCGGCTCGCTCGGCGGCAAAGTGTACAGCCTTGACGCTTCGACGGGGCAGTCGCGCTGGGACAAGCCGTTCCAGGGCAGCGGCGTCGTGCGCGGCGGACCGGCGCTGGTAGGCTCGACGCTCGTGGTCGCCACCGACAACGGCTCAGTCTACGGGCTGGACGCGTCGAGCGGTAGCCAGATCTGGTCTTCGAAAGCGAACGCGGGCGTCCTGTCGGACCTCACAGTCGACAGCGGTATGGTTTACTACAGCACAAAGAGCGGCAACGTCCAGGAGGTCGACCCGGCGACCGGGACGATAACGGACGTGCCGATTTCGAGTTAAGAGCAGGTCCAAGCAGTGCAAATCATCGGCCTAATCTGGAATACGGTGCTCGTCAATCCGATGGCGAACGCCCTCGTGCTGCTGAACAACGTCTTCTTCGGTAGCTTTGGCCTGTCCATCATCGTCCTCACGGTGTTCATGCGCGGCATAACCTTCCCGCTGACGCTGCGGCAGCTTCGCTCGTCGCGGGCCCTTTCCGCGATGCAGGGACGCCTGGCGGAGATACAGAAGAAGTACAAGGACCCCAAGCGTCGCTCCGAAGAGACGATGAAGATCTATCGGGAAGCGGGCGTCAATCCGCTCGGCTGCCTGCTGCCGATGGTCGCCCAGATACCGATCTGGATCGCCCTCTACCAGGTTATCCGCCTGACGGTCGGCGACGTGCCGGAGAGCACGATTAACCTTTCGCATCACCTGTACCCCTGGTCTTTCATCCAGAAGGCCGTGCCCCTGAGCGACCACTTCTTCGGCCTGAGCCTGGGCGCGCCTAACCTGTTCTTGGCACTGACCGTCGGCGCAAGCATGTTCGTCCAGCAGAAGATGACCTCGCCGCCGGCGCTGGACGAGAAGTCGGCGTCGATGAACAGCACGATGCTCTGGATGATGCCGCTGATGTTCACCTATTTCGCGATTTCATTCCCCAGCGGGCTTGCCCTATACTGGGTCGTATCGAGCGTCGTCAGCATCGTGCTTCAGTACATCTTCGTGGGCTCCGGCGGCCTCACGTGGAAGACTCTGTTCTCGCTCCAGCCGGTCCCGGCGAAGACGGCCGTCACAAGGTCGCCGGCGCCGACAGTGATAGAGGAAGACGAACCGGACGAGACGGACGAAGAGGACGAAGCGGCGGAAGCGGTTACGGACGAACGCCGTTACAGGAAGAGGTCCCGTCGTGGAAAGCGTAGACGCAAGCGGTAAGACAGTCGAAGAGGCCATTGAGAAGGCGCTGGCAGAGATCGGTCTCGAGCGGACGCAGGTGGAGGTGGAGGTGGTCAAGGAAGGGCGGGCCGGCATCCTGGGCATCGGCGGCGAAGACGCGCGCGTCGTCGTGCGGGCGAAGTCGGAAGCAGCGTCTGTCGACGAGCGGCCACGACTGGAACAGGTCGACGACCGCGCTAGCCGCGAGGGCGGGCGCCTCGCCGCACGGGCGAGGTCAGAGACGCCGCCTGTCGACGAGCGGCCGCGACTGGAAGAGACCGAAGAGGATATCGCGCTGGCCGTCGAGGTGCTGGAGAAGCTCCTCGAGCTGATGAGTGTCGACGCCACAGTGCGGGTACGCCAGCCGGAAACGCTCGGCGACGGCGCCGCCATCGTCAAGACGGTGCTGGACATCAGCGGCGACGACCTGGGCATCCTGATTGGCCGTCGCGGCGACACGCTCAGCTCGCTTCAATACCTCGTCAACCTGATCGTCGGGCGCAAGCTTAAGGCCAAAGCGTCGTTTGGCGTCGACGTCGCGGGCTACCGGCGACGGCGGGAGCAGTCCCTGAAGAGCCTGGCGGAGCACATGGCGGAACGCGTCCGGGCGACGCACCAGGTAATGACGCTGGAGCCGATGCCGCCGAACGAACGTCGTATCGTCCACCTGGCGCTCGCGCAGGACGAGACGGTGATAACGGAGAGCATCGGCGAGGGCGAGAACCGAAAGGTCATCATTCGCCCCAGCCGCTAGCCTTTCAGTCCCTTTCTCTTGCATACCCTCCAGGCGTGGCGATGAGCATCCCCGACTTCCTCGTTGTCGGCCACGTGGCGAAGGACCTGGACGCGAGCGGCTGGCGGCTCGGCGGTACAGTCGCCTATGCTGCAACGCAGGCCTGCCGACTGGGGCTGACCGCGGCCATCGTCACGCGCGCTTCCGACGACATCGGCTTGACTCACTTGCTTCCCGGCATTCGAGTCCACTGCATTCCCTCGGAAACGACGACAACCTTCGAGAACCGCTATGACGCAGGCCGGCGCGTTCAGCGCGTCTGGGCGCAGGCGCCGTCGATCCGTCCGGAGGACGTGCCCCAAGAGCTCCGCGGCGCTAGAATCGTCTTGCTGGGGCCGCTGCTCAGCGAAGTGACGCCTGATATGGCGGGCCTGTTCATCGGCAGCCTCGTCGGCTGCTGCCTCCAGGGCTGGCTGCGCCACGTCGGCAGCGACGGGCTCGTCCGAAAACGGGCGTGGCCGGACGGCGCGTCGCTGCGGGGAGTCAACGTCGCCTTCGTCTCAGAAGACGACATGGAAGACGACGAGCCGGCGTTGGAGCGCTGGCGGCGGGAGGCGGAGATCGTGGTCATAACGTGCGGCAGAGGCGGCGCAACTGTGTGGACGGAAGGCAAGCCGCGTCGGATCGCCGCATTCCCGCACGCGGAAATCGACCCGACGGGCGCCGGCGACGTGTTTGCTGCGGCGTTTCTGGTCGCCTTCGACGAGACGCGCGACGTCGCGGCCGCCGCCAGGTTCGCCGATGCCGCCGCTGGCCTCAGCGTCCAGCGCACCAGCACATCGAAGGCGCCGACGCGGGATCAGGTAGAGCGAGTGCTCGCGGAGCACCGGGAGATCGTTCTGGCGTGATAATCGCAATCGCCAACCAGAAGGGCGGCGTCGGCAAGACGACGACGGCGGTGAACCTGGGCGCCTGTCTCGCCTGCCGGGGAAAGCGCGTCCTGCTCGTCGACGCTGATCCGCAGGGGAACGCCACAGCCGGCCTGGGCCTCGACGGCGACGAGCCCCGCGCCACTACGTACGAGGTACTCGTAGACGGCGTAGCAGTAGACGGCGCCGCCGTCGCGACCTCCCAGGAGAATCTGTCGCTACTTCCGTCTACGCCTGACCTCGCGGGCGCGGAAGTCGAGCTTGTGCCCGTGGCGGAGCGGGAGTTTCGCCTGCGGAAGGCGCTTGTCGGAGCGGCCGCGGCCTACGACTTCGTCCTTGTCGACTGCCCGCCCTCGCTGGGCCTCCTGACTGTGAACGCGCTGGCGGCGTCGGACCGCGTCATCGTGCCCGTCCAGTGCGAGTTCTTGGCGCTGCAGGGCCTCGGCCACTTGCTGCAGACCCTCGACCTGGTGCGGCGGAACTTGAACCCGAATCTGCGCCTCCAGGGGCTGCTGCTGACGATGTACGACGGCCGCACGAACCTGTCGCGGCAGGTGGCCGCCGAAGTGCGCAGCCACTTCCCCAATACGTTCCGCGCCGTCATTCCACGGGGCGTGCGCGTGAGCGAAGCGCCGAGCTACGGACTGCCCTTACTCGCTTACGATAAGGCCTCGCGGGCGGCCAGGGCATACGAGGCGCTCGCCGACGAGCTGCTGGCGGCAACAGCCGGGAAATAGGGCTAAGGAGAAAGCCGATGGCACGAGCAAAGACAGGACTCGGCAGAGGACTGGGCGCTCTTATCCCCGACATGGCAGCGCCGCCACCGGAGTCCGTAGACATCGATCTTATCGTCTCCAATCCTTTCCAGCCGCGCTTCGAAATGAACGAGATGGCGCTACAGGAGCTGGCCGAGAGCGTCCGGGAGCACGGCGTCCTGCAGCCGCTGCTCGTCAGTCGTCTGGACAGCGATTCCGGCGCCCCGACGTACCAGGTCATCGCCGGCGGCCGTCGCCTGGAAGCCGCGAAGCTGGCCGGCCTGACGCAGGTGCCGGTCGTCATCAAGGAGACAACGCCGCGCCAGGGACTGGAGCTGGCGCTGGTCGAAAACCTGATGCGCCAGGACTTGAACGCGCTGGAGGAAGCGCAGGCCTACCGGCGGCTTCTGGAGGAGTTCGGGCTGAATCAGACGGAGATTTCGACGCGGGTCGGGCGCAGCCGGTCGGCAGTGGCGAATGCGCTGCGCTTGCTGAATCTCGGCGAAGAGTTGCGGGCAAGCCTGGCGCGCGACGAGATCAGCGAGGGCCACGCCCGCGCCCTTCTCGCCCTGCCCGAGGAGCACCGGCGGCAGGCCTGGGAACTGGTCGTAACGAAAGGGCTGTCGGTGCGGCAGACGGAGGAGCTGGCGCGCGCCTGGCCGGCCGGCGGCGAGAAGACGCCGCGACGGGAAAGGCCTCGCAACGTGGAGCTGGAAGCGCTGGAGGAGCGGCTGCGGGCATCGCTGGGGACACGGGTCAGCCTGGTGAAAGGCCGTCGCGGCGGTCGAATCACGATTCACTACTACAGCGACGAGGAGCTGGACGGCCTGCTGGAACGTCTCGGCGCCCTGGAATGACGGAGGCAATACGATGACACCGGAAGACGAGGAGTTAGTTCAAAAAGTCAGGACGCTGCCCGACCGCATCGACGCCGTCGTCGCCGGCCTGTCCGATCAGAAGCTTGGCTGGCGCCCAGCCGAGGGCGAATGGTCCATTAAGGAGGTCTGCGGCCACATCTGCGACGACTCCCAGATGTGGCGCCATCGCCTCGCCTTGATGCTGAACGAGGACAACCCGACGCTACCGACGTACGAACAGGAGAAGCTCGTCCGCGAGCACGCCTATCAAGCAACTGATCTGGACGCGATCCTCGCCCGTCTCAGGCGCAACCGGGAAGAGATCGCGGCGCAGCTATCATCGCTGGCCCCGGCGGATTGGGAGCGCGTCGGAACGCATCCGGAGCACGGCCCGCGCACGGTCCGCACCGGCATGGAGCTGATGGTCACCCACACTGAAGGCCACCTGGAGCAGTTGCGGGAGTTGAGGAAACAGGCGAAGGCGCAGTAGCCGGATTCACCTAGCCGGCGGTCCCAGCGCCAGGCCGATGAGACGCTGAACCAGCCTCGCCGCCAGCGTTGCGCAGGCCGGCGGGCCCAGGTCCGGCGCCAGTTCCGTCAGGTCGCAGCCGACAATCCGTTTCGTCGCCGCGAGCGCGGTCAGAAGCGCAATCACCTCGTCCCAGAAGAGCCCTCCCGGCTCCGGCGTCCCCACCGCCGCCATCTGCGCCGGGTCGAGACCGTCCAGATCGATATCAACGTAGACGTTCGACGACAGGCGCCGCAGCAATTCTGCCGGACTTGGAAGCGCGCGGTAGGCCACGGGGGTTAGGAACGTAAGATCGCGCTCGCGGATGAACTCGACCTGGTCGGCGCTTACGCTTCGCATGCCCACCATGACGACGGGGCAGGTCTCGACGATACGCCGCAACACGCAGGCATGGTTGTACGGCGAGTCCAGGTATTCGTCGCGCAAGTCGGCGTGGGCGTCGATGGCTAGCACCGAGAGGTCGGGATAGCGACGCGCATGAGCGCGCACCGCGCCGACCGCAACCGTGTGCTCGCCGCCCAGCGTGACGACGAACTTGCCGGCCGCCAGGAGGTCGCTCACCGCCGCTTCGACCCGTTCAACCATCGCCTGCGGGCTACCGCTATGGGGCGCCAGCTCCGGCAGGGTGTGGATGCCGTCCTGCGTAGTATCGAAGCCGAGCGTTAGATCGTACGGCTCCAGGTCCTGCGAGGCATGGATGATAGCGGCAGGACCGTTGCGGGCGCCGGCGCGGGCCGTCGTTGTGGCGTCGTACGGCACCGGCAGTACGGCGACGCGGGCGGTCTCGAAAGCGGTGAGCGCGGGCTCGGGCACGAGGAAGCCGAACGGCGGATAGAACAGATCCTTACGCATCGCCGCGCTCAGCCCTCGCGCCATGCGCCGAGCATGCCGTCGAAGTTGATCGCCGGTGGTCGGCGCTTTTCGATGATGCCGGCACTGCTCTCGGCCAGGGCGCTCACGATGAGCGGCAGCGCGACGGTCGCCTCTACATTCACAGTCGCCATCGTCGCGTCCGCGGCGATCTTCCGCCACGACTGCGCCTCCTCGAACGTGCAGCCGGATAGGCCGCCCCATTGCGGCTGGTCCATAGTAACCTGGATCGCGTACTTGTGGCCGGGAAGCTCCCGCCGGAAGATGTAGCCGCCGACCTCCGCCTGCTGGATGAAGTTCTTCGGCGTGCCGCCGCCGATGTAGATGACGCCGGTTGCCGGCGCCGTCGTCGCGATGTGCGCCGTCTCCAGCACGTCGCCGACGATGTCGAAGAGAACGGGCGGAGACTTGCGGCCCGACCGAGCGCTGCGAACGCGTCCAACGGCGATCGCCAGGCCGTGAACGCTGTCGCCGAGGGCGGGCGAATAGACCGGCAGGCCGCGCCGCGCGGCGGCGGTAAGAATACCCTCCTCTTGCGCCACCGGCAGGAGCGCCTCGCCGAGTCGCTGGAAGTACTCACGCGTGCTGTAGGGACGCGAGCCGTCGAGGGTGAACGAGAACTGGGTGATGAACTCCTCGGCGGCGGAGAAATCGGCCTCCGGGGCCAGTACATCGTAGAAGCGGTTGATGCGTCGGCGGCCCAGCTCCTGATCATCGGATTCGGCGCTGCCCTGGTAGTGCGGCTTCCCCAGCGTCTCGTAGACGTCGTGAAACAGGTTCGCGCCGGTGCTGACGAGAACGTCGATCATGCGGTTCTCAATCAGGTAGGCGACAACCTTCCGCATTCCTCCCGGCACCATCGCGCCGGCCAGCCCGAACATGATCACGACGTCGTCCTCGAGCATGCGCGACCAGATGCGCGCGGCGTCAGCGAGGTTCCGCGCCTGAAACGCCGTGCCGCCCATCGCGTCGAGAAGCTGCGCCGCGGTAACGGGACAGCCGACGGAGAACGGCCGGACGCGAGAGTGAAGGAGGTCGTCCACGAGCAAGTCTCCCGGAAGATGAATGCTGGTCAGGAGGGTAACAAGGGGTGGGCCGCGTTCGCCTCCGTGCTCGGCCTGCCATCAGACAGGTCCTGCAGGGCGTCGGCGACCCGATGCCGTTCCGAGCCGGCAAGCGGCACGGCTTCCGGCACACTATGCGGAAACTCCAGACCACGCGGCAGGGTGTGGACGCGCAGTTCGCTGAGCTTGAAGCGCTGCCGAATCTCGTCTACCGCCTGCTCGGCGTTGAAGCTCTTGCAGGAGAAGACGTCCACCCATATGTAGCCGTGGTCGGGAAAAGTATGAGCCGAGATGTGGCTTTCAGCGATGAGGACGAAGCCCGAGACGCCCCAGTCTTCCGGCTTCGCGCCGACGTAGCGGCAAACGTAAGGAGGCGCGATCTTGGTCATCCCTATCGAAGAGGGGCAGAGGTCCAAGAACGCGCGCACCAGGTTCTCGTCGGCCAGCTTCTGGGGGTCACCGCCGTACCCGTCGATTGTAACGTGCATCAATCCCCCCTTTCCTTGCTGCCCAGCGGGGCCCTATTCGCGACGGCGAACAGTCGAAACAGCATACAGCGCCCTTCACAGCTTAAGCATATGGAGTCAAAGGCGCTGCGGGCCGCAGCGACCGAAAGACACAGCAAACGGCATAATAGCACGGCGAGACGCGGCCACGCAATAAGTTTGGCGTACTTCAGAAGAACGTTTGCGGAGCGCCCTACACGCCTTCAGCGGCGTCGAAAACGCCATCGACA
Source organism: uncultured Chloroflexia bacterium (assembly GCA_963842845.1). Lineage (GTDB taxonomy): Bacteria > Chloroflexota > Dehalococcoidia > DSTF01 > JALHUB01 > JALHUB01. The sequence goes on from CAWJHZ010000019.1 coordinate 101,156, forward strand.
ACGCAGTTACGCGCTTGTACCGCAGCATAATGATGGTATAATCTGCAACCGATGGCTGTCAGGACGTGGGTGGGGCAGTTCGGCATCGTGCGGGGTCAGGCGCAGCAAGCCGGACCCTGGCAAGGAAAGTTCAGCCTTCAACCCTCCGGCGAAGAACCTATCGACCTCTACGTCCTGGCGCAGCCCGCCCTTCCCGGTAGCGAAGAGTTCTGTGGCCAGCTTGTGGCCGTCGTCGGCCACCTCTTCGAGCGCCAGAACCTCTCCATAACCGGCGCCCTGACGAAGGCGATAAGCGCCGCCCACGAGAACCTGCGCGACTGGAACCGCCGCAGCCTGCGCGAGCACCAGGTGGGCGCGGGCCTGAGTTGCCTTGTCGTTCGCGGGACGGTCGCTTATCTCGCCCAGGCCGGGCCCAGCCTGGCCTATTTCCGCCACGAGGACTCGGTTACCCGCCTCGTCGCCGAAGACCCCGCAGCGAGCGTCACCCTCGGCCTCGGTGACGAGTTGCGACCGCAACTGCGTCGCTACGAGCTCTCGCCTGGCGATCTTCTTCTCGTCGCCTCGCCGGCGCTGACGGAGGTCGTCGACGAAGACCACATCCGTACGCTGCTGGCGCTGGATGCGGAAGAGGCGCTCTCCGAGCTCTACCTCCTCACCCGCGACCAGCCGGACTTCTCCGTCTTCCTGCTGGCCTGCTTCGAGGCCGAGGAGACTGCGCTCGAGCGAGAAACAACACCGAGCGGCCTGCCCGCGGAAGCAGCGCCGCCGGTCGCCGTCTCCCCAACACCCGCCGCTGCTCCGCCGTCCTCCCTCCGTCGCGAGCCTGCTCCGTACGAAGAGGACAGCCAGACCGACTTCCACTTGCTGTCGCCGCTGGAGCTGGCGCCGGTGGCCGTCAGCGCGCCGGCGCCCGGCAGACAGACCGTCCGGCTGCGGGCTTCCCAACCGGGGCTCCGTCACAACGGCCCGGCGCCGGTGAGCCGCCTCACGAAGCGCCTCCCCGTCTGGCTGCTGCCGGGTGTTCTTCTTCTTGTTGTCATCGGGCTGCTCGCCTGGTGGGTGATGCCCAGCTCGATCCAGGGCACGCGCGACCAGAAGTTCGACTCCCTGATGACGACGGCGAGGAACGACTACAACGCCTCGGTTTCCACCTCCGACCCATCGGAGCAGCGCCGCCTCCTCAACGAGGCGAGCAGCAGCCTGGCCCAGGCCGAAGGCATCCGCGCCGCCGATGTCGGGCTGCTCAGCCTGAAGAGCGAAGTGGCCGGGGCCGTCGCGACCATGAACGGCGTCCAGGAGCTGGCAGACCTGCGCCTCGTCGCCGACTTGAAGACGCAGCTCACCGGCGACCTCGCGCTCCAGCAGCTCGTCATCGGCGATGGGCAAGCCTATCTTCTCGACGGCAAGAAGAATCGCATCGTCTCCGTCAAGCTGACCGACCCGGAAGGCGAAACGAAAGAAGTGCTTAACGAGGGCGACCTTGTGGGAATGATAAAGGCGGCAAAACCCGTCCAGATCACCTGGTTGCCCGACCCGAACGGCGGCAGCCTGCTCGTCCTCGATAGCGACAACCATCTGTTCTCTCTGAGCCCCAGCGCCGAGCCGCGGCCGCTGTCGCTGGGCGGCGACGGCGAGTGGCGCTCTCTGGATAGCCTCTATGCCGGCGACGACGGCCTCTACGCCCTCGACAAGCAGAGCGGCCAGGTATGGCACTATCCGGCGGGCGAAGACGGCACGGCGCGGGAGCCAACGGCCTCGATCGAAGGGTCGGACTTCTCCAGCGCGATCGGACTGGCCGTGAACGGCGATATCTACGTCCTCGACGAAGACGGAAAGATCCGCCGCTTCTCCGCCGGCCAGGAGGTCGCCTTCGACATGGCGGGGCTGGACAGACCGCTTACCTCCGCCGCTTCGCTGCTGCCCCTGTCCGACGGCAGTCTGATGGTGGTGGACCGCGGCAACAAGCGCATCGTCCTCTTTAGCGGCGACGGTCGCTTCGAGCGCCAGTTCGTCAGCAGCCAACTTACCGACCCGCAGGCGGTGGCGGTGGACGAGGTGACCGCCCGCATCTACGTTCTCAACGGCGACTCCCTCTTCGTCGCCGGTCTTCCGTCCGCGCCCGGCCCGCAAGACGCCAACCCCTGAAGACGCAGTCGATGAATATCCTGGGCATCGAGTCCTCCTGCGACGAGTCGGCAGCCGCCGTCGTCGAGGACGGCCGGCGCATCGTTAGCAGCGTCATCGCTTCTCAGGTGAGCCTGCACGCCCGCTACGGCGGCGTGGTGCCGGAGATGGCGTCGCGAAAACATCTCGAGAGCCTGTTGCCGGTCGTCGAGGAGACCCTCTCCGAGGCGGGCTGCGCCTGGAGCGATCTCGCGGCCATCGCCGTGACCGTCGGGCCCGGCCTCTCGGGCTCCCTGCTGGTAGGTCTGAACACGGCCAAGGCGATCGCCTTCGCCCGCGGGCTGCCGCTCGTCGGTGTCAGCCATTTGGAGGCGCACATTTATGCCAACTGGCTGGACGTAGACGGCTCAGGGCGAGAGCCGCCGGAGTTCCCGCTTCTCGCCCTCATCGTCTCCGGCGGCCACACCGATCTGCTGGTCATGAGCGACCACGGCCGCTACCGGCTGCTCGGTCGCACGCGGGACGACGCCGCCGGCGAGGCGTTCGACAAGGTGGCGCGACTGCTCGATCTGGGCTTTCCGGGCGGCCCGGCCGTCGAGAAGGCGGCGGAGGGAGTGCCGGCGGAGGCGCGACGGCGCTGGCGGCTGCCGCGGGCCTGGCTGGCAGGCGGCTACGATTTCAGCTTCAGCGGCCTGAAGACCGCCGTTTTGCGCCTGGTTCGCGAACAGGGCGAGGAGGATCTACCACGGGCAGAGATCGCCGCCGCCTTTCAGGACGCAGTCGTCGACGTGCTGGTCACCAAGACCGTGCGGGCGGCGCGCGACGAGCGGGTGACGGAGATAGTGGTGTCCGGCGGCGTGGCCGCCAACAGGGCGCTGCGTGAGGCCCTCGTCCGGCGCGCTCCGGTCTCGGTCCGCCTGCCGCCACCGGTCCTCTGCACCGACAACGCCGCTATGGTCGCGGCCTGCGGCTACTTTCGCTTCCAACGCGGCGATCGGGCCGGTCTCGAGCAGGACGTTCTCAGCGGCCTCGGCCTCCCGCAGTCGTAGCAGCCGAGCAGACCATCGGCTCCTCGCCCGTTTCCCTTCAATCGTCGGATTTCCGGATTGACGGTTCTGGAACAGGCGCCTCACACAGCGTGCGGGCCGGAGAGGGGGCAAACCGTGCACTCGCCGGCGGCGCAGTACTGGCGGTAGAGGTGGAGGCGCCCCTGCTGAAGGCAAGCGCCACCGCCGCGGTCTGAACCGGCAAGCGGCCGGAAGTTCGCTTCCAGGAAGCGGGTGCCGCCGTAGGAACCGGCCGAGGGCAGGCGCAGGAAGACCGCCAGGGCCTGCCGCGAGAGGACATCGAGGGAGCGGGCCTCTCCCCAGGCGGCGGCGAACGGCAGCACGACGTTGATGAGCATCTCCAGCGCCCTGCCGCGGCCGATGAAGGCGCCGGCCGGCACACCGCTCCCCTCCGAGAGGTCGTGATGATTGCGCCAGAAGCCATCCGCAGGCACCTGCCAGGCGGCGAGCACCTTCGACAGGGGAAGGCGGTCCGCTTCCTCCTGGAAGGAGAGGCCGGCCACAAGGCTGGGCCAGCGCGAGAAAAGACGCACGAAGCCGGCCAGGCGGCGGGCAGGCAGGTTGCTGGGACGAAGCCCGCTCAACTGCCACAGCATAGACGCCGGCGGCTCCGAGCGTCGCCGCGCCCAGAGCTCCTCCAGGCGCGAGACGTAGGGCGAGCCGGCTGCTTTCAGGCGGCGCTGGCTGGGGAGAAGGCCGGCCCGGCCAAAAAGGAGCGCCTCCGCCACCGTCTGCCCGTCGCGGTCGAGGGTGCGACGCAGCTCTTCGTAGGGAAGCGCCTGGGCCAGGCGGGAGAAGGCCTCCTCGTTCCGGCTGTAGCCCAGCGCCTTGAGTAGGCCTTCGTAGAGCGTCTGGTTGGCACCCTGGCGGCGAAGCGCGGCGGCGAAGCGACCCTGTTTCTGACGGAAACGCATCTGCCCGAGCCTCTCTAGGAGTGCCCTGACTTCCGGCCAACCGTTTCTGGCGACAGCGCTGCGACAGGGCTCGGACCAGGAGGAAGGCTGGGCCAGCCAGAGCCGCAGCTCCTCGGCGCGGCGGGCCACCCAGGGCGCCAGGGCGACCACGGCGACGCGCCGGCCGCAGCGGAGCAGTGTTGGAGCGCCGGCGTCGTCGTGGAAGACGACGTGGAGAATAAGGTTGTCGTAGCGCGGGTCGAGGTGATGGCCGTGGGAGACGAAGGCGCTGGAGCGGACGTGCAGCTCTACGTCGCCCTTCAGCAGGCGGCCCCGCTCGTCGGCGATGAGGGCGCTCAGGAAGTCAGGGCCGGCGGACAGGTTGCGACGGCCGCGATAGACTACTTGCAGGGCCTGCCCGTCGCGGAGACGCAGCGCCTCGCGGGGAAAGCGCTGCCCTTCCCAGAGGCGCACCAGCTCTTCTTCATGGAGCTGCGGCGCGCTGGCCGGGAAATCGAGGAGGAGAGCGCTTTCGCCCGGATCTTCCGGGCACGCCTCTTCTTCCGCCGGCTCTCCTGCTCTCCCGGTCTCATAGCGCGCCTGTCTTTCCCGCAGAAGCAGCGACATCCTAGCCTTCGCGCTCCTCTTCGACGATCTCGGCGCCCTTCCCCTCGTAGACGAAGCCGGCCCGCTCCGCGATTAGCGTCAGGAGCTGGGCGGACGCTCCGCGCGGTTCGTACTGCCCCGTCTCCCACTCGCTTATCGTCTGCTGGCGGGTGCCCATCTCCTCGGCCATCTGCGTCTGTGTCAGGCCCAGGTGGTCTCGCAGCCCGTGAATGCGGCCGGCGTTCCAAACGGCCTTTCGCTTCCTCTTCGCCATGCGGTCATCGTACACGCTAGCGTGTACGAAAGTCAATAGCCCGTTGCGAAACTCGGGCTAGTCGGCGACAGCCACAGTAAGTTCTTCTGTGCCCTCGGTCACTTGCAGCCCAGATCGATGCAGTTCCTTTTCGAGGGAGCCCTGCCGCTCCAGCGGTTTCAGTAGAAGCAGAACCGTTCTTTCCAGATTCCGGCGCGCCATGTCTGGGGAAGCCCCATGTGCCGTCAGCCCCAACTGAGGGCTGCGTGCCGCAAACCCGTTCTTAATCCGATACACGTCGTGTTTGAGTACGACTAGCATCTCTGTCCTCCAAATCGTCGATTTTCTATTCACTTTAGGCAACCGACGGACGGACTGCAAATAACGTACCCAGAAAATAAGGCGTCGCTACCCCTTGACAAGCTCGGATACGGTCGCTAGAATACAGCTAAGTTGAGTTACAGGAGGTCAGTTTCATGGTCGCAGTCGGGCAGGAGAACAACCGGCCGTATCCACCCCCTTCAAACGTAGTGAGCGTGCTCCAGCGGCTGAGGTCGCGCAACTTACCCGAGCGCATAGACGCTGAGTATCTACGGGATGCCAGCATTCCTGAGGGTACGATTGGGCGTACGTTATTCGCCCTCCGCTTTCTCGGTATCATCTCAGAAGAGGGCGAACCGACTCAGGCTCTTCAATCGATTCACACGAGCACCGACGAAGAGTATCGGGCAATCCTAGGTGGATTGGTGCGGGAGGCATACAAAGAAGTCTTCAACGTGCTCGACCCAGCGGAAGACTCCCAGGATCGTATCATCAACGTTTTTCGGCGATACACACCCGCCTCTCAGCGCAACCGCATGGCCGTGTTCTTCTTGGGGATGTGTCGTGAAGCCGCCATCGCGACCCTGGATGTGCCACGGCAGCGCGCGATGGTAGGCGGGAGACCGGGGACGCGACCGTCACCGGCTAGAGCAACTCGCGCACCGGTGGTCGCACCGCCCAAGCCAAGGTACTCGTCTGACGTAGCGCCAGCGCTTGAGGGTCTGATCAAGAGTCTACCAATCCCTGGTACACCCCTGAGTCTGGAGCGCCGTCAGCAGTGGCTTAAGATGGCAGAGGCTACTCTGGCCTTCGTCTATCCAGACGAAACGGATGTGCCCTTATCAGCACCGGTGGACGAAGAAACGGAGGAGGTGGACTAGCAGACAAAGAACGGCGGAGCGTCCACGTGGTAAGTGTCCAACGCTCCGCCGTCGAGAGATGCGCCGGTAGCTCAGTTTGGACCAGAGCAGGGGCCTGCTAAGCCCCAAGTCGGCGGTTCGAATCCGCCCCGGCGCACCAACCAGTTAGTGGCACTCAGAGCGCGGCAAACACCCTGAGCGCCGTGGCACACAGGAGGGCTAGCTCCTATGCACGCATCCCATTATAACACGGGTCGGCAAGCCCGTGAACGGCGACCATTCGAGGACTTAGGAAGACTGTTTGACGCGCTGGACGATGCGGCACTCCTTGAGCGTCTAGTAGAGACACGTTGGACAGGGCGACCGGGCTATCCCGTCAAGATAATGTGGCGAACCTTGATCGCATCCTTCGCGCTCGGGATTGTGCACGACACTGACCTAGTTCGAGCGCTGCACGCTAACTCACAGCTCGCAGCCATCTGTGGGATTAACCAGCGGCGGAGCATACCGAGCAAGTTCGCCTACTGTCGCTTCCGTCGCAAGCTTGTCGCCTTCAACGGGCTAGTGGCTGACGTGCTCGCTCGCTGTGTTGAGCGGCTGCGGGAGAACCTGCCGGAACTTGGCCAGACCCTCGCAGTCGATTCGACAGATATCAAAGCGTGGGCCAACTGCGGACACCATGATACCGATCCAGATGCTGGCACCGGCGCGAAGAAGAAGTCTGGCGGTACGCACTACTGGTACGGCTACAAGGTCCACACGGTTGTGGACGCGGACGCCGAGTTACCGGTGTGGTTCACGGTTACAGCAGCCAACACTTACGATGGCTCGATGCTCCCGCCCGTATTAGAGGAGGCTCAGGCACAATACGGTTGGCTGAAGCCGAGGTATGTGACTGCGGACAAGGGCTACAACGCTCGGGCTTGCTTTGACTTCGTGGGCGAGACAATGAAGGCAATCCCCGTGATTGACGTTCAAGCGCGTCAGGCTAAGAAAAGGGAAGGCCGACCATGCGAAGCGAAGCCGATAGTGACATCGACTGGCCTTCATTGGGAGTGCAATCGCCTTCCCTACGATCCGGTTTGCCCGCGCTTCGGCAAATGCCCACTCCTACCTATGTTCGCGGACGGGGAACTCAACAAGAGCATCGCTGGTCGCTACTTCGAACGGCACAGTCCCTTCCCTTACGGCTCGTGCCAGTGGAAGGCCATCTACAATAAGCGAGTGTCAGTGGAAAGGGTGTTCAGTAGACTGAAAGGCTACCGGAAGTTGGATGCAATCAGGACGCGAGGCTTGCTCAAGGTGCGGCTACATGTTGCTCTCAGTATGTTGGCAATGGTTGGGCTAGCTCTCGCCAATATGACGGGAGGGTACGCAATGGGGAAGCAGTGTCTCGAAGTCGCATAATCCTACGTTGGCCCCGTGGACTTTCGACTGGAAACGTAGTAGGATTCTAGGCGGAGAAAAGAATAGAAGCCGCTCTGGCAAGCGGCTCCTGTAGTTCCAAGGGTGTAGTCCTTTACTGGTTCCTCGCCGTAAGGATACGCCCTTGTTGGCGTTGTGTCAACAGGCGAGGAGGCAGAATATGGGGACGCTCTCTGACACACAGATACGCCGCTTAGTCAAATCGGGCGAGCTGGTCATCGAGCCATTTGACGATAGTTTGGTTCAGCCCGCAAGTTATGATCTCCGGCTTGGCGGGAAAATCCTTGCGAGCCCCCTTGGTGTGGACATTCTGGGAGCAACCATTGAATTGAATGAGAAGACGCCGAGCTATCGTGTGCAGCCTGGGCAAATGGTCGCAATCATCTCGGCAGAAGTGCTCGGACTTCCATTGGATGTATGCGGCAGATTCGGAATCCGATCAGAATTCGCACGTCGTGGGCTCGATCCTTTTGGCGGGCCGCAACTTGATCCGGGATTCAGGGGCCGCCTCACCCTCTCTCTCGTTAATGTCGGACCGGAGCCCGTCACACTCACCCGAGGAATGCCAATGCTCAGCGTCGAGTTCAACAGGCTGGAAGAACCGGCGGAGAGGGGATATCAAGGCCAATACCAAGGGCAGGAGGATTTCCCGCCGGATCAATACGAGTTTATCCTCTCAGCGCACACGACGAGTCTTGCCGAGATACCATCTCTGCGGCTAGAAGTAGCGCGATTGAGCATACTGGTGGAGGAATTGGACGAGAAGCTGCCCGACCCAGACGAGGGCTTAGAACTGAGGCCCGAAGCTGAGGATCGGCTCCGCCGTTCGCTACAGAAGCCTCGGGAGTCGTTCCTGTCAGCTGATATCATCCGTAAGAAGGTAGGTTGACTGCGCCTCCCATGCCGCTCCTGTACGACGACGATGCACTCTCAGATGTTCCCGCACAAGACCTCCAGCGCATCGTCGAAAAGGCAGAGTGGCTCTGGGTATATCGGCAAGCCGTGACTCATCACCCCTTGCGTCATAATCTTAGCGGTTTCTACAAACGTCGTGCAGGCAACTATCGGATCATTTATACCTATGACACAGAACTTGACGAACTGGTGATCCGCTTGGTCGGCACTCGTGACGATGTATACAAACCCCGCTGATCCTTGGTCTTTCCATTGGCCGCTCCCCGTGAGTTTCGCAACAGGCTATCAATAGCTCGTTGCGAAACTACGGATGTTGCAGATGGTACTTGAGCTAGAGAGAACGGGTGAGGTAGCCTATCAAACTGATATGGGGTGGACGAAACGTGCGTACAGCCGCGAGCAAGTGAACGCCGCCGGAGCCGCGCTTGTTCACTCTGCAACCACCGCAGATGAGATGGAACACGCGCTGCTTGTTATCAACAATTGGCGTGCCTCTCACGCCTTCCCGCTGAACACTCTTCAAATGAACTTGAGAGGAAAAACCAAGCAAGTGGACAAACGCGGCTTGGTTGCCCAACGCATCAAAAGACTGCCCGCTATCCAACTCAAGCTCAGTCTCATGCCAGACTTGCGGCTGACCCAGATGCAGGACATCGGCGGGTGCCGAGCTGTGGTGGGCTCAATTTCTGCCGTCAATCGTCTTCGTCGCTTGTATGACCTGACTGAATTCAAACACGAACGCGCTCATTTTGATGACTACATCGGTACCCCCCGAGACTCGGGCTACAGGGGGATTCACTTCGTCTGGCGCTACTACAGTGACAAAAACGAATCCTACAATGACCTGAAGATAGAAATGCAGTTGCGCACGAGGCTTCAGCACGCTTGGGCTACAGCCGTGGAGACAGTCGGCACGTTCAAGCAGCAGTCATTGAAATCGGGATTAGGCGACGAACAATGGCTAAGGTTTTTTGCGCTGATGGGCAGCGCTATTGCTCGTCGAGAGAGAAGTCCTCTTGTGTCAGCTACCCCGACCGAGGAGGCTGAACTGATTCGCGAGTTGAAGTACTACGTCGAGGAACTTGACGTGATTGGCCACCTAACAGGATACCGGCTCGTACTGGACAACGTATTATTGGGCCGTTTCAAGGGCCTTCGCTACTTCTTGCTTGACTTGAAACCTCGCGAGGGCCGACTACTGGTAACGCCGTATCTGAAGAAGGAAGTTGAAGCCGCGTCGAACCAGTATTTAGATGTTGAGCGACAAGCGAGGCTGCCATTCGCCGAACAGCGTGACGCAGTGCTCGTTTCCGTCGATTCGCTAAGAGAGTTGCGCGCTGCTTACCCCAATTACTTTGCGGACACACAGCGATTCGTGGAGGAAGTGACGCGTGCTATCCAAGGTCCAACTACCGGAGCGAGGGCCTAGGCAACACACCTCCGTAATTCTCCAGACAATTGCGGGTTCGCCAGCGCTGCTATATTCATCACTAGTAAGTTGAGCGCCACGTGCAGCCACACCTTGGCCAAGCCTCGCGTCCTGATTGCGTCCAGTTTCCGATAGCCTTTCAGTCTGCCTCTGCCAAAGAAGCATCGGGAGGGACCGCAGCTTATTGCATCGCATGGCGGTGTGAGCTAATATTGGGTTAGCACTCTCGTTTCGAGAGTGCTAACCACGAGAGCGGCCCGGTCCCAATGTTCCTTTGCCCGGCCTCTCGTGGCCCAGAACCCGGAAGCCTGTACAGAAGGAGGACCCTCGGTTGGCAACGAAACTCATTCCCCTGGCAGATAGACTGGTGATTAAGGCCGTCGTGCAAGAAGAGGTGCTGGCAAGCGGCATCGTCATCCCCGACACGGCGAAGGAGAAGCCGCAGCAGGGCGAGGTCATCGCCGTCGGCCCCGGCCGCCTGGACGAAGACGGCAAGCGCATTCCGATGGACCTGAAGGTCGGCGACCGCGTCCTCTACGCCAAGTACAGCGGCCAGGACATCAAGATCGACCTCGAGGAGTACATCGTCCTCTCCGAGAAGGACGTTCTCTGCAAAGTCGAGATAAAATCTCGCAAGAAGTAGAATCTCCCGCCACCGCCGTCGCAGCCGCTTCGGGGGATGGCCGGGCTAGGGAGGGTTTGCATGGCGAAACAACTGGTATTCGATGAAGAGGCGCGCCGCGCCCTGAAGGCAGGCGTCGACGCCCTGGCCGACGCTCTGAAGGTCACCCTGGGCCCGCGCGGCCGCACGGTCGTCCTGGCGAAGAAGTTCGGGCCGCCGGTCATCGCCAACGACGGCGTGACCATCGCTAAAGAGATCGAGTTGCCGGACGCGCAAGAGAACATGGGCGCCCAGCTCGCCCGCGAGGTCGCCAGCAAGACGAACGACGTCGCCGGCGACGGCACAACCACCGCCACCGTCCTGGCCCAAGCGATCGTGCGCGAAGGGCTGAAAAACGTGGCAGCCGGCGCCAACCCGATGGACTTGAAGCGGGGCCTGGAGCGCGGCGTCCAGCGCGCGATTGCGGCGCTGCGGGAGTCCGCCAAGCCGGTGGCCGGTAAGGAGCAGATCAGCCAGGTCGCGTCGATTGCCGCCATCGACCAGGAGGTCGGCAACCTGATCGCGGACGTGATGGAGAAGGTGGGCAAGGATGGCGTGATCACGGTCGAGGAGTCCAAAGGACTGAGCATGGAGACGGAGTTCGTCGACGGCATGCAGCTCGACCGCGGCTACGTCTCGCCCTATTTCGTGACCAACCCCGACCGCATGGAGGCGTCGCTCGACGACCCCTACATCCTGGTGACTGACAAGAAGATCTCCGCCATCGCCGATATCCTGCCCATCCTGGAGAAGACGCTTCAGGTGACGAAGAACCTGGTAGTTATCTGCGACGACTGCGACGGCGAGGCTCTGGCCACACTGGTCGTCAACAAGCTCCGCGGCACGATCAATCCGCTGGTGGTCAAAGCGCCGGCCTTCGGCGAGAGGCGCAAGGCTATCCTGGAAGACATCGCCATCCTTACCGGCGGCACTTTCGTCACCGAGGAGACGGGCCGCAAGCTGGAGAACGCGCAGGTGTCGGACCTGGGCCGCGCCCGTCGCGTGGTCTCGACGAAAGAGGAGACGACGGTAATAGAGGGCCACGGCAGCGACGAGGCCATCCAGGCCCGCATCAAGCAGATCAAGGCGCAGATCGACGAGACGACCTCGGAGTTCGACCGCGAGAAGCTGCAGGAGCGCCTGGCAAAACTTGCCGGCGGCGTAGCGGTCATAAAGGTCGGCGCGGCGACGGAGATCGAGCTCAAGGAGAAGAAGCTGCGCGTCGAAGACGCGCTCTCGGCGACACGGGCGGCCGTGGAGGAAGGGATCGTCCCCGGCGGCGGTGTGGCCCTGTTGCGCTGCCAGAAGCCCCTGGAGGAGCTCCAGGCCACGCTCCAGGGCGATCAGCGCACGGGCGTCGGCATCCTCATCAGCGCGGTGGAAGCGCCGATGACGCTCATAGCCGAGAACGCCGGCTGCGAAGGATCGGTTGTGGTCGACGTGGTGCGTCGCGCCAAGGACATCGATAGCGGCTGGGACGCGGTGAGCAACGAGTATGTCAATATGTACAAGCGCGGAATCGTCGACCCGGTGAAAGTCGTGCGCTCGGCGCTGGAGAACGCGGCGTCGATCGGCGCGATGGTGCTGACGACGGAGTCGCTGATCACGGATATCCCGGAGCCGCCGTCGGCCGCCATGCCCGCGATGCCGCCGGAATACTGATAGACTAACGCTTGGAACTGTTAGGGCCGCTCGGCAACCCGAGCGGCCCCGCCTTGCGCGCAACATGTAGCTCCTGCCGGCGACGGTCTGGCACGTCGACCGCGACGTGCGGCGCCCCCTCGTCAGAGATCGAGCAGCGATAGAAAACGGCCGTCGCTGCGGAAGGGTCCGACGACCGCCAGGTTCAGCGCCTCCCGTCGCAGCGTCTGTTTCGCCACGCGCAGCAGGTCCGCCGTCGTTACCGCCATCACGCGCTCCAGCACGTCGTCCACCGTCAGTACTTTCCCTGTCAGCAACTCCTGCACGCCGGTCCAGCCGGAAACGCTGCGCGTGTCCTCCATCCGCAGGAGAACCCGGCCGCGGGAAAGCTCCTTCGCCCTTGCCACTTCCTCGTCGTCGATGTCTTCGCGGATCCGCGCCAGCTCCCCCATGAGGGCGGTCAAGGCCTTGAAGGCGTTCTTCGGGTCGACAGCGGCGTAGACGGCCAGCGAGCCGGTATCCTGATAATGACTGGCGTAGCTGTGCACGTCGTAGCACAGGCCCAGCCGCTCGCGCAGCTCCAGGAAAAGGCGGCTGCTCATCCCTTCACCCAGGATCACGCTCAGAAGGTCCAGTGCCGGCCGGTCCGGATGCTCCATCGCCATCCCTTCGACGGCGAGCGAGATGTGCGCCTGCTCCGTCTTTTTATACTGCACCGCTAGCCGCGGCCCCTCCGGCGGGCTCCAGGCGGGGCGCCAGCCTCCCGGCAAACCGCGCTGCCAGTCGCCCATCTCCCGCTTGACCAGCGCCAGCGCCTCATCGTGGCTAACGTTGCCAGCGATGCCGACGACCGCATTCTCCGCCACGTACTGCCTGTCCATATAGGCAAGCACCATCTCGCGCGTCATCGTCGAGACCGTCTCGCGGCTGCCGCCAACGTCGCGTCCCAGCGGCTGGTCCGGCCACATCACCTGATCGATAAGCTGGTCGACGAGCTGCGGCGGCGAGTCGGCCACGGCGGCCAGCTCTTCCAGGATGACGCCGCGCTCTTTCTCCATCTCCTGCGCGGCGAGGAGCGGATGACGCAGCAAGTCGCTGAGGATGTCGCCGAGCATGTCGAAGTGGGGACGCGCCACCTTGCCGTAGTAGACGGTCAACTCGCGATCCGTAACCGCATTCATCACCCCGCCGACGCTGTCGACGATCTGGGAGATCTCGCGTGAGGTCGGATAGCGCTCCGTCCCCTTGAAGACGAGGTGCTCGGCCATGTGCGAGATGCCGGCCTGAGCTGGCTCCTCATAGCGGGAGCCGGCGCCGAGATAGATGCTGATACTTACCGAACGCGTGAAAGGCATCGGCGCGGTCACCACGCGCAATCCATTGCTGAGAGTCGTTCGCTGGTAAATCTCGTCGACCATCTGTTGGCCCTCTCCTGAAGCCATTCTAAGGGCGATTGAGCGTCTCTTTCAACGGGGGCCGGCGCATCTGCTGAACCAGCCTTCCCTTGCCGAACCTAATAGCAGAGGCACCGACAGACCGATACCTTTGGGATTTGCGTGGTGACTGAAAAGGTCACTTCTCTGTATAAGCTGGCGGACGCCGCCATCGACGGCAAGGCGGGCGAACAATCGCTCGTCCGCATCGCCGATCTCGTTCGCGAGGCGATAGCGGCGGAACGCATCTTCCTTGTCTACCCGGAGAACAAGGAGTTCATACTGTGTGGCGATTCCAGCGCAGCCGAAGGACTGGGAACAAACCAGATGGGGCTATGGCTGGTCCAGCACCAGTGCGAGATAGTCGGCGGTCCTGTCGCCTTCGACATAGTCGGCGAGCGCGTTAGCGACATCGTCGATGCCCGCCAGGGAGGTGCAAAGCGCTTTCTTGGCTTCCAGCTCGACGGTGGCGGCGAGATGCTCATCATTAAGACACGGGCGAATTCCCCCGCAGGCGCGGGCGTCTTCGCTTTCATCGAAGCCGCAACGCCCGCCATCACGCTCGTGCTCGGTCGCGTGCTGAGCGTAGCCAAGGCCGACCGCCAGCGCGAGCAGATGTCGGCGGTGGCGGATGCCGCGCAACTCTTGATCCAAGCGGAGCACATATCGCCGGTGCTCAGACACCTGGCCAACGCCATCTCCATTTCCACCGGCAACGACCTGGTGTCGATAGACGTTTTCGACAAGGACTCGCAAACGTTCGTGCTCAGCGTTCTGAACATTGGGCCGCAGATTGACACGTCCCTCGGTGATGAATGGAAGCAGCGACAGCCCACCGCTCTTTACCCCGAAGCGCTTCTCAGGGCGGCCATGGCAACGCGCCAACCACTGCTTCTGCCCGACCTTCAGAACGACGAAAGGATACCGGAAACCGGAAGAGAGTTCTTTCGGCGGGCTCACATATTCTCGGCCGCCCAGTTCCCGATCACTTTCCGCGATGACTTCCTCGGCGTCCTGCGGGTGGCCAATCAGCGGCCACGGGATTTCGCGGACACGGAGGTGGAGGTCCTGAATGGCTTCGCCAGCCAGTTGGGCGCGGCCCTCAAAGCGGTAGAGATGTACCAGTCGCTGGCCCAGTCGGAGAAACAACTGAGAGAGTACGCCGAGGAACTGCAGTCCAGCAACGAGGTGCAGCACCGTCTGGCGCGGACGGATGCGCTGACCGGCGTCCCAAATCGACGCTATATCGATGAGGTGGTAAAGGGCGAATGCTCGCGCGCCATCCGCCACAAGACGGCCCTCTGCGTTGCCCTGGCCGACCTCGATAAGTTCAAGGCGATTAATGACAACTACGGCCACAAAGCGGGGGACGCCGCTCTTGTCCAGCTCGCCGACCTGGCCAGGCGAACGTGCCGGCGCGGCGACGTGGTCGGGCGCTATGGCGGTGACGAGTTCATTTTCGTACTGCCCCGGGCGGACCTCGCCGCGGCCCAGAGATTCGCCAACCGCTTTCGGGCCGCGGTCGCCGGACGGGTGTTTGATTTCGCCGGCGACGGGAGCGCGAGAATGAGCATTAGCATCGGCGTTGCGCAGCTCGACCCTCATAATGCACAGAAACCCTTCGCGCTGATAAAGCAGGCCGACGAAGCACTTTATGAGGCCAAAGCCAGAGGTGGCAACAAAACCTGCTCGCGCTCCGCCCGGAAAAGCGCGGCCTGACGGTGGATCGCGCGTCTCCAGCCAAAGCGTATTTAGAATGCTGACCCACCTACCGAATCTAAGTGTGGAGTGAGTTGACGACGTCGAACCGGAGAAGGTCATTGTGAAGCCCGGGCTTGATGCGCTCCAGCAGCTTGCCGATCTCGCCGCAAGGGGGCCAGCGAGCAGGCTGGGGCTAACGCGTATAGCCGACACCCTTAGGGAAGCGCTCGGCGCCGAACGCGTCTGCTTTGTCTACGCTGAAGGCCTGGACTGGCTGCGCTGCGGCGATTCGCGCTGCGGCGATGAGATCGGCACTGGCGAGAAGGGGCTCTGGCTGGTCCAGCAGCGGACACAAAAGCAGAAGGCGCCCGTTGCCTTCAGCATCCAGGCGGGACGCGTGGAAGGCCTAGTGAGCGCCACGGCCGGACAGAGGTGTGAGTACCTTGGCATCAGGATCCCTACCAAAGAGAGCCCAGCAGAGATGGTGATCATCCGCGGGCCCTGGGAGACGGGATTGGACCGCTCCCTGCTGACTGTCATCGAGGCGGCGCGGCCGTCGCTCATCATGTTCCTCGAGCGTATGCTCAACGCCCGCTGGTCGGAGCGCCAGCGTCAGCAGATGTCGGCCCTGGCGAACGCGGCCGAGGTGCTGACGCAGGGGGAGGACACACAATCGCTGCTGGAGCACCTGGCCGGCGCCATCTCCGACACGACAGGCTACGAGATCGTGCGGATCGAGATCTGGGATAACGCCTCCCAGCGAGTCACAACACAGGCACTCAACTCCGTCCGCTGGCAGGGCACAGGGGCAGAACTTCGCTCGACAGGAGGGGTCATGGACGGGCCGCTCCGAGAGGCGATACGAACGCGGCAGCCGGTCCTGATGCCCGATTTGCAGAATTGCCCAATCGTCGCGGAAGAAGAAAGGCGCCAGTTTCAGTGGGTAATGCTTGTATCGGCAGCGCGCGTGCCTATTCTCTTCGCCGACGAGATGCTGGGACTGATCGCTCTTGCCAGCTTCCGGCCGCGGACGTTCCCGCCGGAAGAGGTCGAGGGATTCAAGGCAATCGCCACTCAACTATCGGTGGGCTTGAAGGCGAGAAACATGTACTCGGCGCTGGCGGAATCGAAGGAGCAGCTCGAAAGGTACTCCAAACGGCTCCAGGAAAGCACCGAGATCCAGCACCGCCTGGCGCGCACCGACGCCCTTACCGGCATTCCCAACCGGCGCTATGTGGAAGAGGTCATCGAGGCGGAACGAGCGCGCGCCCTTCGCCACGGCGGATCGCTGAGCGTCGGCCTGCTGGACGTGGACAAGCTGAAGTCGGTGAACGACCAGTTCGGCCACGACGCCGGCGATGAGGTTCTGCTGCAACTGGCGCGACTAGCCCGCCAGAGCTGTCGCAAGGGCGACGTCGTCGGGCGCTACGGCGGCGATGAGTTCCTCTTCGTGCTGCCGGAAGCGGACTTGGGCGCGGCGCGGCGCTTCGGCGAGCGCTTCCGCAGCCGGGTCGAGAAGCAACCGTTCTATCTTCCGCGCGGCGATACGCTGGGCCTCAACGTGAGCCTGGGCGTCGCCGAGGCGGACTTCCTGGCGCTCCAAGAGGCGCAGGACCTGATCGCGACGGCCGACGCGGCCCTCTACGAGGCAAAATCCAGCGGCGGCAACATTGTCTGCTCGCGATCGCAGGGGACGCGCGTCGCCTAGGCTACCCTCCCTCTCCTCGACCCAAATCATTGGTGACCCCTTCTCATTTGCCGCGCGGTCGAAGCAGCAGGCAAACGCCTGTTAGAATGATCCCGCCAGTATCGAAGCGAGGCGGCGAGTGCAGCTTACTCCGAACGTCCACGTCTTGCGGGCTCCTTCCGCGCCGTACGCCGGTCCCTACGAGCCGAACGTCTACCTCGTCGTCGACGGCGGGAGCGCTATCATCATCGACGGCGGCCTGGAGGACGAGGCGGCGGCGAATGAACGGCTGACATACCTGAAGGACCTGGGCGCACCGCGCGTCGGGCTGATCGCGCTGACGCATCATCATCGCGACCACGCGGGCGGCGCCCTCCTGCTCACCGCAGCCACGGGAGCGCCGATCCGGATGCATGCGGAAGAGGAACGCCTCCTGGGTGACGACCCGAAGCGCCGGCATCCGGATGTCCGCTTCGGTCCGCCCCTCGTCGATGGCGAGGCATTGGCGGCGGGACGCCTGCGGCTGCGCGTCGTTCATACGCCCGGACACAGCGCCGGCCACGTCTGCTTCTTCCTGGAAGAGCAGGCGGTCCTGTTCAGCGGCGACAACGTGCTCGGGCTGGGCACCACGGCGATCCCACCCCCTCCCACCGGCGACATGGCCCTCTACGTCCGTTCGCTGGAGCGCATGAAGTCGCTCGGCGCGTCGCTGCTTTGCCCGGGACACGGCCCGCCGGTGCGGGAGCCCCAGCGCAAGATACAGGAGCTCATCGACCACCGGCACCAGCGCGAAGAGCAACTCCTGTCGCTCCTTAGCGGCGGCGAATCGAGCGTCGACGCGTTGGTCCGTCGGATCTACCCGGAGCTGGCGCCGCAATTGCTAAGAATGGCCGGGGGCCAGGTGACGGCCCATCTCTGCAAGCTCCGCGACGAAGGCAAGGTGAGCCTGCGCACCGAGGACGGCGACTTGGTTGCAACGATGCGTCCATCGAGCGGCTGATCGTCGCCTAGACCCTCCCACTTCAGCACCGTATAATCATTCGTGAAGAACGTATTCCTCAGGAAGAAGCGATGTATCTCGATCCCGCCTTCGTTCCCATATTGCCGCGCACCGCCGGCCTGACGCCGCAGGGCCACCTGAGCCTCGGCGGCTGCGACGCCGTCGATCTGGTGGGTGAGTTCGGGACGCCGCTGTACGTGTTCGACGAGACCGAGTTGCGCGAGGGCGCCCGCGAATGGCGCTCCGCCTTCGCCGCGTACCCTGACACGACGGTCGTCTATGCCGCGAAGGCGTACCTGGGACGCGCCGTCGCCGCGCTCTTCGCGCAAGAAGGGCTGGGGCTGGACGTTGCCTCCGGCGGTGAGCTGGCGATTGCCCTGGCGGCCGGGTTTCCGGCGGAACGCATCTACCTCCACGGCAACAACAAGTCGCGCCGCGAGCTTGGTGAGGCGCTGGACGCCGGCGTCGGCCACGTCGTCATCGACAACCTCCGCGAGATCGCCTTACTAGATGGACTGGCGACCGCGGCCGGAAAGCGTCAGTCGGTCCTCCTGCGCGTCTCGCCGAACGTCGACCCGCACACGCACCGCTACATCTCGACCGGCGCTCTCGACTCGAAGTTCGGCGTATCGCTCGCCACCGGCGACGCGGATGCTGCTGTCGAGGCGGTGACGGCATCGAAGGCGCTCGATCTCGCCGGCCTGCACGCACACATCGGCTCGCAGATATTCGAAATCGAGCCGTTCCAGCAGTCGCTCAAGGCCCTCCTCGAGTTCGCCGCGCGCCTGAAGGGATGTCATCAGTTCGCACAGATCAGTGCTGGCGGCGGCTTTGCCGTCCAGTACCAGCGCGGCCTTCCCGCTCCGTCCCGACGCGAGTATGCAGAGGCGTTGGCGACCACGCTGAAGGAATCGTGCCGGGCGTTCGACCTGCCGCCGCCGCGACTCGTCATCGAGCCCGGGCGGTCGCTCGTCGCCCGCGCCGGCGTCGCGCTCTATGGCGTCGGTGGGCGAAAGGAGATCGCCGGCGTGCGCACATACGTCCTCGTCGACGGCGGCATGGCGGACAACATCCGTCCCGCCCTCTACGGCGCCGCTTACGAGGCGCTCCGGGCCAGCCGCGTCGACGAAGAAGGACCGCGGGAGCGCGTCACAATCGCCGGCAAGTACTGCGAGTCCGGCGACGTGCTGGTCCGCGACATCGAGCTGCCGAAGCTGCAGCCTGACGACGTCCTGGCCATTCCCGCGTCCGGCGCCTATTGCCTGCCGCTGGCCAGCAACTACAACGCCTCGCTGCGACCGGCCGTCGTCTTCGTGAAGGACGGACGCGCCCGGCTCGTGCGCCGTCGCGAGAGCTACGACGATCTGCTGCGCTGCGAGTGCGGCGACGGAGCGGCGGACTAGCGCTATGTGGAAAGTGATTGGTCAGGAGCGGGCTCAGGCGTCGCTTAGCCGTGCGCTGGCGGAGGGGCGCGCTTCCCATGCCTATCTCTTCGCCGGCCCGCCGCAGGTCGGCAAGGCGACGGCGGCCCTGGAGTTCGCGCAGGCGTTGAACTGCCGCGGCGAAGATCCACCATGTCATCGCTGCCGCCAGTGCCAGCTCATCGAGGAAGGCAGGCACCCAGACGTCGAGGTCATAGGCATCGGCGGCCTCTGCGAGGAGGCGGGCCCGGACCACAAAGACCACGCGGCGGACGGCTCGAAGGAGATACGCATCTGCCAGATACGGCGGCTGAAGCGGATCGCCAGCCGAGCGCCGTTCGAAGGCCGCTTTCGCGTCGCCATAATCGACCCGGCGGACGCCCTGAACGCGGAGTCGTCAAACGCGCTGCTGAAGACGCTGGAGGAGCCGGTAGCTTCGATGGTGCTCATTCTGGTGACGAGCCGCGAGGAAGCTCTCTTGCCGACGGTCCGCTCGCGCTGCCGCCTGGTGCCTTTCAGCAACATGTCCGTGGCTGCTGTGGCGGAGGCGCTGCAGGAGACGTGGGAGACGCCGGCCGAGGACGCGGCGCTGCTCGCCAGGCTTAGCGGCGGGCGGCTCGGCTGGGCGGTGACGGCCTGGGAGGACGAAACGGTTCTCCCAGCCCGCGAGTCGATGCTCGAGGACGTCTATCGCCTGAGCGCCGCCGGCCGCGACGAGCGCTTCGCCTGGGCGGCGGAGATGTCGAGACGCTTCTACCGTGACCGAAACAACGTCTTCGCCCTGCTGGAGCTTTGGCGCGAGTGGTGGCGCGACGTGCTTCTGACGGCGTCGGGCCAGACGGAAATCGTCACCAACGCCGGTCTT
This sequence comes from uncultured Chloroflexia bacterium, assembly GCA_963842845.1. Lineage (GTDB taxonomy): Bacteria > Chloroflexota > Dehalococcoidia > DSTF01 > JALHUB01 > JALHUB01. Next base: position 121,458 of record CAWJHZ010000019.1, read on the forward strand.
CTGGACAGACTGGCCCTGATGGCCGGAAAATATACGATAGGAGACATTGTGTCGTTTCTGCGGGCGCTGGGTCGGACAGCGGAGTACCTGGCCGACAACGTGAACCCGCAACTGGCGCTGGAGGTGCTTATGCTCCAGATGCCGGCGCCAAGAAGGAGAGACAGCTCGCCGCGGCCGCCGCCAGGCCCGCCTGAGACGGAGCGGAGAGCTTGCAGATATGACCGAAGAACCAGCGACAGCAACGCCGCGTCGCATTGCCGGTGTCCGCTTCGACGGCGCCGGCAGAGTGTGCTACTTCGACGCCAAGGACATCGAGCTGAAGACAGGCCAGCGGGTCGTCGTTCAGACAGCGCGCGGCTCGTCCGTCGGGCGAGTGGTTATCGCGCCGGAGCAGGTGGTGGCCGAAGAGATCGGCGACCAGCTCGATCCCGTTCTCCGCATCGCCGACGACGAAGACATAGCGAAGGCAGAGTCGCTCAGAGGCGAGGTCCACACGGACCTGACGCTCGCCCGCAAGAAGGTAGACGAGCACGGCCTGGACATGCGCCTGGTCGGCGGCGAATCCAACCTGGAGGGCTCCCGGCTCACGCTCTATTTCACCGCCCAGCAGCGCGTCGACTTCCGCGCCCTCGTGCGCGACCTCTCGTCGGCCCTGCAGAAGCGGGTGCAGCTCCTCCAGGTGGGCGAGCGCGACCGCGCCAAGCTCGCCGGCGATATCGGCCAGTGCGGCTATACCCTCTGCTGCCGCTCCTGGCTCGCCGCCTTCCCATCGATTTCGATTCGGATGGCGAAGGAGCAGGACGTGCCGTTGAATCCGTCGAAGATATCCGGCGTTTGCGGCCGCCTCCTTTGCTGCCTGGCTTACGAGCACGAGCAGTACCGTGAGCTTCGCGGCCAGCTGCCGAAGGTGGGGCAAATGCTCTCGACGCCCGCCGGCGAGGCGAAGCTCATCGCTGTGCACGTCCTCAAGCAGACCGTCTCGCTGCGCATGGCGGACACGCTAACTGTTGTCGACATGTCGATGGACGAGCTGCGCGGCCAGTACGGCACCGCGGTGCGACCGGCGGAGCTCGTCAAAGAAGAGCTTCAGTCGGCACTAGAGGCGCCGCCTCGGTCGCAGCCTCCGACGCAGGCCGCGTCAGAGCAGAGCGAAGCTGAGCCGCATCGGCGAAGACGCCGCCGGGGTGGGCGCGGACGCCGGGGCCAGGGCCCGCGAAACGATAATCCGCCACAACCGTCGTAGCAGAAGGACCGCGAGGAGGTTGATTTGAAGGAGCTACAGCAGGTCGACCCGGAGGTCTACGCGCTGATCGAAGCGGAGGCGCGCTACGAGTTCGAGACGCTGCGCCTCATCCCCTCGGAGAACTACGCCTCGGCAGCGGTCATCCAGGCGCTGGGCTCCGTGCTGACGAACAAGTACTCCGAGGGGTACGCCGGCAAGCGCTACTACGAAGGCCAGCGCTACGTCGACGCCATCGAGGAGCTGGCGATCCAGCGGGCAAAGAGCCTCTTCGGCGTCGACCACGCCAACGTTCAGCCTTACTCCGGTTCGCCCGCTAACATGGCGGCCTACTACGCGCTGCTGGAGCCCGGCGAAACGATAATGGGCCTCAGCCTGCCTCACGGCGGTCACCTGACGCACGGCTGGGAAGTCAACTTCTCCGCCCGCTTCTACCACTCTGTCCAGTACACGGTCGACAGGCAGACGAACCTGGTCGACTACGACTCCGTGCGAGCGCTGGCGAAGGAGGTAAGGCCGAAGGTCATCGTCTGCGGCGCCACGGCCTACCCGCGCCTGTGGGACTTCAAGGCCTTCGCCGACATTGCGAAAGAGGTCGACGCCTATTTCCTGGCCGACATCGCCCACATAGCGGGGCTCATCGCCGCCGGCGTCCATCCCGACCCGGCGCCCTACGCCGACGTCATCACCACGACGACCCACAAGACCCTCCGTGGCCCCCGCGGCGCGATGATCATGTGCCGCGAACAGTTCGCGCAGAGCATCGACCGCGCGGTCTTCCCGGCGCTCCAGGGCGGCCCGCACGACCACACGACGGCCGCCATCGCCGTCGCCCTGAAAGAGGCGGCATCGCCGGAGTTCAAGGAATACGGCGCCCAGGTCGTCCGGAACGCGAAGGCGCTGGCCGGCGAGCTGCTGGAGCGCGGCTTCCAGCTCGTCTCCGGCGGCACCGACAACCACCTCGTCCTCATCGACCTGACGAACAAGGGCGTGACGGGCAAGAAGGCGTCGAAGGCGCTGGACCGGGCGGGAATCGTCGTCAACGCCAACACCGTCCCCTTCGACCCGCGCAAGCCGTTCAGCCCCAGCGGCATTCGCATCGGCAGCCCGGCCGTCACCTCCCGCGGCATGAAAGAGCCGGAGATGCGCCGCATCGTCGTCTGGATGGACGAAGTCGTCGCCAGCGTGGACGACGAGCCGACGCTGGAGCGCGTCCGCAACGAAGTCAAGGAGTTCTGCGCTGCATTCCCGGCGCCGGGCATTCCGATCGAATAGCGCAGCGAGGCGAAGCAACCCGCGTAGGCCAGGCTTTCCAGCCTGGCCGTGTGTTGGCCGCCGAGGCTGGAAAGCCTCGGCTACGGCTACGGTTGGCTTCAAGAAACCGCCCTCTCCCTATGCAAAAATGTAAAATATCGTTGACCTTTCGCCCCCGATCATCCCTGGCCCTTGACATAGTTTCCGCCTATGGGCCAGAATAATTAGGTATCAGGCGGGGACTGCGTGCGTCCGCCCCGCGGCGGACTAGTTGAGAAGGAGACTCAATATGGAGAGATGGAAAGGATCCTGGTTGTGGGCGGTGGCCGCAGCAGCGGGGCTCGCCCTGGTAATGGGAGCATTCGTGGCCTCTTCGGCGGGATCTGCCGTGTATGCGACCGCCGACGACACCGCTACAGCCCAGGCCAACGGGACGGCCACGGCGGCGGCGGCGACGCAGACGGCGGGACCGACGGCCACACAAGCAGCTATTGAAACGGCGACCGCTGGGCCGGGCGCAACCGCCACGTCGGTATCTGCAACCGCGACGGCCCAGGCTACGACGCCGACGGCCACGGCTACTAGCACCGGCTGCGACTTGCAAGTCACCAAGGACTCCAACGAATCGGACGTGCCCGAAGGCGGCGAGATCACCTACACGATCAGGGTCAGGAACGAAGCCACCTCGGGTTCTTGCACCAACCTCGACGTCACTGACAACGTTCCCAACGATGTGGACTGCACAAGCGCGTCCGTCACGGACGATGGCGGCCTCAGCTTTAACGACACCGACATCACCAATAGCTGCAATGACGACAATACCGTCAGGTGGACCACCTCCGACAATCTGGACAACGGAGGCGAGGTCACCCTGGAGATGATCGTCACGCTCAACTCGAACGCCCAAGACGGTGACACCATCACCAACGAGGCGTGCGCCGATTCTGACAACGGCAGCAGCAACTGTGATTCGGTGGACGTTGACGTAACCGGCGCGACGGCAACGCCGACGTCAGGCCCGACGGCAACGCCGTTCCCGACGGTCGTAGTCCCGACAGCGCGGCCGGTGGTTCCACCGGCAGCAGTCGTTGCCCCCTCGCTTACCGGCCCGCTTACCGGTACCGGCCCGTCGTCCGGCGGCGGATCATCTCCGCTGCCGCTGGCGCTTGGTCTGCTGGGCGGCGTTCTGCTGCTGGCATCGGGCACGCTGCTCGTCAAGCGCACACGCTAGGCTAGCCTGGCGATCACGGGATAAGCGAAACAAAGGCCTGCGTTCGAGCAGGTAGGGAATCTATTAGGAAATAGCGAGAGAGGCGGGAGTTGTCCCGCCTCTCTTTTCTTCTCTCCGACGGACAAAAGTAGAGGAGGGCTTTACCCCTCCACATCACGCCTGGCCCGCGCACACTCGGTGTGGACGGGATCGCGCCCGGCACAGGTGCCGCCTCTACTTGGCCAGCCGCTCTTTCTCCCGCTGGATCAGGTCGCGGCGCAGTATCTTGCCCGATAGCGTCTTCGGGATAGTCTCCATGAACTCCACTTCCCGGATCTTCTTGTACGGCGCCACTTTCCCGGCGATGAACGTCATCAGCTCTTCAGCGCTCGCCTGCATCTCCGGCCTCAGCACCACACAGGCCTTCGGTATCTCGCCGCCCGCCTCGTCCGGCTTCGGTATGACCGCCGCGTCGAGAACGGCGGGATGCTGGTGCAACAGCGCCTCCAGCTCCGCCGGCGCAACCTGGTAGCCCTTGTACTTGATCATCTCTTTCTTCCGCTCGATGAGGTACAGATAGCCGTCTTCATCGAAGCGGCCGATATCGCCGGTACGTAGCCAGCCGTCGGAGGTGAGGCAGTCCGCCGTCTCCTTCGGGTTGTTCCAGTAGCCCTTCATGACCTGCGGGCCCTTCACCATAAGCTCGCCCACTTCGCCTACGGGCAGCTCGTCGCCCGTGTCCAGGCTGACGATCTTCTCCAGCGTGTCGGGCGAAGGCGGGCCCACCGATTCGAGCTTGATGCGCTCGAAGGGGTTCGTGTTGATCGTCGGGCTCGTCTCCGTCATGCCGTATCCCTGCGACACGATGCACTTGAACAGCGTCTTCGCCCGCTCGCCTATCTCCAGCGGCAGCGGCGCCGCGCCCGAGCTGATAACCTGCAGCGACGACGTGTCGTAGCGCTCGGGATGGGCGTTCACCATCGCCAGGATGGCCGGCGGCGCCAGGTAGAGGTCGGTTATTCGGTGCTGCTGGATGAGCTGGAGCATTTGCTCAACGTCGAAGCGCGCCATGACCACGCCGGTGCCGCCGCGGGCCAGGGAGGCGCTCATCAGCACCGTCATGCCGTAGATGTGGAAGAGCGGCAGCGTCCAGAGGCCCACCATGTCCGAGTTGAAGAAGCGAGTGCCCAGCCCCTGGGTAACGTTCGCGTAGATGTTGAAGTGGGTGAGCATCACGCCCTTGGGCAGACCGGTGGTGCCGCTGGAGTAAGGAAGGGCGGCGATGTCCTCGTGAACGTTGATCGCGACCTGCCGGAAATCCTCCGGGACGCCTTCCAGAACCGACGGCAGGTCGTCGATTGGGAAGACCTTGCGCAGCAACGGCAGGCTTTTGCGCGCCTCCTCGACGGCGGCGGCCATCGGCGTGAACGCGAAGAGGACAACCGCCTGCGCGTCGCCGAGCTGGGTCGCAATCTCGTGCGCCGTGTACAGCGGATTGAGCGTCGTCACCGTGGCGCCGGCGAGCAGCGAGCCGTAGAAGACGGCCGGGTACTCGATGTGGTTGGGCGAGAAGATGCCGACCTTGTCGCCCTTCTGTACGCCGTTGTCCTGGAGGAGACGCGCCACTTTGCGGGCGTCGCTGAGGACGCGGGCGTAGGTGCGCGTTGAGCCGTCGGCGCTGACCAGGGCGATCTTCTCGCCGAAGGTAGCCGCGGAGTTTAGGAGAATGTCCGGCAGCGGCTGTTCCGGGTATGGCGCCTGGCTGGGCCAGTAGCTGGAGACGATCATGCCATCACCTGCCTCCACTCATCGAGACGAACCCGGGGCACGGCTGCCCGCCCGTCTTTTGGGGGCGCGGCCTCTATTTGGCCAGGCGCTCTTTCTCCCGCTGGATCAGGTCGCGGCGCAGTATCTTGCCCGAGAGCGTCTTCGGGATGGCGTCCATGAACTCCACTTCCCGGATCTTCTTATACGGCGCCACTTTCCCGGCGATGAACGCCATCAGCTCCTCGGCGCTCGCCTGCTTCTCCGGCCTCAGCACCACGCAGGCCTTCGGTATCTCGCCGCCCGCCTCGTCCGGCTTCGGTATGACCGCCGCGTCGAGAACGGCAGGATGCTCGTAGAGGAGAGCCTCCAGCTCCGCCGGCGCCACCTGGTAGCCCTTGTACTTGATCATCTCTTTCTTCCGCTCGATGAGGTACAGGTAGCCGTCCTCGTCGAAGCGGGCGATGTCGCCGGTGTGCAGCCAGCCGTCTGGGGTAAGACAGTCCGCGGTCTCCTTCGGGTTGTTCCAGTAGCCCTTCATGACCTGCGGACCCTTCACCATCAGCTCGCCGACGCCGCCGGTGGGCAGCTCTTCGCCGCTGTCCAGGCTGACGATCTTCTCCAGCGTGTCCGGGAAGGGCGGGCCGACCGATTCGATCTTTATCTTGTTGAAGGGCTGAGTGTTCACCGTGGGGCTCGTCTCTGTCATTCCATACCCTTGCGTGACGATGCACTTGAACATCGCCTTCGCCCGCTCGGCCAGCTCCAGCGCCAGCGGCGCCGCGCCTGAGCTGATGAGCCGCAGCGACGACGCGTCGTGGCGGGAAGGATCCGGCAGGTTGACCATCGCCAGTATGGCCGGCGGGGCAAGATAGAGATCGGTGATCCGGTACCTCTCGATGAGCTGCATCATCTGCTCGACGTCGAAGCGCAACATAACGACGCCCGTGTTTGCCGTTGCGATGCCACTGCTCATGAGCACGGTCATCCCATAGATGTGAAACAAAGGGAGTAACCAGAGGCCTACCATGTCCGAGGGTATCTCCCTCGTCGCGTGCCCTTGCTTGACATCGCAGGTGATATTGTAGTGTGTGAGCATCACGCCCTTCGGGAGACCGGTTGTGCCGCTGGAGTAGGGAAGGGCGGCGATGTCCTCGCGCGGGTTGATGGTAACCGGACGGTACTCTTCGGACACGCCTTCCAGGACGGCGGGCAGCGCATCGATAGTGAAGATGTTGCGCACGAGAGGCAAGTTCTTGCGAGCCTCTTCGGCAGCGGGCCTCATGAAGGAGAAGGCGAACAGGATCACCGCTTTGGCGTCCACGAGCTGGTGCTCAATCTCATTCGGCGTATACAACGGGTTGAGCGTCGTGACGGTTGCCCCGGCAAGGAGCGAGCCGAAGAATACGGCGGGAAAATCGATATGGTTGGGTGAGAAGATGCCGACGGTCTCGCCTTTGACGACGCCGTTATCCTGCAGGAGATGCGCCACCTTACGGGCGTCGCTCCAGATGCGCTCGTAGGTGCGGGTACTGCCATCCGCCCCTATCACGCCCGTTTTGCCGCCCTGTGTGGTCGCCGTTCGCCTGAGCAACTCGTAGACCGGTATCTCTTCATAGGGCGCCTGACTGGGCCAGTAGCTGCTGACAACCATGATAACCTTCCCTCCGCAATTCGGTCCGACAAAGTCAGATGGAAGAATTGGAATTCGTCATCAGAATGCCAGTCAAGGCGGAATCGGTCAAGTCCCGTGTCGGATTGCGGGTGCTACGCTGAAGGTGGCACTGACGCCGACGAGGCGCCCGCTAGCGGCAAGGTGACGCTGAACTCCGTCCCCTCGCGCCGCGAGCTCTGCGCCGACAACGTTCCGCCGTGCCCGTGCACCACCTCAGAGGCGATCGCCAGGCCGAGGCCGGTGTGCCCCTCGTCGTTCGTCGACTTGTTGACCTGGTAGAAGCGTTCGCAGACGTGGGGCAGGTGCTCCGGCGGTATGAAGGAGCCGGTGTTGTGGATGCCGACACGCACGTTGCCGTTGCTGGCCTGCGCGGCGACGGTTATGGTGCCCTCTCTTGGAGTGTGTCTGATTGCATTGTCGAGAAGGTTCGAGAAGACGCGCTCCAGACGGCGCACGTCGCCCTGCACCGTGGGAAGCGGTGGCAGATCGGCCTTCACCTGCACGTCTTTCTCCTGCGCCCGCCGCTGGAAGCGCTCGACGCAGTTGCGCAGGAGGTTATCCAGATTCAGCGGCTCCGGCTGCATCTTCACCTGGCCGGCTTCGATCTGCGACAGGTAGAGCAGGTCGTCGACGAGGGCGCGCATCCGCTGCGTCTCCTCGTTTATGATGCGCGCCGAATCGGTCATCTCCGCCGGCTCGTCGATCGCGCCCTCCGCCATAGCCTGGCTAAAGCCTTGAATGGACGTCAGCGGCGTGCGCAGCTCGTGCGACGCATCGGCGAGGAACTGACGCAGCGTCGACTGCGAACGGTTGACCTCTTGCGCCATGGCGTTGAAGGCGGTGGCCAGACGAGCGACTTCGTCGCGGCCGCGCACGGCAATCTGCTGGTCGAAGTTGCCGCACGCCATCTCCTCGGACGCGCGGGTGATCTCGCCCAGCGGGCCGGAGATTGAGCGGGAGAATATGAACGCGATGACGACGGAGATAAGAAGCGCTATCCCGCCGGCGATACCTACGCCGGGGAAGACGTCCCGCCAGGCCGAATTGATGCTCGCGGCGGGCACGGCGACAACCGTCCGGTAGCGGCTGAGGAGCTCGGCGCTCGGTTGAGCCGTCATCGTGTCGACCGGCGTGTACAGCAGGAGATGCTCGCCGCCGGCGTTGAAGCTGACCTGCCGGACCCAGATCGGCCCCACTCGCTCAGGGCCGCCGGACGTCTCCAGCGGCTGCACCGTCTGGCCCTCCAGCCGTTGGTCGGTGTCTACGAGGACCTGTGAGCTTACCTTGTCAACCAGCAAGAGGCGTACGTCCGCGCTGGTGGCATAGTCCTCCAGATACGGGCGCATCTCCTCTGGCGAGAGGCCGTACCACTCCAGGTAGGTCACGCGCAGGGCGATGGGCTGGGCTAGCCGGCCCACTCGCTCCCGCGCCTGCTCCGTTTCGTGATTGCGAAGGAAGAGCACAAAGGCGCTGCCCGCCGACAAGATGCAAAGGAAGATGACGGCGGCGAACGCCAGGATGAGCTTACTTCTTAGGCTCCTTAACATCGGATGTCACCACGAGCTTGTAGCCAATGCCCCAGACGGTAAGGATTTGAGCGCTGGAGCCGGCAAGCTTCTCCCTGAGCCAGGCGACGTGCACGTCTATCGTTCGGCTATCGCCATAGAAATCGTGCCCCCAAACGCGCTGGATCAGCCTCTCGCGGTCCATCACGAGACCTTCGTTCTGCAGAAAAGTGGCAAGGAGATCGAACTCCTTGGCGCGCAGGCTGAGCGGCTCGCCCTTGATCGTCGCCTCACGACGGGGGACATCGAGGCGCAGGTCGCCTGCTTCAAGGACGGCGGCGGGCTCGTCGGCGCCCTGGCTGCGACGGAGCACGGCCTTGACACGGGCGACCAGCTCCCGGGGGTTGAACGGCTTCGTTACGTAGTCGTCGGCGCCCAGCTCCAGCCCGACGACCTTGTCAACGTCGTCGGTGCGGGCGGTGAGAATGATGATAGGCACGTTGCTGGTCTTGCGCAGCTCGCGGCAGACGCTGAGCCCGTCCATCTCCGGCATCATGATGTCGAGGACGATGAGATCGGGGCGATGGCTGTGGACCTTGTCCAGGGCCTGCTTGCCGTCAAAGGCGCTGTCGACGTCGAACCCCTCCTTGCTCAGGTAGAGGCGCACGAGCTGGACGATGTTGCGCTCGTCGTCGACAACCAGGACGCGTGATGGCATGCTTATAACCTATCGCACCAATTGTACACTATTAACAGCGTTAATAGAGAGGGCGGCATGCGCAGCCCGGCGGCGCACCTGCCACGTTTTAGATTATCGGGCCAAAAGGAATAAACCAGCAACAAGGAGTTGTTAAGAGAGTGCTAACAAGGCGCGAACGCCCGCCATCAACGCTTTCTGCTGCCGAGGCCGGATTCATCGAAAAAGATGCTCTTCCTAAATACCGCCGCATGTTAAAACTGTTGCCAAATTGCGAACTGCTCTGCTATACTCCGGCCATCGTAAGACCTGCCGCGGCGGCGGGGACGCGATGGCCCGCCTATCGCTCCTGTCGAAGACAAGACGTGGGCGACTTGAGCGATGCTGGCTGGGGAGGTGGTTCGTGGACATCCCGGTATTTCCCAAGTGTCAGAAGTGCAAGGCAGGAGACTTGGTGCCACTTTCTGACTTCGGCAGTCAGGGCGCACCTATTCACTACAAGGCATGGGCCTGCACGAACCCCGATTGCGGTTTCAACATCAAGATCCGCAACGGGGACCTTTATGTGGACGAACCCATTACTAGCGGCGCACTGCATACTCCCCGCTACCGGTAGATCATCCGGCCGGCTAGCCTAGGGTAGATTCTGTTCGCTTCGGTGAGGCGCCTGTCTTTGTGCCTCCGCAACGGCATCTCGGAGCCCGAGACTGTGAAGTCAAGCCTACCCGCAGGCAGGCCACTGTTCCATTCCTGCGCCGCCGGGTATTAGCCTTGAACCCCGTCAATCACCACGTACTATGCCGATTCGCGACGGTCAGCGAAGAGGTAGCTGGTGACAAGGCTGCGGTATGGTCGCCATTTCTCGGCGATGGCCAGGACCTCGACAGGCGATGGGAGATGATCGAGCTGGTAGGCGGCTCGGATCGCCTTGCGCAGCGCCATATCGCCGGGGAGGACGACGTCCTCCCGCTCGAGCGCGATTATGAGCGCGCCCTGGACCGTCCACGGCCCGATTCCGGTTATCTCCGTGAGTGCCGCCAGTATCTCCTCGTCCGGCATGGCGCTTAGCCTGTCCACGTCCAGTCGCCCATCGGACAAGCGCTCGGCGAGGTCGCGCAACGTAGCGATCTTCCGCCACGATAGCCCGGCGCGGCGGAAATCCTCCGGGTCGGCTCGCAGCATCTCACGCGGCGAGGGCAGACGGTCGCCGAATTCCGCCTGGATGCGGGCGAGGACACGACGAGTGGCCGCGACGGACAGTTGCTGGCCGGCGACCTGGAACAGGAGCGCCCCGTACAGGTCCATCGGCGGCAGCTCCGTCAGCCAGGCGCGGGGGTCGAAGTCGGGCCGGGCGGCGATGAGTCGGGCCAGAACCGGGTCGGCCTCGCTGAGATGCGAGCGCGCCCGTCGCACTCGTTCGGCGCGTTTGCACCTTGTTGTGGACTGGTTCTGTTCCACTACTCTCCGGTCGCCTACCGGCCGATGCCCAGGTAGCGTATGCCCAGCGCTTCGATTTTCTCCCGCGACAGGGCGTCGCGCCCGTCCAGCACGACCCGACAGCCCGAGAAGGCGCGGAAGTCGAGCTCTCTATACGCCTCGTGCAGGGCCTGAACGATGACGGCATCGACGTGCGGCGGCGGGAAAGGCTCCGCCGGCTCCAACGCCAGCGCCCGCAGCTCGTCGCCGCTGAATAGCGGGTCGTGGACGCTGACGCGCGCCCCTCGTGCCGTGAGCTCGCCCGCCAGCAGAAAAGCGCTGGAAAAGGCCGATTCCTTGACGTCGGGCCGGTAGGAGAGGCCCAGGATGAGGACGGTCTTCTCCTTCAGTCCGCCCAGCGCTTGCGCCACCTTGTCGACGGCGTAGGCGGCCATGCCGTCGTTGACCGCGCGCGCCGCTTCCGGCAGCCGTGCCTTCCCGCCTTCGAGCAGAAAGCGCGGGTAGACGGGGATGCAGTGGCCACCGACGCCAACGCCCGGCTGGTGGATTTGCGAGAACGGCTGCGAGTTGGCCGCGGCGATGACCTCCGCGATGTCCACGCCGTGCTCATCGGCGATGCGGGCGAACTCGTTGGCGAGAGCGATGTTGACGTCTCGATACGTCGTCTCTGCCAGCTTCACGAGCTCCGCCGCCTCACAGCTCCCGAGACGCAGGACGGGCGCATCGAGCGCTTTCTCGTAGAAGGCACCGGCGCGACGCGCGCTCTCGTCGTCCACACCGCCGATGACCTTGGGGTAGCGGCGCAGATCGGTAAGGACGCGACCGACGAAGACGCGCTCCGGGCCGTAGGCGAGAAAGAGGTCGCTGCCGAGGCGCCGGCCGGAGGCCTCCAACGCCGCGCCCAGCCGTCGACGCGTCGTTCCAAGCGGAACGGTAGTCTCCAGCACCACCAGCGTCTGCGGCCGAAGGCCGTCAGCGACGGCGCGGGCCGCGGCATCGAGAGCGGCGAAATCGGCCCGCTTCTCCGCCGTAAGGCCCACCGGCACGACTATGACGACGACGCTGCTCTGCCGCACTGCCGCCGCCGTATCGCTCGACGCGCCCAGGAAGCCAGCGGCGTGAGCGGTGGCCATTGCGTCCGCAAGGCCGCCCTCATCCGGATAAGGGCACATCCCGGCGTTTATCTTCTCGACGAGGGCAGCGTCGATGTCGGCGCCCGTCACGCGCATCCCCTTCGAAGCGCACTGGACGGCAAGCGGCAGGCCGATTCTGCCCAGCCCGACGACGCAGACCGAAAAGTCGTCCATCAACTCGTCCCCCGCGGTTCCAGCGCCACGACTTCGCCTCGGCGCGCCGACTCCACAAGCAGGGAGGCAATCTCCAGCGCCGACAGGCCGTCCTCGGCCGTGACCGGCGGCTCGCGGCCTTCGCGCACAGCTTCGACGAACGCCTCCAGCTCCAGGCGCAGCGGCTCCTTGCTTTCGACCCGGATAATCTCCGGCAACGCGGCGTGCGCGGCTTCGCCTTGCTTCGGATAGAAGCGCACCTCCTGCGAAAGGTAGTCGGCCTGAAGAAGGCCCTTTTCGCCCAGGACCGCCAGTTGCCGCACCTTCAGCGGCGTCAGCCAATTGACGTCGAGGATGCCGATGACGCCGCTGCGGAAGCGCAGGACGCCCGAAAGGAGGTCTTCGTGCTCGGTGGCGATGCCGCACGCGGTTTGCGCGTAGACCCGCTCCACCGGCGATTCCAGCAGGAATGACATGATATCGATGTCGTGCGGCGCCAGGTCGTGGACGACGCCTACGTCGCGAACGCGCTGCGGAAAGGGCCCCGTCCGACGCGCGTACACCTGGAAGACGCGCCCGAGCCGTCCGGCGGCAAGCTGTCGCTTGACCTCCAGCACCGCGGGGTTGAAGCGCTCGACGTGACCGACCATCAGCGGGACGCCCGCCTCGCGCGCCGCCCGCGCCATCTCGCGCCCTTCCGCCGGCGTCGCGGCTATCGGCTTCTCGACCAGCAAGGCGACGCCGCTTTCGATGGCCGCAAGCGCGACGTCACGGTGCAGAAGCGTCGGGACGCAGATGGAGACGAGGTCGAGGCGGTCCTCGACAAGCATTCGGCGATAGTCGTCATATGTTTTCGCGGCGTTGGCGGCCTGCGCCAGACGTTCGGGCAACGTGTCGGCGACGGCGGCCAACTCCACGCCTTCCATCTCGGCGTAGACGCGAGCGTGGTTCACTCCCATCGACCCAAGGCCGATGACGCCGGCGCGGAGCTTGCGTCTGTCGTTTCCCACCGTCACGCGCCGCCTCCGGCCGCCACGGTCACTTCGTTGACGGCGCGGACGATAGTGTCCAGGTCATCGCGGCTCAGCGCCGGATGCACCGGCAGCGATAGGACCTCGCGGCTGAGGCGCTCGGCCACCGGAAGCTCGTCACGATAGCCCAGGTCGCGGTAGAGCGGCTGCCTGGGAACGAGCGTCGGGTAGTAGACGCCGGTCTCGATGCCCGCTTCTGCCAGCCTTGCCGCCAGCGCATCGCGCGCGGAGGCCGTGCCGTCGATCGAGGAGACGCGAACGGTATAGTGGTGGAAGACGTGGCGCCGCCCGGGCAGTTCGCGCGGAGTGACGACACCGCGGAGGCGTTCGGTGAGGAAAGCGGCGTTGGCGCGTCGCTGCTCGTTTCGCGCCGCCAGCTTTTCGAGCTGCACCAGGCCGATAGCAGCCAGGATGTCGCTCATGCGGAAGTTGTAGCCCAAACTCTCCGTCACGTAGCGCGACGTCTCGCCGTGGTTGCGGAAGCGGCGCGCCTTTTCGGCAACGTCAGGGTCGTAAGTCGTTATCATGCCGCCTTCGCCGGTCGTCATGTTCTTCGTCGCGTAGAAGGAGAAGCAGCCGCTGCCGAAGCTGCCGGTTATCCTGTCGCCGACGCTTGCGCCGTGCGCCTGGCAGGCGTCCTCGACGATGAAGAGGCCGTGCTTTCGCGCAATCGCCTCCATCGCCGTCATATCGCTGGGCTGGCCATAGAGGTGGACGGGCAGCAGCGCGCGCGTCCGCGGTGTCATAGCCGTTTCGACGAGCGACGGGTCGATGTTGAAGTCGTCATCGCGCACGTCGACGAAGACGGGACGGGCGCCGGTGAAGAGGACCGCATTGGCGGTGGCGGCAAAGGTGAAAGGCGTTGTGATGACCTCGTCGCCGGGACCGATGCCGTGGACGGCGAGAGCGACCATCAGCGCCGCTGTGCCGGATGAGACGGCTACGGCCTCCCGCGTGCCGCACATCGCCGCGAAACGCTCCTCCAGCTCGCGGACGCGGGGGCCCTGCGCCAGATGCCCGGAATCGAGGACGGCCAGGACGGCGGCCTTCTCCTCATCATCGATGAGCGGCCTGGCGATGGGGATCACGTTCGTTCAGTCCTGTCCGCGGGAAGATTGTAGTTCGCGCCGCAGGCGCCGCAGCGCCAGACGGCCGCCGGTTCGTCGTGCTCAAGGCGATGGCCGCATTCGCAGACGTAGCCGCTCAGCCGCGCCGGTCGCCCGATGAAGAGCGCCTGGTCCGGCACGTCGCGGCTGACGACCGCGCCGGCTGCGACCATCGCCCAGCGGCCGATGGTGACGCCCGGCAGAATGATGGCGCCGGCTCCGACCGAAGCGCCGTGGCGGACCAGCGTCGCTTCCGGGCGCCAATCGTCGTCGCCCAGAAGACGGCCTTCGCGGTTAATGGCGCGCGGATAGCGGTCGTTGGCGAAGACCGCGTGCGGGCCGACGAAGACGCCATCCTCGACGCTGACGCCGCGGTAGAGGCAGGCGTGATTCTGGATCTTGACGCGGTTGCCCACGATGACGTCCTTGTCGATGTAGACGCCCTTGCCGATGACGCACTCGTCGCCGACGACGGCGCCTTCGCGCACCTGGGCGTCGTTCCAGACGCGCGTACCGGCGCCAATCTTCGCCTCAGGCGAGACGTCCGCGGTGGGATGAATCATCAACTGTCCAGGACTTCAACGATTCTCTCGACGGCGTGTCCATCACCAAAGAGCTGCGGCGGCGCGTCCTGCGGCAGAGGTCGCGCAGCCGCTGCGACGATGCGCTCCGCGTCGCAGCCCGCAAGCGCGTTCCAGCCGCAGTCCACGGTCTCCGGCCACTCCGTTTCGTCCCTCAGAGTAACGCAGGGAACGGCGAAGAAAAAGGCCTCCTTCTGGACGCCGCCGGAGTCGGTGAGGACGCAGCGCGCGTTCTTCTCCAGGAGCAGCATGTCGCGGTAGCCCAGCGGCTCGACGAGGCGGACGTTCGCGGGCGCCTCCACGCCGGCAGCGAGCATCGCCTTGCGGGTACGCGGGTGAACGGGCAGGACGACGGGTTCCATCAGGCGGCCCAGTGCCGCGAGGATTGAGCCCAGCCGCGTCGGGTCATCGGTGTTGGCGGCGCGGTGAACGGTGGCCAGCGCGTACCGGCCGGCCACAAGCTGCCAGCGGGAAAGCGACGCGCCGTCGAGAGCCTCCGCCTGCTGGAGCAGCGAGTCGTACATGACGTCGCCGACGAGGTGGACGCCGGCGCTGATCCCTTCCCGCGCCAGGTTGTCGACGGCCGTGGCGCTGGGACAGAAGAGGAGGTCGGCGCAGTGGTCGGTGAGGACACGGTTCAGCTCTTCCGGCATCGAACGGTCGTAGCTACGCAGCCCGGCCTCTACGTGGGCGAGTGGCAGACCAAGCTTGGCCGCGGCAAGCGCGCCGGCAAGCGTCGAGTTCGTATCGCCGTAGACGAGCACGCAGTCGGGACGCTCGACGAGAAGCACTTCTTCGACGCCTTCCAGCATGCGCGCGGTCTGGCGGGCCTGGCTGTCGGAGCCGACGCCGAGGTGATGGTCCGGCTTCGGCAGGTCGAGCTCGGCGAAGAAGACGTCCGAGAGGAGCGGGTCGTAGTGCTGGCCGGTGTGGACGAGAATCTCATCGTGGCAGCGGCGCAGCACGCGCGAGACGGCGGCGGCCTTGATGAACTGGGGTCGCGCCCCCACGACGGAAACGATCTTCACGGCTGGACCTAGTTGGGGCTGCTGGGAGGCGTACGCGCCGGCGATTCCCTCTGGCTTTCGGCGAGGTCAAGGCGGGCCAGCTCGTGCAGCCGCGCCGCCATCGCCTCCGGCGAGCGGTGCAGGCCGATCTCCATCTCCCCGATGCGGCGCAGGAGGTCCTCGGGCGGGCAGGGCGACGGGCCGCGGGCGCTGAAGACCTTCGGATGAGAGGTCGGCAGCAGCTCCTCGCCCTCGCCGAGAAGGTCGTCGCGCAGCTTCTCGCCCGGGCGCAGGCCGGTGAAGACGATCTCCACCTCGCGGCCGGGCTCCATGCCCTTGGCGCGGATCATGCGCTCCGCCAGGTCGGCGATCTTGATCTCCTCGCCGACGTCCAGCACGTAGATGCCACCCGGCTCAGCTACGAGCGCGACCTGGATGATGAGGCTGGCCACTTCGTGCACGGTCAAGAAGTAGCGCGCCACGTCGGGATGCGTGACGGAGACGGGGCCGCCCTTTTGTATCTGCCGCCAGAAAGTGCTGACGACGCCACCTCGGCTGTCGATAACGTTGGCAAGTCGCACAGCGGCGAAGGTCGTGCCGCGCTGGCCGAGCGAGCGCACCATGAGCTCGCCGATCCGCTTCGTCGCGCCCATGACGCTCGAAGGGTTCATAGCAGCATGGCTGGAGAGGTAGATGACCTTCTCCGTCCCGACTTCGTTCGCCGCCTGAAGGATGTTCAGCGTGCCGATCACGTTCACGAAGAATCCCTGGTCGGGGTTCTCTTCCAGCAGCGGGACATGCTTGTAAGCGGCGGAGTGGAAAACGACGTGCGGCCGCGCTGCCTCGAACACTTGGAAGACCTTGTTGCGGTCGCCAATGCTGCCCATCCAGGGCCGGATCTGGCAGTCCTCCGAGCGCTGACTGAGCTCCACGCGTAGCTCGTGCAGCCCGCCCTCGTTGGCGTCGAAGAGGTGGAGACTCGCCGGACCGAAGCTGAGCAGCCGGCGCGCCAGCTCGGAGCCGATGGAGCCCGCGGCGCCGGTGATCAGCACGGAGCGCCCGGCGATAAGGTCGTGGCAGCCCTGCTTGTCGATGTCCACCGGGTCGCGCTCGATGAGGTCTTCTATCGTCACCTCGCGCATCTCGCCGGGCTTGGCCTTCCCGCTGACGATCGCGTCTAGGCCGGGCACCATGCGCACCGGCACGTGAGTTGACTCGCAGATGGCGAGCAGCTCGTGGATGCTCGCGCCGCTGGCCGACGGTATCGCCAGAGCGACGAGATCGGCGCTGTGCTTATCGACGAGCGAAGGGATGTCGTAGCGATTGCCCAGCACCGGCACGGAATGGATGCGCGTGTGCAGCTTGTGCGGGTCGTCGTCGACGAAGCCGAGAGGTCGGTATTGCCAGTGGCGATTGCGCAGCAGCTCGCCGGCCAGGAGCTGACCGGTGCTGCCGGCGCCGACAATGAGAACCTGCTGCGTCCGTCTTCCGCCCCAGCCGCGCAAAGGCGTGTCGTCGCCGGAGATGAGACGCGGCGCAAGCTTGACGAGCCCCATCGCCAGGAGAATGATGGCGCCGCTGATGAGGTTGACGCTCAAGGGCAGCGGGCGGTGTCGCAGCATGGCGTTGACCCCGAAGACGCCGATGGTGACCAGGCTCACGGAGAGCGCCAGGTAAATGGCGTCCACAGTGCCGCCATAGCGCCAGACGGTCCGGTAGACGCCGAACACCAGGTTGGAGAGAAGATAGGCGGCGGCTATGACGGGAACGGCCCAGAGGAACCAGTGCCATGATTCACGGGGGACGTGGGCGTCGAAGCGAAGGAGCAGTCCGGCGGCGTAACTTCCCATGACGATGACGAAGTCGATAGCCAGCGCCGGTAGGGCGCGCACAAACAGCCGTAGCTCCGAAGGAAGCAATGTCATCTAGCCGTCCCCTCCTCACTCCCCAGGCGGATGCGTAACGGGCTAGGCGTCAGCGGGCTCCTTCCTTGCGCACGACCACCGCCAGCGTCCGGGCAAGGATCGACAGGTCCCGGCGGAAGGAGTGACGGTCTACGTATTCGAGATCGTACGCCATCATTTGAGAGTACGTCAAATCTGAGCGACCGTTCACTTGAGCCAGTCCCGTTATGCCCGGCTTGACGTCGTGGCGACGGTGGAACTCCTGCCGGTACTGCTCGACGAGATACGGCTCGTCCGGGCGCGGGCCGACCAGTCGCATATCGCCGCGCGCAACATTGAGGAGCTGCGGCAACTCGTCGAGGCTGCTGTTGCGCAGAATGCGGCCGAGACGCGTCACGCGCTTGTCCGGCCAGATAGAGTGGAACACGAAGGTTGAGAAGTCGTTCACGCGCTGGGGCGGATGCCATTCCTTGTCGGCGTTTTGCGTCATCGTGCGGAACTTGTACATCGTGAACGTCGTGCCCTTGAGGCCGATGCGTTTCTGAGTGAACAGCGCCGGCCCGGGTGAATCGAGCTTGATGAGAAGTGCCAGGAGCGCAATTATCGGCGCCGTGGCAGCGACGCCGAGCGTCGCAGCAATGCGGTCGAAGACTTCCGGGCCGAGCGACCAGCCTTCAGCGTCGGCTGTTGACAACGATCTCCTCCACGGCGTCGCTCACGCGGGCAACGTCCGCGTCCGTCATGAGCGGGAAGAGCGGCAGCGAGAGCAGGCCCGCGAACAGGCGGTCCGTGTTCGGGAAATCTCCCTGCCTGAGGCCGAGCGTCTGCTGGTAATAGGGATGGTAGTGAATCGGGATGAAGTGTACCGACGTGCCGATGCCCCGCGCCTTCAGCTCTTCGATCAACTCGTCGCGGCCGATGCGGAGCCCTTCGCTCTGGAGCCACACCGGGTACAGGTGCCAGGCGTGGTGGACCTCCGGACGCGCCTTCGGCAGGACGAGCTCCGGCAGCCGCTCGAAGCGCCGGTTGTATTCCGCGACGATCTGCGCCCGCCGCTCGATGAAGCCATCGAGCCGCTGGAGCTGGTGGAGGCCCAGCGAGGCCTGGACGTCCGTCATCTTGTAGTTCAGCCCGCACGCGAGGATCTCATAGTACCAGGAGCCCTTGGCGTCATAGCGCTTCCAGGCGTCGTGGCTCATGCCGTGCAATCGCAGCAGGCGCACCTTGTCTTCCAATTCCGGGTTGTTAGTGGTGACCATGCCGCCTTCGCCGGTGGTCATGTTCTTGATGACGTAGAAGCTGAATGCGGTGGCGTCGCCGATGGAGCCGACCATCTTGCCGCGATAGGACGCGCCGGAGGCGTGGGCGGCGTCTTCGAACAGCAAGACGTTGTGGCGTCGCGCGATGTCGGCCAGCTCGTCCATGCGGCAGGGCTGACCGCCGTAGTGGACGGCCATAATTGCCTTCGTCCGCGGCGTGATCTTCGCCTCGACCTGCTGCGGATCGATGTTGTAGTCGTCCAGGCAGATGTCGGCGAGGACCGGGCTCGCGTGCTGGAGGAGGATCGTGTTGACGGTGGCGCAGAAGGTGAGCGGCGTCGTTATCACCTCATCGCCCTCGCCGATGCCGGCCGCCATGAGCATGAGGTGCAGCCCCGCGGTGCAGGAGCTTACGGCGACGGCGTAGCTGCTGCCGACGTAGTCGCGGAAGCGCTCCTCGAAGAGCCGCGTCTTCGGGCCGGTTGTGAGCCAGCCGGAGCGGATGGTGTCAACGACCTCGCTGATCTCATCTTCGGTGATGTCGGGCCGGCAGAAGGGCAGCGGCGGAAGCTCCTGCTGCGTCGCTGTCTCGCCGGGCTGCGATTGCGTCATGTCATCTCCTCCCCTCGAACGTCAGGCGCAGACGTGGAGAGTCTTGCGGCGAGCAGGCTTTCCAGAAAGCCCAGGCCGTAAGACACGTGCAGGCAGACAAAGGCCAGCGGCAGCACCGGCGCGTAGCGCCAGCCGCTGCGCGAGGCGATCCGCAGCGATGCGAATACGGCGGCGACCGCATAGATGCTCAGCAGCAGCGGTAGCGCCCGTCGCAAGGGGCGGATGAGCCGCGACGTCAGCGACAGACCGGCCAGCGTGCCAACGAACGACGCCGGCACGAACTGCCGCAGCCGCGCCTGACCGGGATGGCGGCGCAGCACTTCGAACTTGGCGCGACCGTAAGCGCGGTACTGGCGGAACAGCGCCGGCAGGTCGGAGCGCGTGTGGTACACGGAGCGGATGCGCGGCGTCAGGAGAATGCGCCCGCCGTGCTCGCCGAGGCGGTAGTTGAACTCATCGTCCTCGCCGTACTCGATGTCCTCAGCGAAGGCACCAATGCGCTCGAAAACGTCGCGACGGTAGGCGGCGAACGCGACCGTGTCCGTGTAGCAAGGCTCTTGGAAGTAACGGAAGTGGGCGTTGCCGATACCGAACGGGGAGGACATAGCCAGCGCTATCGCTTCGCCGACCAGCCCTTCGGCGACGCTCTCGATCGGCCCACCCACAGCGTCGGCGCCGGTTTCTTGCAGGGCCGTGACGCTCTCACTGAGGAAGTCCGGATAGACCTCGGCGTGCGCGTCGACGCGGACGACAATCTCGCCGCGGGCGGCCGCCAGCCCGATGTTGAGACCGTGCGCCGTCTTCCGCGCCGGGTTGTCCAGCAAGCGGAGGTCGACTCCGGCTTCGTTGCCGAATCGCCGCGCCAGCTCCAGCGAGCGGTCAGTGGAGTCGCCGTCGATCACCAGCACCTCGAAGCGGTCGCGCGGATAGTCCTGCTCGGCGAGACTGCGCAGACAGGCCTCTATGTAGCGCTCCTCGTTGCGCATCGGGACAAGCACCGAGACGAGGGGCTTCGTGCCGTTCGTCATCGTTTGGGGGCGCACCTCGTTAGC
>CAWJHZ010000020.1:0-8633 GCA_963842845.1 uncultured Chloroflexia bacterium
GCGCGAGAGTGCGGGGGGCGTGAAATCGCTTTCAATCGCCGTGAAGAAAAGATGAAGGTTGGGCCGGGCCGGCCGCGGCATGAGGAATTCGCGCTGCGCCAGGTTCGACGTCCCTCAGCCGCGTAGAGCTTCGAAGAAGGCGCTCTCGCAGGCCGCCTGCTCCTCGCGCGAAAGCCAGCCTTTGTGGCAGTAGCCGCTATCCCGCCCGACGCTTGTCGCCTTCTCCGACCACAGCGGGTTGTACGGCAGCAGGCGCGCTTCCGCGAAACCCAGCCGTCGGAGAAAGAGGCCGATGGCGCGCAGGTTGTCCATCTCCGTCGTCAGCCCGGGGACCAGCGGCACGCGCGGCAGAACGCGGCCGGGCGCCAGATTCGCCAGCGCTTCCAGGTTCGCCAGGATGACACCGTTGGGCCGCCCCGTGTGCCGCCGGTGCAGCACCGCGTCGACGAACTTGACGTCGTAGTACACCTGGTCAAGATGCGGGAGGAGCCGTTCGCAGAAGGTCTCCAGCCGAAACAGGCCGCACGTCTCGATGAGCGTGTGGACGCCCTCTTCGTGAAGCAGTCGCAGCAATACTTCAACGTAGCGGGGGAACATCGTCGCTTCGCCGCCGGAGAGCGTGACGCCGCCGCCGGAGTTGCGATAGAACGGCTCGTCGCGGAGGAGGTCGGCAACAAGCTCATCGACCTCCCAATAGCGTCCCACGCGCTTCAGGGCGCCGGTCGGGCAGGCGTCGACGCAGGCGCCGCAGAGGTTGCAGCGCGAGCGGTCGAAGGCGACGGACGGGCCAGCGCCCAGCGCCCGCGGCTCGCAGACCGGCTGGCATTCGCCGCACGCGATGCAGTCTTTCTCCAGAAAAGCGATCTCCGGCGCGGGCGAGATCGCTTCCGGGTTGTGGCACCAGACGCAGGCGAGCGGGCAGCCCTTGAAGAAGACGGTCGTGCGAACGCCGGGGCCATCGTCGAGCGAGTTGTGGCGCACGTCGACGATGAGGGGCCGCCTGTGCTCCGGCGCGGACGCCGCCTTGCCGGTCATGGCGGCTAGCGGTACTCCGCCCGCTCGATGAGCTCGATCTGCATCTCGCGGTTCAGCTCGACGAAATAGGCGTTGTAGCCGGAGATGCGGACCATGAGGTTGCGGTAGCTCTCGGGGTGCTCCATGGCGTCGCGCAGGGTCTCCGTCGTCACCATGTTGAATTGCATCTGCATGCCGCCGAGCTCGAAATAGGTCTTAGCGTAGGTTGTGGCGTGCTCTACGAAGTCGGCGTGTGGCTCGCCGAGCGCGGGCGTGAGCTTGACGTTGAAGGCGATGTTGTTCGGCATCTTCAGCGGGTCGAGGGCGGCGATGGTGCGGATGTTGTCCAGCAGATTGGGCGAGGCCGACGCCGAGGGCGTGATGCCCGGCGTGAACGCCTTCCCCCGCTTGCGACCGCTGGGCAGCGCGCCGGAGAGCGAGCCGAAGACGACGTGGTTCGACATGCTCCAGAAACCGCTGGTGTAGCGTCCGCCGCGATAGTTCTCGCGTGACTGGTATTCGTCGTAGATGAAATTGATGAGGTCCTGCGCCATCTCCCGTGTGCCGGGCGCGTCGGAGCCGAACTTGGGGACGCGCTTCATAATGCGGGCGTGCAGCGCCTCGTGGCCGGCGAAGTCGTCGCGCAGGGCCTGCAGCAGCGTCGGGAAATCGACCGCCTTCTCCTCGTAGACCAGTTGCTTTACGACCAGCAGGCTGTCGATCACATCGGCGAGGGAGACCAGCGCCGCGCCGGAGCTGTTGTACTTAGCGCCGCCCTGGCTCATGTCGCGGCCGCTCTCCAGACAGCCGCCGACCAGCGAGGACAGCAGCGGCGTCGGGTGCAGGTACTGGTGCGCCTGCCCCAGGATATTGTTGTACTCCACAGACTGGCCGATCAGGTAGCCGAGCTGCTGCTTGTAGGCGGCGAGGAATGCGTCGAACGTGTCGAAGGCGCCGGCGGCAGGGTCGCCGGAGTGCGGGCCGATCTGCTCGCCCACGAGCGGGTGAAAGCCGTCGTTGAGCGCCATCTCCAGCGCCGCGACCGTATTGAGCAGCATCGAATTCGTATGCCCCATGTGGCGCCCGCAACTCGTCGGCTCGACGCAGCCGGTGGCGCCCCAGTCGCGCGCGTCCGGTAGGGCGAAACCCTGCTCGACGAGCGCCGCGATGACCGCTTCGTCGTTGTGAATCGACGGCGTGGAGGTAGTAATAACGTTCACCTCGCACAGGCGGCGCAGGTATTCGAGGGAGTTGGCCTTGGGATGAAAGCGCGCGTTCAGGTTCGGGTCACGTAGCGTCAGCATCTCCGCCGCCTTGAGGATGACGTAGGTCATATCGCAGACGGCGCTCTTGCCTTCCGCGTCGACGCCGCCAAGCGTGACCGCCATGTCGGACGAGCTGCCGGCGAAGAGTCGCATGCCGACGCTCGGCACCAGCGGCAGGTGGTCGTTGCACTGGAGGAAGAAGGAGCCGACAAGCTCGATGGCGCGGCGGACGACGGCCTCCTTCTCCTCTGCCGTCTTCGCCAGGGCGACGTCGTGCAGGAAGTAGGGCTGGAGCCAGGCGTCGAGCCGGCCGATGGACAGCCCTGCGTTCATGTTCTCCATGTGCAGGGCAATCTGGATGAGAAGGATGACCGTCAGCGCCTCGTGCAGCGACTCGGCTGGCCCGGCCGGCACTTTGCGGCAGATGCGCGCCATCTCCAGGAGCTCGTCGCGGCGCTGGGCGTCATCCGTTTCGGCCACCATCGACTCGGCCTTGTCGGCGAGCCGCTCAGAGTAGCGCAGGACGCCGTCGATGACGGTTTGGACGGCGCGATAGAAGCTGCGGGCCTTCTCGTCGCCAGCGCTCGCTTCGCCGCGGGCGGCGTCCTCCCGGAAGGCGAGGAGGCCGCGCCGGAGCACGCCCGGATAGTCGGGGATGGTGTGCGAGACGGCGGCGGTCTTCCACATGAAGTACAGCACCCAGCGCTCGTCGAGCTGCTGGCAGCGGGGCGCGTTCCAGTGATGCCGCGTCCACTCCCGCACGTTGCGGTCGACCCAGAACGGGAAGACCTCACGATCGAGTAGGTCGACGTCATCGGGCGAGATGCGGTAAGGGTTGAGCTCGCGTTCGCCGACAGTCGTGAGCTCGGCCCAGATCGTCGTGCCGCCGGTCTCCGGGTAGATAACGACGCCGGGGAACTTCCTGGTCGTCGTTCCAGGCAGCAGGGCCCGCTCGCGGATGATGGGCTCTTTGTTGACTAGGACGTGGTGGAGGGCGCCGGCCTGCCTGAGCTCCGGGTCGATTTCGCGCCCTTCGGCGTCGGTCTCGAAGCCGTGCTCGCGGTAGTATTCCGTGACCAGACGCGGGCGCTCGGTGCAGACTTCGCCGTGGGCGCCGAAGAACTCGGCGCGCATCGCCTTCAGGCGCGGGAAGTCGTCGATGCCGTAGCGGCTGAGGTACGGGTCGTCCAGGACGGCGACCTCGTCCGTTGGCTCGCAGCGCATCGTCTCGCGACGGCGCTCCGCGCGCGAAGCCGCCAGCATCGAATCGCCCGCCTGCGCGAGATCGCCGCTTTCGGGAGCCGCGCCCAGCTTCTTTCGCCAGCCGCGGTTGCGGGCAACGGCGGTGAGATGGCCGAGGCGACCCAGGTGGCTGAGATTGCCTTCGAAGGAGAGTTTGTTGTCGATCATGAGGTTCAGCGGGTCGCTGCGGGCGAAGGGCGAGAGGAAAGTGCGCATCGCCGCGGCGTCGCGGAAGGTGGCGACCACGTGCGGCTCGCGAACGACGCCGCTGCCGCCGCGCATGCGCCCGCCTTCGATGGTAAGATAGAGGTTGATAGCATTATCGATGGTGCGGAACTGGAAGCGGGAATCGAACGGTTTCGATAGACCATTGCGTCGCTGGTAGAGCTCGCGCCGGAGGTCGGCGCTGCGGTTGAAGTTGAAGGCCATGAGCTTGAGGACGGTCGTCAGGTAGGGACCGGTAGTGCGCTCAGCGATAGTGTCTCGCATTGCCATGGTCGACCTCCTTTTCGCGCTCACCCGCGAAGAGCGTAGATCGATTCTACCACCCCGCGAGAGGAGCGGGCAGTCCAGGGGAAGGAGTCCCTCCGAGAGCATGGAGGACAGGGCCGGCTGCGGCCGGCGGGAAAGGAGATCCCAGTGGCAACTGATTACCCGGTAACTTTCGACGTGGCGCGGCCGGAGAAGTTCGAGCGACCACAAATGGTCATCCGCATCATCGTTGTCCTGATCGTGGCGTTCATCGGGTTCATAGGCTGGTTCTTCGGCCTCGTCTACCTGGCGTTCCCGATTATGGCCGCGATATTCATATCGCAGAAGGGACCGGAGAAGTTCCTCCAGGACGACGGGCCGCGGATGACGGGGTGGCTGCGCTGGATCCTGGCGCTCTACGCCTACTTCTTCATTCTGACGGACCGGTTTCCAACGGAGAGCCCGGAATCGGTGATCCGCTTTGAGGTGCGGACCGGCGGCACGCCGACGGTCGGCTCAGCGCTGCTGCGAATCATCCTGGCCATTCCGAGCGCGTTCGTCCTCGGTCTGCTCGGGATCGTCGGCGGCATCATCTTGATCATCGCGGCGATAATGGTGCTGGTCCAGGAGAACTACCCTGAAGGACTCTGGGGCTTCCAGCTCGGATTGATGCGCTGGCAGGCGCGACTTCTGGCGTACGTGAGCTCGCTGGTGGAGCCGTACCCGCCGTTTGCGCTCGACACGGGCCCCGAGCAGATGCCGCTGGGATAGGCGCCAGCGGCGCGATCACACGAAGGCCGCTCGGCTATCCCGAGCGGCCCCAAGATGGCAGCCGGACCCTGCGATCAGGGCATCGCCGTCGCAACGGGCGTCTGAAGGTTCGATGCCACGACCCCGGCGTCGACGCTGCTCTGGCCGCGCACCATCGCGATTAGCTGCGGCGCCAGCCAGTCTGTGACCGCTGCGGCGCCATCCGGCGTGAAGTGGACGCCATCGCCTCGCATCTCCTGGCCATCGTCCACCTTCAGGTCCTCGTACACTCCGTTGGGGCATACATAGCCGTACAGGTCGATGAGCGTCACCTGGTCGGGATGCTTGGCCGCGAACTCGCGGTAGACCGCGTTCAGGTCGTCCACGGGCCAGACGAGCAAATGCTTACCCCCTATCGTCTGCGCCAGCTCCGTCTGACGCGGCTCGAAGCACGGCGCGGTCAGCAGCGCCACCTTCGCGCCCTCGAACGTGAACGCCGACAACGCGTTCTCCAGCGAAGACATGGCGTAGTCGTGCCACTCTTGCGTGCCGACTACGATCATGTGTCCGCCGACGTTCAGGTCGATCGCATCCCACGGCCCCGACAGCATGAGGACGATGTCCGGATGGAAAGCCTGGACGTCCGTGCTCCAGTTCGCCCGCCAGTTCTTGCAGAGCTTCGCGCGCTCCAGCGTCCACTGGCCGTTGTCGCCAAGGTCCTCATCGACGGGGAAGAAGCCGCAGCCGATGATGCCCCTGTTCCAGCCGAGGAGGCCGACGGACGGCCCCTCCTGCTCGATGCCCCCTCCCAATGTCAGCGAGATCGAGTCGCCCTTCACCAGCACGCGCACCGGGCCGGTCTGCGAGCCCGCCGCCTGCGCCGCGGGCTGCGACGTCGGCATGTCTTCTGTCGGCGCAAGCGCGTGCGTCACCGGCGTCATGCCGCCCCTGGTGACGACGACGAGGGCAACGGCGACACAGGCGGCCGCGGAAGGCGCCAGCGTCCAGGAGAGATTCCAGCCTCTGAAGGCGCCACGACGTACCGGCATCTCGACGACGTTGTAGGAGACAATCGACACGGCGAGCGTCACCGCGACGCGCACCAGGAAGAGCTCATAGCCGCTCCAACCGGTGCGGCCCGGCGTCAGCATCATGAAGATCGGCCAGTGCCAGAGGTACACACCGTAGGAGACGAGACCGAGGCCGCGCAAAGGCGGCAGCGACAGCAGTTTGCCGACGACGCCCGCCTGCGGCTGCACCGCCGCCGTGATGACGACGGCCACGCCCAGGGCCAGCATCAGGAAGCCGCCGCGATAAAGCAGCGTATCGCCGCCGGTGGCGTGCGTCCACGTCCAGCCGATTCCCGCCGCGCAGCCGATCGCCGCCACCTCCAGCGCGAGTCGCGGCCAGCGGCCTTTCACGGGCCCGGCCTGCATCAAGAGCATCGCCAGCAACGCGCCCACGAGCAGCGATTGCGCCCGCGTATCGGTGCCGTAGTATACGCGCGACGGATCGTGCCCGGGCTGGAAGAGCAGCGCCATGAGCAGCGCCGAGCCAGCCAGCATCGCGACTGACGCCGGCACCAGCAGTTTCAGCGAACCGCGCCGGAGCCACAACAGCGAGAAGACGAGAAGCGGCCAGACGAGGTAGTACTGCTCCTCGATCGCGAGCGACCAGGTGTGTATCAACGGCGAGGGAACGGAGAACTGGTCGAAGTAGGACTGGCCGCCGAACACCTGTCGCCAGTTGGCGACGTAGAGGATGGTCGCCAGAGCATCGCCGCGCAGCCTGTCCAGCTCATCCGGCTGCGCGAACCGCACGGCGTAGAAGGCGACGGCAAGGAGCATGAGAAAGAGCGCCGGCAGCAGTCGCCGGGCGCGACGCGACCAGAACGCGGTCAGGCCGATTCTGCCGCGAGAACGCCATTCGGAAAGAAGGAGGCTGGTGATGAGAAAGCCGCTCAGGACGAAGAAGGCGTCGACGCCGAGGAAGCCGCCGACCGCGTGCGACAGGCCGCCATGATAGGCAAGAACGGCGGCGACGGCAAGGGCGCGAATGCCGTCGAGGGCCGGCCGGTAAGGGAGATGTCGTCCCGCCGGCACCGCAACTCCATCCGGACGGAGAGTTTCCGAAGGGACCTGCCGGGACACAACAACCACCTCTCAGCCCAAGGACAGCGCGCCTGCTAGATGTCAGATTCTACTACGCCGCCGATTGCCCGGTCAAAACTGAACGGAGGATTATGACAAGAAGCAGATTCGTTTGTAACAATCGCGCCGCTCGCTGCGTTAGATGGGTAGGGCCTAGCGCACCTCCAACAGATTAAGCCTTTGCTTGCGAATCGGGGGTTAGCGCGGCCCTTTTAATTTTGTCGCGAAAGAAGGCCGTTCGGAGGCGCGACGGTCTCGGCGACGGGCCTCGATGAGATTTGGCGCGGTGATTCGACCGGGCCGTCAATCCGGGGCGTGTTCGCACGAGGGCGTACGCCCCGCGATGGGCAAGTACCCGCCCACCGGCGCTTCGGGTCGGTATTAGCCCCTGGACGCTCGCGGCTTAGCTGTGCCGTCGCCGTCTCGCGTACCATCCGGTGCCCGCGGCCGCAACGGCGACCAGGCCAATGCCCGCGAACAGCGCGTAGATGGGCGCCGATGAGCTTGACGATTGCGCGCTCGTCGGCAGTGGCGCGTTGCTGTCAGGGGGTTCCGCCACGCCGCCAACGCCGGCGCTCTGCACCACAGCGGAGCCAGCGATGGGCGTGCCGTTGGCCATGCTCCAGGTGACCGTGCCGACTGCCGGCGGAGTGGGGCCGTCCTTGAACGCGATCACAACGCTTTCGCCGGGCCTCACACAGTTGGCACTCGGCGTGCTCAGGGCACTGCCCCAATCTGCCCATACCCACGAGTTTGCCGCCCTTGCCGCCGGCGCAACCGCGGAGCATCCGGGGGCATTCGAGATGATTTGACCGGACTGCGTCATTCCGTTAAGCGTGACGCACAAGCCGTTGGCGTTGACTGGCGTTGCCGTCGACGGCGGTGTTCCCGTCGGCGTCGGAGGTAATGTTCCCGTCGGCGTTGCCGTCGGCGCGACAGTCGGCAGGGTCACGATCACCTTGTAGTCAACAGATCCCGGGGTCGCAGTAGGGGTCGCCGTGGACGTCGGAGTGCCGGTGGCCGGGGTTGACGTGAGCGTCGGAGTGCTCGTTATACACGCCGATCCCAGCGGCACATCGGCATGGGCGCCGGGAGAGGACGCGACGAAAGCTCCCAGCATAACGATCGCCAGCGCAAAGCACACTATGAACGTAGCACCTATCCTTTTCACTCTTCTCCCCCTTTTTGTACTAGTGGCGAGCCACTCGCCGGTCCCGTCCGATTCTCGCGCCTGGCCCTCGATCGACGGGGCTGGCTCTGGGTGCGCGGCAAACACAACGTTGACCTCCAGATTCGCTCCCTTCTAGAATGCAAATAGCTAAGGTCTGCACCCACACTCCTTGGCTTAGCCCCGGTGGCGCATACCATCGGGGTCGTTTTTCAGACCCCGCCGGGGGCATGCCGTCCTTTGCACAAATGGAGCAAGCCGACCACAGCTATGCTGGTCGGCTTTCGCTTCGGCTCGTTGGCGGACCTCAGCCCGCAGAAGTGCAGATGGCCCC
The DNA here is from genome assembly GCA_963842845.1 of uncultured Chloroflexia bacterium. Lineage (GTDB taxonomy): Bacteria > Chloroflexota > Dehalococcoidia > DSTF01 > JALHUB01 > JALHUB01. Next base: position 8,395 of record CAWJHZ010000020.1, read on the forward strand.
GCCACCATCTGTCTGCCTTGGCCCTCTCTGACGAATCCCTCGTCGAAGGCAATACGGCCGGGCGAGCACGTAGGCTCGCCGCTATCTTTCGGCGAAAGTATTATACACGGCTTGTCAAGTCCCTATTGGGCATCGCAGCGGGTTGTCGCCGCGCCTGCGGGCGTGGGCCGACGTGGCGGGACAAGTGAAAGACGGGAATGACTGGCTGTGTGGCGCCGGGGTGTCTTACTGCGGGAAGG
>CAWJHZ010000021.1:0-11600 GCA_963842845.1 uncultured Chloroflexia bacterium
AGAGGCAGGGCAGCGTCTTGGATCGGGCAACGAAGGACGGTGGTCCTTCGCCATGGCCGCTCCTTATTGCCCACTCGTCATGAAAAGCTCTCGCAGCACGCGCTTTGTGAAAAGGACGGCTTGCCTGGCGTCGTCCTGAGTGATCTGAGGTGCTTCGATTGACTGGGGATGGCTGCCTTTGCCGCCAAGCCAAACGCCTGCCTGGGCCTGCTTGACTGCCACTTCAGACAAGAGGTTCTTGGCTGCGGCGATGTCTACCATCCTGCGGGGGCGATCTTCGGGGATGCCCTTCAAGAGGAGCGCGTCCTGGATCGTGTACCGACAAGCCCATGCAACCGCTCTGGGTGGCACGCCGGTCGAAAAACAGTAGAGAGCGGCCTCGTAGTCATCATAGATCTGCTGGGGTATCGGGGGAGCTGTCAGCCCTTCGAGTAGCTCCGCGTCGATTAGGGGCTTTATCCATACCAGCCTAGGTTGAAAGGCGGTTTGCACAAAGGGCGGGGTTCCGCTTTGATATTCGAATCGCCCGATTTTCACCCGCATTTGGGCGCCGCATCGACAGGTTACAGGACCTTCGTAGTCGGTGTAGGTGGCACTGTCGAGCATTATGGTAGTGCCGTATTTGAGACAGACGGGACAGAGCATCCAAGGGGCTCCTCTACTAAAGACTCGCACCTGCTGCGAGCCTCGCATTTCGGGATGGTCTACGCTTCGCCCTCCGCCAGCGACGGCTCACCGGACTGACGCGGCGTCGGCAAGTGGCCCTCCGTCTCCAGCCGCGAGCGCAGCAGACTCAGCTCCTGCGCCAGTCGACGGCTCTGGTCCGATAGACGCGATATCTCCAGCGAGTAGTGGAACAGCATCGCGACGACGAAGGCGATAGCGACGAAGAACATGACCGACGGCGGATAGAGCACGCCCAGGCGCGCCGCCGTCCACTCCATGATCCCCTCGAACGACGCCAGCAGCAGCATAGCGGCCGACAGCAACAGCCAGAGGAGCGAGTACTCCTCGCGCAGGCGCCACTTGCGCACGTAGGTGAGCACAAGGGCGGCAATCGCCACGGAGACGAGTATTACGAACACGCTTATCGGTCTCGGCGACAGTGAAAGCATAATCATTGCTCTCGTCTCCTTTCGGGGCTGGGAAACGGCTTTTCTTTGAGGGCGTTCAGCGTCAGGGCGAGGCTGACCTTGCCCATGTAGGACAGCGGCCTCAAGCCGCCGATGGACGACACGCCGCCCTGGCGCGCCCTCATCGCCACCGGCACCTCGCGAATCTTCAGGCCCTGTCGTGACAGAAAGACGATCGATTCCGGTTCCGGGTAGTCGGGCGGATAGTAGTCGGCGAGGTAGCGCAGCGCGCGGCGGCTGTAGGCGCGAAAGCCGGAGGTCGCGTCCGTTATCTTCTGCCGGCTGAACAGGCTGGCGATTGTCGACAGGATGAAGTTGCCCAGGCGTCGCAGCGGGCTTCCGTCGTAACCCGGCTCCTCCAGGTAGCGCGAGCCGATCGCCATGTCGATGCCGTCGTCCAGCACCAGCGCCACCAGCGAGGCGATTCGCTCCGGCGGGAACTGGCCGTCGCCGTCCACCTGCACGGCCGTCTCGTAGCCCTTGTCCAGCGCGTACTTGAAGCCGGTCTGGACGGCGCCGCCGATGCCCAGATTGAAGCAGAGGTCGAGAACGGGCAGGCCGAGCGAGCGGGCGACGGCCGGCGTGGCGTCGCTGGAGCCATCGTTGACGACGACGACGTCGAACTGCGGCGCCACTTGTCGAATCTCCTGGAGAACGAGACGCAGCGTCGCCTCCTCGTTGTAGGCGGGAACGATGACCAGGGCTCTGCTGCGCTCCGCTTCCACGTCGTCTCCGGGGTCTTAGTGTTTCCTAAGAGGTTACTCCGCGACGGCGCGACGTGCCAGCCCTCGCCTGCGCTCGCGACTGGCGTCCGAAGCGGAAGAGCGCGCGCGGCACGCCGATGAGCGACACAGCGGCAAGGATCGAGAAGAAAGGTATCAGCGCCGAGTGCAGCCGCGGCTCGCCGACGAAGACGAAGCCGAAGAAGAACGAGTAGTAGAGCAGCAGCAGCACGAGCAGCAGCTTGCGCGGGTTGCGCAGCGAGAACCACAGCGGCAGGCCTAGCGCCGCCAGCACGAAGACTATGCGATAGTACGTGTTCGCCAGCGCGTTCAGCCGGTTCGCCGTGCTGTCGCTGAAGGCCGGGTCGTTGATGGTGCCCTTCTGCGTCCAGAGGATCGGTCGGTCGTCGGTGCTGTAGAAAGCGCGCAGCTTCTTCTCGACGAGCGGCACCTCTTTGCCCGGGTTGTGTACCATGAAGTCGATGGCGCGGCGGGTTTCCTCCTTGTAGCTCGCCGTCTCCGCCTGGTCGGAGGGAAGGCTCTTGTACATATCGGTGACCTGGATGATCGGGACGAAGCTGCCGAGGCCGTCCGCTCCCGACCAGTGCCCGCCGATCAGGTTCTCGGCCGACCCCGTCGAGATCAGGATCGGATAGTCCATGACGACCCAGTTCCGTACCACCCACGGCAGGATGACGAGGCCCGTCGCGACGAGCGTCAGCCCGCCGTAGCGGAGGCCCGCGCCCCAGGAGCGATGCGCCAGCGCCCAGACGACGGCCAGCGGCACCGCCAGCAGGACGGTCTCGCCGCGCACCAGCGACGTGAAGCCGATCAGCGCTCCGATTACGATGGCCTTCTTCCAGGAGCGCGAGCCGAGAGTCGAGAGGACGATGTAGGCGATCAGGGCGACCAGGAACGTCGCCAGCGTCTCGCTGAGGAGCAGCGTCGGCCAGAACACCTGGCTGGGGAAGACCGCCAGCGCGAACGCCGCCGTCAGCCCTACGGCGCCGCTGAAGACGCGTTTGCCGATCAGGTACGCCAGCAGGCAGGTGGCTGTGCCCAGCGCAACGTTCAATAGCTTCGCCAGCGCTATGCTGTGCCCGAAAAGCTTGTAGATAGCCGCCAGCACCAGCGGATAGCCGGGCGGCCACTGCGCCGTCGGGGCGCCCCACATGTTCAGATAGCCCTTGCCCGCGGCCAGCGACCGGCCGAAGAGGTCGTAGAAGTACGGGTCGCCGACGCGAAACTCCGACGGCTGCGGGTCCACCGCGAGCATCCAGCCCAGCCGCAGCGCGAAGGCGATGGCGAGCGCCAGGCAGAGCAGTGCGGTCTCGCGGCTCAGGAGCAGTCGCAGGGGAGAGCGCTTCATGGCGTCGGGCTCTCCTTTGGCGCCCTCGTCAGCCGCCGCTTCACCAGATCGAAGGCGAAGACCAGCGACGTCGCCGCCCAGAGGCAGAACACCGGCGCCAGCGACACGTGGTAGCGCGAGTTGGGGATGAACACCAGGTGCAGCGCCGTCCAAAGCACGACCGTAAGGATGAGCAGCAGGCGCTTCTTATCCTTCACCGAGAACCACAGCGGGACGCCGACAAGCCCCAGGGCCAGGACCGCGAAGTAGTAGCGGTCCGCCAGGCGCGCCCAGTTCCGTTGCGCTGCCGGCGGAATCGTCACCACGGGCGTCGGCGGCGGGCGCTCCGCGACCCAGCTCCCTTGTAGCCAGGACAGGTTGCCCGGGTTCGGCCAGGCGCCTTCAATCCAGAGCAGCGCCTCGGAGTCGTCCTTGTACATCTGATAGAACTTTTCGCCTACGAGCTGCACTTCGTACCTCGGGTGCGACTTCGCGAAATCCCAGCCCTCGCGCCAGGCTTCCCGTTCCATCGCCAGCTCGCGCTGAGAATAAGGCAGGTAAGAGTACCTATTCCAGATGTCGGCGGCGGGAAAGACATACGGGGTGTGGTACGGGTCCTCGATGTGCCCGGCCAGAAATGTGTGGCCACCGCCGCTGGAGATCGGGATGAAGCCGTGCATGGCGATTTCGTTTCGCGCCATCCAGGGAGCTATCGCAATCGCTGCGCCGAGGACGACGAGCGTTCCCTGACCGACCCAGGAACGCCAGGAGGGAGCGGCAAACGTCCAAACAACCAGCGCAGCGACCAGCAGGACGAGCGCCTCGCTTCGCATCAGCGCCGCCCAGCCGAAGAGGACTCCCAGCAGCAGCAGCCCCGGCGGCCAGATGCCTCTTCCCTTCGAAATCCAGATGACCGTGAATAGCAGGATCAGCGTCGAGAAGAAGGCGAAGAGCGATTCGTTCAAGATGAGCGTCGAGTAGTAGATCTGGCCTGGGAAGACGGCCAGCATGACGGCGGCAACCCCACCGACCTTCTTCGAGAACACGCGCGCGCCGATGAAGTAGACGAGCAGGACCGTGAAAGCGGCAGCGACGGCATTCAGCAACTTCGCCGCGATGATGCTGTGCCCTATCGCCTTGTACACCCCGGCGAGGATCAGCGAGTAGCCGGGCGGCCACAGGGCGCTCTGGGCGTTGAACGCGCTCAAGTAGCCCTTGCCCGCTGCCAGGCCGCGCGCCATGAAGTCGTAGAAGAGGTCATCGCCGAAGCGGCCGTCGTTTGGGTCATAGTTGGCGTAGGCGATCCAGCCTAATCGCAGCCCCAGCGCCAGGAGGAAGACGGCGAGCAGGAACCCCCCTTCGGATAGCGAAGGCCGCCGAAAGGGCAGCCTCTTCCAGAAGCGAGTGGTTCCGGGCGCAGAGCCGTCCATCCGTCGCATCTAGGATCCCTGTCGCGTACGGCGGGGCTGCGCCAGAAAGCGCTGTCGATGCCGGAGGAGCCAGTCGTAGACCGTGACCAGCATTAATCCGGCCCAGAGGCAGAATATCGGCTCCAGCGCCACGTGGTAGCGCCCGGACGGCCACAGCTCGAGGTGTATCGCCACCCAGGCGGCGACAATCAGCACGAGAAGCAATTTCCGCTTGTCCTTTAGCGAGAACCAGAGCGGCACGCCGGCGACGGCGCAGAGCATCACAGCGACGTAGTAGACGTTCGCCACCGCCGAGAGGTTGTCCTGCTGCTGCGTCGAAAGCAGCTTGGGCCGCGTGTCCGGCGCCGGCGCCCAGGAGTTGATCCAGGGAACGGCGTCGGTGTCGTTCTGGAACATGTGCTTGAACTTCAGCAGCGGGTACCAGGCTTCTTCAACGGGGTGATGGACCGCCCACGTGATTGCTTGATGCTCCGCGACGCTCTCCACCTTGATCTCCCGCTGCGGATAAGGAAGATACGAGTACTCTTGCTGGATCTTGGCCTCCGGGAAGAGCGAGCCGATGGCGTAAGGATTCGGCTGGTGGCCCGCGAGCAGCGTGTGCCCGAGCGCCGAGCTCACCGGGACGAAAGAGTGCATGCTGATTTCGTTTCGGACGGTCCAGGGGAGCACCGTGAGGCCCGCCGCCAGGACGAACACGCCGGCCTGTCGCGCGAACAACCGCCAGGCAGGCACGGCCAGCTTCCAGATGATCAACGCCACGAGCACCAGCATCACCGCCTCGCCGCGGGCCAGCAGGGCGATGCCGAACAGGACGCCCAGCGCGACGTGATGGAACCAGCGTGTGTCCTGTCGCTCGACGACCCACATCAGCAGCAGAAGCGCCATCAGCCCGACGAGCGCCGGCGTCAGTGATTCCGTCATCAGCAGAGTCGAGAAGAAGATCTGTCCCGGGAACAGCGCGAACAGGAGCGCCGCCAGCAGGCCGACTCGCCGGTCGAACACGCGCATCGCAATGAGATAGATCACCAAGCAGGCCAGGCCGCCGGCGAGCGCGTTGGCGATCTTGGGGACGACGAAATTGCTGCTGCCGAAGAGCTTGAACATGCCCGCGAGCAGGAACGGATACGCGGGCGGCCATTGCGCCGTCGGGAAGCCGAGGAAGTTCACGTAGCCCTTCGCGGCTGCCAGCGACTGCCCGGCCGAGGCGTAGAACGTCGTGTCGTCCATCCTGCCGTCGAGGGGATTCGGGTTGACATAAGCAATCCAGGCCAGGCGCAGGCCGACCGCGATGGCGATTATCGCGACGAGCAGGACGAGATGCCGTCTCGTCGCAGGCTTGCTCGCACGCTCGTCGACCGGCGAGGCAGGGGGTTGGCGCAGGGCTTTTTCGGCCATCAAGTCCCGTGGCTCATCAAAGCCTGCCCGCGGTAGGCAGGCTGACGCGGATTCGATATTGCATTATAAGCGCCTGTCGCTCTGGGCCGCCAGCCATCGGAGTCCGTTACAGGAAGCTGTGCTAGAATCGGACGGGGAGGACAGCATGCGAGTGGTCATTGTCGATTACGGCGCCGGGAACCTGCGCAGCGTGGAGCGGGCTGTGGCGCACAGCGGCGGCGAGGCCGTGATCAGCGGCGACCCCGCGGCAGTCGAGGCGGCAGACGTCATCATCGTCCCGGGCGTCGGCGCCGCTGCCGATACGATGCGCAACCTGCGTGAGCGCGACCTCGTCGAGCCGATCCGCGCCTTCGTTGCCCGCGGCCGGCCGTATCTTGGCATCTGCATGGGCTTCCAGGCGCTGCTGACGGTAAGCGAGGAGGGCGGCGAGCACCAGTGCCTCGACATCGTTCCGGGGCGCGTGCTGCGACTGCCGGGCGGGCTGAAGGTGCCGCACATGGGCTGGAACCAGGTCGGGCGGCGTCGGCAGCATGCCGTGTTCGAGGGCATACCCGAAAGCGCCTACTTCTACTTCGTCCACAGCTACTATCCGGCGCCCGACGACGGCGAGACGGTGCTGGGCGAGACCGACTACGGCGTCTCGTTCGCCAGCGCCCTGGCCCGCGACAACGTCATCGCGACGCAGTTCCACCCGGAGAAGAGCGGCGACGTGGGTCTCCTCTTCTACGACAACTTCCTGCGCTGGGCGGCAGGCAATGGCCGGAGGTAAGCCGCCATCGAGCTGATACCGGCAATCGACATTCGCGACGGCCGCTGTGTCCGCCTCTACCAGGGCGACTACGCCCGCGAGACCGTCTTCTCCGATGACCCCGTCGCCATGGCGCGACGCTGGCAGGCGGAGGGGGCGCCGCGTCTTCACCTCGTCGACCTCGACGGCGCTCGCGAAGGACGGCCGGTGAACAACGGCGTCGTTATCGCCATCGCCCGCGCCGTCAGCGTGCCCTGTCAGGTCGGCGGCGGCATTCGCAGCACGAACACCATCGCGCGCTATCTGGAGGCAGGCGTGCAACGCGTAATTCTGGGCAGCGTCGCCGTCGAAGCGCCGTCGATGCTGGCAGGCGCTCTGGCCCGCTTCGGCGAGGCCATCGTAGTAGGCGTCGACGCGCGTGGCGGGCGGGTGGCCGTGCACGGCTGGCGAGAGCAGAGCGGCGAGAAGGCAGAGGAGTTGATGCGGCGTCTGGCCGCGATGGGAGTCCGCCGATTCGTTTACACCGATATCTCCCGCGACGGGACGCTCCGTGGCCCGAACGTCGCTGCCACCGCGCGAGCCGTGCAGTTGGTGCCGGCGCGGATAATAGCGTCGGGCGGAATCGCTTCGCTGGCCCATCTGCGGCGCTTGGCGCGCACGGGCGTCGAAGGCGCCATCCTCGGCCGCGCGTTGTATGACGGCGCTCTCTCGCTTCCAGACGCACTCGCCGCCGTCGCCAAATCATAAGCCCTCTTCGGCCCGCATCAGATTGCAGCGTGGCCTTAGATGCACACAGAGCGGTGCAGCATTCGCTTCATGGAGGTCGACTCCGACGGTGAGCGGCTGGAGATGGAGCACTTCGCGACCGCGCTCCTTTCACCCGTGCTCAACACCCGTGCAAGCTGATACAATGGCATCGATTCTGAGAGGTCGTAATGCTTGCAACCCGCGTCATCCCCTGCCTCGACGTCGACCGGGGGCGCGTCGTGAAGGGCGTCTCGTTCGTCCAGTTGCGCGACGCCGGCGACCCCGTGGAGCTTGCCGCGTTCTACAGCGAGCAGCGCGCCGACGAGCTCGTGTTCCTTGACATAACAGCGTCCTCGGACGCGCGGGAGACGGTGTACGACATGGTGCGCCGCACCGCCGACCAGGTGTTCATCCCGTTTACAGTGGGCGGCGGCGTCCGTAGCGAGGAAGACGTGCGGCGACTGCTCGAGTACGGCGCCGATAAGGTGTCGTTGAACACCGCCGCTGTCGCGGACCCGCGGGTCATCGAGCGCTGCGCCACGCGCTTCGGCAACCAGAACATCGTCGTCGCTATCGACGCGAAGAGGATCGGCGAAGGGCGCTGGGAGGTGTATACGCACGGCGGTCGCACGCCGACGGGCGTCGACGCTCTCGAGTGGGCGCGGAAGGTCGTCGAACTGGGCGCCGGCGAGATCCTGCTGACGAGCATGGACACCGACGGCCACCTCGACGGCTACGACCTGCCGCTGACGCGCGCCGTCTCGGAAGCGGTGACGGTGCCGGTCATTGCGTCGGGCGGCTGCGGCAACCCGCAGCACATGGTCGACGCCATTAAGGACGCCAGCGCGGATGCGGTGCTCGCCGCCAGCATCTTCCACTTCGAGACCTACAGCATCCGCGAGACTAAGGAATACCTCAAGGCGCGCGATATCCCCGTTCGCCTTTAGCCAGGAGGCTTTCGATGGTTGATTTCGACAAAGGCCAGGGGCTCGTTCCCGTCATCGTGCAGGACGACGACACGGGCGAGGTGCTGATGCTTGCCTACATGAACAAAGAGGCGCTGGAGCGGACGCTGGAATCGCGACAGGTCTGGTTCTACAGCCGCAGCCGGCAGGAGCTGTGGCACAAAGGCGCCACGTCCGGCAACTACCTGAACGTCCGGCGCATCCTCATCGACTGCGACGACGACACGCTGCTGATCCGGGCGCAGCCGCTGGGGCCGGCCTGCCACACCGGCGAGCGCACCTGCTTCCACCGTGAGTTCGACGCCCGCCTGATGGGGGACCAGACACTGTAAGCAAAGCGGCGAATGTAGCGGAGGGCTTGAACCTTCCACGGCTCACCTGCGAGCGTTCGACTCCTGCGAACCGCTCGTTCGTTTCCCCTTGCGTCGAACAACGTGAAGCGCCTCATCGATCGCGTTGTTGATGTCCTGCTCGGGTATATCTCGAAGACTGTGCCGCGTCGGCGCGAAGACGTTGTACAGCTCCTTCGCCCATGGGGAGCCCTTCTTTTCGGCCTTTCGTCTTGTCATCAACTTTCCATCTTCCCTTCGGCGATGGAGGGGCGAGAGTCTAGCGCCAGCACCTCTCGCAGCGCGCGGATCGCCACCGTTCCCGCCAGGGTGATGGCGAGAAGGCCGCCCGCTGCGCCTAGTACCGCGCTAGGTAGGCGTTCGGATTCTCCGCCATACGGGCCAGCAATGTGAGTTCATCCGGTGAAAACCGTTGAGCGCCGTATTCGTAGGCCCAGGCCGCGGTGATCCCCAGTACGATGGAAAGGTGTTCCTCTAAGGGGTTCTCCTGCTGCGTCTCCGGAAGTCCCAGGCCGGCGGCCCTCATTTCCTGCCATTCTGCAGCGGGCAGAATTGGGTGAGAGTTCTCCCAGCAGGCTTGGAACTGTTCGGGGAAGTGGCGGCCCAGCGCGGCTCCAGCTTTCAAGGCTGAGCGGACGCGGACGTTGACTTCCAGTGGGTCGCATTTCCTGTCCAACGCCTTGTTTGGGGAGGAGGTTGGTAAGTCGATCCCCATAAGCCTCAGCTCTCTAGCCACGTACATCTCAAAGAGGTTGAATTTGTCGGCCGGCGTTTCGCGTAGCCGGGTTTCGGCCTCGTTCCTGATAGAGCGGATGAAGGATAATTCGTCTCCAATGGGCGAACCCAGGAGCTTAGCGAGGATCTCCTGCTGCCTCTTGAGGCCATACCCTAGCAGCGCTCCCTGCTCGAAAACCCAGCCGCCAACCGTGAAAACGAGCGGGCCGAGACGGATGTAGGGTTTCCCGAAAAGGCGCTTCTGCTGCACTCGCTGGAAGGCTGGCGAAGCAAGGTGGAAGGCCAGGTCGTTCATTCTCTTGCCGTCCCTTCAAGGAAGGCGCGGGCGTTCTGCAACCGACCCTCGGCCCTCTTCATGCTCCCTTGGTAGAGCTTAAGACCAGAGACAATCTGATGGAGAGCCACGCGGCCAACCGTACCGCCGGCCTTGGAGCGTGCGGAGAGGCCGTGAGCAAGGTCAACCGACAGCTTGTTAAACTGTTTCGCTCCATCTATGTAGTCTTTCAGGCCCAATTGCAGGTTCTTGTTCGCCCGGCGAGCCTCGGCCGATGTCGGAGGCGGACTGCCTCGCAGGGACTCTGCCAGGGATGGGAATCGCAATACTACCCTCTCAACGACCTCGACTTGACCTCGGCCATCGTCCTGACGGATTGCCTCGCTGAGCCCGGCGGCGGAGCCTATCGCCAAGTCAAAGATAGGCTTGGCCAACGTCACCCACTCCTGATCGGGAATCGAACGACTCAGGAATCCCATGCGTGCCCTATCCTTTCCGGCGGCGCGCCGGGGGCTGCGGTCTGCTCCCGCTGGCGCTCACTCTATGGCGTACCCGCAGCTTTCTCAATCGGAACAGTCGCCCCGTCCAGCGCCAGCACCTCTCGCAGCGCCCGGATCGCCACCTCTATCTGGCTGTCGTCCGGGTCGCGCGTCGTCAGCGCCTGCAGCGCCAGGCTCGGACGCGATATCCAGCGCACGAGGCGGAATCGCCCGTAGGCACCGCTGAGACGGATGATCTCGTAGCTCACCGCCGCGATGACCGGTATCAGCAGCACGCGCGAGGCGATCCGCCACCACCAGCTCGGCGTGCCCAGCGCCACGAACAGCACCAGCGACACGACGGCCACCGTCAGCAGGAACGCCGTGCCGCAGCGGGCGTGCTCGTTGCTGAAGCGTCGCACCGACGCCACCTCCAGCGGCGCGCCGGCCTCCCAGGCGTTGATCGTCCGGTGCTCGGCGCCGTGGTAGGCGAAGACGCGGCGGATGTCCGGTATGAAGCCGATGCCCCAGATGTAGCCGAGAAGCATCGCCAGCCGCAGGACGCCTTCGACGAGCACGACCAGGCTGCCGTTCAGCCGCGAGTTCAGCCAGCCGGTCAGCAGCAGAGGCGCGACGAAGAACACCGCCGCCGTCAGCACGAGCATCACGCCGGCTATCAGCCAGATGTAGCCCGGGCCGGGCTCCTCTTCGTCTTCCGGCGCGATTCCCGCCGCGACCTCCGACGAGAAGACGAGCGCCCGCATGCCCAGCGCCAGCGTCTCCCAGAGGACGATGACGCCGCGCAAGACGGCGATACGTCGCACGGGGCCGACGTAGACGCCGCCCAGCGACTGCGACTTGACGCGAATGCCGCCGTCGGGCTGGCGCACGGCTATCGCCATACTGCGTTCGCCGCGCATCATGACGCCCTCGATGACCGCCTGGCCGCCGTAATGCTGTATGGCCCTGCCGCTCGTCTCGGGCGTGTGCTGGTCAGTCATGTCGCTAGAATCGTCCATAACAAGAAGGGGCGGGATTGACTCCGCCCCTGCTCTCGGTGTTCGCGTCGATTCTATTTGAGGCCGTAGCGCCTCTTGAAGCGCTCCACGCGGCCCGCTGTGTCGACTATTCGCTGTTCGCCCGTGAAGAAGGGATGGCAGCGGCTGCAAACCTCAACGCGCAGCTCCTTCTTCGTCGAGCGGGTTGTGAACTCGTTGCCGCAGGCGCAATGTACTGTCGCCTCGACGTAGTCTGGATGAATACCTTTTTTCATG
>CAWJHZ010000022.1:0-7301 GCA_963842845.1 uncultured Chloroflexia bacterium
CGCGCTCGAAGGCGCGATTGTTCGCCAACAGGCTACCTAAAAGAGCCTGCTCAGCATCAATGTTCGACGGCGGAAGCCGGAGCGACAGGCCGAAAAACGGCGGCTCGTGCGGCGATGAATCGTTCATGTCACGGAGATAACGCGCGCGAGGGCCGAGGGCGCGCCGCCTAAAGGCTTGAACTTTCCTGAAAATAGCAATAATGGAATGCCAGCCATCAGCGCGCGTCCTCGTGCTGCGGTTCAGAGCGGCGGTCGGGTTTCAGCCCCCGGCCGCCGTTCGCCTATCTAGTACCCGTGCGCCGGCGGGGTCAACCGGGACAGATCAGCAACAAGGCCCAAAGAAGCACCGCGCCGGCCACCACGAGCACAACCACGCGCTCCACGGGATGCTTCATGGCAGCTTCCCCACGATCGGTCTGACCTCGATCACCACCCTCGGCCGGTCGGAGTACCGCTTGAAGATGTGCGCGTCGGTGACCTGCGAATCGTCGCGCCAAAGGATGCCGTTCACCGCATCGGTGATCTTGGCGGCGTTGTCCCAGTCAGGCTTCGTTGTCGGGAGGAGAAGGCCGTCGAGGGCCAGCTGCTGGCGCTTCCGCGACCAGGAAGCTGGGATCGGCAGATAGATCGTCACCCGCAACTCGACCGGCCCCTCCAAAGGAGGCGCCCCGCCCATGACCTGCGCGGCCATGTCCCGGATGACCGCCTCTTCGTTCCGCGTTGCCGCCGGGGTGTAGACCGTGGCGAAGGGCTTGCCGCTCTTCGGAACGACGACCCGTGTCTTCGTCCTGCCCTTGGCCTTCGGCAGGCCCGGAACCGTCATTCGGAGGATCAAAACCGGCGCGCTCATGGCGTAGGCGCCTCAAAGGGACAGCCGGCCGTTTTCAGCACCTTGCGGGTGGCGACGACGCGGATCGCCTGGTGTCCGCGCGCCTCCGAGCGCGTTCCAGACCGCCAGAGGATGCGTCCATCGCGCCGGAGAAGCACAAGGGCCTCATGGGCATCCTCTGCGGGGCGCCGGCGCGAGGTCGAAAATTCCCCGCATAACCTCGCCAGATCACTGAGCGCAGGCAGCGGCTGATCGACGCCAAGGCCGAGCAGGAGGCCGTATAACGCCTCGGCCCGGCGCCTGCCCGGGCTCGATTCCTTTGCGCGCGCCATCGGTCGCCCCCTTCGCTCAGACCGGCGCCTGGCGTGCATCGTCGCCGATATCGACGCTGTCGGATTGCGCCGTCGTCGCCATCGCCTCTCGCACCTTGCGCGGCCTTCCGCGCGGACGCGGGGCGGTGGCCGGCTCCCCAGCTTGGTCCTTGCGCTCAGCGTAACCATCAGTCCAGCCGTCCCGCCAGGCCACGAACTGGCTCGACCCCGGGGCCCCGTCGAAGGGGCTCCCCTCCAGCGGTGCGCCGTGCTTCGCTGAATTGTAGCCGTCGTTGTACGCCCGGGCCTCGGCAAGTCGCTGCGCCGCGTCCCCGCCGGCCGGCTTCACGTCGCCGAACGCCTTGAGGAAGTGCGCCTGTCCGTCGGTCTCCCAGTCGACCTCCACGATTCCGACCTGGATCGCCAGCCGGTAGCGCCGTTCGATCGTCGCGACAGCCTCGCGCTTGTCGCGCTGCATCAGCTTGTGCAGGTCCTTGAGGTCCTCGCCGTGGCCGCCTTTGGACTCGTAGGCCGCCACAACGTCCTTCACTCGCTGGGCAGCCTGCTGCTGCTCCCTCCGCAGCGTGGCGTACCGCGACAGGGCATCCACCGTCTCATCCGCGGTGGGGCCGTTGAAGTCGGACGGTGGCGGCGATGCATCTCCCGGTGCAGCGTCAGTCCTCGGGCTGTGGGCCATTGGCCTTCTCCTGTCGCCAGAGATCGGGGCGCAGCTCCCGGTACTCGAGGCCGAGCGCCTCCGCTATTTCGGGCACTCGCTCGGCTGGGATACGGTGCCACGCCGAGACGGCCTGTTTGGAGAGGCCGGTAGCCGCAGCAATAGCCGCTACGCGCCCGCGTCGGGCAAGCAGCTCCTCATAATGGGCATCGCGCGCCATGCGGCTCCTTTACGTCGTCAGTTTCCTCCTGTCAACGTCAATTTTCGCTTGACTTACAGCTTCGTCGCGCGTACGGCTGCAGCAATGAAAATCGACGTCACAAACATCGGCGAGCCGCCCCCGCCACCGCCCACTGTTGCGGTCGGGAACGTATACCGCGACAAGAGAGGCCTCATTGTGATGATCATTGCCGAGAACATGGGCCGCTTCTACACGCTGCGGTTTAGCGACGACGGAATTATCCACAGCACCGGCCGCGCGATCGCTGCGTCCCTTCACAGCCTGCCGTTCATTGGGCGCGCCGCCGTCGGTCCCGTAACGGTGGAATGGGTACAACGATGAAAGCCGCCCCGCGCGTCCTCACTCGGCCACAGCCTGGCTGTTACCTCGTCCCGCTCTGCCCTCACGGCTGGGCCGCCCCGGCCCGCATCAGCCTCGCCGACGGCCGCTACACCGTCGAGCTGGACGGCGCGACGCTCGGCTCCTGGAGCGAAGAGGAGCTGGAGGGCGCCGTCGCCGACGCAATGGTCGCTGGCGATCTGTTCGACCGGCCGCTGTGCAAGGTGTTGGTCTTCGGCAAGCAGTGCACCGAGCAGGCTTACCGGCACGCCACCGCCACAAAGGAATGGGCGCGCAAGCACGCCCCTTGGCACCCGTCGCTGTCGCCGACGCAACCGGTCGACCTGCGGCTGCTGCCGCCGCCGACGTTCTGAGAGGAGAAACCTCTGATGGCACCCCCGATCCGCAAGCCGCGCGACGCCCAACAGACGCCGGCCGACGAGGAGGCGCTCCCATCGGCCGCGCGTGGCCACAATCTGCCGCCCCCTTCGCTCGGCCTGTCAGCCGACGACTGGACGCGCTGGATGGACCACGTCTTCGACGCTGCCACGCAGCGGGCCGATGACCTGCTGGCGGCCTTCGCGCGCTTTCGGGACAAATACCCCGACATCCCCGACGACGAGATACAAGGCCGCGCTGGCGACCTCCGGCGGCAGATCACCGAACTGCTCAAGCAGGCCGAGCGCCTGCATGGTCTGGAGAAGGCGCCGGTCCTGACGGCCTCGACCGCGATCGACGGCGCGTTGCGACGGCTCAAGGCACGGCTCGGCGAATGGGACAGCAAGGGCAAACTCCTCACCCGATCGGACGCCCCGCTCAACGTCATCACCGCCCGGCAGACGGCCTACGCAGTGCGGAAGGAGGAGCAGGTACGCGCCGCCGCTGCCGCAGAAGCGGCACGGAAGCAGGCGGAAGCCAACGCCGCTGCTGAGCGCGCTGCCCAGACGCTCGCGCCGGCGGACCTGGCCGATGCAGCGGCAGCGTCACAGACGGCAGACGAGGCTGCGCGCGACGCCGCGGCCCCGGCGACGGACTTGACCCGTGTGCATGGCGAACACGGCAGCGTCACAAGCCTGCGCGGCGTCTGGCGGCTGTTCGAGGAGGAAAGCGACCTGATGACGCTCGCCCAGGCGGTGGTCGCCGGCAAAGCCCCGCTCGCCTATCTCGACTTCAACCGGACGCGGATCGGGCTGGCGGTGCGGATCGAGAAGGTCCACCAGATACCGGGCTGCGTCATCAAGCAGGAGATGGTCGCACGATGACCGAAACCCCCGACTCCGTCACCGCCGCCAAGCTGATCCGCGATCTGCTGGCCGCGCACGAAGACGCCTACAGCCGCGGTCTCAATCCGATTGGGCTGCTCGACGCGCTTCACAAACGCGGCTGGGCGATCGTACGCAGACCGGGGTTCATCGAGCCCGTGAATGCGGAGTTCGAGGAGGTCGAGGCGCGCAGCCCTTTCGCGCTGGAGGGCGAGCAATGAGCCAGCTATGTTTTTGGGATACGGAAACCCAGTTCCTCCCCTTGTGGAAGGAACCATCCGAATGAGCGAAACGAGAAAGCCGACAACGCCCGTCGCACCCCGCCGCGAGGACAGCCGGCCGTTGAGGGAGGTCGCCAAGCTCGGCGATCTGTTCAGTAACGCCGAGTTTCTCCGTCGGATGCAGAACGCAGTCCCGAGCATCATCACCCCGACGATGATGCTGTCGAGTCTCGCCGGGTCGCTCCGCAAGTCGCCTGACTTGGCGCAGTGCAGCGTGGCGGACGTCGCCGGCAAGGCGCTGCTCTTGGCGCAGGCCGGCCTGCCGCCGGACACGCCGCTCCAGCTCGCCCACCTGATCCCGTTCAAGGAGAAACGGTGGAACCGGAAGACGCTGAAGGAGGAGGAGCACTACGTCTGCCAGATGGTCCTCGGCTACCATGGCCTGCTCGATCTGGCCTTTCGCTCCGGCAAGATCGCGTCCGTCATCGGGCACGTCGCCTGGCGCGACGAGGTTGACGCGCGCGCCTTCCAATACGAGTTCGGGACCGAAGAGCACCTGCGGCATACGCCTCTCGGCAACTTCCACGACGTTTCGCCGGAGGCTCAGGCCGCCGGCACCGCGGAGTTTCCCGCCTTCGCCTATGCAACCGCGACCATGATGGAGGGGAAGGCGAAGCCGTTCGAGGTGATGCCCTGGCCGCTGGTAGCGCGCATCCGCGACGCCACACCCGCCTACCGCTTCGCACGATCCGTACTCGAGCGGGCGCAGCGCGACGGGAAGCGCCCCCCACCCGGCTTCCTGAGGGCACCTTGGATCGCATTCGTCGAGAAGATGGCAGCGAAGACGGTAGCGAAGCAGCTGTTGAATTGGCTGCCCCGCTCGGTCGAGTACGCGTCGATCGCCGCCTTGGATGACATCCAGGACCGGCGCCCGATCGACATGGGGCCCATCATCGAAAGCTCAGACTACGTCGCAGCCGCGATGGACGCGGCGGAGGCGAGCGGCGATGCGAGCACGACCTACGGGATGCGCGACCAGGGCGAGCCAGAGCAACAGCGCGAGCCGGAGCAGCGGCGCGCGGCACCGGCGCAGCAGCAGCCCGCAGCCCAGCGCCAGATGCGGCCACGGCAGGAGCGCCAGCAGCCAGCGCAGGCCGGCCCGCCGGCGGACCGCTGGGGCGCGGACGACGGTTCGGGTCAGGGGCAACCGACAAGCACGGAGCCGGGCAGCGGCGCCGCGCCGACCCCTACTGCAGCCGAGGAGCCGATCGAGTTCGCAGGCTACGTGCTGGACGAGCAGGGACAGATCGCCGCCGACGTAATGACCGATCCGGTAGAATTCGCGCTCGCGCTCGCCGACTTCGCCGCCAGAGCAGCCAATGACGAAGCCTGGAATGCGACGGACTTCCTCGAGTACAACGCCGATGCGATGCAGCAGGCGCGGGAAATGTCGCCCCGCGCCGAGGAGATCCTCGACCGGCTGGAGGGAGGCTTCGCCTCGCGCAGCGCGCCCGACGATTTCCCGCGCTTCACGGTGCTGGAGGACCGCGGACGTAAGGACTGGGTCGGCTTCATCCGCAACGTGAAGGTCGCCGTCGCCGGCCTCGATGTCGCGACACTGCATCCCTGGACCGCGCACCACCTGCCGCTGCTGGCTGACGCCCCAGCGACGCCGCGTATCCAGTTCGCGGCCGAGGTCTCCGCCCGCGCCGCGCAGCTGCAGTGCATCCCGCCGCCTGGACTTTCCGCCATCGTCCCGTCCGCGAGGGCGCCGGCAGCAGCGGCGACAGCGCCCGCTGCAGAAGAGGAGAAGCCGGCGCCGCCTCCCAGCCGATACATCCATGCGGAGGCCGACGCGCGCCTCGTCGATTCATGGGCGCGGGAGATCAAGGGCCAGCGCACCATCGCGGAGGTGCGCTCATGGCAGGCCGGGACCTTCATCTCGCGCGCGCTGGAACGGCTAGAGAAGGAAACGCCACCGCAGTACGAGCGTGCGGTAGCGCTGATCGAGGAGCGCATCCAGGAGCTGAGGCCACCGGCATGAGCCGCATCTATCTGGCAAGCTCGTGGCGCAACGAATGGCAGCCAGAAGTCGTTCGGCTGCTGCGCGATTCCGGCCATGACGTCTACGATTTCCGCAACCCAGCCCCTGGTGAGGACGGATTCCGCTGGTCAGAGATCGACCCAGAGTGGCAGGCTTGGACGCCGGAGCGTTACAGGAGCCTGCTCCAGTCCAGTCCGATCGCTGCCCACGGATACAAACGCGACAGGGACGCACTTGACTGGTGCGATTGCTGCGTGATCCTCCTCCCCTCCGGCCGGTCTGCGCACATCGAGGCAGGCTATGCCATCGGCCGGGGAAAGCAGACCGTTATCTACCTGCGGCCCGAAAAGTTCGAGCCGGAGCTGATGTATCTCCTCGCCAACAGGATCGTTACGAGCGACGCCGAGCTGCTGGCGGCGCTGGCGGGGAGCGCACAAGACATCGACGTTGCCATGCGGAGGTTTCGCCTCTCCTCTTTTTTCCTCGAAGCCTTGGCGGGCGGCTTCTCGGTGCTATCCGCTCACCGTCGCGCCGAGGAAGCTGGGTTTACCAAGGCCGAAATAGATCAGTGGCTCGCCGATGCCCCAGGCAGGGAAAAGTCCGAATGAGCGACCTGTTCCCCATCTCGCTCGACGACATGATCGAAGAGGCGGACCGCGAGGTCACGATGCGCGAAAAGGTCTACTCCCGGCAGCTCGGGCTCGGCACCATCACGCCGGACGCGGCGAACAGGCGCATCGCCATTATGCGGGCGATCGCCGCGCGGCTGCGGAATGACCGCGACCGGGAGGGAGGGGCGCTTTCGGCCCGCAATCGACCGGCTGCGTTTTAGCCGGCACCAGGGGTGGGCGCGGAGGCAGCAACACCTTGCCTCATGGCGGAACCGCTCTTCACCGTGCTGTCGGCGGCGGCCATCTGCTTGAGCGCGGCCAGCACGTCGACTCCGACGAGCGCGAGCGCAGGTGCAGGGACGCCGGCCGACTGCGCGCAACGGAGCACGAAATCCTCGGCCAGCGACAGCGCCTGTTGAACGAGCGGCGCGATGGCGGGGTTCGCCTCCGTCCAGGCCGTCGCATCGGCCTCGACGGCGACAACCTCATGGTAAACCCACGCTGCGCCGTGCTGCAGCGCATCCATCTGATGGCTGAGCCAGCCCGCGATGCCGGAATGCAGGGCCGCATCGGAGGACGCAGCAGCAGGCTGCGAATTACCCGCTGGGCCGGGGATCGGGCGTCGCTCATCGGCTATTCCTTTCTTCGCGTGGGATTGCATCCGAGCGCGCAGCATAGGCGCCCGCCTACGCGCGGCCAACGCCTGAGCGAAAGAGGTCGACAACGCGGTCGATCTGCTCCTTCATCGCCGCCAGCTCCCGCCGCTCATGCTCGCCGAGCTCGGTGCG